>NZ_JBHZBU010000003.1:0-107072 GCF_042754945.1 Nocardia sp. NPDC059180
GCCCTTCGATTCCGTGCCGTTCGCGGTGGTGACGATGGTCGAGGGGGTGCTGTCCACCTGGGCCGCCGACCCGGCACCGGACCGGTCGCGGGCCCAGGTGGTCGACGAGCTCGCCACCATCACCTGGTTCGTCCTCGACGGCGCGGCCCGCACCAGCGGTATCCACGTCGACCCGGACCGCGAACTGACCTCGGTACTGCGCGAATTCACCGAAGCGGGCGCCGCCGGTAGCTAGCGGCGAGGCGCCGAACGCGTGGCCCGCGCGGGTACGCGGGCCACGACTGTTCAGGCCGCGTGGCGGATCCGGCGATCGGGTTCGCTGCGGTAGCGCGCGTGATCGCCACCGATGCCGAGCGCGTTCCACAACCGCCGCGTGACCGGGTTCATCAGCCCGATCTCGTCGGCGAGGGCACGCATATCGCCGAAGTAGCCGGACAGGATCTTGCGTGACTGCGGGCTGCGCCAGAACGCTTCCTTGATCACTTCCCGCGGAATGTCGAACTTCTCGGCGAACGACCGCGGCGGTGCGATGATCTCCCCGGCCAGCCAGCGCATGGCCAGCGGGAAGGCGAGCGCGCAGACCTGGGTGGTCACCGGGTTCATCTTCGCGATATGCGCCTTGAGGAATTCACCGGCGAAGGAGATGTGCCTGGCTTCCTCGGCGATATGGATCTCCATGGTGCGCAGCACCATCGGCGGCAGGTTCGCGCCGTCGCGGATCAGCGCCTTCTGGAAGTGATCGATCGGTTCCTCACCACCGAGGATGCCGATGAACAGAATGACGTGCGCATAGCCGCCCGCCACACCGATGAACGGCGAGAGCGCCTTGAAGGCGGGCCGCATTCCGGGTACATCCACGCCGATCCGGTTGACCAGCTCCTGGAACATCTGGATGTGGTTGCACTCTTCGGTCATCTCGTGCAGGCAGTAGCGGAACTCCGGCGACCCGTTGGGCAGCTTCATGATGTACTGCATCATTCCGCGGATCAGGATCGTCTCGAACGCGGCGCCGACCTTGATGGAGTTGGCGACCCGCCATTTGCCGATCTCGATCTGCCGGTCTACCGACTGGTCTCGGTACCACTGCGTGGCGCCGAGTGGATCGATCTCGGGGGACAGGATCCAGCGTGGATCCTTCGGGTCGAGGGCCAGTTCCGGCGAATCCCAGTCGATGTCCAGATACGGGTCGAAGCGTCGGTTGACCGACCCTTCCGACAGTGTCTGCAGGGCTTCGCGGTAGTCGTTGCCGACATCCTGGGTGAGCGGCACAGTCGACGGCATCATCGGAGTCTCCTCGTGCGTGTGGTGTAGGTCTCGCTAGAACCAATTTACTGAGACTTTGCGTCTCAGTAAACACCTCATACAGGTCGGTATGAAACTGATGCCGTCTTCAGCCGTGGGAAAGGCGCTGATCAGCGTGAATGGGCAAGCATCGCGGTTCGTGGTTCACCTTCGGCGGTGACACGCCCGTCGCGCAGGTGGACGCAGTGGTGCGCACGCATGGCGTCGTCCAGGTCGTGCGTGGCGTGCACCACGGTCACCCCGGTAGCGCTGACCTCGGCGATCGCACGGTTGATCTGCTCGCGAGCCTCGGTGTCGAGTCCGGTCGCGGGCTCGTCGAGGAGAAGCAGTGTCGACTCCTGGGCGAGTGCCTGCGCCAGCACGGCACGCTGCCGCTGTCCGCCGGAGAGGGTGTCGAGGCGGCGATGGGCCAGGTCGGTGATGGCGAGCCGGTCCATGCAGTCCGCCACGATCGCGCGGTCGGCGCTGGTGAGCCTGCGCCAGAACCCGCGGTGGGCCCAGCGTCCCATCGCCACCGTCTCGCGGACGGTGATCGGCAAGGTCGCGGGCACGGCGCTCTGCTGCACGACCAGAGCCGGTCGACGATCGTCGCGACCGGTGATGGTTCCGGCCAGTAATGGCGCCACCCCGGCCAGCACTGCGAGCAGCGTCGATTTGCCGGAGCCGTTGGGTCCGAGCAGCGCGGTGACCTTGCCTGCCGGGATCGTCGCGGTGACCTCGTGCAGCACCCGATTCCCGTGGTAGCCCGCGGCGAGTCCGGCGAGGTGAATATCCGGTGGTTGCACGATGCGACTCCCGTCACTTAACTTGTAATGAAAATCGTTTCCATTCTAGGGTGTCGCATCATGGATTGGCTATTCGCCCCGTTCGAGGTGTCCTTCGTGCAGCGGGCGCTGTGGGGCGGATTGCTGGTCTCCTGTCTGTGCGCCCTGGCCGGGACGTGGGTTGTGGTGCGCGGCATGGCTTTTCTGAGTGATGCGATGGCGCACGGCATGTTGCCCGGTGTCGCGGTGGCCTCGCTGCTCGGTGGCAATCTGCTGCTCGGCGCGCTGGCGAGTTCGGCGGCGATGGCGGCGGGAGTGACTGTGCTGAACCGCAATCGGCGACTGTCGGCCGATACGGGTATCGGCCTGCTGTTCGTCGGGATGCTCGCACTCGGGGTGATCATCGTGTCGCGCTCGCAGTCGTTCGCGGTGGATCTCACCGGGTTCCTCTTCGGCGACGTCTTGGCCACGGGGGAGCGGGATCTGCTGTTCCTGGTGGTTGCGCTGCTGGTCGCGTTGGTGGTGACGGTGCTCGGTCACCGCGCCTTCCTCGCGCTCACCTTCGACGCGCGCACTGCCCAGACGCTCGGGCTGCGTCCGCGCCTGGCGCAGTTCGCGCTGACCGGTCTGCTCACGCTGGCGATTGTGGCGTCGTTCCATATCGTGGGAACCCTGCTGGTGTTCGGACTGCTCATCGCGCCGCCCGCGACGGCGATGTTCTTCGCGCACCGGATTCCGATCGTGATGGTGCTGGCGGCGGCATTCGGGTCGGCATCGACGGTCATCGGCCTGCTCATCTCCTGGCATGCCGGTACCGCGGCAGGAGCGACGATCGCAGCGACGGCAGTGGGGCTGTTCTTCCTGTCAGCGTTGGCAACCCGGCTTCGTGAGCGAGTGAATCTGCGTGCCGCAGCACAGCCTGTCGCGGTGGCCGCGCTGCTGACCCTGGTCTTTCCACTGATCGGATGCGGTGCCGAGAACGAACCCGCGACCGCCGCACCGACGCCGCACGGCTATGTCGCCGGTGCCGAGGAGACCGCCGAAGCGCAGTCGAGACTCGTTGTCGCCGAGCCTGCTTCAGGCGCTGTCCGGGTGCTGGATCTGACCACCGAGGAGGTAGTCGAGCTCGGGTCGGTCGATGGGGTGACCGCGATCGCGGGTGACGGCCGCTACGCGTATCTCTCGACACCGGATTCGACACGGGTGATCGATAGCGGTAGCTGGATGGTCGACCACGGCGATCACGTGCACTACTACCGCGCACCCGCGCGTGAGGTCGGTGTGCTCGACGCGGGCCCGGTCGCGGCGGCGCACAGCGACAAAACCGTGGTGACCGCAGTCGGCGCCTCCGGGGCCGCCGTGCTCGATCGCGCGGCGCTGGACAACGGATCGGTGCGCACACAGGGAGATATCGCGGACGCCACAGCGGTCCCGTATGCGGGCAGGCTGGTAGTCGCGTTGTCGTCAGGCCGAGTCGAGGTGCGTTCTCGCGACGGCGCCGAGGTGACCGAGCTGGGCACGCCGTGTGTGAATCCGCGCGGGCAGGCCATCACTCGACGCGGCGTCGTGTTCGGTTGCACCGATGGCGCTGTGCTCGTCGCCGAACAGGATTCGGTCTTCGTCGCGACGAAGATCCCGTTCGCCGACGGCATGGATGAACCCGCGACCGCGTTCTTCCATCGGCCCAGCAGCACCACATTGGTGACGCGCTCGGGCACTGACGGCATCGGCGTCCTCGATGTCGGCAGCCGACGCTGGTCCCGTATCGCTACCGGGCCGGTGGTCGCCACCAACACCGCGGGCGCGGGCACCGCGATCCTGACGCTCACCGCCGACGGCATCCTGCACGGCTACGACCCGGTGACCGGCGCCGAGGTCGCGCAGACGAAGGTGCTGGCCGCGCCATTGGCGCCGAATGCGGTGGCGCCGGTGATCGTGGTCGATACCAACCGCGCCTACGTCAACGATCCGGCCGCCCGGGTTGTGCACGAGATCGACTACAACGACAACCTGCGTATTGCACGGACTTTCACCCTCGATATCGCACCGGAGCTGATGGTGGAGACCGGCCGATGACACTTCTTGCCCGGGTGATCGTCGCCCTGATCGCCGGTCTGCTCGCACTCACCGGCTGCGCCGCGCCCGGTCCGGAGCGCGGCGGGGTCGTGGTCACCACCGATATTCTCGGCGATCTCACTCAGGTGATCGTCGGCGACGCGGCACCGGTGACCGTCCTCATGCCACGCGCGGGCGACCCCCACTCTTTCGCCGTCTCGGCCCAGCAGGCCGCCGGACTCGAACGGGCCGGACTGATCGTCGCCAACGGTCTCGGTTTGGAAGAAGGCGTGCTCCGCAATGTCGAGGCCGCGGCGGACGCCGGGGTCCCGACGGTCTACGCCGCCGCCGAGATCGACCCGATCAGTTTCGGATCCGGCGCCACCGCCGGGCAGCCCGACCCGCATTTCTGGACCGACCCGCAGCGGGTGCGGCGTGCGGTCGAAGTGATCCGGGACCGGGTCGTCGAACACGTGCCGGGTATCGACGCCGACGTCGTCCGCGCGAATGCCGATCGCTACGTGGCCGAACTGGACCGGCTCGCAGGCTGGATGACCGAGCGATTCGCCACCGTGCCCGCCGAGCGCCGCAAGCTCGTCACGAACCACCACGTCTTCGGCTATCTGGCACAGCGTTTCGGGTTCGAGGTGCTCGGCGCGGTGATTCCGAGCGGCACCACCCTCGCCTCGCCGAGTCCCTCGGATCTGGCAGATCTGGCGGGCACCATCCGCGCGGCCGGCGTGCCCGCCGTCTTCGCTGATTCGGCACAACCGGACCGCCTCGCCCGGGTGCTCGCCGAGCAGGCCGACGTTCGGGTGCGGGTGGTCGGACTGTTTTCGGAATCGCTGACCCCGCCCGGACAGGGGGCGGGCACCTACCTGGAGATGATGCGCGCCAATACCGACGCCATCGTCAGCGGACTGACTCCGTGAACACCCCTCGGTGCCTTCGCGCCGCGAATTTCGGTAGCACTATGGAACGGAGCAAGAATGCGTACTCGGACCCGGACCACGACGGTGGCGCTGTCGGGCCTGCTCACCGCGATGGTCGCGCTGAGCGGTTGCGGCAGTGACGATTCGGAGCAGGCCGAACGGCCCGCGGTCGCCGATCCGCTCGCCGTCACCTACGACGGCGGCATCTATCTTCTCGACCCGAACACCCTCGCGACCACCGGCGACGTTCAGCTGGACGGATTCAACCGGCTGAATCCGGCCGGCGACGACCGGCACATGCTGGTCTCCACCAAGGACGGCTTCCGGGTGCTGGACGCGGCCGCGGGCCGGTTCACCGGCGTCGACTTCCCCGCGGCCAAGCCCGGGCACGTGGTCCGCCACGCCGGTCGCACCGTCCTGTTCGCCGACGGCAGCGGCGAAGTCACCTCCTTCGACCCGGCCCAGCTCGGTGACGACAAGCCCGCCACCGAGATATACACAGCGCCCGCACCGCACCACGGTGTCGCGGTCGAATTGGCCAACGGTGAGCTCGTGGTGACCGTCGGCACCGAGGAATCCCGGGTCGGCCTCGCCGTGCTCGACGCCGAACGCAAGGAGATCGCCCGCAACGAGGACTGCCCGGGCGTGCATGGTGAGGCAACCGCACAGGGTGAGGCCGTCGTCGTCGGCTGCCAGACCGGAGCACTCGTCTACCGCGACGGCACCATCACCAAGGTCACCAGCCCGACCCCGTACGGGCGGATCGGCAACCAGGCAGGCAGCGATGTCTCGCCCATCGTGCTCGGCGACTACAAGCAGGACAAGGACGCCGAACTCGAGCGTCCGCAGCAGGTGTCGCTGATCGACACCACCACCGGCACGCTGCGGCTTGTCGATATCGGTACCAGCTATACCTTCCGGTCGCTGGCTCGTGGCCCGCAGGGCGAAGCGCTGGTGCTCGGCACCGACGGCAAAATCCATGTCATCGACCCGGTGGCGGGTGCGGTCACCACGACCATTCCGGTCATCGAACCGTGGCAGGAACCGCTGGAATGGCAGCAGGCGCGTCCGGCGATCTTCGTGCGCGACGGCGTCGCCTATGTCTCCGATACCGCGACGAAATCGGTGCACCGAGTCGACCTCGCCTCCGGCGCCGTGACGGCCTCGGCCACCCTGCCCGAAAGCCCGAACGAACTCAGCGGCGTGCAGTCCTGACGCTCTCGGCCGCCGGTGGTTTCGGCTGCCGGCGGCCCGGCCGGAAACGAAGAACCCCACCGAAACGGATTCGCGATCAGGCTGCCGATACCCGAGCTGTTCCTCCTGGTGTAGGCCGTTTCGGCGGCGGGAAGTGGTGGATCTGATGAGCGGTGACGTCGGGCTCAGCGGTATTCCGCTGACGATGCTGTGGACGTTGCACAATCGAGCCTCGGAGTCGTTGCGCGCCGATGCCATCTTGCGCGATCCGGACTGCGTGCGGATCTACGAAACCATCGACTTCGACTACGAGAAGACCTTCGGCAAACCCGACGGCACCCACGCGGTCCGTTCGCTGCGCTTCGACGAGGTGCTGCGCCCCTGGCTCGCAACGCATCCCGGCGGCACCGTGGTAGAGCTGGCGGCAGGGCTGGAAACCCAGTTCCAGCGCTGCGACGACGGCTTGGTGCGCTGGCTGTGCGTTGACGTGCCGGAGGCGATCGCGATCCGGGAACGCTTCCTGCCCCCTATACCGCGCCGCCCATGCCGTGGGGTGTCAAGCGCAGCAGTAGGGGCGTGCCCGAACGGCCTGCCCGCCGAGCCGGCTCGCACTCGCCGCCATCCGGTCAGTCAACCGGATCGGGTGTATCAAGCCTGTTCGAGTACCTTCTCGGTGAACACGCCCACGGTATGGATCCGCGGCGCACGCGGATCGAAGTCGAGGGCGATGAGGGCGGGAACGCCGTCTCGCTCGACGCTCGCCGTCACCGTGCGTCCGGCCGCGAGCATCTTCCCGGCGCGTAGGCCTGCCGAAGCCCATTCGGTGAACTCATCGGCGGAAACCACCGTCCCCGCAGGGCATTCGATCACCGTGCCCGCACCGAGTAGTCGGCGCACGTGAGCGGTGTCGCCGGAACCCGCAGCATGGAACAACTCGTCGGCCACCCGTTTTCCCGCCCGGCCGACTCCGGTGAACCCGCGAGCCATCCCTGCCGCGCCCGCCGGCCCTTGGTTACGCACCAGTGCCGCACCGAGCTTCAGGCCCGCACCGCACCCCCGCGTCCCCGTGCGCAGTAGCTGCGCGACCATCGCGGGCAGCTCCCAGTGCGCGGCGAGATGGATGATCCGAAGTGCGTCGTCGACTTCGGCCAGGTCGTAGCGCAAGTGCATCGGCACCAGCACGCGAGCGCCGGTGGACATGGTGGTCTGGATCGTCAGGTCGCGGAAAATGACTGCCGGTCCGGTGAAGTCGTGCTCCACCCGGAATTCGATCGTGTTCGGTGCGATGAAGGTGTCGTAGAACCGTTCGATGGCGCCCTTGCCGATATGCGGGCGCGCGCCGACCGGATCGCGAACTGTCGCTTCCGGGGTGAACAGTCCCACCCATGTCTGCCGGTCGTGTGCGGCGACAGCGCGCGGCGAGGCTTGCACGGCAGCGAGCAGGCTCGCGCCCGATGCGTCGAGTGGCACGGCAACTCCTTCGTCGTACGAACCGCGAACCGCGGCCCTATCCATGGTAGAACCAGTTCTAATTTTATGGCGGCCGATGATGGCTCCGGCACCTGGTCCGGCGCTGGTGCCCAGGCGAACAGGGGCTTTCCTTCCGGCGCCGCTCTGCCACACTGGAGTGATACCGAACCGCTCCCGTTCGGGGGCGCGTGGGCCGAGCGAATCGAGGCCGGGCATGGGCAGCGCCGAAATCCAGCAGAACCTGAACCGTCTTTTCCAGACCGTGCAGACAGCCCTGTTTCTGCTGATCATCTCGTGGTGAGCGGGCCCGTCATGGTTGGAGGCCGGTGCGGATGACCTTGCCGGTGGCATTGCGGGGCAGGGCGGTGGTGGTCAGTCGCCATCGGGCCGGAATCTTGTAGTACGCGAGACGTTCGGCCGCGAACGCGCGTAACGCGTCTTCGTCGGTGGCCGTGAGGTTGTCGACGACCACTACAGCGGCGACCGCCTGTCCCAGGTCGGGATCGGGCACACCGAGTACCGCGCTCTCCAGCACGGCGGGATGCTCGTCGAGGCACTGCTCGATCTCGGTGGGATAGACATTCTCACCGCCGCGCAGGATCAGATCCGATCGGCGCCCGGACAGCCGCAACCTGCCGTCCTCGACGATGCCGATATCGCCGGTGCGCAGCTTGCGATCCGGGGTGATCGCGGCCGCGGTCGCGGCGGGATCGTCCCAATATCCGAGCATCACGTACGGCCCCTGAACCCAGATCTCGCCCTCCTCGCCATCGGGGAGCGGGGCGCCGGTCTCGTCGTGGATCTCCACCGATACGCCCATCACCGGGCGGCCGACGGTATCCGGGAAGGCGGCGAGTTCGGCAGGCGCGGCCAAAGTGGCGGCCGTACTGCATTCGGTGAGGCCATAACTGGTGACCAGTGCGGTGCGGGCGACCGGAAGCTGCTCACGCAGGCGCTTTTGCAATGCCGCCGACGATGGCGCCGAGTTCAGCGAGAACGCCCGCAGCGACGACAGGTCGTACTCGCCGAGGTCTCGCTCGAGCATCCGGGTCGCCATCGTCGGCATGGCGCCCCAGTTGCTGACCCGCTCACGTTCGATCAGGCGCAGCACCCGGTCGGCATCGAACGAACCCTGATGAATGACGGCGGTATCGCCGCTCACCAGGCGCGGAATCACCAGGTTGTGCAGGCTGGCGATGTGGAACAGCGGTGAAGTGAGCAGGAATCGCCTGCCGCCGTTGTCGGTGCCGCCGGTCAGCTCCGCGGCCAGCGCGTCATTGAAGCGGTGGTAGCCGATGGCAGCGATGAGGTTGCGATGCGAATGGGTCACACCCTTGGGGCGTCCGCTGGTGCCGCTGGTGTACAGGATGGCCGCGGGATCGTCTTCGTCCACCGGCGTCGTCGGCAGCTCACCGCCGGCGGACTCGGCGATCAGTGCCGGGATGTCGCGCTCCATTGTCAGGACCGGGACCGCGAGGCCGAGTTCGGCGACGCGGTCGGCGCGCTTGGCGTCGGTGATCAGCACCGACGGCGTGCTGTGGCCGACGCCGTAGGTGATCTCCGGCGGCGCCCACCATGCGTTGTATCCCACGGCGATGGCGCCGAGGCATTGCGCCGCCCAGAACGCCACCACCCATTCCGGGGTGTTCGCGGCCAGGATGCCGACCCGGTCGCCCTTGCCGACGCCGTAGCGGTCGCGCAGCGCCCTGGCCAGGGCGGCCGCGGCGGCCGCGTGCTCAGTGAACGACAGCCGGGTGTCCTCGGTGACCAGGTAGTCACGATCGCCCCACCGGGTGGAGGCCGCGAGCACGTCGGCCAGGCAGCGTTCGCGGTGGATGAGCAGCGGTGTCGGCGCCCCGAGTACCTGCTGCACCGTCATCTCGAACGGCCCACCCGGGCCGGTGAGCCTGCCGATGGCGGCCATGGTCAGCGCCTGCTGATCGACGGTTTCGGTCATCGCGGTTTCCTGCCGTTCATTTCTCCCGGAAACAGTAGAACGTGTTCTATTCTTATCGCAGTCGGCTCGTCGCGGTAGTGGGATCGCCACGATCGATGCGGATTCGCCGGCGCCTCCGGCGGCGTCCGCGCGGGCGGAATTCACCGGGTGCGGGGAGAACCTGTCGGTGGGGTGCGGCATCATCTGTGCACGCAGGCCCTTCATCACACGCGAGAATTGCCCGGAGAGCACCCATGTCGTCGCCGCGAACAAAGTCCAAGAACGCCCAGCAACCCCTGTCGGACACCGAGATTCAGCAGATCGCCACCGAGATCGCCGACGGCCACCCGCCCATGGTGTGGTTCACCGCCGCGGCCGTGGGAATACCGGAAGGACGGTCGGGCAAGGTCATCGCGCTCGGTGAGCCGTCCGACGGTGATTTCCTGCAGATCCGGCCCACCGGTTCCAAAGATGTACTGTCCTTTTCGCCGGCCGAGGTCACCCTCACCAAGCCCGCGCGGGATCGGGCCGCAGGTGCCACGGCACAGCCGAAGTCGACCACCAGGAAGGAACCAACCACCGTGACCAAGCCGTCGGCCCCCACGAGCCCCGCGCCCACCGCTCCCGCCCCGAAGCCCGGGGCCGCCGCGAAACCGGCGCCCGAGCCGGCTGCGTCGAACGGTGCCGCCGCACCGGCGCCCGCACGCCAGCAGCCCGTATCGGCCACCTCGCCCGCTGCATCCACGCAGCCGAAGGCGGCTGCCAAGGCACCCGCGCGCAAGGCGAAAGCGGCCGAGGTCACCGTCACCATCACCGGCACCGCCGACGGTGAGTGGAGCGTCGACGTGGTCAATGGCAAGAAGCGTACGGTGCGTGCCCTGCCCGTCAACGGTTCCGCCGTCGCACAGGCCGCCAAGCTGCTGCATCCGGAGGTCGCCGAGGTGGTCGCCGGGATCATGGAGGCAGTGCGCGGGGCGCAGCTGTCCAAGGTGGAGCAGTTACAGGCCGAGCTGGAGCAGGCCAAGCGGCTGCTCGCCGAACTGTCGGACTGACGGCTCGCCCGTCGCTCTCAGACCGCCGTTTCGCGGCGCCAGGGGCTGCGGGTGGTGTCGGGTGCGGTGCGGGTCTCGTCCCGGAAGGTGCCGAAGAAGGTGTAGCCGAGTGAATACTCCTTGGCGTGGTACATCGCCGAATCCGCCTCGCGGAGCAGGTCGTAGATATCGGCTTCGGCGGCGCGCGGCCCACTGCAGGCCAGGCCGATGCTCGCGGTGATCGGCACCTCGCCCGTGCTGAGTTCGAAGGGGCGGATGAACGTGGCGAGCAGCCGCTTCGCCAGGCCTTCGGCTTCCTGCCGGTCCAGCGGGGCCAGCACGACGAATTCGTCGCCGCCGTAGCGGGCGACGACGTCATCGCGCCGCACCGCCCGCCGGATCCGCGAGGCCGCGTTGGCGATGAGTTCGTCGCCGACGGCGTGACCGTAGCTGTCGTTGATCATCTTGAACCCGTCCAGGTCGATGAACAGCAGGCACAGCGGCCGTTCGGCCCAGTGGTCGCGATTGCGGGTGAGCGCGCGCAACAGCGCCGCCCGGTTCAGCAGGCCGGTGAGCATGTCGTGGTCGGCCTGGTACTGGGCGCGTTTCTCGCTGCGGGCGCTGCGCACGATGGCGCGTTCACTGCGCACCAGCACCCCGATCAACAGCAGCGCGCACAGCGACGACACCACCACCCGGTCCACAGTGCCGAGGCGCGAGCCGACCACCGGGATCAGCGACGCCACGATCAGCGCGACGGCGATGAAACTGGCTCGCTGGCGCGAATGATGTGGATGAATCGGATGCGGCGCGCCCAGAGACGTCATGGTCGGATGCAGGGCGGCTACGCCGACCAGGGTGTATGCCATCAGCAGCGGCACGAGTAGGACGTCGCGGGCAGCCACCGGGGTGCCCGCGACCTCGAGGTTGTAGCCGAGGTCGCCGAGCAGCGCCAGCATCAGCCCGCCGTGGAGCAGCCGCAGCGATGTCTCCGAGCGGGTGGTCGCGGCCACCGAATAGGCAACCAGCGCCAAGAGCAACGCATCGAGGATCGGATAGATCGCCGTCGCTACGGCATGGCCGAGATGGCCCTCGGTGCGCAGGGCGGGCGAGATGAGGAAGGTCCACGACGCCAGCAGTGCACCGAGCCCGATCAACGCCGAGTCGAGCAGAAGATCGTAGTCGGTGTGAATCTGGCGGGGGCGCAACCAGAAGACGGCGGCCACGCCGATGCCGATATAGCCGCCGAGAGTGAAGATGTCGTCGAGGGGGCGGGTGGACGCGTCCGCGAAATCGCGCAGGCCGATGCCCGCGGCGAACAGCACCGCCGACGCCGACAGCAGATACCACGGCAGCGGCTGTTGCGGGTGGTGCCGATGCAGGCCCGCGCCGATCATGGTGAGCGCGCCCGCGACTACAAGGGCCATCGTCGACAGCGATAGCGGGGGCGAATCGATCAGAGTTTGTAGCACGATCAAGACGATCGCGACGCCGGGGACGAACCTGATCCACCGATGTCCGAAGTGCGATCGCCCACCCGCCGACTGCTCTCCGGTGAGTTCCATCAGCCCCCCTTCATCGCTCCCGTTCCGAAGAATCGGGCCGCGTAGTAGGTCTGGGAATCCTCAACTGCTACTTCGACGTCTGCCTGCTCCTCGAGCACCGCTCGGATGCCGTCGGCGAAGGAGAACCGAGTGTTGTTGTACGAACAGATGTCCCAGCCGACCGCGGCACGTTCGGCCACCAGAACCCGGACAACTGATTCGATCATGACATGGAACGCGGCGCCCTGTCGCACACTTGGCGCAACAAGGGTGAAACCCGCATAGTAGATCGCGGCGCGGGCCGCGTGGTCCGGATATCGCGCGATGAAATACTCGGGACTGATCCACGGCACCGTCTCCAGATGCTTGGTCAGGGTGGTGATGCCGACGGGTTCGCCGGTGCGGGTGCGCGCGACGTATTTGAGCACCCGTGAGTCGCCCATTTCGGCAAGGAATTCCGCGCGATACAGCACCTGTCTGGCTGCGGCCTCGGTCCGCAGCGGGCCGAAAGCTTCCTCGTAGAGCCCGTGGAACAGCTCGATGTCCTCGCCGTCGATCGTCGTCTCGACAGTGACGTGTAGGTCGTTCATAGTCGGTCCCATCCGGACGCGCCGAAGGCGGCCAGCACCACCGCGCAGGTCGGCCGACCGTCGGATCGAGTTTCGGTGGTGTGCAAGCGAACCGGGCCGAAGTCGCCGTGCCGGTGTTCGCTCATATCGGCCAGGCTGGCTCGGACAAGGTGTTCGACCTCCTCGGCCGTCGCGGCCTCGTGTTCGACGAACAAGCCTGCGCCGTCGGCGCGCATGGTCCAGCCGATTCCCGCGGCGGCGCGTTCGCCCGCGGCACATGCGTAGCCGGCGGCGTATACGCAATACAGACGGTCACCCCAATGGATCGGCTGACTGATTCGCTGTGTGCGTTCGAGCCGCGCGCCCGGCGGGATCACCGACGACAGCCGGATCAGGTTGGCTTCGCCGACGCCGATCTCACGCAGGGCGGCGTCGAAGGCGGACAGAGCAGTGGATCCGGTGCCGGTGGAAGCCGCGATCTCGATGGTCAGCGGTGCCTCGCGGCGCTGCCGGGACGGGCGCAGCCGCAGCGGCCGAGGCAGGCGCATATGGCGTCGGACGGTGTCGATCACGGAGCTCCCCATGCGGCCGGGCCCGCGACGCGCGGGCGGGTCATCCCTTCGGATCGAGCGTGACCCACCATCGCTCATCGCGCACCGTGTCGCGGCGAAACCACTGCTCGCGCGGCGTGTCTCGTAGGGTGGGGAAGTGCCCGACGACGACCTCGACGATGCCACTGCCACCTGGGTGGCACCGGGGCGCGTCAATATCATCGGCGAGCACACCGACTACAACGACGGGTTCGTGCTGCCCATTGCGCTACCGATGACTGTCGCGTGCAGGGCGCAGCGGCGTTCGGATGGCTGGGTCGGTGTGCGCTCGCGGCAGCGACCGGGCGGGCAGATCGACCTCGCGCTTAATTCGCTCGACACGGCGCGCGATTACGCCCCTGGCTGGGCGCGGTATCCGATCGGCGTGGTGGCCGAGTTCGTGCGGCGCGGGTATCCGCTCGGCGGGGTCGAGTTGCGGATCGATGGCCGGGTGCCGATCGGGGCCGGATTGTCGTCATCGGCAGCGCTGTGCTGCTCCGTGGCAATCGCGTTGCGAGATCTGTTCGATGTCAGGGTTTCCGAGCACGAGCTGATCGAGCTGACGCGCGCGGCGGAGAACAATTACGTGGGTGTGCCGACCGGTATCCTCGACCAGTCCGCCGCTCTGCTGTGCACTGCGGGAAACGCGCTGTTCCTCGATGTGCGGCGTTTCGTCCGGTCGGAACCCGATGCCTATGCGCAGATTCCGTTCGACCTGGGCGCGCACGGCCTCGAGTTGCTCGTCATCGACACCGGGCATCCGCATCGGCTCGCCGATGGCGCCTACGCCCAACGTCACGCGCACTGTGCCGCTGCGGCAGGTGAGCTGGGAGTGCGCTCCCTGCGGGAGATCGATTCGATCGGTGCGCTGGACCGGCTCGATGACCCGGTACTGCGGCGCCGAGCCCGGCACGTAGTAGGTGAGAACGCAAGGGTCCTGGACGCGGTCGCTGTGCTGCGTTCGGGCGCCGACCCGCGCCGGATCGGCCCGATGCTCACCGCCTCCCATGCCTCGCTGCGCGACGATTTCGAGGTGTCGACTCCGGTGCTGGACGCCGCGGTCTCGGCCGCACTGTCGGCGGGTGCCTACGGCGCGCGCCTGGTCGGCGGGGGATTCGGCGGCAGCGTCATCGCACTGGTGGACTATGAGGCCGTCGGCCGGGTCACCGCAGCCGTACGAGAACTGTTCGCTCGAACCGGATTTCCCGAGCCGCGCACGTTCGCGGTGGTCCCGTCCGCCGGTGCGCACCGGATCAGTTGATCGTTGACCCGATCGGTACCTGTCGGGTGGCTGCGCTAGCATCTGTGCTCGGCCGCGCGGGTAGGCCGTAATCATCTGTCGAGGGGGAAAGTTCTGATGCAATTCGTCGACTTGTTGACCGGCCTGGAGCCCCAGGTGTGGTCCGACAGCACAGTCTGGACGGTCGCACTGGAATCGAACCAGGCCCGCCGCGGTGGTGGAGGTGGGGGTGGTGGCGGCGACGGCGAAGGGATCGACTGGTTCTGGGGAGTTCTCTGCATCCTCGTCTTCGTGATCATCATCGGTGTCCTCATCTGGCTCAAGTACTCCGAGCGCAGTGACCAGCAGCGGCAGCAACAGCAGCAACAATTCCCGCCGCCGATGCCGCCGCACCAGCAGGCACCCTTCGCCCAGCAGCACCAGTCCCATCCGCAGTTCCCGCAGCCGCATCAATCGCATCCGCAACAGCCGATGCCGCAATACCCACCGCAGCAGCCGTACCCGCCGCAGCCCTACGGTCAGGCGCCCTACGGTCAGCCGGCGTATGGGCAGCAGCCTCCGCCGCCGTACCCTCAGGGCGCCTACCCGCCCCCGAATCAGCCTTACCCCGCGCCGTACCCGCAGCAGCCGCCGCAATACCGGCCGTAGGTCCAGTGGCTGATCCGATCGATACTCCGGTATCCGGTCGAGCGATGACGACAATTGTTACCGGGGAGTATTTTGCTTTGTTACCGGAAAGTATTGTGTCGCAGCTCTCTTCGTGACGTACACATCATTCAACCTGCGGATCTGATGCTCTAGTCTGGTGAGTGTCGACGATGACAACGGCTCATCGGGGAGCTGACTCAGGCCCCCGAAATTCGCGAAAAAGCGAAATCAGTAGATCCAAAGGTTGAATTCGAATTCAAATGGAAAACGCACCCTACGAGCAAGTCGACAATGCACAACACAACTTTGAAAGCCGATTCGTTTGGCAATGTTGGTCCATCACAGTACTGAGCGTGCTCACGTTCGTGCTGCTCTTTCAGCCGTGGTTGTCTGCCTCGGGTCCGTATGGTGACGTGCACACCGACGCTTTCGGCCGGATCAACGGCTCCGTTCCCGCCCTCCGCATCTTCGGGGAGCCGGTTGTCTCCATCAGTGACTTGTGGGGCATGGTGATCGGTGCGACTGCGGCGGCCACGCTGATCGGGGCGCACCTGCATCGGATATTCGGGGTCGGACGGTCGTTGGCGATCGCCGCCGGTATGGCAAACGTCGTGTTCGTGCCGCTGACACTGCTGTACCTCAACGGCAAGGCGCCTGAGCTCGAGGACATGACCAAAAAAGACAACGACGAACTGAAAGAAACGCTCGGCAACATCCTGAACAGTGTTTTCGGCGGCGGCAAGGAATCGGCAGCCGATACCGCACAGGGCGTAGCGACCGCCACCTTGACGAATCAATCACTGGTCTGCGGCGTCGTCGTAGCGGTCACCGCCGCGATCGCCGTCAGCATGCGGATTCGGATTCGTTCCGCCCGCAGTGAGGCCGAACCGCAGTGTGAGGTGTCCGACGGACCCGCCGCCGGGGTACCGCTGCAGGCACATGATGGTGACGATGTGGTCGAACGGAAGCTCGAACACCAGCTGCATCACGAATACGAGCTGCTCGTTCGGCCCGAGGCCGACGACCTCGGGCAGGTCGAGGACTACGGGATCGGCAAACAACGCCTCCTGCCTCGGACCGAGCGTCCCCACCGTAACGACAGCCAAACCAGGCCGACACGTCGAGAACGTCATCCTCGCCCCCGGCCCGCGAACCCGGCATCCGACAAGCCGCAGTCCGCACGCTGGCTCGCTGCCTCTCGAAGCGGTCGGCTGGCCACCGTTTCGCACGCATCGCCTACGCCCCTCTTCCGCCACCAACCGCGTAACGGTGAACCCCTCGTCTGACCGGCCATGGACTGGCACTCTCTACGCTCGATTCACAGAGAGACCACGGTGTGTTCTTCGTCCGCGTATGCACCTGTTGATACACGGGGGTGACGATCGATGACCGCGTCCCAGGGAGTGGATCTCCCTGGGACGCAGTCCACGTCAGATCACTCGGCCGGGAAGGGCGCGTTGATCGTGGTGATGTACTGGATCGCGGCGCCGATGGCGACCGGTGCGGTGATCAGGATCTGGCCGACGACGGCGCCTAGGCTGCCGACGGCTAGGACGCCGCCGATGCAGCCGATAGCGGCGGCGGGGATGAAGGGGCCGAAGAGGCCGACGATGGTGGCGGAGGCGATGGTGGCGCCCGCGATGCCGCCGAGTACGCAACCGACTGCCGCGCCACCGATACCGCCGACGAGGGCGGCGATACTGGCGCCGTAGCCGACAGTGCTGGTCATTCGGCTCCAGGCATCCTTCTCGCGGTCGTACTCCGATTTGTAGTTGGCCTTGTCTTCGAAGGGCAGGGCGGCCGGGCGGTAAGTGGCGTGGGCGAGGTCGAACTGCGGGGTGAGAGTGGCGGTGCGGCCGGAGATCTCGGCGACGATCGGGAACTCGAAGTCGTCCACCCGGAACGTCAGCGGCATGCCCGCGAGCACGGTGCCGTTGGGCGCCTCGACCTTCAGCACTTGGGCTTCGACAATCAGCGAGCCTGCGTCGGTGCTGATGATGGTGGAGGTATCGGTGGCCGTCGCCGTGAAGCCGACCGCCTCGGGTTCCGGTGCGGGTGCGGCCTGGGCGGTGGCCGCGGTCAAGCTGAAAGCGGTGGTCGCGGCGATGGTCAGCAGGGCGAGTGTGTTGATCCTCATGAGGATTCGTTCCTTGTCATGTGTGAAGAGATTCGAAGAGAGCTCCGGCCAGGTGACGGACACCAGTGCGAGCGCGCACCCGTAGGCCCGTCGGACGAGGCCATGACGGGATCCGGTGCCGTCTTCAGCGCACGGCGGAGCCAGGCCCACGTCGGTCGCGGGCCCATCGGTTGTGAATGTGTGCTGTGCTACGCGGTGGCGCGGCCCCGGACGAGGCCGATCACCACATCGATCAGCAGGAACCCGAGCAGGCTCACCCCGATCAGCGGCGCGAACCAGCCGATCAGCACGGTGACCGCCACCAGCGGCACGATCAGCAGCAACGGACTGCGCCGCAACCAACCACGCTGTGGTGGCCTACCGAAGGCGATGTGCCCGCCGTCGCGGGTGGGGCGCCGCCGCCACCACAGCAGATAGCCGCGCACGATCACCGTGATCAGGCCGATCATCACCGCCAGCAGCAGCAACTGGTTGAGCAGCCCGAACATCAGCCCCATGTGGAATTGGATGCCCCAGTTGGAAAGCTTCGCCATGAGCGGCCAGTCGGTGTAGGGCAGCCGTGCGGTGATCGAACCGGTGGCGCCGTCGATCGCGACGGCGTCGACGGAGTACGTCCCGGGCATGCGCCGTTCTTTGATCGAGAACGCCGTGGAGTCGTCGGCGGGAATCCCGATTTCCGCGGGCCGGTCGATCCCGGCCGCACGCCCGGCGTCGATCACTCGATCCAGTTGCGCGACGCGGTCGCCGGGGTCACCGGTGGGCATGGGCGTCGAACCGCCGTGGTGGTGGTCGCCACCCGCATGGGTCGCCGGTGCGTCCGAGCCGGGCAGCGTGGTGCTGACAGCGGGCGTCGTCCAGCTGAGGTTCTCGCGCAGTGCGGTGATGTTCTCGCCGGCATAGGTCGACCAGGTCATCCCGGTTGCCGCCAGCAGCAAGAGCACCGGCAGAATCCAGAAACCGACCGCACCATGCCAATTCAGGGTGCGTCCACGCCCGCTTCCGGAACGGTCCGGCACCGCCAGCCAGCCCGCGGAATTGCGGTGGCGGCGGGCTCGCACGCGGCGGATCCACAGCAGCAGACCGGCCAATGCGATCACCCACAGCCATGACGCGGCCAGCTCGCTGTAGAGCCTGCCGGGTTCGCCCAGGTGCAGGTCGCGATGCAGCCGGTCGATCCAGGTGCGCATCGGCAGCGCGCCAGAACTGCCGTAGACCACGGATTCACCGACCGGCGCCGCGGTCGCCGGGTCGACGAACACCGCATGCCGTTCGGAATCGCCGAGGGTCGGATCGCTGAAGATCACCCGGGTGGTGTCACCGGATTCGGGTGCCGGTGCGACCGCGACCAGCGCCAGATCAGGGCCGGTGGCGACGGCGGCATCGACCTGGGCGGAGATCGGTTGCGCGGGTCCAGTGGAATCGACGTGCAGCAGATCGCGGCTCACGATCGACTCCAGCGTCGGTGAGATCGCGTACAGCGCGCCGGTGATGGCGGCGATCAATATGAACGGCCCGACGAAAACGCCGGCATAGAAATGCAGCCGCAACGCCAATGCGCGTGCGGCGGCGCCCAAGCCTGACCTTCGTGGTCCGGGTAGGGCAGCGGACTCCTGCTGCGGAGTCTCGATATCAGTGGTACTCATCGTTGTTCGACTACGTCCTGGTGAAAGACGCCCAGCCGTCGCGTGCACCTTCGGCAGGACCTCGGGGTGCTCGCAGACAGCTCGAATGAATGGGCGAGGTGGAACCCGGACACGAGGCGATCGCGGTCGTCGTCGGCGGCGCGAACGTGCGGACCTGCGTCGTATGGATCAGCGCAGGTAGAACGCGCGCCCGGCGAGCCGTGCCGCAGCGTGCGGTGCGACGCGCACGTGCGTCGAACTCAGGCAGAACTGGTCGAGTTCACGCAGAACATGCGATGAGCTCACACGCGACTGTGCTGAGCCGGCGCAGAACTGCGAGCCGACGTGGCACCGCGGTGAGCTCACGCAGAACGTGCGGTAAGACGCGACGGAACTGCAGCGAGATCGAATGCAAGGCGCTCAGCGCTACTTTGCTGACAGCGGCGCGACGCGAGCACATAATCTTGTGTCCGGGGAGGGGAACTCAGAGACGAACAGCCGACGGCGGACCGCGAGTACGCGTGGATTCGGCCGCGAGCACCCACAGGATGACGCGATCACGATGACTGGTGCGCAGCGGCGCGGGCCCGGCGATGGCGGGCGGGTGATACCGCACGGGCAGGACCCGGCCGAGGGCGGAGCCACCGATCCGGTAGGCGAATTCGGCGCCCCGGATGACGATGGCCACCACCACGACGGCAACAAGGTGCGCGGCGATCATCGCGGGCGTCAGCTGGAGGTCGCCATGATGCAGATGGCCGGAACCCCACCCCATGGAGAGGTGGCCGAGTAGCTGGCCCGCGGCCAGGACGGTGACGAGCCCGGCGGATCCGGTCCGCAACGGTGCGAGCCCGGCGACCAGCGCGCCGACCACAGCGGAGGCAGCGACGAGCAAAGCCAGCGTGCTGCTGCTCGGCGCCATCCCACCGGATGCCCAACCGTGCGCCGCAACGGAGACGGCCCCCGACAACGATCCGGCCGCCCCGCCGCGCAATTGCGCGATGCCGCTGCGGTCATCCGCAGGGGGTCGGCCGAACCTGATAATCACGCGCTGATGATAGCTGAGCCACATTCATCCGATGTCTGCGTCCGGTAGGCGGATTTCACCAGATAGAGGCTGCTACTCCGCGTCGACGTCCATCTCGACCAGCGGCTTACGCAGCAGCTTGCCGGTGGCGTTGCGCGGCAGCTCGTCGAGGAAGATCACCTCGCGCGGCACCTTGTAGCGGGCCAGGTTCTCCTTGACGTAGTCCTTGATCTCCTTGACGTCGCGCGCGGAGTCGGGTCCGGGGACGACGAAGGCGCGCAGCCGCTTGCCGAATTCGCGGTCGTCGACGCCGACGACGGCCGCCTCCAGCACATCGGCGCGGTTGGACAGCAGGTGCTCGACTTCCTGCGGGAAGACGTTCTCGCCGCCGGAGACGATCATGTCGTCGTCGCGGCCGTCGATGAACAGCAGGCCGTCGGCGTCGAAATGGCCGACGTCGCCGCTGGACATCATGCCGTCCACCCGCTCCTTGGTGCGGCCGTCGGTGTAGGCACGGAAGCCGTGCGCGTTCTCGATGAAGATCGTGCCGGTGACGTTCGGCTCGGTGATGAGGGTGCGGTTCTCGTCGTAGAGCGCGATCCGGATACCGGCGGGCGGGCGGCCCGCGGTGCTGGGCGCCTTGCGCATATCCTGCGGCGTCGCCACCGTGATCACGGCGCATTCGGTGGAACCGTAAAGGTTGTAGAGCACGTCGCCGAAGTACTCGGCGGTGCGCACCACGACGTCCGGCGGAATCGCCGAACCCGCCGCGAAGATCACCTGCAGCGTCGCCATGTCGTACTCGGCGAGTACTTCGGCGGGCAGGTCGAGCATTCGCTGCAGCATGGTCGGCACCACGACCAGCGAATCCGCGCGGTGGGACACGATATTGGCCAGCGTCTGCTCGGGATCGAAGCGGCGCTGCTGGAAGATCACCCGGTTACCCAGCGCGAGGCCGAGCGTGAACTGGGAGAGCCCGGTGCCGTGGAAGATCGGCGCCGCCATCACCATGGTGCCGTTCTTGGGCAGCGGGACCCGGTCGAGGAACTGGGCCGACATGAACGGGCTGACCCGGTCGCGCGGCGCGCCCTTCGGGGTACCGGTGGTGCCGCTGGTGAGGATCACCATGCCGCCGGGCTTGGCCGGGGCGGGCACGGCTTCGGTGGAGCGGCCTGCGGACAGCGATTCGATGGTCGGGATGGCGGCATCGGCGCCGTCCTTCTCGTCCACCCAGGTCAGCACCCGTGGAATATCGGCGGGGATGGCGCTCATCAAGTCGAAGAACTCGCTGTCGTGCAGCACCGCCTTGATCTTCTCGCGGGCGGCGACGTCGGCGAACTGCGGTGTGGCGAAGCCGGTGTTCATCAGCACGGCACGGACGCCGAGTTTGCCGGCGGCCAACAGGCTCAGCACCATGCCGCGGTGGTCGCGGGCCAGCACCGCGACCACGTCGCCCTGGCCGATGCCCTTGGCGGCCAGACCACGCGCGAAGGCGTTGGAGAGCTCGTCGAGCTGACCGAAGGTGAGTTCGCCCTGTTCGTCCACGATCGCGGCGGCCTGGGGCCTGGTCTGCGCGGCATGCATGACGACGCCGGCGAACGGGCCGTACTTGCGCATGTTGATGAACGAGCGCGCCCCATGATCGAGGCGCAGCGGGTTGAACAACCCGCGCTTGACCATGACATTCACGCCGAGGGCGAGGTCACGTACCTTGCGGACGGGGGCGGGGGTCGACAGAGACATGCGACAACAACCTTCCGCGATCCAGCCACCGTGACCGGCGATGGTGTGGATCGCAACCTCGAGATCCAGTGCTGGTGCTAACAATAGCAAGCATTACTGGCGAGTAGTGGTGCTCGTCTCAGGAACGCCGATGCCGGGGTCGATGTCCACCTCGACCCCGGCATCAGCGCATGCGACTACTGCTCGACCTGGTACTCCACCAGGACCCGGCGCAGCAGCTTGCCGGTCGGGTTACGGGGCAGATCGTCGAGGAACACCACCTCGCGCGGCACCTTGTAGCGGGCCAAGTTCTCCTTGACGAAGGTCTTGATCTGCTCAGCGTCGGGCGTGTGGCCGGGCTCGGGCACGACGAAGGCGCGCAGGCGCTTACCGAATTCCACGTCGTCGACGCCGACGACTGCCGCGTCGAAGATGTCCTCGCGCTCCAGCAGCAGTTGCTCGACCTCCTGCGGGAAGACGTTCTCGCCGCCGGAGACGATCATGTCGTCGTCGCGGCCGTCCACCATCAGCAAGCCGGCATCGTTGAAATGACCGACGTCGCCGCTGGACATGTAGCCGTCGATGATCTGCTTGTGCCTGCCGTCGGTGTAGCCCTCGAACGGCGCGCCGCTGCGCACGAAAATGCGTGCGGTGACGTTCTTATCGTCGACCCGCTGATCGTTGTCGTCGAACAGCCGCACATCGCAGGTGATCGGCGGGCGGCCGACGGTGCCGGGCGCCTGCGCGAGTTCGGCGGGGTTGGCGATGGTGGCGATCGCGACCTCGGTCGAGCCGTACAGGTTGTAGAGCACCGGGCCGAACACCTCGGTGGCGCGGATGCACAGCTCCGGCGCCAGCGCGGAGCCTGCCAGCAGGATCACCTTCAGCGACGACAGGTCGTATTTGGCGCGCACGTCGGCGGGCAGTTCGGTCATCCGGTGCAGCATGGTCGGCACGGCGACCAGCATTTCGGCCTTGTGATCGGAGATCATCTTCAGCGTCGCCTCGGCGTCGAAGCGGCGCCGCATCACGATCTTGTTGGTGAGGACCGTGCCGACCAGCCAGGTACCGAGGCCGGTGCTGTGGAACAGGGGCGAGACGATGACCATCGTGCCGCGCCGCGGGAACGGCACCCGATCGACGAACTGCGCGGTCGCCATCGGTGTCACCTTGGTGCGCGGTGCGCCCTTGGGCAGGCCGGTGGTGCCGCTGGTCAAGATGATGAAACCGCCGGGCTTGCTCGGGGCGGGCAATGGCTCGCCGGCGTTCGCGGCGATCAGATCATCGAAGGTCGTTGCGCCTTCGGGCAGCGCGGCGCCCTCGTCGACCCAGGTGAGGAAGCGCGGCAGGTCCGCGGGCAGTGCGTCGAGCAGGCCGAGGAATTCGCTGTCGTGCAGCACCGCCTTGACCTTCTCGCGTTCGCAGACCTCGGCGAACTGCGGCTTGGCGAAGCCGGTGTTCATCAGCGCGATCCGCACGCCGAGTTTGGCGGCGGCCACCTCGGCCAGGATCAGCCCGCGATGATCGCGCGCGAGCACGCCGACGACCATGCCTTCGGTCAGCCCCGCGGCCTGCAGGCCGCGCGCGACCGCGTTCGACTGCTCGTCGAGCTCGCGGTAGGTGAGCTCACCGCGCTCGTCGGCCAGCGCGACCTGATCGGGAGCGATTCGGGCGGAATGCCGGACCAAGGCGGCGTGCGGGCCGTAGACCCGCGTCTCCTTCATCGTCTTCAGGGTTTCCAGCGGCGCTTTGGGATCGCTGACTCCACGCGAGCGCAGCACCCCCAGCGCTTTGACGGCTTCCAGCGTATGCGCCAGGTTCACCACGAACACCTCCACAGAACTCTCGCGTCGGTTCTCGACCTAGCGAAATCGAACGGGCATATCGGGCTAACCGTAGCAGCGCACGTGTGACAGGTCACAGCCAAAGGCGACATATCGGACTCTATGTCCGCCGCCATGCGAAAACCCCAGATGACGACGGGCGCGCCTGTGACCTCACAGAACGCGCCCGTTATCGGTGAGCGGAGGCTGTCAATTCACGACGGCTCCCAGCGACGGGAAGGAGATGGTTCCCAGCTTGTACTCGAACCCGTCCGGGTGCTCTTCGCTGACCGGAACCGACCAGCGATGCCACATGGTGCCGTAGATGGCGGCCACGGTCATGCCCGGTCCGGGGTCGATCGCGCGCGAGCGAATCGTGGTGTCGACCGGGATGTCGTTGTGCTCGGTCAGCACTTCGGTGCCGCTGCGCCCGCTGGACAGGTTCAGCCAGATCACCTCGAGCTTGGCGCCGGTCTGATTCGGGGCGATGGTGCCCGGTCCGCCGAAGAAGCCGAAGCGGAATCCGTCGATGCCGAGCGCGACGCCGGAACCGTAGACGCCCGCGCCGCCGCCACGGCCGATATCGGATTGGGCGGGAATCTGGAACGGCTGCGCCGGAAGCGCCACTTCGCCGGGGGCGTCGAGGCGCTCCGGATCGGCCAGGAGGCGGTCGATGGCTTGTTCGGCGGCCCGGTTGCCGGTCGCGACGACCCGCAATTGCTCGGCGGCCGATGTCCAGTCGACGGTCTGGGGCTCTGCGGCTGCGTGACCGGTGAACAGCATGGCGGCAGCAGCAGTCGCGGCCAGGCCGGTCGTGAAGCGGGAAATCAAGCGGGGCATTTGCCTGTCTCCTTCGGAAGATTCATTCCTTGGTACAGCTCGAAAACACCATCCGTTTCCTGAGACGAAACGGTCCGGCGGCTACGTTGCCAGCGATATGCCGGACTGTCCAGAGTCGTCGCCTGGACGCGCCGTCATGGTGTTGTGCCAGGCTGTGGCGGTTTGCCCGGTCAGCGTCGCGTAGCGGCCAATGCCACAAGGAGCGGAACCAGCCGCTGCGCGGGCACTTCGAACCTGCCGAGGCCTGCGGTGTGCAGCCAGCCGACCGCAGCGAGCGCGCGCAGATGGTGATAGACCTCGGCGGAACTGCCGAGCCCGTCGACGCCCGCCAGTTCGGCTGCGGTCCTGCGGCCGTTGACGATCTCGCGCAGCAATCGCAGCCGTATCGGATCGCCCAACACGGCAAGGCATTCGGCGGCCTCGGCGAGATCCTCGGCCAGCGCGTCGGCGACGGTGAACTGTGCCTGCCACTCGTACTTCTCGCCGGTCGGCAAATAGCCGGCGCCGGCCAGCAGCACTGCGCCCTCGCCGTCCTCCTCGCGCAGCCGCGTCGCGGCCCATTGCTCGTCCTCGTCGTCGGTGGCCGGGCGCGCCAGCTCCAACGCCGCGACTCGCCGCTCCACTTCCGTCAAACGCTCTGCCAGATCCACACATACAAAATTACGCAGGTGGGGCGGCGGTTGTGTGGCTGCATGACGTGTGGTCGACGCTGGGTCTGCGACCGGAGTGATCGGCGGACCGAGGACTATCCACTGTCCCCAAGGCTGGGGATGGTCGATACTCGAGGCGTCGCAGGTGTTTGTCATCAGGTGGCCTGATGGTTGTGGGCGAGTGAGGATCCGGATGCTCCTGGTTAACTGCTGGCAGGAGAACGCCGTCCCTACGGCCGGGAGGTGCTGTCGATGAGCCTGGCGACCGATCTCGAGGAGATCGATAACCTGCGTGCCCCTGGCAATTCGCCGCCGGGCCTCGTATCCACCGTAAACATGGCCAAGCTGGCCATTCGAGTGCAAGTGTTGCAGTTTGCCTCCGGTGAGTCATCCGGACAACCCGATCTGCTCGAGCAGCTGCGAAAAGCCAAGCTGCTCCGAAACTCCGATATCGACGGAACCGACGCCAAGTCCGTCATGGTCGAAAAGTATGGACAGCGCAAGAGCGACTTCCAGGATATCGAGAACGATCTGCGGACCAAAAGCAAGAGCGTCGACGGCTCGGTTAGCGGCACATTCGATACTGCCAACGCCACCCACAAGAACGTTATGGAGCAGGTCGGCATCTTCCGCGACGGGCTCGCCAATGCCGCCCAACTCAGTAAGGGCAAGGAGGAGATGCCGGCGCACATCGCCGACCGGGTGTCCGCCATCGCGATGCGGGCCGCCGACAAGGTGTACGACCTGGTCGACGGCGCCTTCACCAAGATCAAGAATGACGCCGCCGACATCCGGGCGGCAATGCCGAAGGTGAAGCAGACCCTCGGAAATTCCCCGAGCGCGATGGGTGGAGCGAGTCCGATCAGGATGTCGTCTGGTGGCTCTGCACCGGCGAGCTATTCGGGGGGTGGTGGAGCGAGCAACCCCACTCCATGGACTGCGAATCAGGCCAGCACGATGCCCTTTACCGGACAGGGGCCCATTGCCGACGCGATCGAGCTTGCGAAGAGCGAGGTGGGTACCTCCGAAGTGGGCAGGTCGAACCATGTGCCGGGGAAGGAATACAACATCAACGATGCCTGGTGTTCCTCATTCGCTACCTGGCTCTGGGAGAAGGCAGGAATTACCGGCGACCGCAAAGCGTATTGGGGCAACGAGAACCTGGTTTCCAATGTCTGGGCGAAGGCGCAAGGTAAAGGGCTTGCTGGGAACATATCCACTGCGCAGCCGGGCGATCTGATCGTCTGGGGGCATCAGAACCACATCGGCATGGTGGTCGCGCGAAACGGCAATAGTGTCACCGTTGTCGAAGGCAACGCCGGTGATGCCGTGCAACACAATACGTACGACCTGAGGCGGGGTTTCGCCGGAGTCATCCACCCGCCTGCGGGGCAGGTGGCGGTGTAGGAAGGCGGGGCCGCGCGGCCCCGGTGAGGTCGGCGCGCTGCTGCCCGGTCACTGGAGGCCGGATGATTCCGCGCCGGGAATGCCGGGCGCTGCCTCCCTGGATAAGTGTCCCAACCCACGATACCTGCGGGAACAGATCGGATAGCCGCGATGTTGCCCATTGATCGGGGATGCCGCCGTAACCGATGACGAGAGGACCACCGTGCGGGTCGAGATCTGGACCGATATCAACTGTCCGTTCTGCTATCTGGGCAAGGCGCGGTTCGAGGAGGCGTTGACCGAGTTCGCGCATCGCGACGACGTCGAGGTCGTGCACCGCTCGTTCGAACTCGATCCGACACTGCCCGCCGATGAGTCCGGTCCTGTGGTCGCCGAGATCGCCCGCAAGTACGGCATCAGTGAGGCGCAGGCGGCGGCCAATGAACGCGGTATCGGAGCACAGGCAGCCGAGTACGGTCTGCCGTATCTGACCGAAGGTCGTGATTACGGCAATTCCTTCGATATGCATCGGCTGCTGCATCACGCGCTGGCGCTGGGCGCGCAGGACGCGCTGCTCGATGCGTTCTACCGGGCGAACTTCGCCGACGAGCGGTCGCTGTTCGGTGATCATGAGCGACTGGTCGAGGTCGCGGTCGCCGCGGGTCTCGACGAGGCCGGGGTGCGCGCCGTGCTGGCCGACCCATCCGCCTACGCCGACGATGTGCGCGCCGACGAGCAGGAGGCCGCGCAGCTCGGCGCCAATGGCGTTCCCTTCTTCGTCATCGACCGCAAGTACGGCGTGTCCGGGGCGCAGCCCGCGGCGGTATTCGCTCAGGCGCTGAACCAGGCGTGGGCCGATCGAGTGCCGGCCGTGCAGATGGTCGGCGACGGCGATGCCTGCGGCCCGGACGGCTGCGAGGTTCCGGCCGGGAACTGAGTCAGTCGGCCGATTCCGGTTCGGTGTCCGGCTTCGGCGCGCCGGTCAATCGGATGACGCCCGCAGTCAGGTCGATGTCGAGCTGCGGGCGGTGCGGTTCACCATTGCTGTCGCCGCTGCCTTCGTCGGTCAGCTTCTTGCCGGGGAACAGTTCGCCGATCACGCCCATGCCCCCACCATAGCGACGCCGGGGCCGGCCGCGATTCTCACGCGTGGTCGTAACAGGGCGACGACGACCCCGCGAGCAGCAGAATCACTGCCGACGATGTCACCGGCGCCGCCCATCGTGGCGTGCCGTCAGTCGATGACGACCGCGTAGGCGAACCCATCCCAGCCCTTGGCGCCGACGGTTTGCAGCGCGGTCGCATCCAACCGCGGTTCGCTGCCCATCAGTTCCAGCACTTCACGGCTGGCCCGCACCGCGGCGTCGTCGGACTGCCCGTCGGTGATCCGCCCGCCGCGCACCACATTGTCGACGATGATCACCGAGCCGGGCTTGGTCAGCCGCAGCGCCCAGCGCACGTAGTTGGCGTTGTTGACCTTGTCGGCGTCGATGAACACCAGGTCGAACGGCTGAGGGACTTCTAGTTCGAGTGCAGGCAAGCTGTCCAGCGCCGCCCCGACGCGGATGTCCACCCAGGCGCCGACGCCCTTTCGGTCCAGGTTCTCCCGCGCGACCTCAGCGTGGTTCGGCTCGTACTCCATGGTGACCACCTGCCCATGTGGGCCCACCGCCCGCGCCAGCCACAGGGTGCTGTATCCGCCGAGCGTCCCGATCTCGAGCACCCGCCGCGCCTGCATCGACCGCGCGATCAGGTGCAGGAACTTCGCCTGCGCCGGAGAGACGTCGATGGCGGGCAACCCGGCGGCCGCATTGGCCTCCAGTACATCCGAATCCGCATCCTCGACCAACGTATCCACCAGGTACCGGTCGACCGCACTCCATTCGGTATTCGTCATGCGGAAAAGTCTTCCACGCCCATCGCACCCGTGGGATCCGACAGACCGTTCGTCGACTACCGCTCAGCGCAGCTGCGGTTCGGGCGCGATCCGCCGGAACGTCTTCCGGTAGGCGACCGGTGCGACCCCCAACTCGGTCCGCATGTGATGACGTAGCGACGCCGAGGTGCCCATGCCCGCCGAACGCGCCACCTCGTCCACCGGGAAATCCGTGGTCTCCAACAGGTGCCGGGCATGACGAAGCCGCTGTTGCAGTACCCAGGTTCCCGGCGCGATCCCGGTTTCGGCTTTGAAGCGGCGGGTGAAGGTGCGCACGCTCATCCGGGCGTGATCGGCGAGGGCGGCCAGATCGAGGTCGTGGTCCAGGCGGCTGAGCGCCCAGGTGCGGGTGGGTGCGGTGCCGTCGGTGCCCGGATCGGGGACGTGCTGTTCGATGAACTGCGACTGGCCGCCGTCGCGCCACGGCGGGACGACGCAATAGCGTGCGGCCTGATTCGCGGCCGCGCTGCCGTGATCGGACCGCAGAAGATGCAGGCACAGATCCACCCCGGCCGCCAGTCCCGCTGCGGTGCAGACGTTCCCGTCTTCGACGAAGAGCAGGTTCTCATCGAGCCGCACCTTCGGGTACAGCTCGCGGAAGGCGTCGGCGTGGGCCCAGTGCGTGGTGGCGCGTCGGCCGTCGAGGATGCCCGCCGCGCCGAGCACGAACGCACCGGTGCAGATGGACACGATCCGCGCGTCCGGGCGCAGGGACGCGAACGCGGCGGCCACCGCGGGTGGGAGCGTTCCGTGCCTGCGTGGGCCGGGCATGCGGGTGCCGGGCACGATCACCGTATCGGCGTGCGCGAGAACCTCCGGGCCGTGCGCGGGCACGATGGCGTAGCCGGAGGTCGACGCGATGGGGGACCGGTCGAGGCCGCAGACCCGCACGTCATAAAGCGGAGCGCCGTCGGCGTCGGTGGCGGCGCCGAGTACCGCGGGCGGGATCGTCATATCGAAGCCGACGATCCCTTCCAGCGCGAGGACCGCCACCAAGTGCGGAGTAGACATTGGCACACCCTCTCGAACGTGATGGCTAGATCTTTACGCATTATGGCATTCAGGCCACTCGTATGGCCGGCCGATTTCCGGCACGCTCGGCCGGTGACCGAGATTCGCCTCTCCGATGCCACCGAACCGCAGCCCTCGCAGCCCACCCCTGGCGCACGTCTGCATCCGGCGTGGATCGTCGCCGCAGTCGGCTTCGTCGCGCTGATCGGTGCGGCCGCGTTCCGTTCGGTGCCCGGCGTGCTGATGGAACCGCTGCATGAGGAATTCGGCTGGTCGCACGGAACCATCGGTGCGGCCGTCTCGCTGAATGTGCTGCTCTACGGCCTGATCTCGCCGTTCGCGGCCGCGTTGATGGACCGCTTCGGCATCCGCAGGGTGGTGGCGTGGGCGCTGGTGCTCATCGCCGCCGGCAGCGGGCTGACGGTGTTCATGACCGAGCCGTGGCAGCTCATGGCGACGTGGGGTCTGCTGGTCGGTATCGGTGTCGGCTCGATGTCCATGCCGTTTGTCGCGACGATCACCGGACGCTGGTTCGTCCGCCATCGCGGTCTGGTCACCGGCGTGCTCACCGCCGCGGGCGCGACCGGACAGCTGGTGTTCCTTCCGCTGATATCGGTGCTGGCCCGCGACCACGGCTGGCGAACACCCGCACTGGTCGTGGCCGGTGCCGCGATAGCGGTGGTGCCGCTGGTGCTGCTGTTCATGCGCGACTATCCCAGCGATATGGGCATGACCGCTTACGGCGCCGAACCCGGCAGCGACGCGGGCATGCGAACCACCGTTACGGGCGGGGCGGCCCGGGCGCTCACCGCGCTCGGCACCATTGTGCGTCGTCCGGCATTCTGGTTGCTCGCCGGTGGTTTCGCCGTCTGCGGTGCGTCCACCAACGGGCTCGTCGGCACCCATTTCGTCAGCGCGGCACACGATCACGGCATGCCCGCCACGACCGCCGCCGGTCTGCTCGCTCTGGTCGGCATTTTCGACGTCGCGGGCACTATCGCCTCGGGCTGGCTCACCGACCGGGTCGATTCGCGGTACCTGCTGGTCGGCTACTACACGCTGCGCGGGCTGTCGCTGATGATCCTGCCCGCCCTGTTCGCCCCGCACGTGCAGCCGAGTATGTGGGTGTTCATCATCTTCTACGGCCTGGACTGGATCGCGACGGTACCGCCCACCGTCGCCCTGTGCCGCGAGCATTTCGGCGCCGACGGTCCCATCGCCTTCGGCTGGGTCTTCGCCTCCCACCAGGTCGGCGCCGCCATCGCCGCCGCGGGCGCGGGCGTCATCCGCGATCTACAGGGCAGCTACCAAGTCGCCTGGTACATCGCGGGCGGGCTGTGCGGGCTGGCGGCGCTCATGTCGCTCGGTATTCGCCGCAGGCCCGCACCTGCCCTGGTCAATCCTTGACCGGCGACGGGTCCGGGATCTCGCCCGGCCGGTAGTCCGGCAGCCTGCTGGCGGGCACGATCGCCGTCGCGCTGATGCCTGCCAGGATCAGCAGACCGAATTTGAGGGTCCGCAGGCGAACGTCCTCGTTCACCGAGACGGCGGCGTCGACCTGTTCCGGTGTGGCGTCGGTGCGTTCGAGGATTTCGCGCAGCCGTTCGTTGCTGACGAAGTTGACGTTGTCCAGATCGACCTGCGCGATCAGCGAATCCGGCAGATCGACGTTATCGATGATCTCCTGGCCCACCGTCAAGCTCAGGATGGTCACCAGCATCGCGCCGACCACCGCGGTACCGACGGCTGAGGCCAGGTTCTGGGTGGTGCCGCGCAGCGATCCGACATCACCGGCCAGATTCTTCGGAGCGGAAGTGACGAGCACGTTGAACACCAGCGTGACCAGCGCACCCTGCCCGAGGCCGAACACGATGAGCCCGAAGATCGTCGGCACGGTCTCCCAGTTGTTGGTGACCACATACGCCAGCCAGATGAGCGCGGCCGTGGTGAGCGTGAACGAGAACATCCCGATGACGCGCGGGGTGAACCGTTTGTAGAAGCGCACCACCAGCATCGCGGTGATGAACACCGTGAGGTTGAACGGCATCATCGCCAGCGAGGTGTCGAACGGCGAGCGCCCCTGCACGATCTGGATGTAGAGCGGCACGGTGAAGATCAACGCCGCCTCGAGCGCCACCACGATGAACATCGCGTACACCGCGGCCCGTTCGCGCGAACTGCCGAGCACCGACAGATCCACCAGCGGCGCTTTGCCTTCGCGCATCCGCCGGCGAGTCCACATGATGAATGCCTGTCCCAGCATGATGCCGATCACGATCAACACCGGTGCGGGCGAGACCCCGAGCAGGTTGAACGGCGCGTCCGGGGCGGCGAAGAAGACACCCCAAGCGTTGAGATTGTTGAAACCGATGGTGAGCAGCACGATCCCGGCGCCGATGAGCGCGGCCGCGGTGAGATCGATCTCGATGCCCGGATCGCCGTCGTCGGCGCGCAGGGTGAAGCTGAGGACGAACACGACCACCGCCAGCGCGAGCACGATGCCGAACACCGGACGCCAGCCGATGAGCGTGCCGAGCGCGCCACCGATGAAGAACGCGCTCACACCGGAGATGGCGCGCGCGGACCCGAGCGATCCGATCGCCGTGGCCTGCTGATCGCCGTGATAGTTCTCCGCGATCAACGCCACCAGCGAGGGGACGATGATCGCCGCCGAGGCTCCGGCCACACCCTGGGCGGTGATCGCCCAGCCGACCGAGGGCGAGACGATCATCATGATCGACGACACACCGAACGTCGCGACGACCACACGGAAGATCATCACCCAGCCGATGCGCTGGCCGAGCTTCCCGCCGACCATGACCAGCGCGGCGACGGCGAGGCCGTAGACCACGATCGTTGAGCTGACCACCGTCGGCGCGACCTCGAAGTCCTCGACCATCCCGCCGAGTGAAATGGGCAGGGCGGCGACGTTGAACGACATCAAGACCTGCGCGAAGAACAGGCCGACCATCGGCAGCCACGATGCGCGCTCGGGTGTGGTCGGCGCGGTGGCCGATTCGGTTGTCATGCGGATGCACCCCTCTGATCGTGGACATCGGACGCGAAGACGTTCAAGCCGAGAGTTCGGGACAGATAGGCGGTCGCGCGCTTTCCTCGTTCGCTGTTGCCCGCCGGATCCAGGCGGGGGGAGTAGGTGCCGATCGCGCCCTTACCGGGTGCGATCGCCACGATTCCGCCCGCGACACCGGATTTGGCGGGGATACCGATCTCGAACAGCCATTCCCCGGATCGTTCGTACATGCCGGAGGCGGCCAGCACCGACAGGGTGTCGCGGCAGACCTCCGCGGAGACGACCCGTTCGTGCGTCATCGGGTTCACCCCACCGTCGGCGAGGGTCGCGCCCATGACGGCCAGGTCACGTGAGTCGACCCGCAACGAGCACTGCCTGGTGTACACGTCGACCACTTCGAGCGGGTCGATATCGATGCGGCCATAGCTCTCGAGCAGCCGGGCGATGGCCTTGTTGCGCTGGTTGGTCAGCATCTCGGAGTGATAGACGGCGCCGTCCAGATCGAGTGGGCGTCCGGCGAACCGGGACAGTCCGGACCGGATCCGTTCCCATTGTTCGGCGGGTGTGGCGCCGGGGATCATCGCCGTTGTCGCCAACGCGCCCGCATTGACCATGGGATTCATCGGGTGGCCGTCGTTGAGTTCGATGGCGATCACCGAATTGAACGCCAGCCCCGTGTTGTTCACCCCGACCCGTTCCAGCACCGACTCGTGTCCGAGTGCGTCGCAGACCAGGGCGTACACGAATGCCTTCGCGATCGACTGGATACTGAACTGCGCGTCGGCAGCTCCCGCGGCGTGCATGTCGCCGTTGACCTCGGCGACCGCGACGCCGAACAGTTCGGGGTCGGCTTCGGCGAGGACCGGGATGTAGTCGGCGACGGCTCCGGCCTGCCACGGCCGATACCGTTCGTAGGCCGCACCGACCAGTTCCTCCACCCGGTCCCACCCCGGCAGGGCGCCGGTGGATACGGCTTGCTCGATTCCCTTGATGTCCAGGTCCATCCGGTCTCCTTCTCGGCACCGGGACCGGCCGCACCACAACCTGCGGCCGCGGCGGACGGATCGGTGCCCGAGAGGCGCCGCAGCACGCCGGATCGGCCATCCAGGTCCGGCGGGTGCCGGGCTCGGATGCCGATGGTCGGATCTGGCCCCACGATCAGGTCGAACCTGGGAAGTATGTCTGCCGAGTGCTGTTCTTGTCCGAAGCGACACAGGATCGAGGTGACAATGTTATCGGGACGGTAGACCGCAGCTCACGATCGCGATCTGCCATTGTCGGTGGCGCCTGGAAGAATTCGGCACATGAGTGCCACCGGGGACGACGTCCGCACCTTCGCCCTGTCCTTACCGAAGACCGCGGAGCAGTTCACCTGGGGTATGCCCACCTTCCGGGTCGCGGGCAAGCTCTTTCTCACCCTCCCCGAATCCGAAACCTCGATGGCGGTTCGCTGCCCGATCATCGAACGCGACGAACTCGTCGCCGCCGAACCCGCCAAGTTCTGGATCGCTTCTCATGAAGCGGGCAACGCGTGGGTGCGGGTGCGGCTGGCCGCCCTCGACGATCGAGAGGAACTGGAAGCGATCATTGCCGACTCGTGGCGACAGGCCGCCCCACGCGAGCTGCTCGAGGACGCCGAGTGAAAGACGGCCGCCGCCGGGTCTTGAAAGTAGGTACGCGCCAGTACCTGTGGAAGGCCGGCCACCAGCATCGAGACGGTTGCGAGGAAGTCCGGCCCGACGGAACGCGGCAGGTCGCGGACGGGGGGACGTCGGCGAGCGGTGATATCTGGATCGGCGAACGCATGCTGAACCTGAACGAGCCCGGCGTGGTGCGTGCCTTCGTCGACTCGGCCGTCGACGTGGGTTGGATGGCGCAAACACGCACGGCCGGCCGTCGGGACGGCTGGGAGCTGTTCGATACCGCCTACGTCCGGCATAGCGGGCGGTCATCGCGCGGCCTCAGATGACATCGCCGATCTCGTCGAGAAGGGTCCGCAGCCGTGGGCGTCTCGACCGGCGGAAAGGTCGGCTAGGGTTTGTCGCGATGAATGGGGAGAGACAGACGTGGGCGACCCTCCGATCGGTATTCGGGGTCGTCATGGCCGCGGTTGCCGTTGGGGGATGTACACCAGATGAGACGGCCGCGCCACGGCCGGTCACGATCAACGACTACGGCCAGACGCTCTCGGAAGAAATGCAGCGCCGACTGTGGGTGGCGGCGAAGATTCGGGCGCTGGATCCGTGTGGGTTCATGAATATGGAGCAGGTCAGTGGGCTGGGCGAAGTCGCGCAGTTCGGGCTCGATCCGTACCACGGTCCCGAATCGTGCCGCGCCGCTGTGGTTCCCCCAGGCCGGCAGGCGAAGTCCTTCGGTGTTGCCGAGATCGTGATCGATCTGGACCGGGAAGCGCCTGATGCCGACGAGCATCCGCTGGATTCGGACGATGGAATCGTTTACGCCGACACGTTGTACAACGGCGGCAACCTCGGTTGCGGCCGCCTGATCCGCCTCGACATCCCCGAAGCTCGGGACACGTCCGGCCGCTCGGTCGACGGGGCGTTCATGAGTGTCGTTGCCGATGGCTTCGGCCGTGGCCCCGACGGCGACAACCCACAGCTGAACTGCGAGATCGCAGAGCAGCTCACGACCGGTGTCGTGGGGTTGATTCGCAGCAAGCAGCCCCCGCAGCGCAGCGTTTCGGAAACCGCTGCGCCACTCGGTGACCGCACATCCTGCGACCTTGTCGAACACCTTCCACCAGACTTCCGCGTCACGGACTGGGTTCCGACAACCAGCCCGTATCTGTGCGATTTCGGTGTGGCCGGGCCAGGTGTCGATGCCAACGACGGCAGGGTTCGCGCGCAGATAGACACACGGCCCGACAAGGATGCGATCGACCCGGGCCCGCTGGAGACCGACGCTGAGCCGGCAAGACGCGAAGTCGACGGGCACCCGATTCTGCTGCTGCGCAACGAGGACGACGAGTGCAGGGCACGAATGCCGGTCGGTGACGTCATGGACGGTAACCGGCCCGGGTTCGAACTCGACGACCACGATGTGAGCGTCGCCCGGGTCCGTGCGGTGGTCGAGCTCGACGGCAGCTGCACAGCGCTGGAGTCGCTGCTGCCGGCAATGGTCGAGGCATTCGCTCGAGGAGTCTGAGGAGTTGGCTTGTTCTCGATCGGGCCGTAGGCGCATCGAATCGCGGGGACGAGCACGACAGCTCGTGTGGTCAACCGCGTCGCGACCGCTCTACAGGCATTCGCTGGATCTGAGCCTATCCCTCCAACTGCCGCACCGTGAGAATCTGCTGCGCCTGGCCGACGGGCCCGTGAACGTCGTGCAGGACCGTCGTCGTGAGGCCCTGGCCGTGTTCGCCGAAGACGACCGTCGTATCGAGACCCGTCCACGAGCCCTGGGGTCGGCGGTAGAGGTGGATCGAGAGGTCGACGTTCGGGAACATCCATTTGGTGGGATCTTGGCGGACGGCGATGCCGTTGGCGGTGTCGATGAGGGCGACGTAGTCGGCGAGGAGGCTGGTGGGTTCCCCTTCGAGCAGCGCGATGGGTGTCGAGATCCAGGCGGTCGTGCGGCCGGGTTGGGGTGCTGCGGTCGTGCGGACGTCGATAGAAGCGATGTAGCCGCCGGGCCACAGGTCGCCGATCCGCCAGGGCTCGAGCGATTCGGGTGCGGGCAGCCGGTCGGGTTCGCCACCGGTGACGGCGCTGGTGTCCTGCTCTGCCAGGAGCCAGGCGCGGGCGCTGATTACGGGTCGTCCCGCAATGACGACCGTGGCCTCGGTCAACTCGATGGTGCGGCCGGGCCGCGTGGTCCGGACCTCGATATCGAATTCCTCGAGACCGATCTGGCCGAGGATCTCGAAGGTGATGCGGCTCATCACCAGGTCGGGCCGGTTGTCGCGTGCGCGGGCCGTTTCGATCGCATGGACGATCAAACCGCCGAGCGGACTGAAATGCTGCTCGTCGGCACGCCACGCGCCACCGGTGTGGGCGGTCGGCACGAATCGCTGCTCGCCGATGCGGCGGAAGTAGCTGCGACGATCGTCCGAGTCGGCCATGCGGGCACACTCCTCATTGGTAGCGGTTGGTCTCATCTGATCAGAGCAGATTGAGCAATACGACGTAGACGCCGGTACCGATACCGACGCTGAGCAGGGTGCGCCGTCCGAAGCCGAGATGGACCGCGGCGGTCACGGCCACCGCGATCACGGCATAGAGTGCCGCGCCATCGTCGTCGATGCTGGTGTGCAGGGAGGTGGCGGCCAGGATCGCGAGAATGCCGCCGGGCATCCACACAGCAAGCGTTCGCACCAGATGTGATCGGCGCAGCGGCTTCAGTACGGCGAACGGGATGGCGCGCAGCGCGAACGTGATCGAGAAGACGATCACGAGCACGGCGAGAAGATAACCGGTATCAGGCATGGGCGAGCTCCGTCGATTCGCGACGGCGAGCCATCCGGTACCTGACGAGCAGCAGCACCACGAATGCCAGAAGCGCACCGAACAAGGCGACTTCCGGAACGAGGAGCAACGCGCCACCGACCGCGATCGCCGCGAGCAGCACCGACGGTAGTTCGCGACGGGAACGACAAGCATCGAGTGCGAGCACGGTGAACAATGCGCACAACGCGAACTCCAGCCCCTTGATCGGCCCGGGAATCACCGCGCCGACCGCGACGCCGACCAGTCCACCGCCGACCCAGTAGACCTGCGAGGCGATCTGCATCGTGATCAGCCGCGGCCCCGAACGCTCGGCCGGCGGCAGCGCGGCCGAGACGGCATAGGCCTCATCGATCATCGCGTAGACGCTGTACACCCGCGCGAATCTGTTGCGCACCAGATGGATCGGGAAGGAGAACGCGTAGAACACATGACGGAAGTTCACGACGAACACGGTGATCGCGACCGCGACCAGCGGTGCCGTCGCGGCCACCATCCCGACCAGCAGCAACTCCAGCGAACCCGCGAACGCCGCCAGTGACAACGCCGGTGTCAGCCACCACGGCAGACCCGCTTGGACCACCAGCAAGCCGAGCGCGATGCCCAGCGGGAAGATACCCAGCCCGGCCGATACCGAGTCGCCGATACCCGCGGCGACCTGCTCTTGCCGGGATCTGGATGGCACCGCATGAGCGGGCGCCGGTTCGAGTTGCTGCACCACATCATGGTCCCGCAATCGGCTTGCTCTTTGGTTGCAGAAATTGCACGCCGTAGGGTCCAGCGAGCAATATAGATGCATGGACTCGCTGGATCGAGCAATCATCGCCGAGTTGGAGGTCGACGGGCGCCTGACCAACGTCGAACTCGCCGGACGAGTCGGCCTCACTCCCGGCCCATGCTTACGCCGGGTGCAGCGCCTCGAAGCCGACGGCGTCATCCGCGGATATCGAGCCGTCATCGACCCTGGTTCGGTCGGGCGATCATTCGAAGTGCTGCTCGATCTCACCCTCGAAGGACAGGACGCGAAGACGGTTTCCCGGTTCGAGGAGACGATGACCGGGCTCGATGAGGTCAGGGAGCTGCGCAGGCTTTTCGGTACCCCTGACTACTTCGCACGCGTCGCCGTCGCGGATCTGGATGCTTACGAGGCGTTCCTGAGTAAGCACGTCATGACGATCCCGAAGATCGGGCGCGTCAATTCGCGATTCACGATGAAGAACCTCAAACAGCTCGGGTGACGGACTCTCGGCCCGGATTCGGGCGAGGCAGCCGACGCTAGATCCGGCTGCCCGTACCCGAATCGCTCGAGCACTGGCGGATCGGCGGCCTGTCGAACCCTAGTCTGTGGCTACGGGACCGGACGGCTTTGCGAGCAGTTCGATGAGTGCGGTGATGCTTTGCTTGCCCATGCCGTCGCCGACCGCGCGCCGCAACAACTCATGTAGCGGTGCGTGCCAGGCCATGTCGACGCCGGACTCCGTGCCGAGCTGCACATCCTGATCTATCGCGTTGTGAAACACCTCGATCGAGGCACCGAGGCGGGTGTAGTCACGGTTGTCGATCTCCTCGGCGATGACCGGAAGAATCGACTCGATCATCTGCAACCATTTCACGGAGTAGCCGACCATCGTCTGCGCCTGGTAACCGCGCGTGGCCAATACCGCTGCGCCCTCGAGGAACCCGAGCAGGGCGGGCAACAGCGTCGCGCCAACGGCCGCTTCGTAGAGCACAGCGAGATCTGGTTCCGGGCCGAGGAATTCGAGGTCACCGCCGAGCGCGCGCAAGGTGTCCGCATGCTCGTCGAACACATCCCGGTCGCCGCCGAAGTACAGCAGTGTGTCCGGGTTGCCCACCGCCGACGGGACGTTCTTGATCGCACCACCGAGGTATCGCGCGCCGCGGTCGGTAGCCCATTGCGCGAATTCGCGCGCTTCGGCGGGGCTTCCACTGTTCAGGGTGATGAGGTCGCGCCCTCGCAGACTTGCCTCTGCAAGGCTTTCACGGGTCGCTTCGAATGTGCTGAAGCAGGCAATGATCACTGAGCAGGCTTCGACCGCGTCGGCGATCTGCAGTTGCTGAACCGCACCTTGCTTCACCAGTGCCGCAGCCCGCTCCGGGCTCCGGTTCCACACCGTGGTCGCGTGCCCCGCAGCGACGAACGCCGCGGCGAGCGCGCTCCCCATCGAACCCAATCCGAGGACAGTCACGGGAGCGTGTTCCCGTTCGTTCATGACGACTCCGATCATCGACGTACAGCGGAGAGGTCCACGACCTCTTTCGATATCACCGAGTCTTGGTTCGACGCCTGACCACGACAAGTACCTACTTTTCGGTGGAGTTGCTTACGACGAGGTAACCGACGAGGTCCGGGCCCTGGCACCGTGATCCGGTATGTGAATGGTCACCCCCCGGCCAGTCATGAGACGAGCGCGATCAGGGCGCCGTTTGTCGAACGATGCCGCCTATCAGCCGGACTCGTTCCGCGAGGCCGATGTCGGTTTGTACGGCGGCAGCCATCTGGTCGTCATCCTCGACGTAGATGGCACGTTGATTCAAGCTGTCGCCCAGGCGTATCCGGATGGAACGGCGGACCAGCTGTGCCCGATCGCGAAGGAACTGGTCAACGGATTGGAAGCCGCTCTCGGCTGAGCCTGTCACGCGCCGTCAGAGCAGCAGCGCCATCGCTTCGCGCGGCTGATAACGCACGACAGTGGGGCCGCCGGTACGGCGACCCCACTGGCTGGTATTCAGTTGTCGAATCCGCTTACACGGGTTCGGCGACCGCCTGCTTGCGAGCCAGCACGGCCGAGGCGGAGGCGATCAGGCCGATGACTGCGACCGCGGTGACCAGGTACAGCCCGGGCCGGTAGCCTGCGATGCCGTCGGTGGTGGCGTCGCTGATCAGACCGGTGGCGATAGCGAGCACCACGGCGCCGCCGATCTGGAACGAGGTCTGCACCAGCCCGGAGGCCAGGCCCTGCTCATGGTCGGCGATACCTTCGGTGGCTTGCACCATCACCGCGGAGAAACCGAGCGCGAAGCCGAGGCCGAGCAGCAGGAACGCGGGCAGGTAGTCGACGGCGTAGTTCGGATCGGCGCTGCCGCCGCGCACCAGGAACCACACGTAGCCGGCCACGAACGAAGTGAGTGCGGCCAGGATCATCGGGGTGGTGCCGAACCGGTCGATGAACTTGCCCGCGATCGGCGACAGGATGGCGACGATGATGCCGGTCGGCGCCATCGCCAGCGCCATCTGCAGCGGCTCCCACTCCAGGGTGTTCTGCAGGTAGAGCGACACGATGGTCTGGAAGCTCAGGTAGGAGCCGAAGATGGCCAGCGCGGCCAGGTTGGCCCGCACGATCGACTTCACCTTGAAGATGCTCAGCCGAACCAGCGGGTGGCGCACCCGGTTCTCCACCACGAAGAACGTGCCGAGCAGACCGACCGCGAGGATGGTGGTCGCGATGACGGTGGGGGTGAACCCGGTCTCGGGCCCGGTGACGATCGTGTAGACCGCGGCGAGCATGCCACCGGTCAGCAGCGCGGCGCCGGTGAAATCGATACGGCCCTCTTCCTTTTCGATGTTGCGCGGGATGACGAAGTAGGCGGTGACCGTCACGGCGGCCACGACAGCGACGGGCATGTAGAAGGTCAGCCGCCAGTCGATGCCGGTCAGCAGGCCGGACACGATCAGGCCGGAGGCATACCCGGTGGCGCCGAAGATGGTGAAGATCGATAAGGCCCGGTTGCGGTCCGGACCTTCCTTGAACGTGGTGGTGATGATCGAGAGCGCGGCCGGTGCGGTGAAGGCGGCGGCGACGCCCTTGATGATGCGGGTGGCGATCAGCAACGCGCCGTCATCGACGAGTCCGCCGATCAACGAGGCGATTCCGAAGACCACCAGCGCGGTCAGGAAGACCTGTCTGCGGCCGAGCAGGTCGGCGGCTCGTCCGCCCAGAAGCAGCAGGCCGCCGTAGCCGAGGATGTAGCCGTTGACGATCCACTGCAGCGCGGAGGTGTCCAGGCCGAGGTCCTCGCCGATGGAGGGCAGCGCGACGCCGACCATGGAGACGTCGAGTGCGTCGAGGAACATCGCCAGACCGGCGACGAACAGGATGGCCCACAGCTTGGGCCCCCAACCACTTGCGGTTGGTTCAGAAGTAGTAGGAGCGGTGAGGTTCTGGGGTGCCGTTGTCGTGGTCACGGAAGGTAACTTAAATGCACATGCATTCAATGTCAACACATGCAATGCGCGTGCATATAATGACTTGACATGCTAACCTCGGCTCATGTACCACGACAACGACAAAGATGTCTGCGCGAAGTGGTCCGAAACCCTCCGGCTATACCACGGCACCTCCTGTGAGCTGGAGAGCGCGCTACAGGCACAGCACCAGCTCGGGCTCAGCGAGTTCGAGCTCTTGCAGGTGCTGGGCGGGCGCTGCGGCACAGCGCAGGAAGAAAAGGTCAAGATGAAAGACATCGAGACCGAGATGTACCTGAGCCAGAGCGCACTCTCGCGCACCGTCACCCGGCTGGAGAAGGCCGGACTGGTCGAGCGCGCAGCCTGCGATTTCGACCGCCGCGCCAACTTCTTGCGGCTCACGTCCGAGGGCCGCGACCGTCTCGCTGCTGCTCGCCCGACTCACCAGGAAGTCCTGCGCAAGCACCTGACCTGAGCCGTCCAGGCGACTGCCAACCTCCCGACGAGGGAGACGTCAGGCCGCCCGTCGCGGCGTGTCGCCAGTCCGATGTATCCCTCGTCGGCTCGGCGGCTATGGCCGGATCGAGAAGAGGCTGGCGTCGTAGCAGTAGGTCTCGGAGGTGCGGGGGGTATCGGCTGGGGCGGCGAGTTGTTGGTTGGGGACGGTTGGCCAGTTGTTTTCGGTGACGACTTCGGTATCGTCCGGCACGCCTGAGACGTCGTTCTCGCCACTGCTCAGCACGACCAGCGGGATCCGCACGCCGGGATCGGAGTGAACACGCCACAGCGTCGGCTCGTAGGCGCTCAATACAAGCACTTGCGGCCGGGCGGTGTTGTGCACGTAGACATCCGCCGCTCCCTGTGGGTGATAGCCGAACGAATGGTCGCTTCGGGTTTGGTAGACCTCGATGTCGTGCACATCGAGGTCGGCGACGGCATCGGGATTCCGTTTCTCGGTCACCTCGTATCCACCGTCGTAATCGCAGTTGTGCACCACGACGGGATGGGCACCTGGCGGGAGCGGTGGCTCCGGTCGCGGTTCCGGTAGACCGGTTTCGGTCGTCGTCGGTGGTTCGTCGAAGGGAGTCGGGTAGTCGCGGGGCGTCGGATGACCACCCGTGGTGGACGTCGCACAGCCGACGACCGTGACGGCAGCCAAGATTGCGACACCAACTCGCCGAATCGGTCGCAGATCGCGAGACTCCATCACCCGAGCATGCGCTCCGCGGAAACCGGACGGCAAGGGTGGGACTACTCAATCGACGGTCGAGCAACGCCGAACCACGGCCCGCCGACAGCTATCGTCGACAGTCCGCGATGCCGTCACCCCCTCGGCATTCCTGAGATATGCCGATCCATCGCTCCCCTGTGGTGCCAGCCGTAAGGCTGCCCGACCAGGAGCGAACAGCGAGTCAAGACATGATGAGCCCGGAAACCGATGTGCTCCAACGTCGACACGATGATGCCGTTCGGCCCAGACTTCAAGACCTCATCGAGGGTCCACGGAATCGGATCATGCTGATCGTGCACCACGACACGCTGGATGTGGAAGCCGTGCGCGGCGCCCAACAGCCCGCATTGGGTTTCCAGCAGGGCTCTGCCGTCGCCGCACAGGGCTTGCTCGAGGAATACGATTGCGTGTGGCATCAGAAGACCACCACGCTGGGGGCAGCCGTCGATCCCACATGGTCGGCTGCGTCGGCATCGAGATAGGTCGGTTTTCGGTTGCTCAGGATCACTTCTACTCCTCGGAACAGGCTGAAGATGCTCCGGCAGCGTGTCCCACAGCTGGGTATCGGCGCGACGCCGCGAAGGTCTCTGCTGATCCGTGGAGGTATCATCTATGCCTCGTTCCCCGGTGGTTCAGCGTCGCAAGGCATTCGGCATCACGGAAAGTAGGGGGCTATGGGCACGGTTTTGAAAGTTCTACTGCAACAACGTCATCTGCAGACGGTCTCAGCGTTCAATCGGGAGTACGACAGGATCGCCCGGCAAGTCGATCCTGCCGTCATCGGCTGTGGCCCCAAGAAGGCACAGTTCTATCGCTGGCTATCAGGCGATATCAGCGGCCTGCCGTATCCGCATCACTGCCGAATCCTCGAGGGAATGTTCCCGGCTTGGTCGGTCGCGGAGCTGTTCGAGGCCCATTCCGGCAACCCTTCGGTTCCAGTGGGACGCAACTCGGAGACGCTGTCGCAGCATGCAATACCTGATCGGGCCGCCGACGTTGAGTATGTCTTCCGGAACAGGGCGGACTTCGTGCGGCAGGTGCCGCCGCAACAGCTTCTGGCCGGAGCAAAGACGGTTGATGCCGCAGGTATCTCCTTGAATCTGCTGTGCCAACACTATCCTGACGCGGACACCCTTCAGCTACTCGGTGGCGGGACCGCAATCAGATGCCTCTTCCTCGATCCAGCAGGTGCGAATATCAAGGCTCGGGAGAAGGAAGAGGGACACCGGCCGGGGGCTTTGTCGAGCCTGACCGAACTGAACATCCTGGCTCTCGAGCGGATACGTGGGCAAGCAGGGTCCGATGTTCCAGGAGCCATCCGTATCCGGACCTACGATGAACCGGCCCGGTTCAATCTCACCATCATCGACGCCTCGATCTGCATCATGCAGCCCTATCTTCCCGATGCGCGTGGAGTGGAGTCGCCTACGTTCGTCTCTCGCAAGTCGGAGGTCGCGGGCATCTTCGATACATTCGCGGGTGTTTTCGATGGCATGTGGGCGCGAGGGCAGGAGGTGGGCACGTGATCGATAGCGATGCGCTGCTGTCAACGGCGCGAGCCGCCGTCGCCGAGGGCGTAGCTCTGTTGACCACTGCCGACGCCGGTGCCGTCCGGTCGAAAGGCGATCGCGATTTTGTGACCGAACTGGACCTCCGAATCCAGTCCGCGATGCAGCAGTATCTACATGCAGCCACGCCGTGGATCGGCTTTCTCGGCGAGGAAGCCAACACGACGCCGACCAGTGCGGACACGGAGTACGTGTGGATTCTGGATCCGATCGACGGCACATCGAACTTCATCCACGGTCTTCCGCTATGCGCCGTTTCCCTTGCACTCGTGCAATCCGGTGCCCCCCTGATCGGCGTCGTCGACGCGCCCTTTCTCGGCTTGGAATACCGTGCGGCAGTGGGAGCCGGTGCCTTCTGTAACGGAGAGTCCATCACGACGAGCGCAGCGCGAAACATCAGCGACGCCATAGTGTCGATCGGCGACTACGCGGTTGGCCCGAAAGCCGCGACGGAGAACCTCCGGCGGTTCGCGATCACCGAGGCCCTCGCGGCATCAGTGGAGCGAGTCCGTATGTTCGGCTCCGCTGCCCTCGACCTGGTATGGGTAGCGGAAGGCCGCACTGACGGCACCGTCATCATGTCGAACAAACCATGGGATATGGCAGCCGGTGTGCTGATCGCACGCGAAGCGGGGGCGGTTGTCACCGACTCGGACGGGAGCAGACACACCGCACACGCGCGCCACACCATCGCTGCCGCTCCGGGCCTCTCCGAGGAGTTGACGCGACTGGTTTCCGCTGCGTGGAATTCGTCGCTTACCGGTAGGTGATCGCTGCCGCAGGCGGGCCTTGCGATTCGGGATGATCGGAGCGCGGGGATGATCCAACTATGACGCACGACGCCGCCAACTCTGGTGAATCCCCGACCGCTATCGGCAAACCGCAATGTCGTCTGGTCGTCGAGTCCGCCAGGTACTCGTCCAAAGTCGTGCGGGACTTGCGATACGACGGCGATCTGACCCTCGAAATACAGGGCTCCGGCTTCGCCTACGCCCGAGTGGTCTTCCGTCGGCCGTTGGGGTTTCGAGTGATGGACGAGGGTGACCTCACCGAGTACTGGAACACCTACAGTGAGCCGAACGGCTGGCTGTGGGAGGTTTCAGGCGGCGGGTGGTTGGAGCTCGAACGTCGTCGGCCGTCGTTCTGGAGAGGCCAGGACGGCGCGCTGCGTGAGTACTTAGTTGTCGATGAGACGTGCGTCAACGTCCTGTGCTGGGAGCCACCCGAAATCATCGACCTCGGGACAGATCCCACCGCGCATGTCCGGTAGAGGCCCTGTAGTGCCTGGCTCAACCTCGCTGCTCGGCGACTGCCGCTGCGAAATCGGGGTGCGCTCGAATGGTGAGGGATTCAGCGTTGACGATCGGGCCGAAACGGATGAACTGATCTGCTGTCTGGTAGGTCAGCATGGCCACCAGGAGCCCGACCGGGAACCAGCCGGGGAAGAACGCCACCACCCAGGCGGGGTGGATGTGGTCGACGCCGAGCTGGAGGGCGATCAGGAGTGCGGGTAGCAGGGGGAGGCCGATGATAATCAGGGTTCGCGCCAACCATCGCAACAGTGTCGTGCGCCGAATGCATTTCGCGCACACCGGCCATTCGCCGTGCAGATCGCCGACGACGGGAGGAATCCTATGGCCGGTCCTGACGAGGCCGGATCCGAAGCCACGTAGCGAGACACCGAGGCCCTGCTGTTCGATTCCGCGAGGCGTCCGGCGGAAGAGGATGACCTTGACCCAGCGGTCCACCGCGGGAAGGCCGTGTTCACTGCATATGTCTGGCAGTGGTTGCTGAAGCTCGAGCGAGAACAGGTCGCGCCACTCCCGGGAGTTCGACATACGCAGCATGTCGCCGACGGTTTCCATCCCGTAGCGGGGTTGCGCGGGGACGGCGACCTCGGCTGGTTCGGCCGGGTAATTCGCCATCACACCAGCCAACCGCGCTGCTGACGCTCCTGGAAATACAGGTCGTCCTCGTCGGGTTCGTCCGGGGTGACCACCTGCTCCCGGTTGGGTTTGCGGGTACCGGGATGTAGCCGGGCCGTGGGGTGATCCTCGGGCGCACGGGGTGGCAGCTGTGTGTCCTGTGACGGTGAATACTCGAATGCAGTTGGTTCTGCAGTGGCGGGTTGTTCAGTGCGGAGCTGTTGTTGCTCGGCGCGGCCTTGTTCGGCCATGGTCTCCAGTTCGGACGGCGACAGGGTGCTCATCTTGTTCATCGCGTGAGGGGTCAGCGCCCGATCGAGTATGCCTGCGAACGCGTCGGACTTGCCGAATTCCCGCATGCTCATTCGCCCCGCGATGACGTCGTCCAATTGTTTGCGGACTTCAGGGGCGGCTGCCGCGAATCGGAGAGCTTCGAGAGACTTGCGCAGCTGACGCGACGCACCGGGATCTCCGCCGGCGACATCGTAAGTGGGTTCGGGCCGCTCCTGCATCAGATCAAGCTCCCGGGTGGTCGTAGGACGGTGAAGGCAGCGGCGGGAGTTCCTCGGGAGTTCGGCTGGACAACTGAAGTGCTGTGGCGCAGAGCCCGACGACTACTTTGAACGCGGTCCCTGCCGCGTTCACCATCTGCTGGTACTTCGCGACGATCCGTACGGCGTCGACTGCCGCGGCGGCATAGGTCGCTGCCGCGGTCGGCGCGGTGATAACGGCCGACGATTGGATCGCTGCCGCTGCCATTTTGGCCAGCCACATAATGATCAAATCGGCGATTCCCTGGAGCAGATCGCCGAGGACCCTGCCCAGATTGACCATCGCGTTGCTGATGTTGTTGAGGGTTCGCTCGATCTCCTCTAGCGAACGCACCTGGAACTCGACGGATCCGGCCAGTCCGTGGAAGTAGCTGCGTGCGTTATCGGCGGCGTTGCCTTTCCAGGTGTTCTCGACAGTGTTCTGCCAGTCCGCCTTGACCGTGTCGTGGAAGGAGGAGTTGAACGCGGCCAGGTTCCCCGCGGCTCCGGAGGCCTTCTTCACCGCCTCCCAATCGCCTGCGACCTGTTGGGAGGCCCAGCCGAAGACGTCGATACCCAGCAGCGTTTTCGACGCCTCGTTGAGGTAGTACGCGGGGGATACGAAATTGCCGCCGATGAAGTAGGGGATCCATCCGGGCATCGGGTCCTCGGCCGTCGGTTCCTGCAGTGCTTCGCCGGGACTTGCCATCATTTTCCTTCGCCGTACGTGCTGTCGAGGCGCTTGGCCGTCGCCAGGTCGGTGGTGCGGTACATCTCCGCGCTCTTGGTGAGCTCTGTCGCGGATGCCTCGCCGAGGGCACGCAGCTTGTCGTAGTTGGCTTCCAGATTCTGCCTGACCTGTTCGGCGATACCCGCCACATGCGCGAATATTCGAGCATCATCGCCGGTGATGTTGAACCACTTCGCGACATACTGCTTGGCACTGTCGGAATCCGAGGCCAGATCGCTCATGACGGTCGCGAACCGGTCCAGGTCGTCGGGTTGTACCTGAAGGTCTTCGGTCACCAACACTCCCTATCCATTTCGATGCGCCATGCCTCGCGCACGTTGCGTCGACGGTAGACGATTCGTCCACTTCTAGTACTTGGACGCCGAAGACCACAGATCGGTTCCATCGAATTTCCGCCGGTCCGCCGGCGCGACGAAGGGCCGATGCGCCTGGTACGCATCGGCCCTCGTCGATCTGGTGCTGGACAGCGCCGCTACTTCAGCTCAGCACTGGTCTTCCCCAGCACCCGCCGAGCCACGATCAGCTGCTGGATCTGTTGAGTCCCTTCGAAGATGTCCAGAATCTTCGAGTCGCGGCCCCACTTCTCCAGCAAGGTCCGCTGCGAGTAGCCGATGGTCCCGGCCAGTTCGACGGCCTTGAGGGTGACGTCGGTGCCGGTGCGGCCGGCCTTGGCCTTGGACATGGAGGCTTCCAAGGAGTTCGGCTTCTTGTTGTCGGCCATCCAGGCGGCGCGCAGCGAGAGCAGGTAGGCCGCTTCGTAATCGGCTTCCATACGCAGGAATTCGGCTGCCGCGGCGGTCTGGTTGTTGGCCGGGATGTCGTAAGACGGCTCGATGCCCGCCTCCTTCAGGACCGCGCGCAGCTCTTCGAGGGCGGCGCGGGCCACACCGACGGCCATGGCGGCGACGAGGGGGCGGGTGTTGTCGAAGGTCTGCATGACCCCGGCAAAGCCCTTCTCCACGTTGACTTCCGGGCTGCCGAGGATGTTGTCCTTCGGGATCCGGCAGTCCTGCAGCAGCAGCACGGCGGTGTCGGAGGCCTTGATGCCGAGCTTGTGCTCGAGCCGCGCCACCGACAGACCCGGAGCGTCACGCGGGACGACGAAGGACTTGATGGCCGCGCGGCCGAGGCTGCGGTCGACCGAGGCCCACACGACGATGTGGGTGGAGCGCTCACCCGCGGTGACGAAGATCTTCTCGCCGTTGAGGACCCACTCGTCGCCGTCGAGGACGGCAGTGGTGGTGACGGCCGCGGAGTCGGAGCCGAACGAGGGCTCGGTGATGGCCATGGAGGCCCACACCTTGCCGAAACGCTTGAGCTGCTCGTCGGTGGCGACCGCGGCGATGGCGGCGTTGCCAAGGCCCTGGTAGGGGATCGACAGCATCAGGCCGACATCGCCCCAGGAGGTCTCGAGGGCGTTGAGCAGCGCGGACATATTGCCGCCGTTGGTGTTTCCGAGCAGCTCGGTGGCATGCGAGTTGGTCTCGCTGTCGTCCTCACGGCCACCGGCGGCGCCGCCGATCTTCTGGGTGCCGGAGTCGGCGAGGCCCTCGACCATGGCGGCCATGGTGTCGAGCTCGACGGGGTACTCATGCTCGCCGAGGTCGTATTTGCGCGAGATCGGGCGGAAGATCTGCGAGGCGACCTGATGCGCCTGGTTGGCGCTGGCCCGCAGCTTCTTGGGGAGTTCGAGATTGATCATGGTGGGAATCTCCTGAAGTAACGAACAGGCCGGTTAGACGAGGACGACACCTTCGGCGACGCCGATGCCACGCAGATCGCGGTACCAGCGCTCGACCGGGTGTTCCTTGGTGAAGCCGTGGCCGCCGAGCAGCTGCACGCCGTCCAGTCCGATCTGCATGCCCTTGTCGGTGGCCAGCTTCTTGGCCAGCGCGGCCTCGCGGGCGAAGGACAGGCCCTGCTCGGCGCGGGAGGCGCCACGCAGCGTCACCAGACGCAGACCGTCGAGCTCGATGGCGATATTTGCGACCATGAACGCGACCGCCTGACGGTGCGAAATCGGCTCGCCGAACGCCTCACGCTCGTTGACGTAGGGAATCACGTAGTCGAGCACGGCCTGACCGGTGCCGATGGCCAGCGACGCCCAGCCGAGGCGGGCCAGGCGCACGGCGTCGGCGTAGTCCTCGGCATGCTGCTTGCTGTCACCGTCACCGAGCAGTGCGTCGGTGCCGACCGCGACGTTGTCGAGGATGAGCCGGCCGAGGCCCGCGGCGCGCAGACCCATGCTCGGGTCGGCCTCCACAACCAGGCCCTGCGCGTCGGACTCGACAATGAACAGCGCGGGGCGCCCGTCGAGTTCGGCGGCGACGATGAACAGTTCGGCGTCGGCGGCGGCCGGAACCAGGCTCTTCACGCCGGAGATCCGGTAGCCGCTGGGGGAGCGCACGGCCTTGGTCTGCAGGGCGAAGGGGTCGAACAGCGCGCGCGGTTCGCTGATCACCACGGAGGCTTGTGGAACGTTCTCGCCGGTGAAGGCGGGCAGGTAGGTCTTCTGCTGCGCGTCGGTACCCCACTGCGACAGCGCGACAGCGACACCGCTCGGCGCCAGGATCGGCAGGGCCAGGCCCATATCGCCGTGCGAGAGCGCCTCGGCGACCATCGAGTTGGTGACGGCGCCGCGTTCGCTGGCGGCGCCTTCCAGCTCCTCGGGCACGTTGATCAGGGTGATGCCGAGTTCGGCGGCGCGACCGAGGAGATCCTTCGGCGCGGCGGCGGCCTTGTCGGCATCGTGCGCGGCCGGGCGCAGGATCTCGGCGGCGAATTCACGGACCGTCTCGACGATCATCTGCTGTTCGTCGGAGGGGGTGAGATCGAAGTAGTCCTTGTTCTTGGCCTCGTTGGTGGCCAAACGCTGCGGCTGCCCGCCGCCTGCGACCTTGCTGAACGCGCGAGTGGCCGCGCCGAGGGTGCGGAATCCGGTCTTGGTGCCTTCGTAGGTGACCCGCTCGATCGGCTTGCGCAAGTTGTACTTCTCGGCGAGCTCGGACCCGGTGAGGGTCGTCATCACCCGCATCGCCGCGCCCATCCAATCCCGCTTGGGTTGGGTCAGGCCGACCGCGGATTCCTGGCTCCGGCCGGAATCCGGACGTCGCTTCGTCGCGCTGTCTCGAGTGCTCATCATCACCTGTTTTCTCGGATGGGTGGGTGAGGTGGTCCCAGAATCTTACTCTTGAGTAAGGCTATCTTACTCCAGAGTAAGAAAACCGTCGAGACGTGAATTCTGTTCGGCGTCACAGTTGCCTCGCGGTAGCCACGGCATCGTTGGTAAGGCTTGCCTTACCTGCTGTCGACCGCTCTGATGGGCACCGGCCCGGAACCGCGAGCAAGGGACGGCAGACATCGACAACTACGGGATTTCACCGAACACCGATTTCAATCGTCGTCGGTTCCTAGCAGTGGGAGGTATCGCCGGCATGGGAGCCGCGCTCGCGGCGTGCGGGGTGGGCTCGGAGGGCACGCAGGCGTCGGGCGATGGCTGGAGGTTCACCGACGACCGTGGCAACGCCGTCGTCCTCGGCGCGACGCCGAGCGGGGTCGTGGCCTTCACCGGGTCGGCCGGTGCGAGGAGCTGGCCGCCGCGCTCGGCGCCGATCTGACCGCCGAACCGGTCGTCGGGGCAAAAGCACGTTTCGAGGCCGCCGCGCAAGCAGTGCGCGATGCGGTCGCCCGGGGGCCGGGGAGACCCGAGGCGCACAGGTTCGCGAGGGGGCGATCGCCGGAGCTTTCCCGCGCTCGGCTCCGCCGGTCCTACTCGCGCACGTAATAGCGCAGCGTCGCGTACGCCGTGAGCGCCGCGAACACCACCCCGACCGGCGCGATGATCAATGCTGTCGTCGCGATGTCATCGCCGGTGATCCGGGGGAACACTTTGCTGGCGAACAGATCGCCCAGAGCGCGATCGACCACCAGCGGACGGGCGATGAACAGGCCGACTACGGCCAGCAGCGAACCGGCGAGCGCCGCGACCACCGCCTCGAGTAGGAACGGCAGCTGGGTATACCAGCGCGTCGCGCCGACCAGCCGCATGATGCCGACCTCGGTGCGCCGGGTGAAGGCCGCGATCTGCACCATGTTCGCGATCAGCAGTAGCGCCGCGACGGCTTGCAATATGGCGAGGCCGAACGCCGCGTTGCGCAACCCGTCGAACAGGCTGACCAGCCGGTCGACGATGTCCTTGTCATTGCGCACCATGCCGACGCCGGGCCGGTCGTAGAACGACTCGTAGATCGTCGGGTACAGCTCGGCGTCGACCATCTTGACCCGCAGTGAGGCGGGCAGTGGCGTATCGGCCACGAATTCGGCCAACTCCGGCTGATCCTTGAAGGTCTTCTCTTTGGCCTCGCGGATCGCATCGTCGCGGTTGAGGAACTGCACCGATTCGACGCCCTCGGTGGCCTTGAGGTCGCCCATCAGCGATGCGCACGGCTCCAACGAGCAGTCCGGGTCGGTCGCCGAGACATCCTCGGTCAGGTACAGCCTGACCTCGAGCCGATCCAGGAAGTACTGCTCGGTCTTGTCCGCGATCCGCACCGCGAGCAGGCCACCACCGAGCATGGTGAGCGAGACCGCGGTGGTCAGGATCATCGCGATGGTCATGGTGACGTTGCGGCGTAGTCCTTCGAAGACCTCGCCGAACAGGAAACTCGCCCGCATTATCGATCAACTCCGTACACGCCGGTGGCCTCGTCGCGGACCATGCGGCCGTGATCGAGTTCGATGACCCGTCTGCGCATCGAGTCGACGATGTGGTTGTCATGGGTGGCCATCAGCACCGTGGTGCCGATGCGGTTGATCCGTTCCAGCAGGGCCATGATGTCGGCGCTGGTGTCCGGATCGAGGTTGCCGGTGGGCTCGTCGGCCAACAGCACCAGCGGACGGTTGACGAACGCGCGCGCGATGGCCACGCGCTGCTGTTCGCCGCCGGACAGCTCGCCCGGCAGTCGGTCGGCCTTGCCGCCGAGCCCGACCATGTCCAGCACTTCTGGGACGGTGCGCTCGATGAACTGCCTGCGCTTACCGATCACCTCGAGCGCGAACGCCACGTTCTGCTCCACAGTCTTCTGCTGCAGCAGCCGGAAGTCCTGGAACACGCAGCCGATCCGCTGACGCAGTTTGGGCACCCTGCGGCCCGGCAGCCGGTCGACCCGGAAATCGGCGACCTGTATCTCGCCCGTGGTGGGGGTCTCCTCTTTGAGCAGCAATCGCATGAAGGTCGATTTGCCCGAGCCGGACGGTCCGATGATGAAGACGAACTCGCCCTTGCCCACATCCACCGTGATGTTGTCCAGCGCGGGTCGCGTCGAGGTCTTGTACGACTTGGTGACGTTCCGCATGGTGATCACGGGGAGCCAGTGTAACCACGGGCGACGGTGTGACCTGGGCCCGTGAGTTCCCTCACCGGCAGCGTCAGACCCTGGTCAGGGCCGCGATCGCGGACCCTGCGCCCTGCGACCTCGGGCGGATCACTTCACCGGGGCCGTCGTATGCACCGCTGCCGGAACGGTATTCACCAATGGCGCGGGCGGCGTGGGCGTGTCGGGTTTGATGAACAGATACAGCACGAACGTGGCGACCCAGCTCCCCATGAGGATCGCCGTTGATTTACGCGGTCTCACTGATACCTTCCCGGCGCAGCGCGGCGGCTACCCGTACCCGCAGCTCACGTCCGACTTCGAATTGCTTACCGGGCAGGGTGCGGGCGACCATCCGGATGTTCATCTGATCGACCGTGAGGTCCTCCACACCCATGACCGTCGGCTCGTCGAGCAGCAGCGGCTCGAGCCTGCGGTCACGGTAGGCCTCTTCGCCCACCTTGTGCAGTATCTCGTTGACCCGGGTGATGTCGGCACTGGCCGAGACCGGGACGTCGATCGCCGCACGCGCCCAATCTTTCGACAGATTCGTGACTTTCACAATCTGGCCGTTGGGCACGATGATCACCTGGCCGTCGGCGTCACGCAGTGTGGTGATCCGCAGCGTGACGTCCTCGACCGTGCCTTCGGCCGGGTCGGCGGCGCCGGTGACGTTGATGCGGATCACGTCACCGAACCCGTACTGACGCTCGGTGATCAGGAAGAACCCGGCGAGGATGTCCTGCACGATGCGCTGGGCGCCGAAACCGAGAGCGGCGCCGAGGACAGCGGCCGGTGCGACGAGCCCGGTCACCGCGAACCCGAGTTTCTGCAGCACCTCCATGCCGACCAGCACGTAAACGATGGTCAGCACCACCCAGGTGACAACCTGGGCCAGCGCATGCCGATGCTTGGCCGCCTCGGTGCGCACGAGTGCGTCGCTGCTCTGGAAACCGGCGTCGATCTTGCGGGTGACACGGTCGCGCAGGAAGGTCGCGAACCGGCTGAACAGCACCGCGCCCAGGATGAGCAGCACGATCTCCAGGCCGGACGAACGCAACCACGGGGTGACGTCGGTGGAGATCGACAGCGCGTGGATCCCCGAACTCTGGATCCCGGAGTCGAACATCAGTTGGCCTGCTCCCGCATTCTCCAGCGGATCCCGGACTCGATGAACGCGTCGATATCACCGTCGAGGACCGCGGACGGGTTGTTGACCTCGTAGTTGGTGCGCAGATCCTTGACCATCTGGTACGGGTGCAGCACGTAGGAGCGCATCTGGTTGCCCCAGGACGCGCCCTCGTTGGTCTTGAGTGCGTCCATCTCGGCGCGCTCTTCCTGCCGCTTGCGTTCGAGTAGCTTGGCCTGCAGCACGCGCATGGCCGAGATCTTGTTCTGCAGCTGGGATTTCTCGTTCTGGCAGGTGACCACGATGCCGGTGGGGATGTGGGTCAGGCGCACCGCGGAGTCGGTGGTGTTGACGCTCTGACCACCGGGGCCGGAGGAGCGGTACACGTCGACGCGGACCTCACCCTCGGGGATCTCGATGTGGTCGGTGGTCTCGACGACCGGAAGCACCTCGACCTCGGCGAAGGAAGTCTGGCGGCGGCCCTGGTTGTCGAACGGGCTGATCCGCACCAGCCGGTGCGTACCCATCTCCACCGACAGCGTGCCGTAGGCGTAGGGCGACTTCACCGCGAAGGTGGCGCTCTTGATGCCTGCTTCTTCGGCGTAGGAGGTGTCGTAGACCTCGACCGCGTACTTGTGCCGGTCGGCCCAGCGGATGTACATGCGCATCAGCATCTCGGCCCAATCGGCGGCGTCCACGCCACCGGCGCCGGAGCGAATGTTGACCAGCGCGTCACGCTTGTCGTATTCGCCCGAGAGCAGGGTGCGGACCTCCATGGCCTCCACGTCCGCGTGCAATGCGGCACGTTCGGCGTCGGCGTCGGCCAGCGCGGCGGTCATCGCCTCGCCTTCCTCGCCTTCGGCCAGCTCGTAGAGGACCGGCAGATCTTCCAGCCGCTGGCGCAGGTCCTCGACCCGGCGCAGCTCGCCCTGGGCGTGCGACAGCTCGCTGGTGACCTGCTGGGCGTGGTCCTGGTTGTTCCACAGATCAGGGTCGGCCGCCTGATGCTCGAGTTCATCGATGCGGCGGCGTAGTTCCTCGATGTCGAGGACCGACTCGACGGTCTTGAGCGTGGTGTCGAGTTCGGCTAGATCGGCGGATACGTCGGGATGCACGATGTCCAAGGCTACCGGTCGGGCGCGGCGGGGTGTCACCGCAGGGCAGGCTATCCGGAGACGGCGCGCAAACCGCCGGGACGGCGTCCGTTGAGGGCGTCGAGGGCCGCGGCGGTGGCGGCGTCGGCGGGGAGATAGATGATGAGCTGCTGGTCGTTGTCGGCGGGCAGATCCAGCGTCTCGTAGGCCATCCGCAGCCCGCCTGCTTCGGGGTGTTGCATACGAGTGATCCCGGTGACCGCGGGCAGGCTCGGCACGGTGTCCACCCGATCGGTGAAGGCGGCTCCCGCGGTGATGGTCAGGCGGTCGGCCAAGGCGTCGATATTGGGGTCGGCACGGAACGGGCCTTGTTTCAGGGTGGCGACCAGGTGGTCGGCGACGCGGTCCCAGTCGGGGTAGAAGACCTTGGCGCGCGGATCGGTGAAGGCGAAGCCGGCCAGGTCGGGCAGTTCGTCGTCGAGCTGTCCGGAGCCGCGCATCAGCGTGCGGTAGCCCTCGGTGCAGGCCAGGATCTCGGTGAGCCGGTTGACCACGATCGCGGCCGCCGGTTCCAGCTGCTCGAGGATCGTGCGCACCATCGGCCGCAGCTCTCGGTTCGGTTGAGCGCCGCCCATGCAGGTGAATCCGGAATCGGCCTTGGTGAGCCGGTAGAGATGGACGCGTTCACTCGCGGTGAGGTGCAAGACATCAGCCAGCGCCGACAACACCGGGGGTGAGGGGTTGCGGTCGCGGCCCTGCTCCAGGCGGGTGAGGTATTCGACGCTCACACCTGCCAGCGTCGCCAGCTCCGAGCGGCGCAAGCCAGGGGTCCGGCGCCGCTGACCGGTGGGCAGGCCGACCTCGGCGGGGGTGACCGCCTCGCGCCGAGTGCGCAGGAACAGGCCCATTTCGTTGGTGCTCACTCGCTAAAGGTAACCAGCTTCCCCGTGCGGAGGGTGGCCCTCGCACTACCACCCTCCGCGCGGTCTTCATCGGGGTCCGGATCTCGAACAAGGTTGTTACCGAGCGACCGCCACGGTCGCACTTCGATCAGAAGGAGAACGACATGACCTCGCCACTGAAGCTCGCGGTGATCATCGGCAGCGTCCGGGACGGACGGTTCGGCCCGGTGGTGGCGTCCTGGTTCGCCGGCCACGCCCGCGCCCACGGCGGATACGACGTCGACGTGATCGACCTCGCCGATTACGACATCCCAATGGCACTGCCAGCCGTCCCGCCGGCCATGAACCCGGATCCGGAGCGGCCCGCCGGGATGACCGAACTGACCGAGCGGCTTTCGGCTGCCGACGCGTACGTCATCGTGACCCCCGACTACAACCGCAGCTTCCCGGCCTCGCTCAAAGCCGCCATCGACTGGCATTTCACCCAGTGGAGCGGCAAGACCATCGGGTTCGTCGGCTACAGCGGTGGCAGCGGGGGGCTGCTCGCCATCGAAGGCTTGCGGCAGGTGTTCAACGAACTCGACGCCCACACCCTGCGTGAGTACGTCTCGTTCCCGCGCTACTACTTGCTCTTCGACGAGAACGGGTCGCTGCGTGATCCGGAGGAGTCGGTGGGGGCGGCGCGGACGATGCTGGATCGGCTGCACTGGTGGGCGTCGGCGCTGACGGTGGCCAGGTCGGTTCCGGTCGCCAGTTGATGTGTCGGCCCGGACTCGCCGCCGTGCCGGACAGTGAGGCAATACCGGATAAGGTTCGGAGGTGGCTGCGCACACTTCCGATCTCGAACTGGCCCTGCGACTCGCCGATGCCGCCGACGCGATCACCAAGGAGCGTTTCGGCGCGCTCGACCTGAAGGTCGACGCCAAACCGGATCTGACGCCGGTATCGGATGCCGATCTCGCGGTGGAGCGCCGGATCCGGCAGATGCTCGAACACGAGCGGCCGCAGGATTCGGTGCTCGGCGAGGAGTTCGGTGGTGACGCCGAGTTCACCGGCAGGCAGTGGGTGGTCGACCCGATCGACGGCACCAAGAACTTCGTACGCCGGGTCCCGGTGTGGGCGACGCTCATCGCGTTGCTGGAGGACGGCGTGCCGGTGGTCGGCGTGGTGAGCGCGCCGGCGTTGGCTCGGCGCTGGTGGGCGGCTGCAGGTTCGGGCGCCTGGTCCAGCTTCCATCCGGGCGCCCCGAAGCCGATCACGGTCTCCGCGGTCGCCGACCTGGACAATGCGAGCCTGGCCTTCTCCAGCCTGTCCGGCTGGCGCGATCGCGGACTGCGGGAGAAGTTCATCGACCTCACCGACGAGGTGTGGCGCGTCCGCGGCTACGGCGATTTCCTCAACTACTGCCTGGTCGCCGAGGGTTCGGTGGATATCGCCACCGAACCCGAGGTCTCCCTGTGGGACCTGGCCGCCCTCGACATCCTGGTCCGCGAGGCAGGCGGCACCTTCACCTCCCTCGACGGCAGGTCCGGTCCACATGGTGGGGACGCAGTGGCCACCAACGGTCGCCTGCACCAGCAGATCCTCGACCGCCTGCACCCCTGAGCCGGGCCCGGTCGAGCTGCTTCTCCAGGAGCACGGCGGTATCCGCGGAGCTCGGAGATATCCGGTGCGTCCACCGGTACGGCCGGGATCCTGTTGCGGGTGCATCGGCTACCGCTTGGTGGGGTCGGCAGGCGTGAGATCGATGTCCGCGGGTGGGCGTAGGCGGCGGAGGGTGCCGTCCATGGCGGTGATGAACAAGGACCAGGAGTTGCCGTCGCGGGCGATGCGGACCGACGTGGTGCCGTCGGGTGGGACGCGGATCGGGTCGGGGCGTTTGATCAGGCCGGAGATAACTGCGCAGCTGGCGCCGGTGGCGGTGTCGACTCGGTAGATGGCGCCGACTGCGTGGTCGGCGACGAAGAGGTCGCCGGTGCGGGTGGCCTCCATGTCGTCGGGCATCGAGATCAGGTCGGGGATGCCTGCCACCACGGTGGCTTGGGTAGGTGCGTCGAGCGGGATACGGAAGATGCGCATGGTCAGGTTGTCGGTGAAGATCGACTTGCCGTCCGGTGCGAGTGCCAGGCCGTTGGTCAGCGGCAGCGGTGACCAGGTTTTGGTGTACTCACCGGTCGAGGGCCGGTAGCGGGAGATGCCGGTGTGGGCACCCTGTGCGCCGATGTTGGTGAACAGCAGGTCGCCGTCTGGGAGTAGTAGTAGGCCGTTGGGCCCGTTCAGGTCAGTGAGCAGAACCTCCACAGCGCCGGTATCGATGCCGTAGCGCCGGAGAGTGCCGGGTGCTTCGGTGAGTCCGTCGCCGGTCAGGAAGTACACCGAACGACCCACCACCCGGATCCCGGCCGGTTTGTCGAGCCCGGTCACCAGCTTCTCGAACGTGCCATCCGCCGAGACATGGGCGAGAAATCCGTCGACGATGCCGGTGACGTAGAACCCGCCCGCACCGTCGGAGTCCAGGTTCTCCAGGTTGCCGACGCCCTCGACGATCGTGGTCGCCTCCCACCCGTCCGCGCACATCTTTGGAAACGTCTGCGCATGTGCGGGCGCTGCGGTCGCGAGCCCTGCCGCGATAGTCACCGCGAGCAAGGCCGACCAGGTGCGGGTTCTCCCCATCCCGAATGTCATGTCGGACAACCTAACAGCCGCCGATCGCGGGTGCCCGGCGCCGAATGCCGCACCTCGGTATCGACTCGAGGGGTGCCGATACGAATGGCGCGGGACCCCTGAACTGCGTATACGTCGAGGATGCGCGGACAACGACGGCTGTTTGCGGCAGGTCGGGGGTGACGCTCCGGGATCGACGTTATCCACATGTGCGCAACTTTCGATTTCGGCCCAGGTCGCGCTCGGATGCCACCCGCGACTGTCGGGCGGTCCTCGTAGGATGGGCCGCGTGGAAACACCCGACGCCCCCGCCGCCGTAGACCGCGCCGTCATCGGTGCCGAACCCGATGCGGCGCAACAGGTTCTACGTCGGGTGTTCGGCTACGACAGTTTCCGCGGCGATCAGCAAGACATCGTCGACCATGTAGTAGCCGGCGGTGATGCCCTGGTTTTGATGCCGACCGGTGGTGGTAAATCGCTCTGCTATCAAGTGCCCGCGCTGGTGCGGCCGGGTGTCGGCGTGGTGGTATCGCCGCTGATCGCGCTCATGCAGGACCAGGTCGACGCGCTGAGCGCCCTCGGAGTGCGGGCCGGGTTCCTCAACTCGACCCAGAACCCGGACGAGCGCCGCACGGTGGAGGCGCAGTACGTCGCGGGCGAGCTCGACCTGCTGTATCTGGCGCCGGAGCGGCTGCGCCTGGAATCCACCGCCAGGCTGCTCGACCGCGGCCGTATCGCGCTGTTCGCCATCGATGAGGCGCACTGCGTGTCGCAGTGGGGTCATGACTTCCGGCCGGACTACCTGGCGTTGTCGCTACTGCACGAACGGTGGCCGGATGTCCCGCGCGTCGCGCTCACCGCGACCGCTACCGAGAAGACCCGCGACGAGATCATCGAGCGGCTCGACCTGGGTGGAGCTCGCCGATTCGTGGCCAGCTTCGACCGCCCCAACATCCAGTACCGCATCGAGCCCAAGAACCGGCCCGACCGTCAGCTGCTCGATTTCATCCGCGCCGAACATGCCGGTGACGCGGGCATCGTCTACTGCCTGTCCCGCAATTCGGTGGAGAAGACCGCGGCCTTTCTCACCGAGAACGGCATCCGGGCCGTGCCGTACCACGCGGGCCTGGACAACCGCACTCGCGCCGAGAATCAGTCGAGGTTCCTGCGCGAAGACGGACTCGTCGTGGTCGCCACCATCGCCTTCGGTATGGGGATCGACAAGCCGGACGTCCGGTTCGTCGCCCACCTGGACCTGCCCAAATCAGTCGAGGGCTATTACCAGGAAACCGGCCGCGCCGGCCGCGACGGACAGCCCTCCACCGCGTGGATGGTCTACGGCCTCAACGACGTGGTGCAGCAGCGCAAACTCATCGACTCCTCCGACGGCGACGCCGCCCATCGCAGGCAGTTGCAACTGCATCTCGACGCGATGCTCGCGCTGTGCGAGACGGTGAGCTGCCGGCGCACCCAGCTGCTGGCCTACTTCGGGCAGCGCGGCGAACCCTGCGGCAACTGCGACACCTGCCTCACCCCGCCCGAATCCTGGGATGGCACCGTCGCAGCGCAGAAACTGCTGTCGACCGTGCTGCGGTTGAAACGCGAGCGCGGGCAGAGTTTCGGTGCGGGCCATCTGATCGACATCCTGCTCGGTAAGAAGAACCCGAAGGTGCTCCAGCACGACCACCATGAGCTCTCCGTGTTCGGTGTCGGCACCGAACTGCGCGATGTCGAATGGCGCGGAGTGGTGCGCCAATCACTGGCGCAGGGCCTGCTGGCGGTGCACGGCGAGTATGGCGTGCTCACGCTCACCGAGGCCGGTGACGGCGTGTTGTTCGACGGTCAGAAGGTGCTGATGCGCCGCGAGCCCGAACGTCCGGAGCCCACCCGGGCGCGCTCGGCGAAATCCGCGAAGAACCCGCCCGCCGATCTCGCGCCCGGGGATGTCGCGCTGTTCGAGAAGCTGCGGGAATGGCGTGCCGCGACCGCCAAGGAGCAGGGCGTGCCCGCCTATGTGGTCTTCCACGACGCCACCCTGCGCGATATCGCCGCACGCAAACCGGCCGATCTTTCCGGTCTGGGCGCCGTCGGGGGAGTGGGCGAGAACAAGCTCGCCAAGTACGGCGAGCAGGTGCTCGAGGTCCTGGCAGCGCAGTGAGCGCGGCCGCCGCCGGCGGGAAGCTCGCGACGAACGGAATGTGAAATTTCGACCCCTCAGATCGACCGGCCCGATCGAATAGTCCAGGATGGCTGGCAGAGCTTCATCGGACCATTCCACGGATCCAGCAGACAGTAGACGGAGGCGCGGCATGAGCGGGTCGGCACCCGGAGGCGGAAACGTGCGTGACCACGGAGATCGGCTCGACCGCGGCGGCTCATCGGGCATCGGGCGGCGCGAACTGCTGACCGGTGCGGCCGCGGCGGCCGCCGGACTCACGCTGGTCGGGCTCAGTCCAGCCCAGGCCGTTCCCGTGGCCGAGGACGTCACAAAATTCGCCTTCCCGTCCGGCGGAGACCGCGTCCGAGTGCTCCTGACCGGGGACGCAGGCACCGGCACCCGCTCCCAATGGGCGGTCGCCGACGCTATCCGAGCATTCCATCGCCGCGAACCCTTCGGCATGGCGCTCGGGCTGGGCGACAACATCTACGAGAGCGGCCCGAACAGCACCGAGGATCCGCAGTTCGCCGAGAAGTTCGAAAACCCCAACACCGGCCTGGATTTCCCGTGGGCGATGGTCCTCGGCAACCACGACAACAGCTCGGTCTTCCCCGGCGATGGCGGCTGGCTGCTGCGCGGCGACCACGAGGTGCGCTACCACGCGAACTCCCCGCGCTGGTGGATGCCGAGCCGGTACTACTCGGTGCGCGTGCCCGAACATAATCCGGTGGTCGAGTTCTTCGTGCTCGACGTCAACCCGCTCGCGGCGTACCTGCCGCCGCTGTTCACCCCGTACTGGGCTGTCGACGGCCAGTTCATGAACGAGCAGCGCGCCTGGCTGGACCGCGCCATTGCGGAATCGCCTGCCACCTGGAAGATCGCCTGCACCCACCACCCGTACCTGAACAACGGGCCGCATGGTGATGCCGGGCATTACGAGGGCCTGCCCATCGAACCCATCAACGGCGTGCACGTGAAGCGGTTCTTCGACGACCATGTGATCGGCCGCTGCCACCTGATCCTGTCCGGTCACGATCATTCGCTGCAGGTTCTGGAACAGGCGCCGGAGATGAAGGGCACGCGTCAGATCGTCTCCGGCGCCGCCGCCAAAACGGTCGGCCCCCAGCCGCGGGACCTGCCGGATACGGCGCACAACGCTCAGTTCCAAAGTTTCCACCAGCTCGGCTTCATGGTGCTCGACCTCGCTCCCGGCTCGCTCGATCTGCGGGTGCACACAGTCGACCCGGCGTCCGGCACGTCCACCGAGGAATTCGGCCGCAGGATCGCCTGACCCGGTCGGAGGGAACCCAGACGCGCCGCCACCGGCCCGAATTCCCGCGCACCCGTGGCGCGCGGGTTACCGTGCACGCCATGGCATCCGGTGACGGCTCCGAAAACGGCGAGGTCTCGGGCGGCTCGTCGAACTCCGAGGCGCCTGATGCGGCACCCGCGACGCATCGTCGCCACGACCCCGCCGTCGAGACCGTCTGGCTGGGCCGCCGCCATGCCGAACCGCGCCGTCACCCTGGATGGCCCCGGGTCTCCACAATCGCGCTGACCTTTGTGTTCATCGCACTTCTCGTGCTCTACGTGATGCTGCGTCCGAACTGAGCTGACGATCTGATTCTGTCCTTCGCTGCGCCGGTTATCCGGCGCGGCACCCTGCCGAGTCCTCGGCCGCCTTGCGGAACACCGCCGGTCGAGCGTTCGCTGATCGTCCTCGACGGCGAGTGCACTGCCGGGCTGCTCGAGCCTCATCCACGAAGTGTGATCCAGTTCGTGCGAGAACTAGTTGATTAGCGAAAGCAACTAATATAAAGTTGCTTACTGCAAGCAATCATTCTCGTGTTGGGAGTCCGACATGGCAGTGTCACCCGATACCGCCCAGGACCTGACCAGGGAGCTCTATCTCATGGGCCGCGCGATCCGCGCGGCCATCGCTCATCCGGAGGAAGGCCAGCTCCTTCCCGGTGGGATCGGCGTCCTGGTGGTGCTGGAGGGAGCAGGGCTCATTCGTCAGGTCGACCTCGCATCGCACCTGTGCATCAGCCCATCGGCGCTGAGCCGTCACGTCACCGATCTGGTCTCGGGCGGCTACGTCACCAGGCAGGCCGATCCCCATGACGGTCGCGCCACGCTGCTCCAGGTCACCGATGAAGGCCACGACCTGCTGCTGCGCATCCGGGCCTCGCGGGCCAAGCGCATGCAGGAGGCACTCGCCGACTGGGACGAAGCCGAGGCCGCACAGGCCTGTGTCGCCATCGAGAAACTCCGAAACGCACTGGTCGCGCGCGTCCAGCACACCATGGCCGACAGGCCGGTTATCCAAGAGAGTCAGGAAGTAGATGTCTGAATCAACCGAGGCGGTGACCCAGCGGGATCCGTACGCGATGACCCATCGCGAAGTCCTCGAAGCAATGACCGGCCTGCTGGCGGCGCTGTTCACGGCGCTGCTCAGCACGACGATCGTGGCGACCGCGCTGCCGACCATCATCGGTGATCTGCAGGGTTCGCAGACCGCCTACGCCTGGGTCATCACCGCCGCGCTGCTGGCCACCGCCGCATCCACCCCGATCTGGGGCAAGCTCGCCGATCTGTTCAACAAGAAGACGCTGGTCCAGATATCCATCGTCATCTTCGTCGCAGGCTCCGTGCTTGCGGGCTTCGCCCACAATGTGGACCTGCTGCTGGCCGCGCGCGTCGTCCAGGGCATCGGCATGGGTGGCCTGACCGCTCTCGTGCAGGCCATCATCGGCAGCATCGTCGCCCCCCGCGAACGCGGCCGGTACTCCGGCTACATGGGTGCCGTCATGGCCGTGTCGATGTCGGGTGGGCCCATCCTCGGCGGCGTGATCGTCGACAGCCCGCTCGGCTGGCGCTGGTGCTTCTTCGTCTGCGTGCCGCTGGCCGTCATCGCGCTGTTCCTGCTGCATCGCACCTTGCGTCTGCCCACCGAACGCAAGGACGACGTGTCCATCGACTGGCTCGGCGCCGTGCTCTTGACCGCCGGCGTGTCGATCCTGCTGATCTGGGTGTCCTTCGCGGGCAAGGCCGACTACTACGACTGGGTCTCGCGCGAATCGGCGATCTACGTCGGTGCCGGTCTGCTGCTGCTGGTCGCCACCGTCTGGGTCGAGTCGAAGGCGAAGTCGCCGATCATCCCGCTGCCGATCGTCACCGAACGCACCACCGGACTGGCCATCATCGCCTCCATCGCCGTCGGCATCGGCATGTTCGGTGCGACCACCTTCCTCGGTCAGTACTTCCAGACCGCGCGCGGCTACTCGCCGACCGTGGCAGGCATGCTGACCATCCCGATGGTCGCAGGCATGCTGATCGCATCCGTCGGCTCCGGGCAGCTGATCACCCGGTTCGGCAAGTGGAAGGGCTTCGTCGTCGGCGGTGCGATGGTGCTGGTGGCAGGCTTCGGGCTGCTGTCGACTCTCGATCACGCGACGAACCTGTGGCTGGTCTCGGTCTACATCGCCATCGTCGGCCTCGGCGTCGGCAGCCTGATGCAGAACCTGGTGCTGGCCGTGCAGAACACCGTCAGCGTGCACAACATCGGTTCGGCATCGAGTGCCGTGGCCTTCTTCCGGACCTTCGGTGGAGCGATCGGTGTGTCGGTGCTCGGTTCGGTGCTGGCCACCCGGGTGGGCGACCTGTCGGCCGAAGGGTTCGCCAAACTCGGCCTGCACCCCGCGTCCTCCGGGGGCAGCAACCTCGACCTCGATGCGCTGCCTGCCCCGATCGCGACGATTGTGCGTACCGCCTACGGCGACGCGACCGGGCGCATCTTCCTGATCGCCGCGTTCGCCACCGTGGTGGCCTTGGTCGCGGCGCTGCTGCTGCCGAACCGTCCGCTGCGGACCACGATCGATATCGATCCCGCGCTCGACCCTATGCGGGACTCCGAGGAAGTGAAGGCGGACACCGCCGAGCTTCTCACCGATCCCGCGAAGCAGCCCGAACGAGTTCTGCAGAAGTAACCCCGCACGCGCACGGCAGGCCCCGGTTCGCCCGGGGCCTGCCTCGTTGTCTGTACCGTGGCGACCTGGGAATAATCCGGTTGCTTCCTCACTTTAAGGTTGTCGTTATGAAGGAGAAGGGGCGCAAGGTCATCGCGACCAACCGCAAAGCGCGGCACAACTACACGATCCTCGATGTGTACGAGGCCGGGATCGCGCTGGTCGGTACCGAGGTCAAGAGCCTGCGCGAGGGCAAGGCATCGCTGGTCGACGCCTTCGCCACAGTCGACAACGGCGAAGTGTGGTTGCGCGGCCTGCACATCCCGGAGTTCAGCCACGGCACCTGGACCAACCACTCGCCGCGGCGGGTACGCAAGCTGCTGCTGCACAAAAGCGAGATCGAACGACTGGTCGGCAAATCGCGCGAAGGCAACCAGACGCTGGTGCCGCTATCGATGTACTTCTCCGACGGCAAGGTGAAGGTCGAACTCGCGCTGGCCCGAGGCAAGCAGGACTACGACAAACGCCAGGACCTCGCCCGCCGCACCGCGGAGCGCGAAGTCACCCGTGAGCTCGGCCGCCGGGTCAAGGGAATGAGCCGGTGATCGGCCCCCGCAAGGTGCCGGAAAATGGGAATGAACACCGGTTGCCGAGGTGTTAACATGACTAGCCCGGCAAGGTGCCGGGACGTACGGGGCTGAACGGTTTCGACTGCGTACGTTGATTCAGGGGAAGCGTGTCGGTGCAGGCAAGAGACCACCGTAAGCGTCGTTGCAACCAATTAAGCGCCGATTCTCATCAGCGCGAGTACGCTCTCGCTGCCTAAGCGATAGCGTCTCTGTCGGCCCGGGATATTGCCCTCGGTCCCGGTGCCGGCATCAGCTAGAGGGCTCACCGTTCTACTCGGTCGCGGAGTAGTTCGGGACAACTCACAGCGACTGGGATCGTCATCTCGGCTTGTTCGCGTGACTGAGAGATCCGAGTAGAGACACAGCGAACTGCACACGGAGAAGCCCTGAAGACACGACGGAGGACCCGGGTTCGATTCCCGGCAGCTCCACTAAGGCCCTTCACTTGTTAACGCAGGTGAGGGGCCTTTTTCATGCCGCTTCGGCGGTCTGATCAACCTCTGTGGACACATTTTGGACACCAGCGGCAGCGCGCAGCCCTTCGCCCATCCGATCGGCCACGTCGTCTAGGTCGTCCTCGAACAGGTGCCCGTAGTTGTCGAGCGTCATCGTGGCCGTCTTGTGGCCCAGCTGGCGTTGCACGGTCTTCACATGTGCCCCGCTGGCGATCATGAGCGAGGCCGCCGTGTGCCTGAGTTGATGAGCCGTCACGCGGGGGAAGGTGGCTGGGCCGGTCGGGTTGCCGTCGTCGTCGCGTGGAGTGGAAGCCTCGATGCAACGGCGCACCGCGCCCCCGAACCAATGCGTAGTCGTCGGCGGTCGTAGCGGCTCACCATCCGGCCGTGCCCACAGCAACCCGTTCGGGTCGGTCTGAGCCTCCACCTTGGGACGCAGCATCTCGGACACCTCCGCAGGGATTGCCACCGTGCGAACCTCCCATGTCTTCGGCGCGCCGATCACGCTCCGCGAATTGACCTTGGAGGCCGACCGGACAACCCGGACGCGGTTTCGGTCCAGACTGATGTCTCGCGGCCGTAGCGCTGCCATCTCGCCCCACCGCAGACCGCTGTACGCGAGCAGCATCACGATCTCCGGGTGCTTCGCTTGCGCAGCGAGGTCGGCCACCTGGTCGTGCGTGAGGTAGTTGTGTTCGACCAGTTCGCGGCGGGGGAGCTGGACGCCAGTAGCAGGGTTCGCCGGTATGCGCTTCTCCTCCACGGCCTCTTCGAGAATCATGGACAGGACGGTGTGGATGTCGGCCACGGTGGACGGGGCGCGCTTGATGGACGCGATCCAGTCCCGCACTTCCGGCCGCGTGATCGAGGCGAGTTGCCTTGCACCCCAATAGGGTTCGATGTGCACGCGCCAGATCGAATCAATGCGCTCAGCCCACGATGGCTTGACATGGACTTGACGCGCAAGCCATGTCGGACCCAGTTCGCCTACGGTCATTCGACCCATGGACGGCGCGATGTACTCACCGCTCAACTTCTTGACTTCTACGGTGTTCAGAAATTCGTTGGCATCGCGCTTCGTCCGAAATCCTCTTTTTGCGGTCTGATTGCCGTCCGGCTTTCGGTAGCGGACTCGATAGCGCTTGCCCTTGGCGGTGTCGTAGCTGTCGATTGTGGCCATGGCCTTGGTCTGTCCTCTGGGTCACTCGGGTACGCCAGTGCTGAGAAAGTGGCTCAGCGTGGCTTCTAGGGGGTGTTTTTTGTGGGTTGTCGGTGCTTCCATGATGCCACCGGGGGTGGATGACCTGGCATTAGGTATCAATCTGATAACCCCAGCTCCTCATTTCTCGAGGTCGGAGCGCTGAAAATGTCTCCTGGGTGGCTCTCTGGCGGACGAACAGATATCCCCCGGTACTGGGGTACGGGCAGGAAACCGTTCCTATACCAAGGCTTGTATCAGGTTGTGTCATCTTTTGTATTAGGCATGGGTAGCGGGATTCTGAATCGGTGCTTGAATCAAGAGCAGGGGGTAGAAACCGGAACTCCGAAGGATCAACCAAATGAACACAGTCCCAAAGGTTCTCAAGCCTGCCGACCTCGTTGCCATGGGGATTGCCCCGAGTGAATCAGCGCTTTCTGTAATGCGGCACAGGGGAATTGGCCCCGCATACGTCAAGCTGACCGAATCCAAGTCCGGCCGGGTTGTATACCTGGAGGCTGACGTACTGGCCTGGATTGCCGAACGCCGGATGATTCGGACCGATCGCAAAGCGCCGAAAGCTTCCTGATCTATCCCGTCAACAGCGAAACGGCCCCAGGGCTACCGCGCTCCGAGACCGTCTCACCAGTAACAACAACATCAATCCACAGCAACCCCGGAGAGGACAAGGCTCCGAGATCCCTTGTCAGCCACAAAGCGAGACACTCCAATGACTAGTTCAAATCCTACACCGCACGACCGACCCGACGTGTTCAGCACCGACCCGCGACTCTATGACGGGCGAAATGGCAAGGCGCTGCCCATCTTCCACCTAGCACTCGACTACGCAGCGATCAGCATGGAAGTGTTCCCGCTGAAGCCACAAAGCAAGGTGCCAGCAACGAGAAACGGAATGCTAGACGCGACAACCGATCCTGCGATCATCCGCGCCTGGGCTGCCGAGAACCCTTGGTACAACATCGGTGGCAGACCAGCACCGGGGATTGTGGTGCTCGATATCGACATTCAGCACGGCGGCAAGGTAAGCGACCTCGGAACTATCCCGTTGACGCTCACACAGCGGACAGGAGGTGGTGGTTATCACTTCTGGTTCCGAGCAGTAGGCGAAGCCCGTGGAAAGTTGTTGGACGCCACGGGCATCGACATCAAAACTCGCAACGGGTATGTGGTGCTGGCACCATCGCTGCACGAGTCGTACTACCGCTATCAGTGGCTGTACGGATACGTCCCCATTGCCCCACTGCCGGACCATCTCTGGGATCGGGTGATGAGGACACCCCCGCCGCCGATACTGCCCACACGGCCCACAGCGCGCGGATTCTTCACGGACACGGGCGGCTCTGTACACGGTCTGGTGCGGACAGTCGAGGGATTGACTGAAGGCGATCGAAACAACGGCGTGCACTGGGCGTTTCAGAGATGCAAGGAAAGTGGATACGCGGCGCGCGGTGAAGAGGTGGAAGCAGTGTGTGAGGCAGCTAGACGAGTCGAGTTGGACGACAACGAGATCCGGGCGATCCACCGGTCTGTGTTCGGCGGTGAGGCGTGATGTTCAACTACGCGGATGATCTGCCGGATGGTGTTACACAGGACGACATTCCGAACGCAGATAACCGACCGGAGACCAAGCCCGTACCGCCACACTTGAACCCGGCCATGTACCTACCGGACGAGTTCTGGGAATCACATGGGATTCTGCGCCACGTAAGGGATTACTCGTTCGCTTTGGGGGCTTCACCCGACGCGGCACTGTATGTAGCACTTGCCAACCTGGTCGCCAACGTTTACCCGGAGGCAAAGATCAAATCGCCGCTGGGCGACGCATCCATGAATCTGTATGTGGCGGTAGTGGGTTCATCGGGACACGGCAAGGGTAAGGCGGATGGCGCGGGACGGTCGGCCCTGCAAATCGTGAAGAACATGGACGAACTGACACCGTGGCGCGGGTTCGGTACCGGTGAGGGCGTTCTGAAAGAGTATGCCGAGCTGAACAACGGAAACCGGCTGTTCTTCCATGCCCCCGAGGCGGATCAAATGATCTCCGTCGGTAGCCGGAACAGCGCAACCCTGAATTCTGTTCTGCGGCAAGGCTGGTTGGCAGAGGGTATCGGGTTCACGAACAAAGGTACTGCCTACCGTGAACCTCCGCTGGACGAGCACAGCTACAGGATGTGCATCTCGGTCGGCTTGCAACCGGAGAAATCCGGCCCGCTGTTCGCTGACGGCTACGGTGGTCTGCCACAACGGTTCCTGTATGCCCCGGTAAGCGCTCCCGGCTTGCTGGCACTGGGCGAGATCCCAGAGGAGATACCCAACGTGGCTGTGTGGCAAGGGTTCGGCAACCGGCACCCTTCAGTGACGTTGGAACAGTCGATCCGCACCGAGGTTCGTGTCCAGCGATTTCTGATGAACACCGGCCAGCTTGAAGTTGATCCGCTGGACACACACGTGATGTTGAACCGACTGAAAGCCGCTGCGGCGCTTGCCTATCTCATCGGGAAGGAACCGCACGTAACCGAGGAGATTTGGGGGCTCGCCGGGTTGATGATCGAACGGTCGTGCGCCACCCGTGATTACGCACTGAGCGTCTTGCACGAGAAGCGGATGACCGCCGCGAGCGCCGACGGAAAAGTACTAGCCCACCGCGACGACGTACGGGACGACGCGAGAGAGCTGAAGCTCAAAGATCGTACGTATGAACGGGTTCGGGCTGTGCTCGCACCAGATGGGACCAAGATGACCGAAGGTGCGCTCGCCCGCAAGATCAGCACGGCCCAACGTGAAGTGCTCCCAGAAGTGCTCGACGTGCTCGTTGAACGTGGTGTTTTGGGCACATCCGAGGGCGAGTTCTGGCTGAAGTCCTAGCCAGCGTGGCGCGTGGCGGTGTGGCAGTACCCCAGCGCTCACAAGCCTGTTTTGCGGCAAATACACCCCCCAGAAAATTTATAATTCCATATTTTTTTATATCTACCAGGGGTTTTGCAAAAAGCAGGCGTTGGGCTACTGCCACACCGCCACGCGCCACAATCGCCACGTTCGCCCTGCGTGGCACTTTTTCAAGATCAAAGTGAAGATCAACTACTACACACGGTAGGACAAGCAAAATGAGCAAGGAACTCTCGACCTTCATGCACGCCAACGTCACCGACTACGACCGTGCCTTGGTGCTGCACGAGATGGTCAACACGTTCCGCCGAACCTCGAAGCCACACGGCGCGTTGGGACACATGCTCGCAAAACGACTGACTTGCCCGGACGCACAACTTGAACCAATCGGCTTGCAAGTCGCCCTCACCGGACCGGCCTTGGTAGGCCAGATCATCCACACCGCAACGTGTTTGGTCCTGGCAACCCCCAGGCTAGACGGACGCGCATGGACCGAGGACGAGCTAGAAAATCTGTACCAGCGCACCAAAGAAGCGGCCGACATCTTCCCTGCTCCGAGAAACGCGCTTTGCCCTCCACGTTCTCGTTTCGTAGTCCGGCTAGGTGATGAGTTGGCCGCCGAATGTGCACGCGCCCATTGGGCTCACATGACCAAGCAGCTGGACGGCGGAGTACCCGAAGAATGGCCTCCAGCTGGCCCGTAGAGCGACGAACACGCCATCCGGCTACCCGAGGTACCCCTGAAAACCCTTAACGGCCCCAGAATCGAGCACAGCCGATGTCCAATCCTTGGCACAAGAACCGCCCAGAGATCTACGACCAACTACCGAGCAATGATCATCTTCCACCTATCCCACCGGCACGGAACAGCAGAGCATCGGCGGGCCGTAGCAACCGAACACAGTGCCCGACCCATCGCAGCAAAAGAGCGCAGCGTCGACACCCACCGAAGTAGATCGAGTCTCGTTGTCGCACACCAGGGCTAGACTGACATCAGAACGTGGATCGGATCGTGGCTCACTCAAAGGTTGAGACTGGTTATCCGGTACTGGTATTCAGCGACATAGCCCCAACGGGTCGGCGCTTCTCTCACACTCAAAACTTGCTGTGCGCCTTCGGTGTTCGTCAAGGATGTGCAGCCGACCCCGTTAGGAACAGACCGATGGCAACAAACAAACAGATCGAGTTCATGCGTTCGACCCTCGAACTCGGCCAGGTCGATATCGAAAAGCTCAACGCCCGCAAGGCTTCCGGTACGCTGACTCCGTTGGAGAAGCGGCAGCTTGAAGCGCTGATCAAGTCGAACGAACAGCTCGCCTCACGTATTGACGAGGCCGTGGAGAACGCCGACCGAGACGACCGGGCAGCAGAAGTACGTAAGAACCTCATCTACGGTGGCGCGAAGGTGCGAGACGCTGGAATCTACCGGCAGGACAACGCACACGAGCTGAGCTACTTCCGGGATCTCTACAACAAGCAGCGCGGCGATTTCAACGCCATCGAGCGCTTGCACCGAAACAACGCTCACGTCATGGAATCCCGTGCTCTGAGCACTGCCGCTACCGATGGTGGTGAGTTCGCCCCGCCGTTGTGGCTGACCAACCGATACGCCGAGTTCGCCCGTGCGCGTAGGCCGTGGCTGGACTACCTCAATGCCGACCCGCTCCCGAGTGGCCAATCAAGCATCAACGTTCCCAAGGTCACCAACGGCGCAACCGTCGCAGTTCATGTGGAGAACGGTCTGGTCAGCAACAACGATATGGTTACCGCTGCGGTCAGTTCTGGCATCGTGACTGTCGCTGGCGCACAGACGGTTTCGCTTCAATTGCTCACCCAGTCCGGCACTCCGATCGACCAGGTGATCTTCCGTGACTTGTCGAAAGCTCATGGTGCGCTGGCTGATGCTCAGTTCCTCACCGGCTCGGGTGCTGGCGGCAACCTTCGTGGTGCTCTCACCGTGGCAACGCTTCAGACCTTCACTGCTACCAACCCTGGTGGCGCAGCGGTCATTACGGAGATCCTGAAGGCTGCACAGACTATCTCGACTACCCGTTTCGAGTGGCCGAACGTGATCGTCATGCATCCGCGCCGGTGGGTCCATCTGGTGAACGCCAAGGATACCCAGGGCCGCCCGATCATCGGTGTCGAAGAAGGTGGCCGGAACGTCCAGGGTGTGAGCCTCGAATCTCGTGCGGATGGGATCGTTGGAACCATCTACGGCATCCCGGTATTGATCGACGCGAACGTGCCGACCAACCTTGGTGCGGGCACCAACCAGGATCAGATTCTGGTGGCCGTATCCGAAGATGTCATGGCGTGGGAATCACCTGTTCGCGCAGAGGCTTTCGATTCAACGCTGGCCGACCTCGCTCAGGTGTACTTCCGTTTGCTGAACTTCAATGCGTCCATCCCTGACCGGGATACCAAGGGGCTCGTGAAGATCGACGGAACTGGCCTTACCCCGCCGACCTTGACGTAACCGCAACAACTTCCGGTCTTCATCCACCGGAAGATCGAAAGCCCTTGGCTTGCTGTGAGTTCCAATCCTCCGGTTGGCCAAGGGCTTTCAACTATCACAGACTTTTGGAGCACACCATGACTAACGGACTACCCGCCCACTGGTTCTCCGGTGCTGGACCCATGCCGCCGTTGTGGCATCTAACGTTGGGCGGCAAGACGTTCCACAACGGAATCGGACCTCAAGCTGTAGCCAACGGCAACGCATTCAAGTTCGGCATAACCAACCCTGTTGGCTCAGGTCGAAACCTGTACATCACGCGATTGCGTTACTACTCCAATGCTTTCGACGACTTCCTACAGGTGAGGATCAACCCAACGGGAAACCTGCCTACCACGCTCATCCCATCCCATGCTCAAAAGTCTGGGTTGCCCGCAGGGTTGGCCGAACTCCGGTGGAGTATCAGCACCATAGCCAATGGCATCACCGGCGGTACGATCCTGGACTGGTCTCTACCGTTCACCAAGAACACGGTCTCAGAGTTCGACATCCCATCCAGTCGTGTGCTCGCGCCTGGTTTTTCGGCAACCGTGCAGCTGTCCAACAATGCGGGTGCGTCGACCAACGTGTGCGCGGCTCTGGACTGGTGCGAGCTGGAGATATGAAGTGGCTACACGGGCCTATCCAACCCTACGGCTGCCGAGAACGTGGCTCTACGTGGCGAATAGAGGCTAGTAATGCGTTGCCAACACAGAGAGCACCCACGCCAGCCGAACCGAGTGCCAGCACACCCCGATGTGTCAAAGCAACAGGACATACCGGTGATCATGTGGCGTGGATCGGTGCTCCGACTCAGATCATCGATGGGCGGTACCGGTTGGCTGATCGTGAACGTCTGGTGTGGTGAACTCGAAAACCAATATGCCACAACCGAATTGGCCATCATGGCTAACGCATCATCGGATCTGGCCAATCCTGGTAAGGCACAACGGCATCTGGCCTGCCCCTATCGCTCACTCGGCTACCGCTTTCACTAGCTACCTGAGCCGGCAAGAGCTTACTGCTGCTAACGACGTACCCAATACCTGTGTGCCGTACCATCATTGAAGGCACAGACCAGATCTGGTGCACTACACCACTACTCACCCGACACGCAACACGCCTCCGTCGGTGTACACCCACCACGCACCACACACATGTTGAACGTTGTTGAGACACAAGTGCATCACTACTACTTACTCATGATCATGTGGTGTGTGGTGGGTGTGCCTTGGGGGGTGTGCTCGGGTGCGGTGCAGGGCCGTCCAGGTGAGCGCGCGAGAGTTGTTGTAGGCCAAGGCACCTGGTCGTCAGCCATTAGAACGCACGTTCGATTTTTTGATCCGTCTTCATCTCCGGACAGCTTCGCGTGTGCATTTTCCCTCCCTTGAAGATTTCAAGCCGAGGGGTCCCTGTTGGAAAGATTCCGTTGGATGAGCCGAAGCGCTGGAATCTGTCCTGCTCAACCGATGAGTGACTGGACATCTTCCTCCGGTTGGTGTGCCAAGTATGACCGGCTCCGAAACGTGATGCCAAGGGCCAATTTTGGGGTCTGCCTAGGTGGAGTGAATATATCCGTCCAGAGTTGCGCGCATCTCGGTAGCTACTGCCGAATCCGGGAAGTGTTCACCCAGCAGACCGGCAAGCTGGCTCAATCGCTTACGGACCCATGAGAAGTGAGCTGAAATCGGGTTCACCAGAACGGGATTCACCGCTGCGATGCTGCCGTCGAGATCACCCAGCCGGGCGCGTGCAGTAGCAAGGTAAATCTGACTCAGAATCTCGTCACCCGGTGATCGCTGCACCTGCCAAGCGTCGATGGCCAACTCCGATGCCTTGGCCGAACGCTTCAACACCCGTTCGTCGTCGGACCACATCAGCGAAAACCCGTGGTAGTAAATCTGTTTCGCTGCGGTGAAGGTGAACAGTCCGGGGATCTCGTCGGGTCCTGCACTGTCCCGTACCCGATCCGCCTGGTCCAGCAGTTCCACAGCACGCGCCGAATCACCGAGGTTGGCAACGGAAGCGGCCAGACTGCACAGCAATCGGGGCTCCGACGTACCAGTCGAGGCGTTCACGTACCGAAGGCCGTCCTCCGCAACGTTTTTGGCCTGCTCGAAATCCTTGGTGAATCGGTGCGCCAATGCCTGCGTTCCGCGTGACCATGCCCGCAGCTGATCGTGTTCCGCCCTGTCACCGAGCGAGAAGGCCGCTTGCGCATGAACTTTCGCCATGTCGGCTTGTCCCAAATCCAGTGTCAGATAGGACAAAACACCGCACACGCGGCCGAGGGCTACGTACAAATCGCGAATCTCGTCCGGTCGATACGCACCCGATTTCACCCGGCGCACGAGTTCGGTCCGAAGGTTCATCGCATGTCGGAGTGTTGCGTCGTAGGACTCGTGCCGTGCCTTGGTAGAGATGTCCACGATGTCATCGGAAATGCTGTCGAGGTCCGCCCCATCGGGAGCTATCAGCAAGGCTTCGGATTCTCGGCGCGCGATGTCCAAGGCTCGCAATGTATCTGAACGCTTGGCCTGTTCGGCTTGGTCCTGGTCCCATGCTCGGGTCAGCTCGCCCCCGGCGTTCAGTGCTCGGTCGACCCGTTCGGCCCAACCCCGATCACGTGGCCAGCGTCGCCCGGCTTCGACGTTCGACAGGTAGGAGTGATCGCAGAACACGAGTCCGGCCAGCTCCCGCAAGCTCAGCCCGCGAACAGTGCGAATCCTCCGCAACGCCTGCCCGATCCGATTCGGTGCCATGTCGAGCAAGCCTGTAGGTAGAGCCACCACACCACACCCCGCCGCGTGTTTTCAAAGCTCGGTTCGCTGGTCTGGAACCACCATAGCCCTTACGACCGGTTACCCCGCGTGATGGTCTGAAAGGGCATCGGGAGACGGGAAAGCCGCTTTGCTGGAGTGGACATCGTGCGGGAACCAAGGGAGCGTTCAGCGCATGGTGGCAAGGGCCGGTGACCCCTCTACCGCCCCCAAGGCCCCGTCTCCCGATGCACACCAGACAGTGGGAGCTGATGTGAGGATGTACGACCACCTAGACCCACCACGGAGCAGGGAGGGGAACGTGCTCCCACAGCGGACACCGAAGACCAAACGCCCGTACCCGGTAGAGGTTGCGCCACCGACCGTGATTCGGCGACTGCTCGAGGCGTTAGAGCGCTGGGAACCGAAGCGGCAGGGATCATGACCAACACGACCCGGATAGACGCGCTGACCGAACGCGCGGCGAAACGGTCTATGAGCATCCGGCCCGCGCCGGAAGGCTGGCAGCTCGCGAACCCGTGGCGCGTGGTCTGCACAGGATCGCTGGACAACGTCGACGCTTGGTTGACGGCAGCAGAGGGCCGCGACTAGTGATCGTGGCCGGTTGGGTGGTCGCGTTCGGAATCCCGCTCGCGGTACTGGTCGCTGCCATCGTCTGGCCTGGTGACTAGAGCCCTGGTCAGCACCTTGATTTCTGAGCATGTTGTGGACATATTTTGGACACAATCGGGGCTAAAAGTGGGTCATTTGGCGTAAGAGCAAGACATGTGTTTTCCCAGGTAGGGTCCACTTTCGACCCTCTCACCAGGGTGTCGGAACGGGTTCGATTCCCGGCAGCTCCACCAATGGGAGGCGAGCGCTCGCACAGAGCGCTCGCCTTTTTGGTGGAGCTGAGTGTTTTTGTGGGGGCGAAGCCCCCACGCCCCACCCGGAGGGCTTCGCCCCCGGACCCCCGACCTGGTGTGCCTTCCCGCTGCCGCTTCGCCCCGGACCCCCACCCTGGATTGCCTATCCGCTGCTGCTTCGCTCCGGACCCACCAGGGTGCCTACCCGCTGTCGTTTCCCCCAGGCACCCCTACCCTGGGTTTGCCCACCCGGTGCTGCTTCGCCCTCAGGCTCCACCAGGGTTCGCCTGCGCGACGCGGCGTCGCCAGGACACCGGGTCCGTGCCAACTGGTCCATCTCAAATGAACAAGGAGTGAGCTGTCGTGCTCTACACATGGGTCGAGTCCGCCGGAGGCCCCCTACTGATCGCCCCTGAATCAGAACTTGGTCACTGGCGCGGAGCGTCCGACGTGGACGGACCCGTAGAAGCATGGGGCGACTACGGCCGAGCCTGCTCGGTCGAGGGATACATCGGCTTGGTCACGATCGGCACTCAGCAGGCATTGGTCCTCGGCGACGAGCCCGCTCGCACGACATATCTCCCTGCCGAGCGGATGTTCCTGCGATGGGCAGCGGCAGACTCCGAAGATGAACTCGTCGCCGCGGCGCGACAAGCTTTACAAGAACACATCACATGGGATCCGGACGATAACTTCGACTATTGACGGAAAAGTGACAGGTAGGACCTGGTCCAGGTGGACTATCGGAGGTGGCTCGATCCGACACGCCTGAGCCGACCGGGGAGTCGTTGACGCGACCGTGTCCGCGGCTACGGTGAGGCGACAATGTCACCTTTCCGTTGACGGTCTGGAGCGGATTCTTGGCGAAGATCCCTGGTTCTGCAGGGCTGGTTCTCGTTGAGGGTGTGCGGTATCTCGACGAGCCAGTGGCGGTGTTCGAAGGCATGCTGACGGGCTGGGAGAACCAGCAGCAATCGCGGCTGCTGGCGTCGACGACGATCGTGCCGCGTGTCGCGTTGGTGCGCAGGTTCACCGAATTCGCCGGTTCCTATCCGTGGGCTTGGACGGCGGCCGACATCGAGGACTTCACGGTCTCGCTGACTTCCGAAACGGGTGGGCGGTTGGCGCCGGCCACGATCCGTGGCTACCACCTGGTCCTGCGGATGTTCTGTGACTATCTGACCGACCCGCGCTACGAATGGCTACGCCAGTGCCGAGATCGGTTCGGGCAGATCCCGAGTCAGGTCTGTCACGAGTGGAACACCGTCGCGCACCTCGCCGACTACGAGGGCAGGCCCGGCCGGCGCCCGTTCTCCTACGACGAAGTACAGCAGTTGTTCGACTGTCTCGACAATCGTGTCGAGCGGATCGCGACCTCGGGACGTAAGGGTGCGCTGGCGGCCCTGCGGGATGCGCAGATGATCAAGACCGCCTACGCCTACGGGCTGCGCCGCAACGAGCTTTGCCGCCTGGAGTTGGTCGATCTCCGGCCGAACCCGCACGTGTCGGAGTGGGGGACCTACGGGTCGCTGCACGTGCGCTACGGCAAGGCCACCCGCGGCAGTGCGCCGCGGCGCCGCACTGTGTTGACGGTTCCCGAGTTCGACTGGGTCGTACCGGGAATGCGGCAGTGGGTGGAGCAGGCCCGGCCGATCCTCAACGCTGCCGACCACCCCGCGCTGTGGGTGACCGAGCGGCTGACCCGTGTCGACGGCGGGTTCCTGGAGAGACGCTTCTCCCGGATCCGCGCCGAGGCCGGACTGTCGGCGGACCTGACATTGCACTGCCTGCGCCACTCCTATGTCACGCACTTGATCGAGTTCGGCTACCCGGAACGGTTCGTCCAGGAACAAGTCGGCCACCACTACGCGTCGACCACGGCGATCTATGCCTCGGTCAGCAACGACTTCACGAAACAGACGCTGCGCACGGCATTGCATCGGGTCTACGCCCGCGCACCCAAACCCACCACCACGGAGGCGAACCGGTGACCAGTCGACGGGTCGTGATGCGCTGGCATCTTCGTCAGGTGATGGCCACGCGCGGCATCTTCCAGACCAGCGAGTTGGTGCCGCTGCTGGCCGACCGCGGGGTCAACCTGACCCGGCAGTACGTCCACAAGCTGGTCACCACCGCACCGCAACGGATCAACACCGACTTGCTGGCTGCACTGTGCGACATCCTCCACTGCCAGCCCAATGACCTACTGCAACCGGTCATCGCGCAGGCCGAACAGGCCGACACCGACACCGACACCGGCACCGACGGCCGCGCCGACGAAGGACTCGGTATCGGTGAGCTGCGACCGATCCGCGCCGTGGTCCGCAGGCCACACGAGCCGGGCGATTGACCAGGCGACTACCGCGCACCGTCTGCCCGCGATGCGACCGCCGCGACCGCTGCATCCAGCCGATCCTCGACGAACTGGTCTGCGCTATCTGCTACCTGCGGGCTCGTCGTGATATCCAGCCCTGCCCGGGGTGTGGTGAATCGAAGGTACTGGCCTTCTACGATCCTCAGCGCCGCCCCGCCTGCGCCGCCTGCACCGGCAACCGGCCGGTCTTCGCATGCCCGCGATGCGGGCGCGAGGACAACCCCTATGGCCGGTTCTGCGGACCCTGCACGTTGCGGGAACGCGCCACCGAACTTCTCTCCGACCACAGCAAAACCATCCACCCAGGCCTGCAACCGCTCTTCGACGCGTGGATGACCGGCAACCGGTCCCAGACCACCCTGGTATGGCTCGCCAAACCCTCCAGCAGCACCGACATCCTGCGCGCGATGGCGCTCGGCGAACTCCCGATCTCACACGCCGCGTTCGATGATCTGCCCTGCAACCGTCGCGTCAACTACATCCGGGATCTGCTCGCTGCCACCGGCGTAATCGAGCCCTATCAACCGTTGATCGCCCGGACCACACACTGGCTCAACGACATCCTGGACCAGCTGCCCAAACATCACGGCGAGGTCATCCGCCCGTTCGCGCAATGGCAACTGTTGCGTCGCCTCCGGATCCTCGAAGCGCAGGACCAGGTCACCCGCGGTGCCGTTCAACGGGCCCGGGCAGACATCCTGACAGCCGTCCGGCTGCTGGGCTGGCTCGACGAACACGACATCGCGATCGATCGGGTAACTCAATCCGACCTCGACCGCTACCTGGCGCGCTATCCCGGCCGCGGGCCCGTCCTGAGCCGATTCCTGAAATGGACCAACCACACCCAACTCACCGACGGCTTGCAGATCCCCACGCCCGACCGAGCCTCCCCACAGGTTCTGCTCTCCGACGACCGACGGTGGCAGCACGTCGAGACCCTGCTGCACGACAGCACGATTCGCAGCTACACCCGCATCGCGGGACTGTTCATGCTCCTGTTCGCCCAACCACTGTCCCGGATCTGCCGAATGCGCCCCGACCAAGTCTCCCTCTTATCCGACACGGTCACTGTCACCTTCGACACCGTCGCGGTCGAAATGCCCGAACCACTCGACCAACTGCTGCGTCAGCACCTCACCGCAAACGGTCCGGCCTCCCACGCCAACCGCGGCATTTGGCTCTTCCCCGGCCGACTGCCCGGCAAGCACCTTGTCACCGAGAACATCCGAAGCGAACTCGTCGCCAACGGCATCCACCCCAACCACGCCCGCCATGCAGCGATGTTCCACCTCGCCGCCGAGATCCCCACTCCGGTCCTCGCCGAATTACTCGGACTCTCCCCCTACACAGCAAACCGCTGGGCCGCCCTCTCCGCGCGGTCGTGGGGCCAATACACCGCCATGCGCCGCACTGCGCGCAGGGAATAGCCCGGGGTCCGAATAGATCCGGTTCACCGATACAAGAGTGAAGGTCGTGGCGGGAACCACCAAGCAGCTCGTGTGGCCGCCTGTCAGTCGCTCGGCGTCCAGGCCGCAGAGGCAGGGTCGAATCGGATCAACTCCGTGAGGAACGGGTCGTCCCCACTCAAGGCGCGGATGAGCAGCGCTACTGTCCCGGGGCCATAGTGATACCACTCGGCCTTGTCCCATATCACGATCGGCCAGGCACTGGGATCGGGATCCTCTGTCAGCCAGAAGCACTGCTCACCGCCGACAGCCGAAGCCCAGTTGAGCAGGCCGCCAGATTCGGGATGGAAAGCATAGGGAAACTCCGCGGGCCATTTTGACCGGTGTCCGCGCAGGATCGAGCCGATCTCGGCGGCCACGTCCCGCCAGCCTCCCAGGACCGGTTTCCCAGTTCCGAGCTCGGGCCAGGGCGTCAGCAGTGTGAGTCGATCACCCACTGTTCCGGCACCGAAGGCGTCGACAAAAGCTCGGTAGTCTTCCGGCAGCGCAACGCCGAAAACGGACTGGGACTGCTCCCAATCACACGCCCGGCCTGTCGTGGCGCAAGAGACGCCAGCAAGCTGGGCGAAGGCGGCGATATCGCCACGAACTGCTGCCTCACTGCCGTTCAGATGTTGGTGATCCGACACGAGAGCATCTCACCAAACCGGCGATCGATCGGCTATCCCCAGCACTGGGTATCGCAAGCCCCCGAGCGGCGCCAACTACACAACCGTGCTGCCCGCCAACTAGCCACTGGCTACGCGGAATAGTCCCAGGATCAATACAACCGGTCCACCAACAGGACCTCGTCTGGGAAGTACGAGGGCCCGTCATGCTTTTCGACTCGGCCTGGCCGGGAGCTGAGATCGAACTCGACAACCAGCTCCACATCGCCCTCGATCCAGGCCAGTACCGAGTCCGGGCAACCTACGTCAAGAACTCGGGCAACTGGATGATCCTCGTTCAACTCCAGCCGCTCCATGTGGGCTGACTCGAAGGGCACGGGATGTTGCGGCTACAGGCGTCGATGGTGACGGCCGGCCGATTGCCGAAATAGCCTGTGGTTCGGCAAGATCAGACCCATGAACGCTGACCGCCGCACCCGTGCCGTCGCGTCGCTGCACGGCGTGGCCGTCGGCGACGGATTCGGCTCATCCTTCTTCGTCCCCGGCAACTTCGGGGGCCTGCACACCCGCACGTTGCCGCGCGCGCCGTGGTTCTGGACCGACGACACCGAGATGGCCTGTTCGGTGTACGCGGTGCTGGTCCGGCGCGGGCGCATCGACCAGGACGCGCTGGCCTCTTCCTTCGCCAGGCACCACGATTTCGATCGCGGCTACGGCGCCGGGGTGAACCGCATGCTGCGCCTGATCCGCCAGGAGAACGGCGACTGGCGCCAGCTGGCCGGTGCCGCTTTCGACGGGCGCGGATCCTGGGGCAACGGCGGCGCCATGCGGGTCGCACCACTTGGCGCGTTCTTTGCCGGTGACCTCGATCGGGTCGCGCACGAGGCCGCGCTGTCGGCGGAGGTCACCCACACCCACCCCGAGGGTGTGGCGGGTGCGATCGCGGTGGCGGTGGCCGCCGCGATCGACCTGCGCGGCGCCGACCTGCTGGCCGCGGTCGGCGAGCACACGCCGCCGGGCCTGGTCCGCGACGGCATCGAGACGGCTGCGGGGCTGCTGCATCTCGCTGATTCTCGGAGTGCAGCAGCCACACTCGGCACCGGGCGCGAGATCTCCGCGCCGGATACCGTCCCGCTCTGTCTGTGGGTAGTCGCGAAGTACCCCTACGATTTCGCCGAGGCGCTGTGGGCCACCGCGCTGGCCTCCGACGACGTGGACACCACCTGCGCCATCGTCGGCGGCATTCTCGCCGCCCGCCTCGGCATCGAGGCGATCCCGACGGATTGGCTCCGCAGCTGCGAACCGCTCCCGAAATGGGCAGATGTCCCAGCCGGAAAGATCGAGATGTGGTCCGGCTGGAGCGGTTACGCCGTCGACTGAACGTTCCGGAACGCCATCGCGAGCAGTGGACACGGCACATCGCCTGCATGCGAGTGTCGGGGAGTTGATCTTCGGGCTGGTGGAGATACGAGGTAGTGACGGTGGTTGGCCCGGTTGGCGCGACCTGTGGTCGGGGCGTGGAAATGGTCGCGATGGCGCGCCCAACATCGTGAGCGTGCGCCGCTGCGATGTCGAACGACGGGCTCGTTTGGCCTGATCTACGACCGAACTACGGATCCACCCGGTGTCGGCTACCGATGCTCAGAGCGCCGGTGGTGGGCGGTCGGGGACCAGGAGAGCGGCGATTTGTCTGCCGATGTCGATGGCGTTGTTGCGGTTGGCATCGGAATTGGGGCCGAGGGTTACGTAGGCGACGACGGTTGTCGCGGTCTTGGTGTCGTAGTACGCGACGCCGTTGTAGCCGCCGTAGGACGGGTTCATGAACAGCCAGTCGCCCAGGTGGACGACGCCGAAGGCGAAGTATTTCTCGGGGGTCAGGGGGCCGAGGCCTGCGGTCGAGGGCTCCATCATTTGCCGGAACTGGTCGGGGGTGAGCAGTTCACCTGTGCCGAGTGCCCGCACCCAGCGGCCGACATCGGCGACGGTGGAGTTCATGTTGCCGCTGTGCAGGAATGCGGTCGGGTTCCAGAATGTCGAGTCCTCGAACACGTTTCGTTCGTTGGTGTAGCCGTGGAGGATCGGGTCATCTATCTGCGGGTCGAGCACCACCTCGGTCGAGCGCATACCGAGCGGATCGAGGATGTGTTCGGCGATCAAGTCGCCCAGCGGTTTGCCGGTCGCCTTCTGCAGCACTTCGCCGAGGACCACCAGGTCGCTGTGCGCGTAGGCGAAGCTCGTGCCCGGTGGGAACAGGGGTGGCCGGGCATTCGCGCGGGCGAGCAGCTCGTCGGCCGTCCAGGTGCGGAAGGGGTTGTCGGCGAAGATCCTCAGGAACTCCGGCTCGGTCACATAGTCGGAGATGCCGGAGGTGCTGTCGGCGAGCATGCGCGGGGTGATGGCGTCGGCGCGGGGGAACTCGGGCATCCAGCGGGCGATGGGTTCGTCGAGCGGCAGCACGCCCGCACCGTCGAGGCGCCACAGCACGGTGGACAGCATCGGTTCCATGGGCTGGCCGACGCGCAGACGCATGTCGGCGGTCGCAGGCACGCCGAGCGGTGAATCGCCGAGCGCGCCGAGGGCGAGCTGTTCGTCGCCGCGCCACACACCGAACACCGCGGAGGTGAGGTTCAGTTCGGCCATCCGGTCGCGCACGATGTCGGTGACTTTCGCGGCTTCCGAACTGTCGGCATGCGTGGTCACCGACGCGATCGTGTCCGACCCGGTATCCCGATCCGTGCCACATCCGGCGGTCGCAATGGCGAGCACAATCGCGAGCACCGCACACGCTCGGCGGTGCCGCCGAAACCGGAGCGACACGCTCATGACGGCGATCCCTTCGTGGCGGAAAACGGCCCGAGCAGCGTCCTAGCAATCTACGCCAACCCTCCCACCTGCGGTAGAGCTCACCGAGCCGGCCAGTGATGCCGGGGTGACGAAATGGCCTTGCCCTCGGCCCGGCGGCCACCGTCCTATTCGGCCACGGAGTCGCTCGGGACAACCCACGGCGGCCGGGTTCGTCAGCGCGGTACCGGGTACGTCGTGAGCGGGGACGATGAGAGGAGACGGCCGTGGAGAGTCTCGCCAAATTCTTCCTGGAAGAAGCCCGCGTCGACGCCGCGGCGGTCTCGCTTCCGCACCTCTCGTTCCGGTACCTCCTACGCGCGGTGACGACACTGCTTGCGAGTGCGGTCATCGCGGTGGGGTTGGTCGTCCCGTCGACGGCGTCGGCCTCGCGGCTCGATCTCGCCTGCGGAGCCCCGCTTTCGGCTGGCGCGGTGGCCGACATCGTGCGGCTCTCGGATACGGCGACATTGACGGGAACCACGCTGCAACGCCTGGAGCAGGCGGTCGAGCAGCACCGCCAGATCACCGAAATCCTTGTACTTCATCGTGATCGGCGTGGGTTGCTCGCTCTCGGGCTCGACACCGTCGAACAGGCAGCCGTCATGCCGCTGCAACGTGCTCCGGCAGCCTTCGACGACCCTGAGTTCGCGCACCGCATCAGTCTGGATTTGCTGCTGCGGTTCCTGCGCAATGTGCACGCCGAATTCACCGGGTCCGCAGCCCAGCCGCACTGGGCGCACTACTTCGCGCTCACCCGCGACTGCGGGCTGTCTGCGGCACGGGTGGCCATGGCGGGCTACAACGCCCACCTCACCGTCGATCTGTCCAATGCGGTGGCCGCCGTGCGCGCCACACCTGCGAACGCGCCCGATTACTTCCGGATCGTGGATGCGATCGCGACCAAGGGATCTCTCATCGTCGAGGCGACCAAAGCCGTCTACGGCGGCGATCTCGGGCCGCTGTGGCGGTTCTATTTCGTGGGCGAGGGTCTCGACGCTGTGCTCGGCGCCGGCGTGGGCTCGGCCGCATTGCTGCGGTTGGCCGACGCCGGCGCGAACGTGGTGATCTTCGGTAACGGTCTGGCGTTGCAGGATCCCGCTCTGGCGCCGGCGACCAACGCTGAGATCGATGCGCTCTGGCGCAGTGCCGACGCCGCGTTCGTGGTGCTAGCCGCCAACGGCGGACTCTGACTATGCGGCTGTGTCACCTGCTCATCGACGGATCCGGCTCCACGTACGCCGACCCCGTCACCGGGTGAAGTCGAGGCCGGCGCCGGCGACGAACGTGGCGGTGAGGGAGCCGTCGGGGTGTTTCGTGCCGTAGGCGGCGATGACAGCGCCTGCCGAGATGTCGGCGACGCGGGAGCCGAAAAGGACGTGGACCTTGGTGTCGGGGGTGGTGTGGACGGTGGTCGTGGTACCGAAGAGGCTTTCGACCTGCAGAGTTGTGCCATCGGTCGCGGCGACTCTTCCGACGGCGACCATCCGGCCCAGAGCGCCGGCGAGGGCGGGCGCCGGGGCTGGTGCGGGTCCGGGTGCGGGTGCGGGCATTGTGGCGGCCGGGGGTGGATCGACCTCGGGTGGGGGCGTGGTCGGCGTGCGATCGCCGGTGAAGAGGGCGATGAGCATTGCCAGGAGGGCGATCACGGTGGCAGTTCCGCCGACAAGGAGGTTCGATTCGCTGTATGGGGCTGAGTTGGATACGGCGGGTTGCGGCGCGCGTCGAGCGGGCGGGTCGCAGGAATCGTCCGGGCGGGTGCTGGGCGGCGCCTGGGGAAGGCGGGACCACGGCGTGCTCGGATGGGACATAGGTCACAGCGTAAGGGCGTACTCGTGGGTACCTATCGCCACTGGCGGTGAGCGACCGCCGCCGGGATAGCCTTCACGTTTCCGGTTGGGCGAGAAGAGGTTTCACGGTGTAACCGGACGGCGCCGACCGGCCCGTCGGCGGTCTCCGCATCGGTGGCCCGGGTTCGGACAACGCCCGAACTCGAACTGCTCGAGCCGGTGTCAGCGCACAGGCCGCAGAATTCGGAGCGTGACGACGAGCCCGATGGCCAGGGCGACGGCGGAGGTGATGGCGGTGCTCAGGGTGTGGGTGAGGGTGGCGATGCCGGCGGTGAAGATGAGGCAGGTGGCAATGGCCAGCAGTGCGGTGCCCCATTCCATGCCGACGATCCGGGTGGTTCGGTGACGCATTGCTGTCATGACCGGGGAGTACCCAGCGTTTCCAGCAATCAAACCGTTATCGCCTACCCGGTGTCCGTTATGTGCCGCTATCTGCGGTTTGTCCAGGTAGTTCTCCCGTTCGAAAGCCATGATCGAGCCTTTCTCGGCGGTAACGCACCCTCATGGGCGGTCTACCGATAACGACCCGGCAACGACTCGGATGGCACGCAGCAAACAACGAGACAACCGTCACGCCCGGGAGGCGGGCTCCTGGTGATCAGCGCTGGTAGGGGATCGGGCGAGCGGCCATCATCCGCAGCACCTGTGCGGCGAATCGCCGCAATCCACCCGCGGGCCTGCGGCCGCGAGCAACCGACCAGACGTCGGTGGTGGTGGGCGCCTCGAGCGCCTGCCCGGCGAAGCGATCGTCGAGCCAGTCGGCCATCGTCGGTGTGCCAAGGAATTCCAGCGGCAGATGCAGGGCGAGGCGATCACGTAGGTAGTGCACCTGTGCGCCGGCCGCACGATAACGGGCGACGAGGGCATCCACATCGGCGACGGCAATGACTTCATCGGGGATCGCCTGAAGGATCAGCATCGGCGCATGCGGGGCAGTGGCCCCGGGACGGATGTGATCGAAGATCGCCCGCAGCTGCGGTTGCTCGACCAATTCGGCGATACCGCGATCGCTGTGCCGGTCGACGTTCTTGCGGGCGAACTTGGCCAGCAGCGGGAAGGTCGCCCGTGATTCGGCCTCGGTGAGCAGACGCAGGAATCCGGGAGAGAGCCGCTCGGCCAGCAGCGCCTCCAATTCCGGGTAGGCGCGCCGCAATCCGGCGGTGTACACCGCGGCGAACCCCGCGTACATCGTCCCGTTCAACCGGACGAACGCGGCCGCGGGATCGCCGACCGGTGACCCGGCGACCGCGCCGACGATGTCGATTTCGGGCGCATAGTCGGCCGCAACTTCCGCCGCCCACGCGGTCGCCAGCCCGCCGCCGGAATAGCCCCACAACCCGACGGGTGTCGCCGCGGACAGGCCGAGCGGCGCGAAATCGAGTGCCGCGCGGACCCCGTCGAGTGTGCGGTATCCGGGTTCTCGGCCTGCTCCGAAATGACCACGCATCCCCTCGTGGTCGGGTACGGAGACGGCCCAGCCCCGGGCCAGCGCATGGGCGATGAGTGGGAACTCCAGTTGCGGAATCGCCCCGAACACCCGTGCACCGCGCCGCAACGCGTATGACGGGAAGCAGGTGGAGGCGACGGCGTCGATGGCGCATTGGAACGAGACCAGCGGCCGACGGAGGTCGGGTTCGGCGTCGTAGGGCAGCAGCACGGTCGTCAGCGCCACTTCGGCGTCGCCGTGCCGATCGCTGGTGCGGTAGAGCAGCTGCCACGCCTGCATGCGCTGCGTGATTCGGCCGAACCAGGCCAATTTCACTGTGCGGGAACGGATGACGGTGCCGGGCGCGGCTGCGGCGAAGTTCGGGGGCGGCACACAGAACGGGTCGTGCTCGACGCGCACCGGCGGCCCGGAATCCGGATACGGATCCGCCGAGCCCGCGTAACCGCGGGTCCTGCGGTACCCCTCACCCCCGGCGCGAAACGCCGCCTCGGTACTCATCGCGATGGTCCTTCCGAGGCGAAATCGAGCTGTCGGCACAAATCTAGGTCGGTGGCGAGGGCTCGTCACTACGTCGGCGGTACCAAGTGTGCGCGCCGAACTTGTCTCCGGAGACAGATTCCTAGACGAGGTTCGTCTTCTCGACCGGCGGAATTGCCGAAGCCGTAGTCGTCAGCAACAATCCGCGGCATGGTTGTCGATCTTCCCCCGCTGGCCGCAGACGCCGCGATTCTCGACCGGCTCGGCCGCGGCCTGCCCGCTATCGCCGACCGGATGCTCGCGGCGGGGCTCGGTTCGACACCACCCGCCGCCGACCTACCCGACGACCACTTCCACGAAGTGCTCCCGGCGATCCTGGCTTGTGGGCACGCCTTCCTGCGGGCGCTGCGTGAACAGCGCGAGTTCACCGACGCGGACGTGGCGCTCCATGTCGCGCCGGTGGTGCACCGCCATGCGGCCGAACGGATCCCGCTGCGGCTGCTGGTGGATGCCGTGCACGGTTCGGCGCAGCAGCTGCTGCGGGAATCGGCGCGCTCGGCCACAGCGGATGAGCTGGACGATCTGGTCGCGTTCGGCGCACACCTGCTCGATTTGCTGCGGCGCATCAATATCGTGGTGTACGAGGCATATTCGGAGCTCGAACAGTCGGTGTACCAGCCCGACCGGGAGGCGCGGCGGGCGCTGTGCTCGGCCCTGCTGCACGGTCTTGCGGTGACCGAACTCGCCGCCCGCGCGGATATCGCGCTGGCGCAGGACTATCGGGTGCTCGCCGTCCTGCTTCGGCCCGAGGAGCAATCCGCGCAGGTGGCGACCATGATCGCCCGGCGTCGGATGCGCGTATTGCAGTCGATCCTGGACGATCTCGTCGGCGTCGCGGCCCTGCACACTTTCGACGGCTCGGCGGGAATCGCCCTGCTGCCCAGTTCCTCCGCGCTCGACCTGGCCGATCACCTGGCGGTCGCCGCGGCCGCACGCATGGGCGCCCCGGTATTCCTCGCCGACGCGGGCGCCGTCGCTCGCGCGGACCTGCCGGACGCCGCCGCCGAGGCCGCCGAACTCGCCGAGCTGGCCCGTGCACTCGGCCGCCCAGCGGGGGTCTACCGCCTCGACGACCTGCTCCTGGAGTATCAGCTCACCCGTCCGGGCCGGGCCCGTGACCGGCTCGCCGGACGCATCGAACCACTATCGGCTCGCCCGCATCTGCTCGCGGCGCTGGACGCCTATCTGCGGCACGGCACCGACCGTAAATCCGCCGCCGCAGAGGTCCATGTCCACCCCAACACCTTCAGCTACCGGTTGCGCCGGATCGCCGAACTCACCGGCCTCGACCCCGCCGATCCCACCGACACCCGGCTGCTCGCGGCGGCGCTGACTGTCGATCGGGCGGGTTGATTCGCGCGCGGTATCGCCGACTCGCATGCTTCGACCCGGCCGGGCCCACCGGCACCCGGTTGCTCGCTGAGCGCTCACCGTCGATCGGTCCGGTTGACTCACACGCAGGATCGCCCGGGACTCATACCTCCACCACTGAGACGACGATCACGGGATAATCGACCGTGACGATTCCCGATGCGCGGTGTCCAACACAGGAGCGGCGAGGAGGTGGGTGTGACCGCGACCGAGACGACGACCGTGCCGGACGATGCGACCCTGGTCAGCAGGTCCAAGGACGGTGACGTACGGGCCTACGAACAGCTGGTGCTGCGGTATCAGGGTCGGATGTTCCGGCTCGCGTCCAAGATGCTCGCCGACCGCGCCGAGGCCGAGGACGTGGTGCAGGAGGTCTTCCTCGCGGCCTGGCGCCGGCTGCGGCAGCTCAACGATGACGCGGCGTTCGTCGGCTGGTTGTACCGGATGACCACCAACCGCTGCTTGAACGTGATCCGCGGTCGCCGCCCGCATGTCGAGGCGGACCTGGATCTGACCGAGTCGCCGCGTTCGGACATCCAGCCCGAACACGCCACCCAAGTGAACACCCAGCTCGAAGCGCTGAACGCGGCGCTACAGGATCTGACGCCCGAGCAACGGGCCTGCTGGCTGCTGCGCGAAGTGCACGGCCTGTCGTATGAGGAGATCGGAGACATTGTCGGCGCGAACACAACAGCGGTCCGCGGTCGCATTGCCCGCGCCCGAGCCCAATTGTCCGAGGTGATGAAGCCATGGCGGTGAACGAGACGACCGAGCAGGACTATGTCCTGCCGTGCGGCCGTGAACTGGAACAGGTGTGGGATCGGCTCGACGCCGTCGAGGCCGGTGGCGCCGATGAGCACGAGCTGAGCTGCCCGCATTGCGCCTCCGCGCGCGACAGCCTGCTGGCCCTGCGCGCGGCGACCAGGCAGATGATCGAGGAGCCGGTCACGCCGCCGCCGGATCTGGTGGGGCGGATCATGTCGGCGGTGCGGGCCGAGGTCCGCCGTGGTCGCACGCTGGAATTGCCGACACCGGAGCCCGGCGCGGTGGAGGTGAGTGAACAGGCCGTGAGCACGGTGCTGCGCTACGCCGCCGATTCGGTGCCCGGCGTGCGTGCGCGCCGCTGCCGGGTGCGTCCGGCCGGGGTCGGCGCGGACGGCGAGCATCTGGTCGACGTCGAACTGTCGGTCGCCGTACGTTTCGGCCCGACGGCGGTGGCCGAGTTGATGCCGATCGTGCGTGAACGCGTCACCGCGGCACTTCCAGCCCGGATCGGGTTGACCCTGCACCGGCTGGACCTGACCATCGCCGATGTGTATGAGGATCCATCGACCGGATGGACCACGGTCGACAACAGGGACGGTTCCAGCGAGACCGAAGGGGATCCGGGCGCGGAAGAATCCCGGGGAGACCAGCGATGACCAGTTCGGTATCTGTGTTCATCGAACCCCCGGTAGTGGCCGCCGTCGCCGCACACGCCGCCCTGTCCACGCCCGGTGTGGTGCGGCTCGAACCGGGCGTGCGCGGCCTGGTCACCACCTTGGTGCGGGCAGGCAGGCAACGCTGGCTCGGTACGGACCCGGCATCATCGGAAGGTGTGCGCGTACGCCGCACGGAGCAGGGGCGCCTGCTGGTCCAGGTCGATGTCGTGATCGCAGGCGACCGGCACGCGGGCGAGGTGGGCCGTGCCGTACAGCGGGAAGTCGCCACCGTGGTGCGCGCGCAGACCGGACAGAACGTGGACGAGGTCGTGGTGTCGATTCTCGATATCGAACCGGAGCCGCGCTGATGGCAGACGAGGAAACGATCGACAAGATCATCGGTGCGGTAGAAGGGATCTCCGGGCTGCGGCCCGCGACACCGATCGTGCGCGAGAACGCGAGCTGGTGGCCGTGGGACGCCCGCAAGTACGCGGTCGATCTCACCGACGACGCCGTGCAGGTGCGCGTCGTCGCGGCCGCGCTGCCACTGCCTCCGCTACTCGAACTTGCAGGCGAAGCGATTCGGCCCGTCCTGACGGGTACTCCATGGGAGCAGGCCACGCTGCGGCTGGTGGTCACCGAACTCGACGCAGCCGCTTTCGCCGAGGAAGGAACTGTGGATTAGACGCACCCCTTACATGCTTCCGGCCGCGCCGACGGCGGGCGAACGGCGTCCCCAGCTGTTGTCCAGGTCACACAATGTCGCCCGTGACGAGCGCACCCACCGGGTGTCGATCAGATTGCGGGACCGAATCCGCTGCATCGCAAAGGAATCAGGAGAACAGCATGGCCGCCACGACCACTGACAAGACCACCCCCAACAACACCCCCGCCGAGGCCAACAACATCGAGAAGCCCACGGTCAAAAAAGAACACGCGCTGGTCAGCGAGCTCGGCACGACCACGATCTCCGACATCGTTGTGCAGAAGGTGGCCGGTCTGGCCGCCCGCGAGGTGCGTGGCGTGCACAACCTCGGCGGTAGCGCGGCTCGCGCCTTCGGCACCCTCCGCGACCGGATCCCCGGCGCCTCCGCCAGTATCGGGCAGGGCGTTTCGGTCGAGGTCGGCGAGACGCAGGCCGCCGTCGATCTGGAGATCGTCGTCGAATACGGCGTCGCCATCGCCGAAGTCGCGCGTGCGGTGCGCCGCAATGTGATCACCGCGATCGAGCAGATGACCGCGCTGCATGTGGTCGAGGTCAATATCAATGTCAACGATGTGTTCATCCCGGGTGACGACGATGACGCCGACGCGCCCGCCGCGCGCGTGCAGTAGCCGGCGACCGGACTCAGCGAAGAGGAGTCGACTGTGAACGCCACAACGATATGCCTGGCGATCGGTATCGCGCTCGGATTCGCCGCCGCGTTCGGCGGTTTCGGCGCGTTCCTGATCGTGCTGGTGTTCGCCGCACTCGGCCTGGTGGTCGGCCGCTGGCTCGACGGCGAACTCGACCTTGCCGGGCTGGTCCGGTCCGCCCAGGCCAAGGGCAGGCGATGACGGCCGCCGCGGTTGCGGTCGAGCTGCCCGGCCGGACCACGGTCAGTGAACGTGCGGTCCGCAGGATCGCCGCGCACGCTGCCCGTGAGGTGCCGGGTGTCGATCGCGGCGTCAAGGTCGAGGCCACCGTTTCCGGTGATCGGGCCGCTCTGGCCGTGCGGCTGCCGGTCCGCTATCCGGAACCGGTGGGCCGGGTGACCGAGGAATGCCGCACGCATCTGCGCGAGCGCACCGCCGAACTGACGGGGATCGGAGTCTCGCGGGTCGACATCGTGGTCTCGGAGCTGACCACCGAAACCGTTGTGGCCGGGAGGGTCCGGTGATCCGCAGGCCGCGGCGCGCGTGGCCTGCCGTCGCCATCGCGGTGGTAGTGCTGGCGGCGTGTGTCGCGGTGACGGTGTCGTTGGTGCAGCGGCTGACCGGCACACACGAATACCTGTCCTACGACAGCGTCGCCGGCGAGGTGCACGGCATCACCTGGAACGAGCTGCCGGTGTTGGTCGGCGCGATCGTGGCACTGGCCATCGGCGTGTTGCTGCTGGTAATCGCCTTGCTGCCGGGGCGGGCAAAGGTGCTGCCGTTGACCGGGGACGACGGTATCGAGGCGGGGGTGAGCCGGTCGGGTCTGCGAACCTTGTTGTGTACCAGCGCCACCGGGGTCGACGGGGTGAGCTCGGCGCGGGTGAAGGTGCGCCGCGACGTCGTCACGGTGATCGCGCGCACCGACCGGCACGACAACGCAGGGCTCGCCGACACGATCTGCGATACCGTCACCGGCCGCGTGCAACAGCTCGGCCATCCGGTGAAGCGGGTGAAGGCGAAGCTGCACGGGCCCAAGGCCGGAGGTCCACGATGAGCAAGCTCAATCGGCCCGCCGGAGTGAACCGGACATTGATCGGCCTGATCGGGTTGATCTCGCTCGCGGCCGGTGCCTACGCGCTTGCCGCCTACTTCGGGCAGCTCGGCTGGGTGGACCGCGATTCGACGCTTGTGCCCGGGTCGGCCGCACCGCCGACCTGGGTGTTCTGGGCGGTGATCGCGGGAGCGGTCTTCGTCGGAATGCTGTGCCTGCGCTGGTTGTTCGCGCAGATCTTCCGGATGCCCAAGGCGCAGTCGTGGCGGTTCGAGGCCGACGCGACGACTGGGAGGACCGTCATGGCATCGTCGACCGCGGCGGCACCGATGGCCGCCGATATCTCCGCCTTCGACGACGTGCGTTCCGCCTCGGCCTGGCTGACCGGCACCCGGTGGGCGCCGGAGCTGCACCTGACCGTCACCGCGGAACCGCACACCGATGTGGGGCTGCTGCGAGGGCGCATCCTCGACGAGGCCGTGCCGCGGCTGCGGCAGGCGCTCGAAGTCGAGACCATCCCGGTGACATTGGAGCTGAGCTTCGCCGACGCGGGTAAACGTCCTCAGCTGCGCTGATCCGGTGGCAGGGCCAGGTCGTGTTCAGCCCAGCCGCAGCACCATGGTGAGACTGGTCGTGCCCGCCCGGTTGACGATTCGCGAGCCGTCGACGTCGACGAACCCGAGGCGCTGGTACAAGCGACGCGCGGGGTTCTCCTCGCGCACACTGAGGCTGATCGCGGCGTATTGCCCGGTCGCATCGTCGATCAGTCGTTCGAGCATCGCCGTGCCGAGCCCGGTGCCGCGGGCCGTCGCGGCGACGGCGATCGCGAGTTCGGGGATCGTGTCGTCGAGGTAGCCGTAGCCGGCGTCCGTGCCGGTGAACAGACGTAGCCAGGCGGCGCCTTCCGGCGCTGCTGCCGGACCGCCGATGACACCGAGGTCGCCCGTGGCGCCCCAGTTCTCGACATACCGCGACAGCGCGGAAATGGTTGGCAGGTCGGCGACTGTCAGACCCTGCTCGCCGGCATGTGACGCCTCGAACAGCATGTCCCAGAGCAGAGGTTCATCGGCGGCGACGGCCGGCCTGAGGAGCGTGGGTCTCACGGACCCGACGATAGACGAGCCCGCAGCGGCGTATCCACCCTGTTTCGTGCGATGAGCCGCGCCCGATAGCCTGACGATATGACGAGTTCGGTGGCGAGACGGAGGCCGCAGTGACCACGGACTGGCACGCCCGTCCCGGACGGATCGCGGTGCTCACCGGTGCGGGCATCTCCACCGATTCGGGGATTCCGGATTTTCGCGGCCCGCGCGGGGTCTGGACGAAGGATCCGATCGCCGAACTGCTGTCGACCTACGACAACTATCTCGCCGACCCCGAGCTGCGCGAACGTTCCTGGCTGGCCCGCCGCGACAATCCGGCCTGGCAGGCTCGGCCCAATGCCGCGCACACCGCGCTGGTCGAACTCGACCGGGCCCGCACCGTCACGATCATCACCCAGAATGTGGATCGCCTGCATCAGCGTGCTGGTTCCCCACCGAGCGGGGTGATCGAGATCCACGGCAATATGTTCGACGTCGTCTGCGTCGGCTGCGACTACCGATCCACCATGGCCGCGACCCTCGAACGTGTCGCCGCGGGCGAGGCCGACCCGCCGTGCCCGCAATGCGGTGGCGTTCTCAAAGCGGGCACGGTGATGTTCGGGCAGGCGATGAACCCGCGCACCATGTTGAAGGCGACGATCACCGCAGAGTCCAGCGATATCTTCCTCGCGGTCGGGACCTCGCTTCAGGTCGAACCGGCGGCTTCGCTGTGCGCGCTCGCGGTGGACAACGGGGCCGACCTCGTCATCATCAACGACGAGCCCACCCCGTATGACGGCCTCGCCACCGAGGTCATCCGCGAACCCATCGGTACCGCACTGCCCGAACTCGTCTCGCGCATTCTCGGCTACTAGCGGCCGGCTCGTCCTAGCCGCCGCGAACGCTGCTCGGTGTGGCGCCGAACCGCTGCCGGAAGGCGGTGCTGAAGCGGCTCACGGAGCCGAAGCCGAGGCGGAGCGCGATATCGGTGATGCTCGAATGCCGATACGCGGGGTTGCGCAGTCGCCTGTGGGCGAGTTGGAGCCGCTCTTCCTTGATGAGCTCACGCGGCGTCGTGCCCGCCTGTTGCAACGCCAGCTGGATCTGGCGTACGGACCAGCCGAGCGCGTGAGCGATCGACGCGGTGGCCAGTTCGGGGTCCTCGGCGTGCCGGACCACGTACCGGCGCACAGTCTGCTCGATCTCCGCGAGATGTCCGGGCCCGGAGGGTGGTTCGCCGAGGATCAGCATGCAGACCAGATCCACCAGTCGCTCGGAGACGGCATCGAACTGGGCCGCGGTGAGCGCGGCGGCCTCCGCGTACAGTCCGGTCGCGAGGTCGGCGGCGACCCGGCCCAGCCCCGCGGTCAGGTCGAGCGGCCGGCCGGGTAGTTCGGTGCGGTTGAGCCGGTGCCGGACTTCGCGGCGCGGGATCGTCATGACCAACCCTTGGCTACCGCCCGCCACCTCGAGCATCAGTGGCCGGTCGATGGTCACCAGGCTGCTCATCCCGGGGGTCAGGACGCCCGCCTCGTCGTCGTATCGGAGGTCGAATCGCCCGGTGAGCGGTACGACCAATCGATAGTCGTCATCGGGGTCGGCACGAATGTCACGCCTGCCGCGCACATAGACGATCGGATCGGATTCCCATCCGACGATTTGATAGTTGCCGGTACGGCGCCGCAGCATACGTCCGTTGAAGTCCTGGTCGGATGGGAATTCGTAGCTCAGCCTGCCCTGGAAGGAATCGGTCAACTGGGCCCAATAGTCGACCCGCTCACGCGGGTTCTCGACCTCGGTCGTCGTCGCTATGTCGACAGCCGCCACTCCCACCATCAAGGCTCCCGATCCTATGCCGCCGGGACCCGGCCTCGCCCCGGGTCTGTGGAGCCGAGGATAAGTCGTGTCCTTCGATTTCGTGGCGAGTCCGGGGAGGGACCACCAGCGCCGGTGCTCGCTGTGCACCGGGGAGGTCAGCCGCCGCGGACGCTGCTCGGTGTGGCGCCGAAGCGCTGCCGGAAGGCGGTGCTGAAGCTGCTCACGGATCCGAAGCCGAGGCCGAGTGCGATATCGGTGATGCTCATGCCACGGTATGCGGGGCTGCGAAGCCGAGAATGGGCGATCTGCAGACGCTCTTCTCTGATGAGTTCGCGAGGTGTGGTGCCGGCCTGCTGGAGGGCAAGCTGCACCTGCCGTACCGACCAACCGAGGCCACGGGCAATGATTGCGCTGGTCAGGTCCGGGTTCTCGATATGGCGGCGAATGTAGTGCCTGATGGTCGATTCCACCTCGCCGAGGTGGGACGCGGTGGATGGCACCTCGCCGAGGATCTGCATGCAGAGCAGGTCGACCACCCGTTCGGACACAGCATCGAATTGGGCCGATGTGAGCACGGACGCCTCGGCGTACAGTCCAGTCATCATGTCTTTGGCCACCCGCCCCAACCCGGTGGTCAGGTCCAATGGGCCGGCAGGAGGATCGGCGCGGTTGAGTCGGTGCTGGATCTCGCGACGTGGGATGGTCATGATCAGCCCGTGGCTACCGCTGCTCGCGCTGAACGCCATCGGACGATTGATGGTCACCAGACTGCTCATTCCCGGCGCCAGTGAGCCGGCGCGGTCGTCGTAGCGCACGTCGAATCGCCCGGTGAGCGGGACGACGAGCCGATAGTCGTCATCGGGGTCGGCGCGAACGTGCTTGGTGCCGCGGGTATAGACGATCGGATCGGATTCACGCCCGACGATCTGGTAGTTGTCGGTGCGATGGCGCCGGATACGGCCGTAGAAGTCGCTGGATGAGGAGAATTCGTAGCTCAGCCGGACGCCCTGGAACGAGTCGACCAGGTCGGCCCAGTAGTCGACACGCTCTCGGGGGTTCTCGACGTCTGTAGTAGACGCTTCCTCGACTACCGCCTCACCTGCCATCACAGACTCCCGATCTCATGCCGTGCGGATCCCGGACGCGGCCCGGACCCGTGGAGCCGAGGATAGGTTGTCTGCTCGGATCCCGTGGTCGACTCGCGCGGGCTGGTTGTGCGCCCACCAGCAAAGTTCGTGCGTCCGGAAACAACCGATCTGTGCGGGGCGTAACTAGATTTTCGTCTGTCCGGCGTCCGAAGAGCGACGAGGGGTCGCGCGGTAGGGGTATGGATGAGAATTATCAGTAGTCGTTGGCACTGTTTCGAATACACACCGGTCGCCCCCGGGCTCTGTGCCCTCGCGATGGAACCGGGCGCGGGCGCATCGGCGCGCACATTCCACGACTGTCTCCTGCTGCACATATACGTCGAGCCGGGCGAATGTGGGTCCTCAGCAGATGTCGTTCGGTCGATTCGGCTCCAGATGGCGCAGACCGGGGCAGAATACGTGGTCATCAGTGGATCGCCGGTGCTGCCGGCCGGAGACGGCAGATCGGCCATGGACGGTCCGGACATGCTGGCACACCTGGCGGACACGCTCGATCTCATCGAGGAGATCGGTGAGCGGCTCGAGGAGCGCGGCGAGCGTGTTCATCTGCTGCCGTTCGGGTGGAGTCTGTACTGCGGCCCGGCCTGCGTGTTCGCGGGCGCGGTCGAGGTCGTTCGGGAAGCCGAGCCGAACTCGGCGCGCAGGCGGCCACCGTCCGCGTCCACCACGATCGGTGTGACTGCGGCGAAGCCGTCCGGATGGGCGACGACGCGGCTGATGCCACCGAGACGTCAGCCGATCGGGCCGAGCACGCGGTCGAGATAAGGGTTGGCGAAGACGCCCTTCGGGTCGAAGCGGCGGCGCACCTCGGCGAATCGATCCCAGTCCGGGTAGCGGCCACGCAGGGTTTCCGCGGTCTGGAAGTGGCGTTTACCCCAGTGCGGGCGGCCGTCGAACCGGTCGAAAACCGCCTCGCAGGCGCGGAAGTAGGGCTCGTAGTCCATGCCCTGATACATGTGCACGGCGATGTAGCAGGTGTCGCGGCCGCCGGCGGGGGACAGGAACGCGTCGTCGGGGGCGACCCAGCGCACCTCGATCGGCATCGGGGTGTCGAAGCGGGTCGAAACATCCTTGATCGCGCGGATGGCATCGACCGAATGCTCGCGCGGGATGGCATATTCCATCTCGGTGAAGCGGAACAGCCGGGGGGAGGCGAACACCCGGTAGGAGCGCTCTACCTGACGGCGATAGCTGCCCGCATAGGCCGCGCCGCGATGGATCCACGGGACCAGCCGCGGCTGCCAGCGACCCAACTTGCACAGGGCGTCGAAGGTGTAGTTGGACATCAGGACGTCGGCGAACCAGTCGACCGCCTGCGGGCGCGGCTGCTCGGCGAGATCGACCCGGTTGTTGCGTTTGGTCATGGCCAGCGGGCTGTGCGCGAACATGTAGAACTCGAAGTGGTCGTTGCCGTCCACGTAGGTGTCGAGATCGTCGAGCACCTCCTCGACGGGAACCGGCCGCTCGATGCCCTCCAGTACGAAGGAAGGCACCAGCTTCAGCGTCATCTCGGTGATGATTCCGAGGGCGCCCAGATTCACCCGCGCGGCCCGCCAGCCGTCCGGATCGGACTGTTCGTCCAGCTCGACGACGGTGCCGTCGGGGCGCATCAACTCGACCGAATGAATTGCCGCCGAGAGGTTCTGCAGGGTAGCGCCGGTGCCGTGGGTCGCGGTCGCCGTGGCTCCCGCGATGGTCTGGACGTCGATATCGCCCAGGTTGGGGAAGGCCAGACCGTGGTTGTGCAGTGCCGGGCTGGCTGCGTTGAGCGTCAGGCCCGCCTCGACCCGGACCAGCCCGCTGGTGCGGTCGACGTCGAGCACGCGGTTCATCCGTGAGAGGTCGAGCAGCATGCCGTCGGTCAAGCAGATATCGGTGAAGGAATGCCCGGAGCCCGCGACCCGGACCTGTTGTCCGGCGTCCGCGGCGCGGCCGAGTAGATCCGCCAGCTCGGCCCGGTTGCGCGCAGCCGCGACGGCGGCCGGCGCACACTGCTGATCTCCGGCCCAGTTCACCCACGAATTGGTCACATGTCCAACTGTAAGGGATGGAATGTGACCTGCGCTACCTGTGGTGCGATTTCTACAGGTGGGGGATCAGCGACGGCGAGGGGTGCAGATGGCGGTCTTGGCGCATTCGACTTCGCCGTCGTTCAGCGGCGGCACCGACAATGGCTGGCGCGGAACGAGTTCGGTGCGCACGCCGTTGAGGACGAGCGCCATATAGCGTCGCCAGACCTGATCGTTGACCGGACGTGCGAACTCGGCCAGTCCGTCGACCATGTGGATCATCGCGAAGAAGTCCGAGGCGACCACGTCGGGCTGCAGCGCCCCTGCTTCCCGTGCGCGATCGATGATCCTGGCGACGACCGGCTTGATTCGATCCCGCACAAGAGTGAACTGCTCGAGATCGTCCTCGAACTCCAGCATGACCTCGCTGAAACCGCGGTTGGTCGCCATATGCCTGCAGGCGTACTCGAAGAACTGGACCAATCCCTGCCAGGGGTCGGGATGCCCGACGCATTCCTCCGCGGTCTCGGCGAACTCGTCGAGATGCTGCTGGAAGACCTCGGAGATCAGTTCCTTCTTGTTCGCGAAGCGCCGGTAGACCGTGCCGACGCCCACGCCTGCGCGCTCGGCCACGTCGTCGAGGGTGATCTCGAGTCCGTGGTCGGCAAACAGCTCGCGTGCGGCCTCGACGATGCGCTGCTGATTGCGTGCGGCATCAGCCCGCAAACGCCGGGTCGGGGGCAGGGTCGTGGCGCGATTCACACCCACATGCTAGCAAGCGGCGGGATTAAGTGGAGGCGGTCCCTCCGTTACTGTGATAGCGTTTCGAATAACCGGAGGAACTGCCTCCGTTTAAATCTTCAACTAGGGGCGACGTGACCACCACACTCGAGCGCGGGGCATCCCCGCAGGAAAAGCCGACGTCAGGCAGGCGTGGTTCGCACGCGCTGCGCTGGTGGGTGCTCGCCGTCCTCGGCGTCGCCCAGCTCATGGTCGTGCTCGACGCGACCATCGTGAATATCGCGCTCCCCGAGGCGCAACGGGATCTGGGATTCAGTGACGCCGACCGTCAATGGGTGATCACCGGCTACGCGCTGGCATTCGGTAGCTTGCTGCTGCTCGGCGGACGGCTCAGCGACCTTTTCGGCAGGCGTAACACCTTCATCGTCGGCCTGGTCGGCTTCTCGGTGGCCTCCGCGATCGGCGGCGCCGCAACCAGCTTCGAAATGCTGGTCGCGGCCCGCGTCGGACAGGGTGTGTTCGGCGCGCTGCTGGCGCCTGCGGCGCTGTCGCTGCTGACGGTGACCTTCACCGAACCGTCCGAACGGGCCAAGGCCTTCGGCATCTTCGGTGCCGTCGCCGGTACCGGTGGCGCCCTAGGCCTGCTGCTGGGCGGCATGCTCACCGAATGGGCGTCTTGGCGCTGGGTGATGTTCGTCAACCTCGCCTTCGCCGCCGTCGCGCTGGTCGGTGCCGTGCTGCTGCTGGCCAAGCACACCGTCACCGAACGGCCCAAGCTCGATATCCCCGGCACGCTCGCGGTCACCGCGGCGCTGTTCGGCATCGTTTACGGCTTCTCGCACGCCGAATCCGACGGCTGGACCAACCCGGCCACGCTGGCCTTCCTGATCGGCGGTGCCGCACTGCTCGCGGTGTTCGTCTGGCTCGAGACCCGGGTTGCCAACCCGCTGCTGCCGCTGCGCGTCGTGCTCGATCGCACCAGGGGCGGATCGTTCATCACCGTGTTCGTGATGGGTATCGGGATGTTCGCGATCTTCCTGTTCCTGACCTACTACATGCAGCTCACCCTCGAGTACTCGCCGATCATCACCGGTGTGGCGTTCCTGCCGATGGTGGCCGCGATGATCGTCTCCTCGACGACGACTCCGTCGCTGCTGCTGCCGAAGTTCGGGCCGAAGATCATCGTCAGCTCGGGATTCCTGATCGCGGCGGCAGGCATGGCCTGGCTGACCCAGATCGGGCTGGACACCGGCTACGCAACCCACATCCTGCCCGGCCTGATCCTGATGGGCCTCGGACTCGGTGGCGCCATGGCGACCGCGTTCCAGGGCGCCACGGCAGGCGTGCACCACGAGGACGCCGGTGTCGCGTCGGCGACGATCAACACCAGCCAGCAGGTCGGTGGTTCGATCGGTACCGCGCTGCTGAGCACCATCGCGGCCTCGGCGGCCAGTGACTACATGGTCGGTCGTGCGCCGGACCAGCTGACCGTCGCGCAGTCGGCGATCGAGAGCTACACCACCAGCTTCTGGTGGGCCACCGCGATCTTCGTGATCGGCGCCGTGGTGACGGCTGTGCTGCTGCCCAATGCCGCGCCCGAGCCGGCCGAGGGCGAGTTGGTGCTCGCACACTGATCGTCGGTTCTGATCAACGCCGCCCGTGAACTTTCCGGTTCGCGGGCGGCGTTCTATGTGCTCAGCAGTTCTCCGGCGGCGGTGTCCCCGCGAAACGGCCTGCGAGATAATCGAGTGTGCGCATCGCGCCGGGAAGAATCGCTGCGGAGTGATCGGCGCCCGCGATCAGGTCCAGCTGCACCGGTACGCCCGCCGCGCAGTAGCGAGCGGCCACCTGCTGCACCGGCTCCGCCGAGATCATGTCGGCTGTTCCGTGCCAGAGATACAGGGGCGCGGTCGGAACGCCTGCGAAGGTTTCCAGGCTGTTGTCGCGCAGGATCGGGGCGGCGGCGGGGTCGTCGGCTGGTGGCGTGGTGAAAACCTCAGCGGTACTGAGGCCGGCGGCGACGTCGACGATCTCGTCCATGCAGGCGTCGTCGATCCGGTCGCGCAACGCCAGCCCGGCCGGATTCAGCACCCGGTCCAAGGAGATCTGCTCAGGGTATTCGCGTTCCAGTCCGATCGCTGCCGCGAATCCGAGACCGAACAGCTGGTTCGAGCGGGCACCGAGATCGTTGGCGAGCCTGCCGAGGTTCATCGGCACCCCGCCCGCAGCGGCACCGGCAATAGGCAGCTCGGGTGTGTACTGCGGAGCCAGCGCCGCCGCGAAACCGGTGGCCAAACCGCCGCCGGAATATCCGACCAGCGCGACGGGGCTGTCCTCGAGGTCGGCCGGTGCGAACTGACGGACCGCGCGAATGCCGTCGAGGGTTATCCGTCCACCCAGCTGTGCCGCGCCGTAGGCACTGTCCGGGCCCAGATGATCCGGCACCGCGACCGCCCAGCCTTGCGTCAACAGCAGATTCAGCGCCCCCGCTTCGCGCATGGTGCCGTCGAACAGCGAATGAGATGGTGCGCAATCGGTTCCGAGTGAGTTGACGAACGGCTGGTAGGACACCAGTGGACGGTCCGGCACATCGCCTGCGGGTAGCAGCAGGGTGGTGACCGCGGCGATCGGCTCGTTGCGGGAGTTCGTGCTGCGGAAGGCCAGCTGCCAGGCAGTCGAGCCCGCGAACCCGGCCGCGGGCACCGGTCTGCTGCGGATGACCTCGCCGGGCCGGTACTCGCCGATATCGGCCGGCGCCGCGTAGAACGCATCGCCTTCCGCGGCCGGCCCGACGGGAGCAACCGACGGCACCGTATTGCCGAGTGCCAGGACACCGGCGATGGAGATCCCCAGGACGAGGCGGCGTATCGCGAGACCCGCACGACGCGCCCGCGAATGCCGTATGCTCAACGTTTGCTCGGGCGCGGTGTGGCGCTCGGACCGCTGCTGGCGGCGCCGTATTCGAGTACTTCGCTGTGCCGCCATCACCGGCTCCAGGACGTGGCTGTCGACTGCGTTCGGTCTTCGGCGAAGACCTCAGTCGATTCGTACTGCGCGGTGGTCGGTGTGTCAACGATCGGCCTCGCCCGTCCTGCCGCGCCGTCGGCGGACGTCGTTGCTACCGATAGCGTTGCGGTGAGCGCGGCGGGAATCATGCGGCCGGTAACGGGCTGGGACAGGAGGTCGGGGACATGTCATCGCGAGCCGAAGCCCGAATCGCCGATCCACTGGTGCTGCTCGTGGTCGCGCTGGGCGGCGGCCTCGGTGCGCTGCTGCGCTACGGTTTCTCGGTCTGGCTGCCGACGCGGCCGGATGCGTTCCCGATGGCGACGTTCGCCGTCAACGTGATCGGATGCGCCGCGATGGGTGTCCTGATGGTTCTCATCACCGAGGTTTGGGTAGCCCACAGGCTGCTACGCCCCTTCTTCGGCGTCGGTGTGCTCGGCGGATTCACCACCTTCTCCACCTACAGTGCCGAGATTCGTACACTGCTCCAATCGGGGGCCGTCGGCACCGCACTCGGCTACCTCGGGGCGACGATGGTGTTCTGCCTGGCGGCGGTGGTGGCCGGGATGGCGGGTGCGCGGTGGGTAACTGGAAGTGTGCGGAGAACTGGGTGAACGGCACGGAAGGGGGTCAGCGATGACCGAGTCAGCTCGCAGCGCGGGGCAGTGGGTGCCGGATGCCGGACTCCGGCGGCCGGAGGTGCGCCGATGACGGCGGTCTGGGTGATCGTCGGCGGGATGTTCGGTGCCCCGGCTCGGTACCTCATCGATCGGGCCGTTTCCGCCCGTGGGGAATCCAGGCTGCCCTGGGGGACTTTGACCGTTAATATTGTCGGTTCGGCGCTGCTCGGTGCTCTGATCGGGGCGGGGACGAACGGCTGGCTGCTGTCAGGCGCGGGAACCGGGTTCTGCGGCGCGCTGACCACATTCAGCACGTTCGGCTACGAGACGGTCAGGTTGGTGTCCGATGGCGCCTACGGCTACGCCCTCGGCAACATCGTGCTGAGTGTCGCGACCTGCCTGGCCGTGGTGTACGCCGCCGCGTCCGTGACCGAATGGCTGTTCACATGATCCTGATGACGAGCCGGGCGCAGCCGACCCGGAAGGGAGATCCGAGCATGGCGCACGATCGAGCCGGACGGCCGGCGCGGCCGAGCGATCTCGTGGACGTCCCCGGACTGGTGACCGCCTACTACACCCGCATCCCGGACCCGGCCGAACCGGCGCAGCTGGTGTCGTTCGGCACCTCGGGACATCGCGGGTCCAGCCTGGACACCACCTTCAACGAGGCCCATATCCTCGCCATCACCCAGGCCATCGTCGAATACCGCGCCACCCGCGGCATCACCGGACCGGTCTACCTGGCGCGCGATACCCACGCGCTGTCGGAGCCCGCATGGACCACGGTGCTCGAGGTGCTGGCCGGCAACGGTGTCACCGCGGTGATCGACTCCCGCGACCGCTACACCCCCACCCCCGCGCTCAGTCACGCTGTGCTGCGGCACAATCGCGGCGGTACCAAGCACCAGGCCGACGGCATCGTCGTCACGCCTTCGCACAATCCGCCCCGCGACGGCGGCATCAAATACAACCCACCGCACGGCGGTCCCGCCGACACCGTCGCCACCGACGCCATCGCCGAGCGCGCCAACGAACTGCTGCGCGGCGGGCTCGCGGAGGTCGAGCACGGCACGCTCGCCCAGGCGCTGCCCACCGCGCAGCGCTACGACTATCTCGACCACTACATCGCCGACTTGCCCAGCGTGCTCAACCTCGACGCCATCCGAGGTGCGGGCATCCGGCTCGGCGCCGACCCGATGGGCGGGGCCAGCGTCGACTACTGGGAGGAGATCGGCCAGCGCTACGACCTGGAGCTCGAGGTGGTCAACCCGCTGGTCGACCCCACCTGGCGGTTCATGCCGCTGGACTCCGACGGCAAGATCCGGATGGATCCGTCGTCGCGTTTCGCGATGAACTCGCTGGTCTCCATCAAGGACGACTACGACATCTCCACCGGTAACGACGCCGACGCCGACCGGCACGGCATCGTCACCCCCGACGGCGGGCTGATGAACCCCAACCACTTCCTGGCCGTCGCCATCGAATACTTGGTGGCCAACCGGATGGGCTGGGACGCGCTCACCAAGATCGGCAAGACCGTTGTCACCTCGTCGATGATCGACCGGGTGGTGAGCGTGCTCGGCCGCGACGTGTACGAGGTGCCCGTCGGGTTCAAATGGTTCGTGCCCGGATTGTTCAGCGGCAGCCTCGCTTTCGGTGGCGAGGAGAGCGCGGGCGCCTCGCTGCTGCGGATGGACGGCAGCGTCTGGACCACCGACAAGGACGGCATCGTGCTCGCGCTGCTTGCCGCGGAGATCACAGCGGTCACCGGGCAGAGCCCGTCGGCGCGGTATGTGGAACTCGAGCGCCGCTACGGCAGTCCCGCCTATGCGCGCGTCGACGCCCCCGCCACCGCCGCGCAGAAGAAGCTGCTGTCGAAGTTGACGCCGGAGCAGGTCACCGCCTCCGAGGTCGCGGGCGAGCCGGTCACCGCGGTACTCACCCGAGCCCGCGGCAACGGCGCGACGTTGGGTGGACTCAAGGTGACCACCGAGAACGCATGGTTCGCGGCGCGGCCGTCGGGCACCGAGGACAAATACAAGATCTACGCGGAATCGTTCCACGGTCCCGAGCACCTCGAGCAGGTGCAAGCGGCCGCGGAGGAGATGGTGGGGCAAGCTCTATCCAGTGACCGTTAGTTCGAAAGCCCTGCCCCGCGAGATCTGGGTACTGGTCGGGGCCGCATTCGTCATCGCCATCGGATTCGGCCTCGTCTCGCCCGTTCTGCCGCAGTTCGCGCGCAGTTTCGGCGTCGGGTTCGCGGCGGCTTCGGCGATCGTCAGCGCGTTCGCCCTGATGCGGCTGCTGTTCGCGCCGATGAGCGGGCGGCTGGTACAGAAACTCGGCGAACGCTGGGTCTACACCAGCGGGCTGCTCATCGTCGCGGTGTCCACCGGTGCCAGCGCGTTCGCACAGACCTACTGGCAGTTGCTGGTGCTGCGCTCGGCGGGCGGTATCGGGTCGACCATGTTCACGGTGTCGTCGCTGGCGCTGTTGATCCGCATGTCGCCGTCGGACCAGCGCGGACGCATCTCTGGGCTGTGGTCGACCAGCTTCCTCATCGGCTCGCTCGCCGGGCCGTTGATCGGTGGTCTGCTGGCCGAGTTCGGGCTGCGGGCGCCGTTCCTCATCTACGCGATCGCCTTGCTCATCGCCTGTGCCGTCGTCCATTTCAGCCTGCGCGATTCGCATCTGGCCGCGCCGGAAACCGCGGACACCGCACCGCCGACGATGAGCTTCCGCGAGGGACTCGCGCGATCGGAGTACCGCGCCGTGCTGTGGTCGAATTTCGCTAACGGCGCCGCCGTGTTCGGGGTGCGGATGGCGCTGGTGCCGCTGCTGGTGGTGGAGGTAATGTCGCAGCCCGCCGGGATGGCAGGTGTCGCGCTGACGGTATTCGCCGCGGGCAATGCCGTGGTGCTGTTCTTCTCCGGACAGCTCTCGGACCGGTTCGGACGCAAGCCTTTTCTCATCATCGGCACGGCCGTCTGCGCGGTCGGCACCGCGGGGCTCGGCGTCGCGCCGAACATGATCTGGCTGCTGGTGTTCTCCTTCATCGCAGGACTGGGGTCGGGCATGTTCACCCCCGCCCAGCAGGCCGCGGTCGCCGACATCATCGGGCCCAAGGTGCGTGGAGGACCGGTGCTGGCCGGGTTCCAGATGTCGGCCGACCTGGGCGCGGTGCTCGGTCCGATCGCTGTCGGTTTCATTGCCGAGCGGTTGAACTTCGGAGTGGGACTCACCGTGACCGGCGGTCTGCTGGCTGTCGCCGCTGTTGCCTGGCTGGTGGTGCCCGAGCCGATGCGGCGGGGCGAGGTACGGGTGGAGAAGCGGATCGAGACCGTCGACGAAGAAGCCGATCAGTTGGCGGCGCCCTGTACCTGTGACGGCGGGCCCGGCGGGGGAATGGCGGCGAGCTCGGTGATCGAGCAGGTTGTGCACGCGGAGGGTGAGGGAAAGGCGTCGCGGTAACCCATCGCCCGCGACTCGAGGCAAAGTGGTTCGGGTGAGCAAACCGCCGTCGAACTACACACCCCGGCCGATGTCCAGCAACACCACCTACGCGCTGGGCGCCGTCGCGCTGGTTCTCATCGCACTGGTCGTATTCCTGGCCTACCGCTGGACCCAGGACCCGATCGAGGTGCGCAACGACGGCTACGGTTCCGTCCGCGAGCCTGCGGTGGTGGTGGCGATGCAACCCGACGGCGCCATGGTGCTCGGAAAGCCCGGCGTGACCAAGATCATCGACGTGTACGAGGACCCCATGTGCGGCGCGTGCGGTGCGCTCGAGCACACTTTCGGCCAAGAAATCGCCCAGAAGGTCGACGAAGGCAAGCTCGCCATCCGCTACCGCTTCGTGAACTTCCTCAACCCGAAATCCGACAGCGGCGACTACTCCACCCGCGCCATCGCCGCCCTCCAATGTGTCGCCGCCGACGGCTCCGGCCCCACCTTCTCGAAGTTCCACGACGCCCTGTTCACCGACCGCCAGCCCCGCGAAGGCAGCTCCGACCTGAGCAATGACGAGCTGGCCGGCATCGCGAAGGAATCCGGCGCCCCCGCCACCGCCGCCGAATGCATCACCTCCAACGCCCAGCTCGACGCCGCCACCATCAACGCGGTCAAAGCCGACGCCGCCCTCACCACCCTCCTCGACGGCCCCGCCGCCACCCCGTCGGTCTTCGACGGCACCACCAAACTCGACACCACCTCCGCAACCTGGGTCACCGACCTGGCCCCCTGACCTGCCGTTCAACCCCCAAATCGAGGCGATTTGGCGCCCGGTCCCCAGGTGGTGTAACTTCGTTCAGGCAGCCGGGGAACACCGGCGGCAAACCACTCGGGGCTATGGCGCAGCTGGTAGCGCACCACACTGGCAGTGTGGGGGTCAGGGGTTCGAGTCCCCTTAGCTCCACTTAACTCGATATACGGCTCATGCTCATGGAGAGCATGAGCCGTTTCTCGTTTTCGTCATGTTTCGTGGGGGGGCCGGCCCCCCCCCCCCCCGCGGGGGGGGGGGGGGCGCGCGCGCCCCCCCCCCACCCCCCCCCCCCCACCCCCACCCCGCACCCTAACACAGACCACCAGGAGAAC
>NZ_JBHZBU010000003.1:107082-128274 GCF_042754945.1 Nocardia sp. NPDC059180
GTTTTCGTTCCCATTTCCAACCAATAACTTCTTAATCGGCATGATCTATTTGTTTCCCAGCCCCTGTTTTTCTTTTTCGTCTTTTTGGGGGGGGGCCCCCCCCCCACCCCCCGCCCGGAGGGCTTCGCCCCCGGACCCCCTCCCGGGTGCGGCGGCGACCCATTGCCGCGCAGACCTATCGCCGCCAGTCATAGTGGATCCGCGGGTGATCGCGGAACGCTTACTCCGCGTTCCGGATCGGCACCGTCCGGGCGCCGAGCGTGCACGCGTATGGATCGCATCCAGAGCCTGATCGTGCAGCCTGAAACCAGCAGCCAAGCCGCTCAGCGCCAGGTGAAAGATCGTTCTGCCGCTGCGGGCAGGTGAGTCCTTGTCGGAGGCGAACCAAATCTGAAAATTCCTCGGCGAGGTGATCATGGTTGTCCCGAACCCGGCGGCGGGCTCGAGGTCCATGGTGTCGACGAGCTGAAAGGGGTTCTCGGCATCAATGGGAGATCTGCCAGACCGATGAAGTCGCTTGCGTAGATGACGAATCTGCGACGCACCGATCCCGAGGCTGGTTCATCAGGTCGGGTGTTGGTGCGCGGCCCCCGCTACTCGAGGTCGTGCCACGACCAGGGCGCGGCAGGGCTGTGGTCGGGTTCCTGGCCGAAGCCGATCCCTTTTCGCTGAGTGCTCTGCGTGTGTGTGAGGTAGCGGAGCAGGCCCGCTGCCGATGCCCGCTGGAAAAGGGTCTCTTCCTGCTCGTGCGCACCGGCTTTCCGCAACGCGTTCTGCAACGGGGCCAGTCGAAATGGGTTGTCGAAAGCAGCGTGTGCCGCGGGGGCGCGTTCCAGCAGCACCCGCATATGGTCGTGCGCACCGACCTCCCGCATCCAGTCCAGTACCCAGGCCACCCCAGCCGGGTTGTCGAGGCCGATGTGCGCGGCGGCCCGCTCCAGCAGCTCTTGCATCTGTTCGTGCGCACCCGCCTGTGCCGGCCCGTCGAGCGGTCGGGCCAGCCCAGCCGGGTTGTCGAGGCCGATGTGCGCGGCGGCCCGCTCCAGCAGCTCTTGCATCTGTTCGTGCGCACCCGCCTGCGCCAGCCCGTCCAGTAGTCGGGCCAGCCCAGCCGGGTTGTCGAGGCTGATGTGCGCGGCGGCTCGTTTCGCCAACACCTGGACATGCTTCTGCGCTCCGGCCCTTCGTAACCCGTCCAGCAGCCAGTTCACCTCGTCCGGGCTATCGAGGGTGACGTGGGCGGCGGCCCGTCCCAGCAGCTCTTGCCTCTGCTCGTGCGATCTGACCTGCCGCAATTCTTTTCGAAGTCGGCGCACCCAGCGCGGGTTGTCGAGGGCGACGTGTGCAGCAGCCCGTTCCGCCAGTACTTGCACCTGCTCGTACGCTCCGGCCCTTCGCAACCCGTCCAACATCCTGGCCACCCCGGCCCGATAGTCGAGGGCGACTCGGGTGGCGGGGTTGCGTCCCAGGAGTGTCCGCACCTGATCGTGCGCGCCGGCTTGACGCAACCCGTCCAACAGCTGGGTCATGCTGTGCGGTTCATCGACGGCGACTTGGCCGGCGGGGTCGCGTTCCAGGAGTGTCCGCACCTGATCGTGCGCACCGGCTTGACGCAACCCCTCCAGCAGCCGGGCCACCCCGGACGAATCGTCGAGGGCGACGTGGGTGGCGGGGTCGCGTTCCAGCAGGATCCTCACCTTCTCGTGCGCTCCGGCCTCCGCCAACCATTCGAGTACCCTTCCCACTTCGCCCGGGCTGTCGAGGGCGACATGCGCGGCTGCGCGCTCCAGCAGCACTTCTACCTGTTCCTGTGCACCGGCCCTCCGCAACACGCGCAGCAGCAGGTCCACCCCGTCCGGATAGTCGAAGGCGCCGTGCGCGGCGGGATTGCGCCCCAGCAGCACCCGCACCTGCTCATGCGCTTCGGTCTCCCGCAGCCAGTCCAGCAGCCAGACCACCCCGACCATGTCATCGAGAGCGACGTGTGCGGCGGGATCGCGTTCCAGCAGCCCCTGCACTTGATCGTGCGCGCCGGCCTCCTGCAACCCGCGCAGCAGGCAGACCACCCCGCGCGGGTCGTCGAGGGCGACGTGTGCGGCGGGACAGCGTTCCAGCAGCACCGTCACCTGCTCGTGTGCACCGGCCCTCCGCAACCCGTGCAGCAGTAGGACCACTTTGTCCGGAACATCAAGGGCGACGTGTGTAGCGGGGTCACGTTCCAGCAGCGTCCGCACCTGCTCATGTGCACCGGCTTCCCGCATCTCGTCCAGCAGCCAGACCACGCCGTCCGGGTCGTCGACGGCAAGGTGGGTGGCGGCCCAGGCCCAAGCCCGGGCGGCGGGGTGGGGGTCGTCGAGAAACAGGTAGTCCAGCATGGTGAGGAGTTCTTGTAGGGCGCCGCGATGACCCTGGCCAGCGGCATTTTTCCACAGTTGAGCGGCGTCTCGATACAGCCCGCGACTCTGTGCAGCCCCACCGAGGACGTGCTGGGCCTCGGGGTCGGCATGTGCGGCGGCGGCTTCCCAGAAACCTATTGGTGGGATTACGGCGGCGCGGCGCCGACGGCCGTGCTGGTCCAGGTAGTCGGCCAGCTGATACACCGGCTCTCCCGAAGGGCTACCAGTTCGGCGACCGGGCATCCGGCCGGCGCGTGTGGGCACCGGGCGCTCACGGATCGGGGTGATCGGCCCGCGTGCTCCTTTGCACGGATGACCGGTCTCGGCCAAAGCCGTTTCGAACCAGTTCTCATCCAGACAGTCCCACACGGTGTCGCTGAGGTAGGCCGACGCGGCGTCGCGCAGCAGCGTGAACGGCAAGACGTTGGGATGGCCCATCCGAAGCGCGTCCATCGCCGCCTCGATCACCGCTCGCGCCGTTACGCCGGCCTGGTGTTCGTAGCGGTCGACAAGTTCCGGACCACCAGCCAGATACTGGGTGATCTCCCCGTCTTCGGCCCGCTCATAGGCCACCGCCAGGCGCGGATCCTGTTCGGCAGCGCCGCGCATCGCGGCCAGATCGGCGCCGGCGAACCGTCCCGGCACCTCGATAACCGTCGCCTGAAACAGCCTGCGGGTCGCCGAACTCGGATCGGCGCACAGAGCGCGATAGTGCTCGCTCCACAAGCTGCCGAGGATCAACACCGGCGCACGCCGGGCATCGTTGAGTACCGCACCCAACTCGCCGGCCAGACCATCACGCCCCTCGGGAGCCTCAGCCAGGAAGTAACGCTGGGTTTCGTTGAGCCACACCACTGTGCCCGGGCCGATCCGCGACAACCCGTCGGCCAGTTCGTTGTGCCGAGCCCGTGGCGGATGCCACAACCGCCACCCACCCCGGGCGCGCAGCGGGGCCAGCGCCTCCCACAACGCCCGCGTCTTCCCTGACGAGGATTCGCCGAGCAGCACCGCGAGCCCACTACGACCGCTGAGTGCTCGGTCCACGACCGCAGCCAACCGTTCATCGTGAGCGCGCGGCACATACGCCGGCAGCGCCGGCAACCCGGTATCGGGGCCGACGGTGATCAGCTCGTGCACTTCCAGAGAGAACGGATCGATCACCTCCTGAAGCGGCACACCCGGCCGGTTCCGACTGTCGGTGCGAGCCCGTTCGTGTGCGTCCTTCCACGACCGCACCCGCCCTGCTTCGGTGATTCCCCACACCCCGAGTACCGGCGCCAGGTTTTTCCAGTGCGGGAAAGCCTTCCCATGTACCCAGTCGTGGATCGTGTTGGGGGCAGCTACACCCGCGGCCTCGGCCGTTTGCTGATAGCTGAGACCGGCCGCGGTGAAGAACCCGCGTAGCGCCGCCTGCAGATCCTCGCGGGAATGGACATCGTGCGGGTCGATCACCACCGTCCCCCTCCACTGGATCGGGCGCGTGTTCGGTTTCGTTCGGAATCCTAGGCCCGCCCGCTGTGACGACCAGGCGCGGGAACAGGCTTGGCTACACCGGATGCACCGAATTCAGTGTGCGGGCAACGCTGATCAGCATGATCATCACCGAGTTGCTCACCATCGTCACCGTCACCGCGCTTGTCTTGCACAACGCCGCCCGAATTCCTGCCGCCCTCACCGAATTCCTCAACGCATGCCTGCCCCTGGCCCGCGCCGCCCGCGATCTGACTACCATCCTCAACAGCGGCAACGACTCCCATCCCGCCGACCATGATCAGGACCCCTCCAGATAAACCGATGGCACCACTCGTCTCAATGCACCCGGCGGGCGTTAGGTGCGCCACTACGTGATTGGGGCTGCGCCTCGGCGCTTTCCGGTGCGTGACTCGCCGGGACCCGGATAGTGTGACATCGCCCCCTGGGGCAGATGGTCCGCCTGCGACACCTCAGGATCGGTGGGAATTGAGTATCGACAGCAATCCGCTCTCGGCCCCGACACCATGGGGTTTCGACGGTCCGCGTACTTCCCTGTACACCGAGGAATACGCGGCGGATCCACATCGGGCGCACCGCGAGATGCTCCACCGTTTCGGCTCGCTGGCTCCGGTGGAGCTGGCGCCCGGAGTTCCCGCGACCTTGGTCATCGGCTATCACGCCGCTGTGCGGATCCTCAACGATCCGGATCGCTTCACCTCCGACCCACGGGCCTGGGAGCAGAGCATTCCCGCCGGCTGCCCGATCCGCCCGATGATGGAGTGGTATCCCAATCCCCTCCACAGTGGGGGCAGAGACCATATTCGCTATCGGTCCGCCACCGCGGGAGCACTCGGCGAGGTCGATCTACACCGCCTGCATGTCACGATCGAACAGATCGCGACGCCGCTGATCAATACCTTCTGTGCGGACGGTCATTGCGATGTGGTCGGCCAGTACGCGCTGCCGGTCGCCTTCGCCACCCTGAACGCGATCCTCGGCTGCCCAGCCGATATCGGTCGGCGCGCGGCGACCGGTATGGCGGCCATATTCGACACCGTCGGAGCCGCGAACGGCAACCAGCTGCTCCTCGGGGCGCTGGCCGAACTCATCCGGACCAAACGTGCCAAACCTGCCGACGATGTCACCAGCCGACTGGTCGAACATCCGACGTGCCTCGATGACGAAGAGCTGGTGTGTCATCTTGCGCTGCTGTATGCGGCCGGTATCGAGCCGACACAGAATCTGATCGTCAACACCCTGTTGCTGGTGCTGACCGATGATCGGTTCGCGGGAAATGTGCTCGACGGGAGTCTGTCGACCCGGGATGCCCTCGACGAGGTGCTGTTCAACAATCCGCCGTTGGCGAACTACTGCATCAGATATCCGCGCCAGCCGATTCTGGTCGACGATGTCTGGTTGCCCGCGCATCAGCCGGTACTGATCAGCATGGCCGCCTGCAATAACGATCCGGCCGTTCGGACCGGAACTATCACTGATAATCGGTCACACCTGGCGTTCGGTACGGGCCCGCATGCCTGTCCGGCGCGATCGATGTCGATGCTGATCGTTCAGGATGCCATCGACCAGCTGCTCGACGCGCTTCCAGAAATGGCATTGTCGATGCCCCGGGAAGAACTGCGATGGCGACCGGGCCCGTTCCATCGGTCGCTGGTCTCACTGCCGGTCACCTTTCCGAAGAGCGCGCCGATCCAGGGCGCCGGTATTCATTAGTCCGGTCAGTGGTTTTGCGTTGCCTCATGCGGGCGGTTGGTTCAGTTCGTGTTATGCCGTCCGCTGTCGTCGTCAGTCGTCGTCGTTCAGCTCTTCCTGGATACGCTCCCAGTCGCTTTTCCCGGAAACGAACCACACGATGGGATGTGCACCAGGGCCGCAGTCCCGGGTGATGTGTGTCCGGCTCTGTGGAGCCATGCGCTCTTCCCAACCGATCCAGGCCGCGTTGGTGCACCAGGCGCTGATCCGCACCGTACCCGGCGTGTAGTCGCGATTTTCGCAGTCCACCTCCAGTCGGCTGCCGACCGGTCCGTAGTTGCAGGGCACGAGAGGGGAGGCGTTCGCGATACCGGCGCCGGCAACGATCGGGGTGATCGAGAACGCGGCGCAGAGCGCACCGAGCATTGCGACACGACGAAAACCCGGCGACCCGAGCTGCGGTGTGGATACGGCCGAACGGGAACGGGAGTTGAAGGTACTCACCTGGAATAGGCTAGACGCTTCCCGAGGCTGGAGAATTTTTCGTGAAAGCGTAATTTCCGGCGCTCATTGCCAAGATGAACGCCACAGCGCCTCGGCTGGGTACGGTGAATACCCCATTTCACCGACTCGCGGTAAATCGGCGCTGCTCCAGTATGCGTCTGAAATTGCCGATGGAATGCGGGTATTGCGCGGTGTCGGGATCGAATCCGAGGCCGAATTGGGGTTCGGAGTGCTGCATGTGCCGACCAGGGCGAGTCCCTTTGGCTCCACTGCACTCGATCGAAGGTTCATGCTCATGGAGGACATGAACCTTTTCTCGTTGCGTCGTGTGTCGTGGGGACGACGACTCCACACCCCGCCCGGATGGCGTCACCCCTTCGTCAGGGCGTCGCGCCACCTTCGGCCGTCACGTCCGCTCGGGTGGCGTGGGCGGCGATGCTCCGCTTGAGGCGAAGCAGGTCCTTCGGCGCGTTCACCGCCACCGCACCCACCAGGACGCCGCGTGCGAGGAACGCGACGGCGAGGCGGTCGGGTTCGTCGATCAGGATCAGTTCCTCGTCGCCGAGCGCAGGCAGGCCCGCGGTCTGCACACGGGCACCGTGCACGCTGGTGCCGAAGGACGGGATCGCGGTGTAGGGCGCGGCTGCCTCGGGGCCTGCGAGCAGGTTGCGTGCCGCGAGCGCGCCTTGCTCGTTCGCGTTCGCCCAGTGCTCGATGCGGATCAGTGCGCCGTCGTAGTGCCGGTGTGGCCACCGGACGAGGTCGCCGGCGGCGACGATGGCCGATTCCCCCTGGGCGAAAAGGGATTCGGTGGTGACGACGCCGTCGTCGAGTTTCAGCCCGCTTGCGCGCAGCCAGTCGGTGTTCGGAACAATGCCGGTGCCCGCCACGACCAGGTCGGTGGAGATCTGCCTGCCGTCGTCCAATCGGACTGCGGTGACCCGGGATTCGCCGTCGAACCCGGCGGCGCGCACGCCCGCCACGAGTTCCACGCCGTGACGCTCATGGTGGCGTGCGAGCCACCGCGCGGCATGGGCGCCCATAGTCTCCCGCATCGGATATGGTCCGGCGTCCACCAGTGTCACCGGCAGCCCCTGTCTACGGGCGGTGGAGGCCACTTCGCTGCCGATGAATCCACCGCCTATCACGGTGAGGTGGCGGGGCCCTGCGGTCAGTTCGGCGCGTAGTGCCAACGCGTCGTCGACGGTGCGCAGGCTGTGCACGCCCGGCGGCTGATGCTCGAATCGGCGGGCGCGTGCTCCGGTTGCGATCACGAGTCCGTCGTAGGGGACGGACGAGCCGTCGTCGAGGACGACAACCCGGTCGTCCACCCGCAGGTCCACGGCCCGTCGGCCACGCAACCAGCGACTGTCGAGTTCCTCCGCTCCGGGCAGGGCGATGTCGTCCTCTCCGTCGAGCACTCCTTTGGACAGCGGCGGGCGGTTGTACGGCAGGTGGGGCTCCGCGCCGACCACCGTGACTTCACCCGCGAACCCGTCGGCGCGCAGGGTCTGTGCCGCGCGGAGTCCGGCCAGCGAGGCGCCGACGATGACGATTCGATTCAGCTTGCTCATGGCGGGAACAATACCCACCTGGGGTATACAATCAGGTGTGATCCCTGTCATGTGTACCTATACGGGGTGGGGGTATATGTTCGTTCAGGGCGACCGGATACCCGGACCGCCGAACCCGCTGCAACACATGGAGGAAACGACATGAGCAACAACGCCGTCATCAGCACCTACACCGTCTCCGGGATGTCCTGTGGCAGCTGCGTCGGCAAGGTCCGGGCCGAGGTCGGCAAGCTCGCGGGCATCGAGAGCGTCGATATCGAACTCGCCACGGGCCGCATGACCGTCGCCGGCACCACCGCCGAAGCATTGATCCAGGACACAGTCGAGAACCTCGGCTACGAAATCGTCCGCGGCTGATCCGCGGCACCCCGTCGGCCGGCCCCGGCCGAGCCGACGGGGCAGCCGCGGCACAGCCCGCCGCGGCTCTACGGAGGACCCTTTCCGATGATCGCCTCACTGTTCGCCAATCGCGACTACCTGCGCCTGTTCACCGCCCAGGTGTCGGCGCTGTTCGGGACCGGACTGACCACGGTCGCCCTCGGCCTACTCGCCTACGAGCTGGCCGGAGCCGACGCGGCTGCCGTCCTCGGCACCGCGCTCACCATCAAAATGCTGGTATACGTCACCGTCGCACCGATCGTGGGCGCCTACGCCGACCGCCTCCCGCGGCGACTGTTCCTCGTCGGGCTGAATGTGATTCGCGGCGCGGTGGTGCTGGCGCTGCCGTTCATCGATCAGGTGTGGCAGATCTACGTGCTCATCGCGGTGCTGCAAACCGCGTCCGCCGCGTACACGCCGACCTATCAGGCGGTGATTCCGGACATCCTGCCCGACGAGCGTGAATACACTCGTGCGCTGTCGGCCGCGCAGCTGGCGGCGACAATGGAAACGCTGCTGAGCCCGATGCTGGCCGCTGCGGCACTGACCGTCATGAGCTTCAACTGGCTGTTCATCGGTACCGCGATCGGATTCGTGGTCTCGGCTCTGCTGGTGATCATGACTCGGATTCCGAACGCACGCTCGACCGGCGACCGCGCGTTCGTCGAGCGCATCGCGGTGGGTATGCGTATCTTCGCGGCCACGCCCCGGCTACGTGGACTGCTCGGCTTGAATCTGGTGGTCGCCGCGGCAGGTTCGGTCATCATGGTCAACACCGTCAACTACGTTCGCGACACGCTCGGCGGCACTCAGTCCGGTGTAGCGATGCTGCTGGCCGCCAACGGATTCGGGACCATGCTCGCGGCACTGTCGCTGCCACGTGTGCTCGACCGCATCGGCGCCCGGCCGATCATGCTGACCGGTGCCGCCGTCCTGTTGACCGGTCTCCTCGCGGCCGTCGCGCTGTCGACCGCAACCTCCGGCGACTGGCGCTGGACCGCCGCGATCGTTGTCTGGGCCACGGTCGGCGCGGGTACCGGGGCGATCCTCACCCCGACCGGGCAGGTGCTGCGGCGCTCGTCGCTGCCGGGCGACCGCCCCGCACTGTTCGCCGCTCAGTTCTCGCTGTCGCACCTGGCCTGGCTGGTCACCTACCCGATTGCCGGATGGCTGACCACCGCGGCCGGGTTCACCACCACCTGGGTGGCGCTCGCCGTCCTGGCAGCAGCGGGAATCGCTGTGGCAGCGCGGATGTGGCCGGCCAACGACCCGTCGGAGCTGACACACCTGCACGAGGTCGGCACCGTCGACCCGGATCTGCTGGCCGACGCTGTCCGGGTGAGCGATCGCCTCTACCAGCACACCCACGCCTATGTCATCGATGCCAACCACCGGCGCTGGCCGACACCGGCATCACGACAGCCCGCCCTCGTCTGAGGACCCGATGCCGTGCGATTTCTGGATCCGGCCCGCCACGCGACGCTCGCGCGGCGGGCCGGCTACGTTGGGTTGCTCGGGTCGGAGCCCACCGGGTTCGAACACTGATCTGACTGACCGCCGCCAGCGGGTGCCGCGTGTTCGGACAGCGATGTGTCCACTACCTCGACTTCCAGCACGGTTGCCTGGTCCCGTGCCGCGCTGTGGCCGAAAAACTTGCCGAGAAAGCTATCCACCAGCGGCGATGAGGCATAAATTTGACCTTGTGACGTGTTGCTGCCGCGCTGATCGCGCGATTGGCGACGCTCGATAGCACGCTGCCTTTCGCCGGCCGCGTGGTGCGGCTACGGCATGCACGGACACAGTGCACAACGGTTCGGTTCGTCTCGATCGCCGCAACAGACCTCCACAAGTCACCTGGCCCCGCGAGTAAGGGAGCGCTCATGAGTACGGCTGCGGAGCGGGCAGCTCAGCTCGATCTGGTCGCCCGACTGAAGTCCTCCTATCCCGAACTTCCGGATGCGCCGACCCCTGATCTCATCGATCACGAGCGTTTCCGCGCATATATGAAGACCGTCCACGACGTCGGTGGCGAGCCGGATGCGCCGATGAAGTACGAGAACAAGCAGTATGAGATCTGGGAGCACAACACCTATGTGATCTGCGAGGTGCTCGCCTGGCGCGGAATCTGGCTCTCGGAAGAGCGGCGCCGGATGGGCAATGTCGACGTGGGTCGCGCCATTTATCTGGGGCTGCCGTATTACGGGCGCTGGCTGCTGGCTGTCGCGCGCGTCCTCGTCGAGAAACACCACATCGGTCTCGGTGAGTTGAGCGAACGGATGGTGGAGGTTCAGGCGCGATACGAAGATGGACTTGCGGGGAAGAGCTTGGAGGCCCATCCCAAGTTCGAAGGCGACGGCTCGCAGGTCGAACGCAACGAGCATCACATCCACGCAGTGGGTAAGGGCGATCCGCAGGTGTTCGCCGGCCGGGCGGGAGAACCAGGGTTCCACGTCGGCGATCCCGTGATGGTGCGCGACATGCCTGCCCTGTTGTACACCCGCACACCGGAATACGTGCGCGGCGCGAGAGGGGAGATCGCTTCGATCGCTTACGAAAGTCCCGCCGCCGAAGACGAGACATGGGACCGCCCCGATGCGCAGCCCGAGTGGTTCTACGTCGTTCGATTCAACCTCTCCGAATTGTGGGACGGATACACAGGAACGACGAACGACACTCTGCAAACCGAGCTCCCGGAGCGCTGGCTGAAATCCGCCGCCTAGGCCCTGAGTGTAGTCGTCTCCACTGATAGGCAAAGTGCCAGAAAGGGATTCCATGACCGGCGACGACCACGATCATGAGCGCACGATTGCGCCCATGGTGGACGAAATCACCGACTTCGAAGTTCTGGAGATAGCTCTTCGTGAACTCTGCATCGAGAAGGGCATCTTCACCGCCGAGGAGCACCGCCGCTTCACCGAATTCGCCGAGCAGATCGGCCCGACGCCCGCTGCGCACCTGGTTGCCCGGGCGTGGCTCGATCCTGACTTCAAAGCACTCGCCCTCGCCGAACCGATGACGGCGAGTAAGGAAGTCGGAGTCGACTGGCTGGAACCCACCGGCTTCGGAACACCGAGCGACTTCACCGCGTTCGAGATCCTGGCAGACACGCCCACAGTGCATCACGTGATCGTCTGCGCACTGTGCTCCTGCTATCCGCGACCGATACTCGGCAATTCGCCCGAGTGGTATCGCACCCCGAATTATCGACGGCGCCTGGTTCGATGGCCGCGACAGGTCCTCGCGGAGTTCGGGCTGTATCTGAGCGACGATGTGGCGATCCGGGTTCAGGATTCCAACCAGAAGCATCGTTTCATGGTGATGCCGCTGCGTCCGGAAGGAACTGATGGATGGGATGAAGACCAGCTCGCCGAGATCGTCACGCGAGATTGCTTGATCGGTGTCGCCCTACCGAAGGCGGGCATCACCAGCAACGTCATCACCGACACCCGTCCGGCCATCCACCCGGTCGACTGAAGGAGTTCCCGAAGGTGAGTACGGCAGACGATGCGTTCTCGACCGAAGCCGATATCGCTCCGCTGAAAAACATTGTGGCGCGCGATCAGGTGTGGCCGCGCATGGCGGCAAAGTATGGCGTCGACAATCCTGTCCCACCGTGGAAGACGAGCCTGGACGGAATATGCGATGCCCTCGATCGCGCTCACTGCGCCCAGCCCATCCCCGACTTCACAGAACGCCGTGATGAGGAGGATTCGCTGACGGCAACCGTCTACGCCAACCTGCCCTACCCCGAAAACCAGCTCGTCGCTTTGGCGCACTCCCTGGTAGTCCGCGGCATCATCGATGAGACAGAACTCCAGGTGCGGCTCGACGCTGTCCGCGCCAGACTGGAGGCCTGACGGGTTCTGATCCGACGCGAACGGTGGCGCACAGCCGCGCGCTTCGATTGTCGACGGACATCCGATATCACACCGCAGTGCAATCCCACGTCATACCAGGGGATTACATGGAACGAGGAATTGGCTTCTAGCGTCGGAGTATCGACATCGTCACCCCGCCCGATGCGCCGAGCCGTGCCCGCTGCGATCAGATCTCCGATCGGCATCGACCGGTCGGTATCGAACACGGGTGGAGGTGGGATCCCCGACTCAACTCTCAGGAAGCTCTATGACGACACCGGTCTTGGTCCCAGAGTCATCTCCACGGTCGTCGCGGCGCGGTGGCGCCGGCGGTGACTACGCCCCTCTCTTGCGTCGGATCTCCGAGGCGGGACTGATGGACCGGCGTCCTGTCTACTACGCCGTCCGTCTCAGCCTCGTCGGAATCGCGTTCGTGGCCGGCTGGGCGGCGTTCGTCCTCGTCGGTGATTCGTGGTGGACGCTCCTGGTTGCGGCGTTCATGGCCGTGGCTTTCGCCCAGGTCGCACTCGTCATGCACGATGTCGCGCATCGGCAAGTCTTCCGGCTGCGGCGGCCGACGGAGGTCGTCGGCCGAGTCGTCGGCAACGCCGGAATAGGCCTGGCCTACGGCTGGTGGCAGGACAAACACACCCGCCACCACGCCAATCCGAACCACGAGGAACTCGATCCCGACGTCGCGCCCGACGTCCTCGTCTGGTCACAACGGCAGGCACAGGCGAGTCGTGGACTGCCTCGTCTCATCGGGAGAGCACAGGCATATCTGTTCTTCCCGCTACTCATGCTGGAGGGCCTTAACCTCCATATGGCAGGCGTGCGAGCACTCAGAAACCGCTCGATCAAACACCGCACCCTCGAGGGCGCGCTGCTCTTCGGCCACTTCGCCGCCTACCTGACCGCCCTGTTCGTAGTTCTGCCCGCCGACAAAGCTCTCGCGTTCCTCGTTGTCCACCAGGCGCTGTTCGGCCTGTACATGGGCTGCATCTTCGCCCCGAACCACAAAGGCATGCCGACCCTGACCGGCGACGACCGCCCCGACTACCTGCGCCGACAAGTCCTGACCTCCCGCAACATCCGCGGTGGCGCCCTGACCGACCTCGCCCTCGGCGGCCTCAACTACCAGATCGAACACCACCTGTTCCCGAGCATGCCCACCCCGAACCTGCGCCACGCCCAAGTGATCGTGCGCGACTACTGCGCCGACATCGGCGTGGCTTACCACGAGACCGGGTTGATTGCGTCGTATCGCGAGGCGCTGAGGCATCTGCACCACGTTGGCGCGCCGCTGCGTCCGGGTGATCGAGGTTCTGACGATGCGGAACGACTCGTGGCGTGAGTGGACCGATAGGCGGCAGCGGACTGCCGGCTATCAGCAGGTATGTCGGGGATTTGATGAACGTGGAGCTGGCGACTCCTTGAAGAGTGATATCGCGGGCGATACTATAGGGACGTGTCCAAGGTGGAGAAGCTACTCGCCAAGATGGCGGAATCGCCGAAGAACGTCCGGTACGACGAGCTCCGCTCGGTCTGCGAGGAGTACTTCGGAATTCCCCGCCAACTAGGGGAGTAGCCACGCCGTCTTCAAGACGCCATGGCCAGGCGATCCCCGCGTCAACATCCAGGAAGGTGAGGGTGGGAAAGCCAAGCCATATCAGGTCAGGCAAGTTCTGGCCGCGATCGACAAGCTTTATCAGATGGAACCGGAGGAGGGTGCCTGACATGGCCGATCTCTACAACTTGCCAGACGCCGCACACTATGCGTATCGAGTTCTCTGGTCGCCAGAGGACGATGAGTTCGTGGCGCTGTGCACCGAATTTCCGTCACTGTCTTGGCTGGCTCCAACCCAGGAGGCGGCACTCGAAGGACTTCGAGTGCTGGTAGCCGACACGATCAAGGATATGGCCGTCAACGGCGAAGTCGTGCCTCAACCGCTCGCCGAAAGGCGCTACAGCGGAAAGTTCATGGTGCGCACGTCATCTGAACTGCATGCTCGGCTGGTGCGAGAAGCGGCCGAGCTGAAGGTGTCGCTGAACCAGCTTCTGAACCAGCGACTGGCATCAAGCTAGCCTTTTCATCGACGGGACTATGGCCATCCCGCTTCGGGGGTGGCCATAGGCGTGAAGGCGACCTTAACCATCCGAGCGGCATCGTCTGCGATGCATGCGGCTCGGCCCGGGGCTTTGGGCGACCGGGGCCATTGGTGATGACCGCCGAACGGTCCCGGGCAGAATTGGTGGGGTGCAGCATGCCCTCCTCGGGTTGGCCGAGAATACGGCGCTACCGTCCGACTTGGTCGATCGGCTCGTTGCGCATGCGGACGCGGATCTCGCTGAGGCGCTGTCGCGTCGATCGGATCTGAATCACGCGCAGGTGGTTGCACTCGCACGCTTCGACACGGCCGCCGTACGGCTGGTCTGCGCTGGGAACCTCACAACCGATGACGTCGATCCGTCGGCTCGGCCGCAGGTTGCTCTCGCCCTGCTCGAGCAGGGCTTGGGCCTGCCGGAGTGGGCGCGTGCGCTCGCCACCGACCCGCTCGACGAACTCCGGGAGCGGCTGGCGGCCTGCCCCGGCCTGCCGGTGGACGTACTGCGTACGCTCGCCTCGGATCCCTCTGTTCGAGTTGTCGCGGAACTCGCACAATGGGCGCCGGCGGACGTCGCCGGCACTCTTGCCGAGCACCCACATGCCGAGGTCCGCCGAGCGCTGACGGCCAACGAGGCAGCGCCGCCCGGTGCGCTCGGGGCGCTGCTCACCGGTGAAGGTTTTCCGCCGCCGCGATCCTGTCTGGTTTGCGATGGGGAGAAGATCCCTTTCGTCCACGATCCCGACTGTGCCCGACCGGACTGCACGCTCCGACCGGGGGCCTCCTGTGCAGGCGCCCACGAATCCACGATGCACGAGATCCATCAGATGGCCCTGCGGAATCCGGCTACCCCGGTCGAGGCCGTTATGGGCTATCTCGGCCACGCCTCGATGCTGTTACGTCTGGAACTCGCAACCCGCACCGACCTGCCCTCCCGCGCCTACTCGCAGCTCGCCGAGGATCCCGTGCCGTGGGTCCGAGCAACACTCGCGGAGAACCCTGCCATTGACCGAGCTGTGGTCCGCACTTTGGCCAATGACCCCGGACATGATGTCCAGCGCCGATTGGCACATAATCCGCATCTGCCGCTCGACGTCCTTGCGCACCTCGCCGAGGTCACCCGGATCGGCCCGACGGTGCTACCGCGCATCGCCACCGCTACCCCCGCCGAAGTCGGAGAGCTTGCCGCATCGCCGAACTCGACCGTGCGGATGCTTCTCGCTCAACGTCGGGATCTGCCCATCGAAATCTGCGACAAGTTTGCTCGCGACCCGGACGCCAAGGTCGTCGCGTCCATCGCATCGCACCCGGGCCTTTCCGACCAGCAGTTGCGCATGATGGTCGCACAGCATGGCGCGCGGGTGATCGCGACGGTGGCCGCCAATCCCGACGCCTCGTCAGAGCTGTTGGAGAGCCTGACTCGGTTCCGGCCGCCCGTGCAGAAGGTGTTTCGTGCGGTCGCCCGGCACCGCAACGCATCACCCACGGCGTTGCTCGCATGTCTGACCGATCGTCGGGCGAGGCGGTGGGCTGCCCGTCATCCCGCCTTACCCTCGTCGGTCGTCGCCGAACTTCTGCAGGACGACGACTGGCAAGTGGTCGAAGCCGCAGCGGCCAATCCGTCGTTGCCATTTGAATCCATGACCGAGCTGGTGCCCTGAGAGGGCGTGACGAGTGCTGGCCGCGGCGGGCGATCGCCGACAGAGCTAGGGGAAAGCGATCAGAAGCGTCACCAGAAGGATCGTGGCGACTGGCCATACCGGGTGGGTGTGGAGGAGGTCGACATCCGAAAGATGGCGCCTTGGAAGAGGTTTCCGTCAGTTCGTTTGTTGTTGAACCTGGAGGTATCCCGCTAGGAACAGGTCGATCGCTGCGTCGGCCGCGTCGGTGGCCGTGTCCGTGGCCGTGGCATCGAGCATTCGGGCGTTCAATGGTGCGCCGACGACCAGCCAGGTGAGCTGTTCCGCGGCGGCTTCGGGGTCGGGGACATGCAGCAGGCCGCGGGTGTCGAGCGTCCGCAGTGTCGTGGCGAGGTCGCCGATGTTCCTGATCCAGCTCTTGTGCAGGTAGGTCGACCCGGCATCGGGCAGGCGGGCGGCTTCCGCGGTGACCAGTCGGCGCATCTCCACGACGGTGGGGGAGAGGATGCCGGCCAGCAGGGTTCGCGCCCAGTCGAGTAGACCCTCGCGGACATCCTCGGCGGCCTCGAGTCTCGCGAGGGCCGGCCGCATGGCGTGACGGCCTGCGGTCGCCCAGTGCTCCACGACCGCGGCGAACAGTCCGGTCTTCGACGGGTGTTCGCGATAGAGCGAGGTTTTGGAAATCCCTGCGCGCGAAGCAACCTCGTCCATCGTCGACCCCGCGAACCCGCGCTCCAGAAACACCTCACGAGCGACGGCCAGCAGTTCCTCGCCGGACTTCCCGGGCGGTCGGCCGCGTCGTCCACCTGATGAGCTCATGCTTCCCTACTTTAGTACTTGACAGTACCGAATCAACTTCCTAGATTAAGTACTACACCGTACTGAAGGAGCTGGCCATGGTTGTCGTAGGTGTCGTAGTCGCGGCGATCGTCTCGTTCGTCATCAGCGCGGTCCTGTACGCGACGCCTCCGGTCGCCGAGCTGGTGTCGCGGACGAGTACCCCGCGCCCCGGGTTCGGCTTGCCGGTGCAGATGGCGTTCGTGCTGCTGCGTGGTCTACTCGCGGCCGCGGTGCTGGCGATTCTGCTCGTCGCGGGTGATTGGCATGGAGTCGGCGCCGGAGCGGCCCTAGGCGCGGTCGTGGCGATCCTTCCGGTGACCATCCTCGCCGGCGCCATCGTCCACGAAAACGTTCCGGTCCCCACCGCCCTGGTGCATATGACCGACTGGGTCCTCAAACTGGTCATCAGTGGAGTAGTGCTCGGACTGTTCATCTGACCCCATCCCGACAGGAGCCGCCATGGCTACCGCACCAGGACCGATCGACATCACCTTCACCGCCGTCCTCGGCAAAGTCAGGGAGGGCGACACGTGGACGTGCGTGCAACTTCCCGACTCGGCACAGATCTTCGGCACCCGGGGCCTGGTCAAGGTCAAAGGAACGGTGGACGGCGTCCCGTTCACGTCCTCCTTCATGGCCCTCGGGGACGGCACCCACAAGCTCCCCGTCGCCGCCGCGATCCGCCGTAGCATCGGCAAGACCGATGGTGATGAGGTCACTGTCCATCTGACCGAACGTTTGTCGTGAACAGCAGCTTCTGCTTGTCGCGGGTGCGCTGATCATTTGATGGTGCGTCGATCCAGCAACAGCCCAGGAGCGCTTGTTCGCCTGGGCGGAGGTGCCGATTGTGTGGCGACCGGGCCACACCGCACTACGTGAAACGCGAAAGATGTTGTGGCGGCCCAGGTATCGTGGATGCGTAAGATAACGGCATGTAGATCGAGGTGCCGCATGGCTGAATCGCCGCGCGATCCATATGTTGACATGTACCTGGATACTGCCCGGCAACTGATCTTGGCGTTGCCGGAGGGGGAGAAGTTCATGGTCGCCGATATGCAGATCAGAATGCGGGCCCGGGGTTGGAAGGATCTCCCCGAACCGCGGACCTGGGGATCACTCATTCTGGCTCTCAGGCGTGCAGGACTGGTACGGAAGTTGGGTGTCGAAGCTTCGCCTGCACGTTCGCACGGAGGAGTTGGCGCGACGTGGTGCCGCACAGGCGTTCACAAGTGAAATGTCACCACCGGGGGACAGCTTCCGTGATCACGTGCCGACTCGGCGGTCAGCGAGTCGGATCCGTATCGTTCACCCAGGTCAGCTCGGCGGGATCGGGTCACCGAGTACCCCGACGACGGTGTCGTAGGGGATCGAGGACGACGAGCGCCAGCGGAGCGTCACCGTCGAAGATCACCGCGCACGGATCGCCGCTGAGACCGCGCGCCACCTCACGGAAACCCGTGCGGGCCGGCCGCGGCAAGGGATACGAACACCTCGGCGATAGCGGCTATGCCGTGGACCGGCTGCAACGAGATAGCGACACCGGCACCGCTGCTATCGGCTTCCGCTCGGTGTACCGGCGCGCAGCAGGACTGCGCAGTTCTCGTCCTCAGACCGGCCCGTCGGGATGAGCGTGATCGTAAGCAAGGGAGAGCTTTATGGGGACGACCATGCGCCAGGCGTCGACGACGAATTCCCGGGCCTCGGTCGGGTCCAGGGCCGCGAGGTCGGACTCGATCCAGTTGAAGCGCATGTCCGATGCCGATGGCATCCGAAACTTGTGTGGCTCGGCCGCTATGAGAGCCGCTCGCTCCTCCCTGGGGAACGCGAAGCCCATCTCGGTCTCGTCCAGGGAGAACGCCACGTAGACGATCTGCTTGACGCGGAACTTCAGCCTTCCGCGTACGTAGACCCGATACGAGCGTTCCAACTCGGCCCCCAGTGGGCTGACGTCTTCGATCACCGCCACGGTCGGATCCCTTCGGGTCCACGTGCATGCATTTTCAGGCACTCATCCCCACTGCGGCGCAGGAGATTTCGCCGCACCGGCAGGTCGGTCATATCTGGACTCCTGTTTTCTTGCTCACCAGCCGGACGGTTACTGGGCGAGCATGGCGGCAGCGACCTGGTCGGCCGCGGCGTGGGGCAGGGCGGTACCCATGTCGTCGAGGACGAGCAGCCGCGCCCCGGAGATTTCGGCGGCGAGGACTTCACCGTTGCCGACCGGGAAGAACGGGTCAGCGCGACCGTGCACCACGAGCGTGGGCACGTCGAGCTCACCGAGCCGGTGCCGCCAGCGCGGGGCGCAGTCGAGCCGGGAGAACACCATCCCGAGCTGGTTCGCCTGGTGGACTGCGGGATCGCTCGACGGCGTCCTGTCCCAGATTCGGGCCGCAGTCGCCCGCGCCTCCGCCGCATCGTCGCCCAGAAGCTCGGCCCCGGCGGCGGCGAATGCCGCGACAGCCTGGCGGTCGGTCCAGTCCGGCTGTGGGTGGGAGAACAGCGCACCCATGACCGCGTGGTCGTGGTCGGGCAAGTCCTCGTCGACCGGGCCGGGCGCCACCGGCCGAGTCCCGACGAGGGTCAATGCGGAGAACACGTCCGGGTGGTCCAGCGCGGCGACCTGAGCGACCATCCCACCGACGCCGATTCCACCGAGATGTGCGGTCCCGGAACCGAGCACCTCGACCAGCGCGGCCGCGTCGGAGGCGAGATCCCGCAGGTTGTAGGCCGGATTCTCCGGGTCGAGCGTCGTCGACGCGCCGGAGTCACGCAGGTCGTAGCGGACCACGCGCCGCCCGCCCGAAGCGAGCCGCTCGCACAGCGCGTCGGGCCAGGACAACATCGTTGTGCCGCCGGCCAGCAGGACCAGCGGATCGTCGTCGCGGCCGAAGCTCTGGATGCCCAGATCCACACCGTTCGCCCGTACCGAGGTCATGCCCGATCCAACCGTTCTCGTCATACCTGGACTCCTGTCTGTCGGCGTATCCAACCGTGTTGACGACAGATCCACTCGAAAATCATCGGAGCAGCCGAGACCGTATCCACACTGGTCCCACGGCCCGGCCGATGAGTTTGTGGCTCGCGGCCGGTCAAAGCTCATGACACCGAGGAAAGGACACCGCTATGTCGGAGCTTCTCGTCGACTTCATCACCTCGCTCGACGGCTACGCATCGGGAGTGGGATGGCCCGGATTCTGGGGCCTCGAGGGCCCGGAGTACCTCGCGTGGCTCGGCGAGCAGCCCGAGGTCACCTACCTGATGGGATCGAACACCTACCGCCTGATGTCGGGCTTCGCCGCCGGCGAAGTCCCGGACGGCCAAGACGAGTTCAGGCCAGAAGAAGAGGCGACCGTCGATGAGCTCACGCAAGCGTCCAAGGTGGTGTTCTCGTCCTCGCTCGATGAGCCGCTGAAGTGGGCCAACTCCACGCTGGTCCGCGACGACGCCGTCGAGACGGTCCGCGCCATGAAATCGAGTGGCTCGGGGCTGCTCAGCACGATCGGCAGCCTCAGCCTGTCCCGGTCCCTGCTACGAGCCGGACTCGTCGACCGCTTCCGGGTCGTGATGTTCCCGGTGATCACCGGAGCGACAGGCGAAGAACGCATCTACGACGGTTATCCGGACGTCGCCCTCGACATGATCGAGCACCGCACCTTCGACGGGCGTATTCAGTTGGTCGAGTACAAGCCCCGGGTACTCGAACGCCCGCCGCTCGGTGGCCCTGCGTGAGGTCTCTCTGGTCTGCACGGAAATCCGGGTGATCATCTTCGCCGCTGACGACCAGTAGCGCCGGCAACGGTGAGTTCGGCGGCGCGGGCCACGAAGTCCAGTTTGTCTGCGACAAGTTCGGTTTCGGTCGTGCATTCGGACGGGTGACCGGTGATGCCCTCGGTCATGGGGACCACTGAGCGGATCCGCACGGTGACAGCGGTCGTTACCGTGGCTGTAGTCCGCGCAGAGCGAGGGTAGCCGCATCCTCTGCAAATGCCTCGTTGTGCGGGCCAGGCGAGATCAGGAGACGGTAGTACAGCTGGCCGTAGACGAGATCCACAGCGCGATACGGATCGACATCGGCAGCGACCTGCCCTTCGTCCTGCGCACGGCGGATCCAAGTCGCGACCCGGTCTCTCGCGGGGTCGATCAGGCGATTTCTCAGCTCGAGGGCGACATCCGGATCGTGTTGGGCCTCGCCGATGAGCCAGGACAGCACGGGCAGCGAGTCGCCAAGCGCGTGTATCCATGTGTCCTTGATCAATCCCTTTAGCGCGGCCGGGAAGTCGGTGCCCGGTGTCGCTTCAAGTCGTTCGAACTGCTGTCCCTCGAGCCGCTGCGCCAAGGCGTCCAGGACGACCGCACCCTTGGAGGGCCACCAGCGATAGATGGTTCGTTTGCCGACGCCCGCACGTTCCGCGATGCCCTCGATGCTGACTTTGGCCGGGCCGCTTTCGGCGGCCATGGCCAGCGCCGCATCGAGGATCTTGGCGGTCGATTCGGGATTGCGTAAGGCCGGGTTGGGGGGTCGGGAAGGACTCATGCCACCTCGCTTTCTCGTCGCTGCCTAGCCTATCCCACGGGGATACGAACCGGTTCGTGTTGCCGAGCCTTCGCTCCTGCTCTAGGCTGAGAGCCGATGCCGGGGGGTTAGCGGTAAGCACCCGCTAGGCGCACAAAAAAACACCGGGAAGAAATGTAGCCAATAGAAAACAAGTTTTAGA
>NZ_JBHZBU010000003.1:128284-133824 GCF_042754945.1 Nocardia sp. NPDC059180
GTTATACCAACCGTTCCTTGTTCCCGCCACTTCGCTCCTGCTCTGGGCTGAGACCCGAGCCGGTGCTTATCGCTAACCCCCCCGCATCGGCTCTCAAAGAACCACGGGAAAGAGATCTCGCAATGCGAAACGAGTTGTACGACTACAGTCCGATCATCGAGCGCCCGACCATTACCTGGCCCGGAAATGCGCGGGTTGCGTTCTATGTCGGGCTCAACGTCGAGCACTTCCTTATGGGCAAGCCGTCGACCAGCATCAATCAGGGAACCGCGGGGCTGGTACCCGACCCGCTGAATCACGGCTGGCGCGATTATGGCCCCCGGGTGGCGATCTGGCGGATGATCGAGGCCTTCGATCGCCACGGCGTGCGTCCGAGCGTTCTCCTCAATTCCGACGTCGCCGAGCACTATCCGCAAATCATCGAAGCCGGCAAGGCTCGCGACTGGATATGGCTCGCGCACGGCAAGAACAACTCCACCGTGCAGTCCGAGATCGAGGCGGAAGAACGCGCCTACCTGACCGATGTCGTCGAAACCATCGAGAAGGCCACCGGCCGCAGGCCGCGCGGGTGGATGGGACCGGCCCTCAGCGAGACCTTCCAGACCCCGGCGCTGGTCGCGGAACTCGGCCTGGACTATGTGCTGGACTGGACCAGCGACGACCAGCCGTACTGGCTGAACGTGCCCGGTGTGATGAGTGTTCCGTACACTCTCGAGCTCAACGACCTGGGTCTATTCACTGCCCACTCCATCAGCGGCCCCGACTTCGTGCAGATCGTCAAAGACCAATTCGACCAGCTGTACGCCGACTCCGAGCACAGCGGCCGGGTCATGGCATTGGCCTTGCATCCCTTCGTCACCGGGCAGGCGTTCCGGCTGAAATACCTCGATCAGGCCCTCGAGTACGTCACCGGTCACCCCGGCGTGTGGAACACCACCAGTGATGACATTGCCGCGCATTACGCGGCCACGACCGGAGCGCGGAGTGGCGCCCGGTAGTGAAGTTGCAGAGTGGTACGAGCAGGCGATTCCTCGCCCCTGCGCGATGCAACGGCTCAGGTTGCCGCCTTCTTGATTCGTGCGTCCAGCTCGTCGAGCCTGCGTCTGCCATAGCTCCTCCGAAACTCGGAACGAAACGTGTCTTATTAGGCGAAGAACGCATCTACGACGGCTATCCGGACGTCGCCCTCGACATGATCGAGCACCGCACCTTCGACGGGCGAATCCAGCTGGTCGATTGCGGGCGCACTGCTGTTCGCGAGACTAGAGAAGAGACGGGAGTGGATATCCAGGTAACCGGAATCGTCGGCATCTTCACCGATCCAACCCACGTCATCCACTACACGAGCAACGACGAAGTCCGTCAGGAATTCACCGTTGTATACCGCGGCGAGCCGATCGGTGGCCAACCCATGACGAGCAGCGAGAGCACGCGCGTCGGGTGGGTGCCGGTCGAGCAGATCCCCGACTTGACGATGGACCGCAGCCAGCGGAAGCGCATTGACTGGGCGCTGAACGAGAGCGAGCCTTACATCGATCCCGATACGCGCTGAGCAACTGCTCGCAGTCGTGGCTCCGCCTTCGTGATCGCGCTGTGAACGACATTGCCCGGCTCGTAGCGCCTCAAGATCTCATCCAGCCGCTCATCCACCGTGAAATCTTCCCCGTTCGGACCCGTCGACAGGTCGGACCACCACAGGAAATCCTCGGCCTTCTCGAGCCCAGCCACACCCGAGAGCTGGAACTCATCGAATATGCCTGCGTCCAGTCCCCTCACTTCTGCCTCGACCTCCGCTGCCGTGTGAAACGCGACCAGATGGCACACGACCGGCGAGTACCCGAGTGATCGCAGCAGCCGGGCACCGTCTATTGGGTGAAACCCGAGATCAGGATGTCCGTAGCCGACGTCATGCAGGTAGGCGGCCGTAACCGCATCCCCACGAAGGTCGGGCGGCAGCAGCCCCGCTACGGACTCCATCCGGCGTCCCACCGCTAACGAGTGAGCCCGACGCGATTCAGTCAGCGGAGCCAACAGGTCACCCACAGCCAGATTCACGGCCGCTATGGTACGCCCGGCACCTCTCCAGGTTGGTTGCCGAATTCCGTCAGACAGGATCAAGAGGCGCGGGCGCTGTGCGCCGCCGCCGCACTACGACGCCTAGCGACCTTGCTCGTACCTCGCCGCCTGGCGCGTCGTTGAATCCGGGCCCTCGATGTCCTACCGGACCTGCTGCACATCGTGGTCGGTGGCGATGATTCCGAACCCGCATGAGGCGGTCCGAGTCGGTACGCATGCGCTCGAACTGTTCGGAGCGGTGGAATCCCGCCGAACCCATGCCCATCTCCGAGACTTGCGTGCACGACTCGCCCCTTACAGCGACATTCCGGCAGTAGAGGAGTTTCGTGACCGGGTGGCGAATGCTAGGTCAGTGTGAGTGCCCGGTACACGCCCACCACCACCGTCGCCGCGCCGCCGATCTCTCCTCGGTCGATCATCTGTACCGCATCATCGAGAGGCACCCACCGGATTGTCTCGGCCTCGTTGATGTCCGGTCGGGTGTCAGTGAGCTCGGCGCCGCGGGCCAGATAGATCTCCTGGGGGTGATCGAGTGTGCCAATTGCAGGTTGATAGGTCACGAGGTGCTCCATCGCGCATGGGCGCCAGCCGGTCTCTTCTTCGACCTCACGGGCCGCCTCCGCAGCGACATCCTCGGCGTGGTCGACGTACCCACCCGGAAGCTCCCACACCCACTGGTCGATGATCCACCGGTGCCGGTACATCAGCAGCACATCGCGGTTGTCGTTGAGTACCAACGTCATCGCGCACCGCGGCATCCGCGCAACGTACTGCGTGAACTCCACCCCATCCGGGAGGCGGATGTCTGCTGTCGAGAGCCGGATGTAATAGCGGGTCGCCAACTCCCACTTCTCGGATGATCGCGCGGGGTCGGCATGATCATGATCGCGGAGCACCGTTCGGGGGCACATCTGCAACCCGGGCAATACGTCTTCTCCGGCATGCACACCGCCGGCCGGAATCTGGATCCCTGTCCGGATAGCCGACGTGGTCGAATGCCCAGTAGCTCAGAGACTGTGCGCTGCCTGCTCAGGCTGCACCCCGGATTCTCGAATGCGCTTCAACGTCGTGCCCGAATGGGGTGTTGATTATGTCGGTGAACATGCTCTGGCGCGGTGATCGATATCCAGTGGATCCGATCGGCGAATCGGGCTCGCGGTGTAGTCGATATCGGGCGTCGGCAGTCGGATATTGCCTCGGCCAGCAGTTAAGAGGCAACGCTCAGGCGGGAAATCCCACTACTCGGTGAAATCCGGCGGCACAATATGCCGATGCGAACCTATGTCCGCGCACTACCGGCGGCGGTCGCCGCGGTGCTCGTCGTTTTCGCGCCCACCGTCGCCGCGGCTCCGGTTGCCGGCGGCTCGAATGCTCAGGCTCCGTTTCCGGTGGCTCTTCAACCCGATGGGATTCAGGCGCGGGGGGCGGCGCTTGCGGAGGGGAATACGGGGGTGATCGTGTGGTCGCGGGAGGCGGATACTCGGGTGCCGGTTGCCAGTCTGACCAAGGTGATGACGGCGGTGGTTGTGCTCGAGGCCGGGGATCTCGAGCGGGCGGTTACGGTGCCGCAGGCCGCTATTGATGCGTCTGCTGCCCATGGCGGGAGTAACGCTGGCCTGGTTGCGGGGGAGGTGCTCACTGCGCGCCAGTTGCTGTACGCGATGATGCTGCCGTCCGGCTGCGATGCCTCCTACGCCCTGGCCGAGGCGTACGGGCCTGGTCGCGACGCGTTCATAGCCAAGATGAACGCCACAGCGCAGCGACTGGGTATGGGGAACACTCATTTCACCGACCCCAGCGGGCTCCCGGTACCCGACGATTTCTCCACGTACTCCACACCCGCCGATCTGGTGCGGCTCGGGCGCCATGCGATGGCGAACCCGGTGTTCCGGGAGATCGTCGGTACGCAGGTCCACCACCTGCCCGCCGGGGCCGGGAACAGACACCACGTCTGGGAGAACACAAATGACCTCCTCCACCAGTATCCGGGCACCACAGGAATCAAAACCGGATCCACGAACGCCGCCGGAACCTGCCTGCTCTTCGAAGCCCGCCGAGGCGCCCAGCGACTGATCGGCGTGGTCCTCCACAGCTCCCCCTTCGACCTCGACGCCGCAACATCCGACGCCCAACGCCTCATGGACTGGGGCTTCCTCCCAATCCTCGCCTCCCTACCCGTCGGCTAAGCGGCCTACCCTCCGTCGAGCGGTACATGAGACAGGCATTGTCGGCGTGTCGCCTGCCTCATGTACCGCTCGCCGCGCCACAGCAGCAGGTTGACCCTTGGGTGGCCTCACCGAGTTGCGTGATCTGAGGGTTACGGTTCGTGGACGAGGGTCGTCAGATCCGCTTCGCTCAGCTCGATATCGAAGATCTCGGTCAGCGTCTTCGGCAGCTCGGATCGTTCGAGCTCCCGGGTTTCACTCGTGCCATCCGGGTAGTTGGTGAGCAGAGTGAGGCCGTCGAGCATGTAGTGCACCTCGGGGTGAAAGCGCTGCAGGACGGGGCGGGTTGTGAACGGTGAATGCGTGGATGTCGACACGTAGTGGTTACCGACCACATTGTCGATTCGGTACTGCGGGGTCATTCCGAAGGTGCGGCGCATTGCCCAGCCGTCGCGGTTGAAGTGGTGCAGGCTCCATTGTTCGCCGCCCAGTTCGTCGGTGCCGCGTTCGAGGCGGAAACGCCAGTCGCCCAAGGTGAATTCACCGTTGCTGGGGGTCAGCTCGATCGGTGCCATCGGGCCGCTGCCGAATCCGACGTCGCAGAGCCAGATGCGGTCGTCGTCGGTGGTGGTCACGCGCAGCATCGCGTGGGTCGAGGCGAGGAGTTTGTTGTCTGTTCCCATGAAGATTCGGGCGGACAGCCCGGTGACGCCGAAACCGAGTCGTTCCAGGACGGCCGCGAAAAGCCCGGAGTTCTCGAAGCAGTAGCCGCCGCGGCGCTGTCGAACCATCTTGTCCTGCAACGATTCCACGTCCAGGTTGATCGGGCGTCCGAGGATGATCTCCAAGTTCTCGAACGGGAATGTCGTGACGTGCAGATAGACCAGACTGCGCAGGGTCGCCAGGGTCGGCGCGCGCTCGCCCTCGTAGCCGATGCGGGCCAGGTACGCGTCGAGGTCGAGGTCTTCGCCACCCCAGCGGTAGGACGGGTCCTGTTGTGCGCTCATTGTGTTCTCGATTCGTTGCCGGGATACATCGAGATCGACGTTAGAAGCTCAACTTTTCTTCAGGTCAAGTCCGGCGGCCGGCGACTCCGCCCTGATCCGAAACCGGCTCGTCGTCTCCCGGTGTTCCGCAGCGACATCGCCGAGGGGAAACTCCGAGAATGGCTGAAAGCAGCACGAGTCGGGGGGGGGGGGGGGGGGGGGGGGGGGGCGGCAGGCGGACCAAACAGCCGCGCGCCCCACACCACAACCCCCCCCCACCCACAAACCACCCCAAAAAAAAGATTAGATGTGT
>NZ_JBHZBU010000003.1:133834-876723 GCF_042754945.1 Nocardia sp. NPDC059180
GCGCCTCGTGCGCCTCCCACCCCACTCCGCCGTCCCACACCCCCTATATGTCCTACAACCCCCCGGCCGCCGCCGCTTCTCCTAACCTCCCGCCCCCCCGACTCGATACATGCCGGGGCCGGCGCCCATAACGGCAGCCGGCGCCTACATCACAGCGGCAACAAGTGATGCTTGCGTGGATACCGGATGACCTGCTTGTCACGCAGCAGATTCAGCGCGCGCCGAAGCTCCAGGCGGGTGGCCGACGGTTCGATCACGGTGTCGATGTAGCCGCGCTCGGCCGCGATCCATGGAGTCGCGATGGTCGCGTTGTAGAAGTCGATCATCTGCTGGCGGATCGTGGCGCGCTGGTCCTCGGGGGTGGCGTCGAGGACCTTGCGCTGGGTCAGGCCGACGGCGCTTTCGGCGCCCATGACGGCGATGCGGGCGGTGGGCCAGGCCAGGTAGATGTCGCAGCCGAGGGCCTTGGCGCCCATCACTGCCCACCCGCCGCCGTATGCCTTGCGGACCACGACCGTCACCTTGGGGACGGTCGCCTCCACGTAGGCGAACAGGAATCGGCCGCCGCGCTTGATGACGCCCGCTTTCTCCTGTTCAACGCCGGGCAGGAAGCCGGGGGTGTCGACGACGAGCACCAGCGGGATCTCGAAGGCGTTGCAGATGTGGATGAAGTGCGAGGCCTTGTCGCTGGCCTTAGCGTCGAGGGCACCTGCAAGGACGGTCGGCTGGTTGGCGACCACACCCACCGGCTTGCCGTCGACGCGGGCGAAACCAGTGATCAGATTCTTGGTGGCCGCGGCGCCGATCTCGTGGAACTCGCCGTCGTCGAAGATCCGCAACAGCACGTCGTGCATGTCGTAGACCGCGTTGTCCGAGTCGGGGACGAGCGTGTTCAGCATCAAGTCGGACTCGGTGAGCTCCGGCTCCAGGCCCGGATTCACGATCGGCGGTTGCTCGACGGCACTCGACGGCAGGTAGCTGAGGTAGTTGCGGACCCACTCGAAGGCGGCGGGCTCGTCCTTGGCGACGTGGTGGATATTGCCGTAGGCGGCCTGGTTGTAGGCGCCGCCCAGCTCCTCCATGTCCACTTTCTCGCCGATGGCGTCCTCGATGATCTTGGGGCCGGTGACGAACATGTGCGCGCTCTCGGTGGCGACCACGACATCGGTGCAAATCGGCTGGTACACCGCACCGGCCGCGCAGTTGCCCAGAATGAGCGACACCATCGGCACCGAACCCGACAGCGGTTCCATCTTGGTCGCCAACTCGCCGTACCAGCGCAGCGAGGTGACGGCCTCCTGGACGCGCGCGCCACCGGAGTCGTTGATACCGACCAGCGGGCAGCCCATCTTCCCCGCCAGCTCCATGATCGCGGCGACCTTGCGGCCGAACATCTCGCCGATGGTGCCGCCGTACACCGTCTGATCATGGGAGAACACGGCAACGGGCCTGCCGTCGACCAAACCGCGCCCGGTGACCACACCGTCGCCGTAGAGTGCGTCCTTGTCATTGGGGTTGCGCACCAGCGCGCCGACCTCGATGAAGGTGCCCGGGTCCAGCAGCATGTCGATGCGGTCGCGGGCGGACGGGATGCCCTTACGTGCGCGTTTGGCGGCCCCCGCCTCTCCGGCCGGCTCCTGCGCGATCTCGAGCTTCTTGCGCAGATCGGCGAGCTTGTCGGCGGTAGTACTCATCGATTACATCCAGATTTTGTCCGCAGGAACACCGCACCGTGATCGGGGGCGGTAGATACCGTACCTGGACGGCACCACCGGTAGCTGTGTCCGGTCCTGGGAGGTCCCTGCGAATAAATTCTGCGCGTCGGTATGCGGCGGGCGGTGCACCGACCACCCGCCGCCGATTGGCCGAACAGGTCAGGATCCGGTCAGGGCGACGAAATCCGCAGGTAGCTCGTGATCCTCGAGGACGCGCATCTCGAGGGGGCCGCCGGAGTAGGAGTCCTCGCCGATGATCATCAGGTCCTCGTCGAAGGACCAGAAGATCACGTTGCGCATTCTGATCAGGTAGTTCTTGTCGGCTTCGGCCATGCCGCCTGCCAGTGGGTGCTGCACCATGAGTGCGCCCGGCTGGATCATGGTGAGCCTGCCTTCGATCACGATGCACTGGTCGTCGACCACCATGCGTTCGCAGAAGAACTCCAGGACGTGACCGTTGTTCTCGACCAGATTGCGGTAGTACTCGCTGACGCCCTCGCGGGTCTTGGGGCCGACATCGCCGCCGATCTCCCAGAAGTGGTAGTTGGCGGCATCTCCGAGCGTGCCGACCAGCGTTTCGAGGTCGCCGTCACGCTCGGCGGCCGCGTGCACCCGCATCCGCTCCAGCATCGTGCGCTGCCGCGGTTGTTCGGTGGTGGCCAGACGTTCGGTGATGAAGTCGACGAGGTGACTGCGGTTGAGCTCGATCATGGGGGTTCCTTTCGATTGGTGTGTTCTGCTCAGGGCAACAGGGATCGGCGGCCGTGCTCGGTGAAGGACGCCTCGCGGGCCGTGCGTTCCTCGTCGGTCAGCGGGTGGTAGGTGTCCTGGTTCCGGAGGAAGACGGGATCAGTGCAGCGCCAGGCCTCGCGGCGTAGGACCTGCTTGTCGACCTTCCCGGTTCCGGTCTGGGGCAGATCGCCGACGATGCGCACCAGGTCCGGACGCCACTTCGTGCCGAGGTCGGGCCGGCTGTCGAGGAACGTCGCGAATGCGGCGGTGTCGAAGGATCGGCCGGGGATCAAGAGCAGAGCGGCCATGACCTGGTCGCCGGTGCGGGGGTCGGGGACGCCGTACACGACCGCGGTGGCTACATCGGGGTGGCGGGCGAGGATTCGTTCGATCGGCGCCGTCGCGAAGTTTTCGCTGTCGACCCGGATCCAGTCCGAGGTGCGGCCGGCGAACCAGAAGTTGCCGTCGGTATCGCGGTAGGCGAGATCGCCGGTCCAATAGTCTCCGTCGTGCAGCTTGCTCGCCGTGGCCTCGGGATTGTTGTAGTAGCCCTCGAATCTCGCCGCGCCCCCGCGCACGACTATCTCGCCGATGGCTTCGGCGGCGTTGAGGAGGCGGCCATCCGCGGCGAATTCGGCGTCCGGGCAGTGATTCCCGCCGGTATCCACGATCTCGAGGCCCATATGTTCCGCAGGCCGCCCGAGTGCGCCCTCGGGGGTGTCGTCGCCGCGGACGATGGCGCAGACGCCTTCCGAGGATCCGTACGACTCCACGATGCGGCAGCCGAACCGACGCTGGAACTCCCGCCGGTCGCGGGTGGACGCCTCGGTGCCGAACCCGAGTCGCAGCCGCGTGGTCGCCTCCTCCGGAACTTCCGGCTGGGCGAGTACGTAGGACAGCGCTCGGCCGACGTAGTTGAAGAACGTGGCGTCGAAGCGCCGGACATCGGGCAGGAAACCGGAGGCGGAGAAGCGCGCTCGCATGGCGTAGGTCCCGCCGACAGCGAGGATCGGTGCCCATGCCGACATCAGCGCGTTGCCATGGAACAGCGGCATCGCGTTGTAAGCGACGTCGTCACGGCCGAGGCCATGGGTGTTGAGCTGAGCGATAACGGCAAGCCGGAAGGACGAGCAGACGACGGCCTTGGGGGCTCCGGTCGAGCCGGAGGTGAACAACAGCAGCAGGGTGTGCTCCGGGCCGGGCGGCGGCGCAGGAAGCTCGCGGGCCTCTCGTGCGGCGCGCTCCAGCGCGGAGCGGTACGTGGGCTCCTCGACATCGAGAATGTCGATTCCCGGCAGCTCGAGATTCTCCAGCAACGGGCGATGACCTGCGGCGACGATGAGCGTTTGGATATCGGTGCCGGTGATGTCTCCCGCCAGCTCGGCGCCACGCCGGGTCGGGTTGACGCCGACGATCGTGGCTCCGGCGAGCGCGGCGCCCGCGACCAGTAGGAGATATTCGGGGTCGTTGTCCATCAGCACGCCGACATGCCAAGGCCCGGGGCGTCGTAACGCCGTGAGCGCCGCGGCCCGCTCTCGAGCCTCGTGGACGAAGTCGCGCCAGGACATCTGCTGGTCGCCGAAGAGCAGCGCGGGGTGGTCGTCCTCGGCTCGGGCATCGAGGAGTTCGGCGATCGAGGTACAGGCGAAGTCGGGCATCACGGCGTCTCCAGGTGATCCGCATTACGTTTCGTTGTGCAACAGAATGTAATGTGTCGACTGTGTTGGCGTAGGCCTTTCGCCGGATTCGTCGGGCTCCAGCGATAATGGGCCGGTTGTGGTGGCGAGGGGACGTGTTCTCGTGGAGGAGGTGACCCGCGGTGTCCGTTGACGAGATGCCTGTGGCCGGTCGTCCGCGTGACACGCGGATCGACGACGCGGTGCTGGCCGCGACCCGGGAACTGGTGGCCGAAGTCGGCTATGCCGACCTCACCTTCCGGGCCATCGCCGACCGGGCGGGAACGTCGGTCCCCGCGATCCGCCGGCGCTGGGAATCCAAGGCGCACCTCGTCCACGAGGCGGTCTTCCCCGCCGATATCGCCGCCGAGCCGACCGAGGACGCCAGCTTGCGCGGCGTGCTTCGCGCGGTGGTCCAGCGATGTGTCGAGGTGGTCGGTTCACCGGCCGGGCGGCGCGCGACACCCGGCCTGATCAGTGAAATGGTGGCCGATCCGGCGCTGGAGGAAGAACTTTCCGCACGTCTGCGCGCCACCGTCTGGGATCACCTCGCCGCATTGTTCGCCGGTGCGGTCGAGCGCGGCGAGGTGCGGGCCGACCTCGACATCTCCCTGTGCGTGGAAACCGTCTTCGGCACCACCCTCGTCGCGGTGGTGCTACGCGGCGCGGCTGCCATCGATGACGCATGGATCGACCAGTTCGTGAGCACGCTCGTCGATGGATTGGCACGCCACGCCTGACAATTTCGCGGTTCGCCGCGGCCACAGACTGTGCGCAACGCTCGCATCTTCCGGATCGACATCCCCGACGAGGTCGAACGCCTCGACGTGGTCGGCCACCTCACGACCTGCGCGACCGATTCGAGCGATCTACCCTGTCGAGCACTGATCTGTCGGTGCCGACGAGAGGGAGTCGAGAATGTTCGATCGCGACCGCACCGTTGTCCTGGCCCTGCATTGGCAGGTGAACGTGATCCGGCCCGAGGGTTTCTTCGGGCAGATGCTGGCCGAGCCGGTGGCGGCCAGTGGGGTCGTCGGCCGGGCTGTCGAGTTTCACGGTGCTGCTCGGGCGGCCGGGATACCGGTGGTGTTCACGAGGTTCACCATTCCGGTGGGCGAAGGCCTACTGGTTCGCAATACCGGGTTCATGCGGGCGGTGGGGGAGTCGCAGGAGGCGTTTCGGCCGGAATCGGTGGGAGCTCAGCTGATACCGGAGATGGTCGGGCAGGCAAGTGAGGTGTTCGACAACCAGAAGTTGTCGGGGCTGGCGGGATCCGGTCTCGCCGAGTGGTTGCGGGCGCAGGGGATCGACACGGTGTTGCTGACGGGGGTTGCCACCAACCTGACGGTCGAGCAGACGGCGCGGCATGGCACCGATCTCGGGTTCACCGTTCATCCGATCGCCGACTGTGCCGCGACGGCCGACCCGGCGGCGCACGCCGCCTCGATCGACAACCTGGAGCTGGTTACCGGTGGTTGTCTTTCCGCACAGCAGGCGCTCGACCTCTTCGGCTAGGTGCCGAACGACGGTCGGATCCACCTCGCCGAAGGGTTAACTGCTCGTATGCTCGCTGTGCCGGAGTCGGCAGTGGGGCGGAGAGGACGGATGCGGTGGCCGATCGCGAGGAACTGACCTGGGAGCTGTTCGGATCGGCGAGCCGGGAGCTGGCCACTGCGATCGCAGGGGATGGCTACGAACCCGATCTGATCTTGTCGATCGCGCGCGGTGGGCTGTTCGTGGCAGGTGCGCTCGGGTACGCGCTGGATGTGAAGAACCTGCATGTCATGAACGTCGAGTTCTATACCGGCGTCGATCAGCGACTCGATCTGCCGGTCATGTTGCCGCCGGTTCCGCAGGCCGTCGACCTCACCGGCGCGACCGTGCTGGTCGCCGACGACGTGGCCGATACGGGCGCAACCCTCAAACTGGTCCGCGATTTCTGCGCTGACCATGTGGCAGAGGTTCGATGTGCGGTCGTCTATCAGAAACCGCATTCGGAGGTGGACTGCGAATATGTGTGGCGGCGCACCGATAGGTGGATCAACTTTCCTTGGTCGAGCCGGCCGCCGGTAGTTGATCGAAAAGTGACGGTCGCCGAAGCCTGACCAACCGGTGGGCGGTTCGACTACCATTGCTTTCATTGCTACGAAGGGTCCGGAAACAACCGGATGGACCCTATATGGCTTTTCCGGACCCGATGACTTTTTCGGGCTCGTTGATCTCATCTCATCTGTTCGCGTGAGGCTTTTCCACCCTAACGGTGCTGTGCTGAATATTGTGGCAACCCGGTGACGGGCTGACCATGGCCAAGATTGCTGACAGTAAGGGAAAAGTCATGACTAGCACCAAGGTTCGCTCTGCAATAGCAGCAGCGGCGTGCGCGCCGTTGATCGCGATGGGCGCCGGCGTAGCCACAGCGGCACCGGCCGCAGAGCCTGCTCCCGCACCAGTTGCACCGGTTCCGGCCGATGTCCAGCCGGCCGTGCTGTCACCGTTCCTCACGATTCCTGGCGCGTTCCTCGCCTGCGGGATTGTGCTGATCACGGTGCCGATCCTCTTCCCGGTGTGTGTCGTCTGATCCGACCGATGCCAGGACCGAGGGGAAACGAGGGCACTCTCGTACTCCGGTTCGAGAGTGCCCCCTGATCCCCGGCCGACCACTTTGGAGAGTCATGTTGGGCAGAATCCTTCTCGTGCTCGCGGCCACTGTTCTCGGCCTGGCAGGCACGACCATCGGGAGTGCGCAGGCAGCGCCCTCGGTAGTACTCGGCGGTGGTTCGGGCATCGTCTTCGATGACGGCGCGACGTGCACGCTTGCCACCATCGGCTGGGACGAAACCGGCCAGATGGTCGGCTTCACCGCAGGTCATTGCAACCAGCCCGGCGCGGGCGTTTCGTCCGAAGCCGCTCCCGACGCGGGCACGGTCGGGACGATGGCCTACGTCAACAAAGAACTCGACTACGCCGTGATCCGCTTCGATGCGAACAAGGTGATTCCGGTGAACCGTGTCGGTTCGACCACGATCACCGGCATCGGTGTACCAGCGCAGTTCCCCGCGATCGCCTGCAAGGAAGGCCGCACGACCGGTCAGACGTGCGGATTGGTGTACGGCGACGTGTTCTCGACCGCGACGTGGACGCTCACCCAGATCTGCGTGCTCGTCGGTGACTCCGGCGGACCCGTAGTCGTCGGTACGACCCTGGTGGCCCTGGTCAACGGATATATCTCGGTTCCGTGCATCGGCCCGCACGTGGGCGTCAACTTCAGCAGGATTCTCGACGACGTCGCCATACGCGGCGGCGCGGGAGTCGGATTCCGGCCGGTCTGATACGGCCACACAATCTCTCGCACAACCCTGAAACTACTGCGCGGCAATAGCGCTCGACAGCAACAGGCGCACCAACTCCGCCTGCCGATGTGTACCGGTCTTGACGAAGATGTGCTGCAGATGCGTTCGCGCGGTGAACAACGACACCGACAGCTGATCGGCGACCGCCGGTAGTCCGTCACCACGCATGACACCCATGGCGACCAGTGTTTCGGCGTCGGTCAGGCCATAGAGGTCGTGCAGCGTCGTCGGTTGCGGCACAGGATCGTGATCGGGATCGGTGACCAGCAGCAGGACGGCTCGATGCCGCGGCGGGCCGTCGCCGGCCAGATCGTCGAGGGGGGTCACCCGCACGACGAGAGGCCGCTTGCCCGAAGGGCGCGTGATCGCGACGCCGCCGCTGGACCGTTCTGGTCCGGCGGCCTCACGAATGAGTCGGCTGAACCGGGCCTGGATCGTCGATGGGGTGGCGCGCAACCGGCCGGAGCTGTCGGCGGCCAGCCCGTCGCCGTGGACGGTGATGTCCACGGCCATGGAATTGGCGAAGATGACCGCGGCGTCCGAGGTCACGATCATGATTCCGTATTGCGCCTTTTCCAGCGTTGCGAGTGCGAACGCCCGCTCACGGGTCAGCTCGACCAGCCTCGACTGCGTGCGCAGGGCCTGTCCGAGGTGCGGCACCAACACATGCAGCAGTGCCCTTCCCGCCGAATGACGTGAGACGTCGACCTGCTCCGGCATGGTCAAGCTGATCCACGATGACGGCACGTCGGGACTCAGCCGCGCGATGAAACTGTTGGCCAAACCGTTCGGGCTCTCGTGGTCCGCGCCGTTTCCGCCGACCGGCAGGTCGAAGAGTTCGTCGCTCGTGGCGGTGGCGCCGGCGGGAAGGTGCTGGATGCGATCGGCGGCACGCATGATCTGTCGGTAGACGTCCTCCCCGATCTCCGCCCCCGAGGCCTTGACCACGAATTGGTGGGTGACAGGCTCGGCGATGACGAGGACACCGCGGACTGCGCCGAACGCGGCCGCGATATCGGCGATCACACTGTCCCATCGCTCCGTACTCGCACCGGCGTCGTAGATTCCGGCGATCAAGTCCGAGAACCGCTGGAGTGTGATCGACATCGTGGCTCCTCCTCGACCGGAGAAAGCATTCACGGTGGCGGTCATGCGGCACTCGCCACCTAAGTGGCTTTCCAACCGTGGAATTGTAGTCGATCGTCATGTGCGGCGATATTTTTGTCAGTCATAGCCGAAACAGCCCCGAGTCACATCGATGGCACCGCGAGCGGCGGCACCGCGCCGTGCCGTCACGGCTCGAAATCTATCAACTCGCAGGGTGGTTCGGGGAGGATGGACCGGGTATTCGCATATTGTGCCGATAAAGGGTGAAATGCCGACTTGCGGTATGGAAAAGGCTTACAAGATTAACTCCCGCACCGAATCGGACATTCGACGTAAATTGCAAAGATTGCTCATAAGTCATTGAAGACGTTTTCTGTCCGTGAAATGCGAAAACATGGATTCGATGCTAATCCGGCTAACTCTGATTGGCATTCGTGCGGAAGTGCGGCGACTTCGCCCCGGCGTTCGGCCGACCGCCGGCGCTCCGATGACGACCACGACCCAGCTGGGTCTGCTGCCGGATCCTGCGGCGGCCTGACACCGGCTGCTACGGCGGTGGCCCGCAGGATATCCGCGGGTCACCGGCGCATTGTTCGATCCGCTGCACCGATCCCCGACACGCCAGCGGCGCGTTGGCGACATCTCGACCGGCAGAGACGGCGTAAATTGGTTATCTTCGGTAACTTCCAGTCGATTCGGTGGGAGGTATGCGAGTGGCCGGGGTGGCGCGATCCGGGAACGAACGATTGATCGGTGGATGGCTGCGGCGGGCTCTGTCGCTCGTCGTGGCGGTAGTACTGATGTCGGCCGTCGCGGCCGTGGCCGGTGCCGCACCCATGCGTGCGCCGGTACGGGCACCAGCGGGTGGGTTCGAAGAGCTGTTCGTGCCGTCGAGTATGGGCCCGATCAAGGTCCAGGTGCAGTGGGCGGCTCGCGGCGGAAGCGCGGCGCTGTACGTGCTGGACGGGCTGCGGGCGCCGCACGATCACAGCCAGTGGACCAGCGATACCGACGCGCTACGCCAATTCGCGGGCGATAACGTCACGTTGGTGTTCCCGGTCGGCGGCCGGTCGAGCTTCTACACCGACTGGTACCGGCCCAGCCACACCAACGGTCAGCAGATCACCTACAAGTGGGAGACCTTCCTGACTCGGGAACTGCCCGCATTCCTTGCCGGGTACGGGGTCTCTCGCACCAACAATGCCGTCGTCGGCGCCTCCATGGGCGGTAACGCCGCGCTCATCCTGGCCGCCTACCACCGCGATCAGTTCAGGTTCGCCGGATCGTTCTCCGGATTCGTGAACCCCACCTTCCCGATGTGGAGCCAAGCGATGCGCGCCGCGATGTGGGATGAGGGCCAGTTCAACCCGGACGACATGTGGGGCCCGCCCGGAGACCCGGCCTGGGCCCGCAACGACGCTACGGTGCAAGCCGAACGGCTGCGCGGACTGCCGATCTACGTCACCTCGGGCAACGGCGTGCCCGGCCCACTCGACCTGCCCAACGGGGTGGGCAACACGGTGAACGCGATGGGGTTGGAGGTGCTCACGATGATCGCCGCGAATATCTTCCGTGATCGCGTCACTGCGCTCGGCATCCCGGCGCGTGTCGATATCGGCAACGGCACCCACACCTGGCCCTACTGGCAGCAGGCCCTCGCCAATGCCCGCCCGATGATCCTCGACGCACTCGGAGCGCGCTGAGCGGACCGGGTCTGTTCAGGTTTTCACGCGGGTGAGCCATGCGATGAGGTCCGCCTCGACCTCGTCGCGGCTGATCCAGTCGGCGGTGGTACGAGTGGGCTGGAACCGCTTGTTGAAGAAGGTCAGCAGATCGTCCTCGGCGGCGATGCGGACGAACAACTCGTCGACCGCAGTGGTTCCGCACAGCACGGCCTCGTCGACGAGTTCGCCGTGGTCGAGCAGGTACTGCTGGACCGCGAACGAGCCGAGACTGTGACCGAACAGGACTACCGGTAGTCCTGGATGCCGTCGCCGCAACAACGTCGTCAGGGTGGCCATGTCCTGCACCAGCAGGTTCCATCCATCGGGCCCGAGATCGCCCGGCTCACCGGTCATGCTGTGCCCGTGCCCGCGGTGGTCGTTGGCGTACACGGCGTAGCCGAGTCCGGCGAGACGTTCGGCCAAGTGGTCGTAGCGCGCCGCGTACTCGCCCATGCCGTGGGCGATCTGGACGACGCCACGCGTCACGGTGGCAAGCGGCAGCCAGTCGCGCACGTGGATGGTCGTGCCGTCGCTGCTGAGGAAGCTGGACATGGGCAGGCTCCTGTGGATCCGAGGGTTGCCGAGATCGTCGCACCGATGGGCACGGCGAGCCCATGGGTGCGCGGACAACATCGCTCACCTCGCATTGTTCCCTGGGACAATCGCACCTCGGTAAGCTGCGCTGATGCGGCGAACCGAGCCTCCGACGGCGATCATCGAGGTGGCCGATGTGCTGCTCGACCGCATCGATGACCTCGGGCTGCGGCTCGCGCAACGCTTCATCGTCGAACTCGACACCTACCGTGATACCGATCAGGTGCCCTTCGACACCATCCGCAGTTCCTGCACCAGCAATCTGATGCTGATGGTGCGGCACTTCACCTCCACCGCACCGGTGGATCCCGCACCGCCCAAGCAGACCGGACGACTGCGAGCACGGCAGGGTGTGCCGCTGGCCGAAACCCTGCATGCCTTCCGGATCGGGTTCGAATTCCTGTGGTCGGAGCTGGTGGAGGAGGCGCGGCGCCATCCCGCGGTCACCGACGCCCTGCTGGTGGATCTGGGCGCCGAGGTGTGGGCGTTGGCCGGTGAGTACTCGGTTGCCGTGGCCACCGCCTACCGGGAGATGAGTTCAGAGTTGATGCTCCAGCGTGAGCACGAACGTTCCATGCTGGTCGAAGCGTTGTTCACCGGTGTGATCGCCGATCCGGCGACGCTCGGCGAAGCGACTCGCATCCTCGGACTGCCGCGCACGGGACGGTACGTGGTGGTGGCCGCCGCCGCGCCGACCGCGGGCCGAGAGGCGCTGCCGGGCATCGAAAGCGCGCTGCGCGCCGCCGGAATCACCTCCGCCTGGCGGCTGCTGCCGGATCAGCAGATCGGGGTGCTCTCGTTACCGGACGACCGGGAAGCGGCTGCGCTGACGACCCTTCGCCGGCACCGCGCATGTGCCGGCGTGAGCCCGCCCTACGACGCTCTCACCGAAACACCGCAGGCACTGCACTTCGCTCGCCTCGCCTTGGCGGGGCTTGGTACGCGCGCCCGCGGTGTCGCGCGGTTCGACGACAACCCGTTCGGGATGCTCGTCGCGGCGGCCCCGCTGGAGGCCGAACGCATGGTTCAGATCCGCCTGGGCCCGATATTGGCGCTGCCACACGACGAACGCGAAAGACTGCTGGAGACACTCGAAACATGGTTCAACGCAGTCGGTTCCGCCTCCGCCACCGGGGAACTTCTGTTTCTGCACGCGAACACTGTGCGATACCGGCTGCGCAGGATCGAGGACCTGCTCGGACGACTGCTGACCGACCCGTCCACGATCCGCGATGTGGGTGCGGCGCTGGAGGCCCGTTCGGTACTGGCGAATTCGTCTCAGCACAAGACCTGAGCATTGGGGTGCCCAGTGGAGTGGGCGGGGTGGAGACGCGGCTCATACAGTCGAAAAGTCGACGACGAGAATGAAGGCAGTACAGAGAGGTTCGGTGCACTGATGGGTGACTTTTTCGAGCGAATCGTCGATGTCGAGGTGTCGGCCCAGGACGCGGAAGCGACTGCCACGCGGATGCTGGACTGGATGTTCTCGCGTGAATTGCTGTCGCGGGAGATGTCCGGCGACGCCATGTACAGCCTAGGTGTCGACGAAGGCTATCTGCCCGGCCCGCAGTGGCATCAGATCGCCCAGGAGTGGGGCGGCGACTGGATATCAGGGCCCGTCGCCGTCACCATCGGCCGCGAAGATCATTTCGGCGGACAAGGCGTCGGCGAACCGGAATGGCTCAGTTGCCCGAGTTGCGACACCACGACCGTGATCATCGATTACCCGCAGCAGTGGGTGGCCGATCGCGAGGTCTGGCGCCCCTTCGAGGCGGCGGTCGGCGAGTGGAAGGAAGGCGGCGCGGGGATCGCCACCTGCCGTCACTGCGGAACCGGGAATCCCGTCACCGATTGGCTGTGGCCATTGGGATCCGCACTCGGCGCACTGGCTTTCGACTTCTGGGGCTGGCCACCACTGACCGATGAATTCATCGCTGAGTTCGCCGCGCACCTCGGCCACCGCATCGATCACCACGGGGGAAAGTTCTGACGGCGCTGGAACATCCGGTGGTGTGTGCGGTTGCTGTCCGACCGTAGGAATATTGTCTGAGCATGGGTCGATTCGGTGGGTTTCCGTTCGCCGGTCTGGATTTCTACGAGGATCTCGAGGCGGACAACTCGAAGGCATTCTGGGCTGCGCACAAGCAGGTCTACGACGAGGCGGTGCGCGCGCCGATGGTGGCGCTTATCGAGGAGTTGGAGGGCGATTTCGGGACGGCGAAACTCTTTCGCCCCTACCGTGACGTGCGGTTTTCCAAGGACAAGTCGCCGTACAAGACCCATCAGGGTGTTGTGATCGGCGCGGCCCCCGGGGTGGGGTGGTATGTGCAGATCGGTGCGGCCGGGCTGTTCGTGGCCGGTGGGTTCTACGGCGGATCACCGGACCAGCTGGCCCGGCTGCGCGCCACCATCGACGACGAGGTGCGCGGGGAGGAACTGGCCGCAATCCTCGGCGAACTCACCGGCCACGGATACGAGATCGGCGGGGACCGATTGAAGACCAAGCCGAAGGGCTACGACGCCGACCATCCCCGCATCGAATTACTACGCCACAAATCCCTGACCACCCACCGCGATTTCGGTGCACCCGATTGGCTACCGACGCCACAGGCCGCCATCGAGATCCGCGCGGCCTGGGAGGTGCAGCGACCGCTGGTCGAATGGCTTGCCGCGGTGGTGGGGTAGCGGTCGAGACACATGATCGACCGAGCGAGGAAACCCCGCCCGAGGGGACAGGCGGGGTTTCTCGGTGCGCCCGCGCGGATGCCTGGCCATGCCGGTGGCCGGGGCATCGCGACGTCAGCGGACGGTTTTTCAGCCGAGGCCGAGGTGTGATCAGCCGAGACTGAAGGGCTGGCCCCACAGGCGCAGTTCGGAACGCCCGTGCTTGGTGGTGACCTCGACGCCGACGAAGGCGCGGGCCTGGGCGTAACCGGCGCAGCCGTTGAGGCCGAGTGTCGAATCGGCCCAGGTCACCGAGGCCTGCTGCTCGCGGAAGCTGTAGCCGCGCAGGTAGCTCTTCTCGCCGTAGGCATCGGGGCCTTCGAGGTCGAGCAGCCAGAACGTCGACGCCTGGCCGGGGCCGAGGGTCAGGTTGCCGCCGGAGGTGACCCCGCCGCTGCCCTTACCCTCCCAGGTGGTGGCGGCGTTGGCGCCGCCGGTTCCGGTGCCGCCACTGATATCGACCTGGCAGCCGACCACGTAGCCGGGGTAGACCTTGGAGTACTCGTGCTTGCCGTGGATCTGCACCTCGGCGCGCCCGGACGCCCAGACATTGCGGTGCAGCGGAGTCGAACCCATCGACGGGCTGATGTTGACCGACTCGTTGGTCAGCCGGATCGTGACGGTGGTGCCGTCGGGCAGGGTCTGGGTGATCTCACCGCCGGGCAGCGGAATGAAGGTGTCGGCGTTGGCGGCGCCGGTGGAGAACAGGCCGAGTGCGATGGTTGCGGTCGCCGCGGCGCAGGCGAGGCGCGCTGCGGCCTTCTTGAAGCTGGTCATGACAGTAGTGCCTTTCAGGGCTTTAAGCTGTTGTGCGAGAATGGGTTCGACGAATACGCGGAGAGTCAGCCGATGCTGAACGGCTGCCCGTAGAGGGTGGTCTTCGAGTAGTTCGTTCCGATGATCTCGACGACGGTGTAGGCGCGCGCCTGTGCGTAACCGCCGCAGCCCTGGATCTGTAGTTCGACGTCCTTGTAGCTGACGTGGTATGTGCCCTTGTCGACGATGTCGAAGCCCTCGACGCCGACGAACTTCACCTCGCCGGGACCGATCTTCACGCCGATATTGCCGCTGGCATTCACGCCGGTAGTGGTGATGCCGCCGGAGACGCCCGCGGAGATCGCGTTATCGGCGATGCTGACCTGGCAGCCGACGATGTAGCCGGTGTTGATGCGCGAGGCGCCGTGGGTGGAGGAGTTGTTCGTGCCCTCGGCCCCGCTGCCGCCGACGAACGGCTTCGGGTTGCCCTTGGGGGTCGCGGCGACATCGGCGATCACGGTACCGCTGACCCACGCCACCCGGCCCGCGCCGTTGGCCGCCATCGAGGGCGAGATGAGTGCGCTTTCCGCGACGCGCTTGATCGTGACGTCCGGCCCGGCCTTTTCGCCGTCGGGGAGCGGTACGAAGGTGTCTGCCGTTGCCGTGCCGCCCGCGATACCGAGAGCGGCTGTGGCCAGCGCGGTGGCAGCAAGGATTTTTCGCATCGTTGGGGTTCCTCATCAGCAGGGGGTGAGTCGAACGCGCTCTTGGGGAACTTCCGGCGACCGAGAGCGTGACTCGAATTCGGACAGTGCGAAGACCTATCACGCAACGAAAAGACCCGGCATCTCGTACGGTGTACAAATGAGGGAAGGGTCACAGTTGGGTGATGAATCCTCGTGGTGTGCAGCGATGTTCGCTAAGGATGGAGAGTCGGTCCGGGATCTGAGCCCATGGCGACGCCGCGTCCGTGACGGATCTCGGCGGCGTTTCGGCTGGTGAATCAACGTCGGCTGGAACGGATTACGGTGCTGGATTCACGTTCCAGCGATCTCGCCGCTAAGTTTTTCCTGGACAGCGGGATCCGGTGATCGCCGCAGGGGCGGGTGTGCGGCCAGGGCGGTTCGTGGCCCCGGTGTGGCGGCTCGATGTGCCATCGGCTGCACACCAAGATCGGACAAAACAAGCCTTGGTAGGTTAGGCTAACCTTAGCAACTATCTAGTTACGTTACCTGAATAATGCCCGACCTGCTGGAACCCGCTGGAGACAACACTCGATGGACCCTGCCCTACCCGCACCGGATCGCCGTGCCCGTCACGGAGATGGTCGATGAGCCATCTATCGGTCAGTACCCAGAAGTCGGAGCGCTCCTGGCACCGGCCGGGTTGGCTGCTCGCGGCCGCCGCGCTGGTGGCTCTCTGTCTGATCAGCCTGCTGGTGGGCGCCAAATCGATTCCAGTACAGGATGTGTGGTCCGCGCTGTGGGGTGACGAGAGATCTCCCGATCACCTCATCGTCATCGACTATCGGCTGCCGCGCACCCTGCTGGGGCTGCTGGCGGGGATCGCGCTCGGTGTCGCCGGATGTCTGATGCAGGGGCTGACCCGCAATCCGCTGGCCGATCCAGGCCTGCTCGGCATCAATGCGGGCGCGGCCTTCGCCATCGCGATGGCGGTGGCGTTCCTCGGCGTCGGCGAGATCACCGCCTATGTCTGGTTCGGCTTCGCCGGTGCGGCCGTCGTATCGCTGGTGGTGTACCGATTGGGCACTGCGGGCAGGCAGGGCGCCGATCCGGTGCGGCTGACGCTGGCCGGAGTCGCGGTCACCGCCGTCCTGACGGGTATCACCAAGGGCCTGATGCTGTTGAACGCGAGTGCTTTCGACCAGATGCGTGACTGGGATGCGGGATCGCTGACCGGGCGCGGGTTCGACGTGATCGCAGGCGCGGCGCCGTTCATCGTGATCGGCGTGATCGCCGCGGTACTGGCCGCCAGGTCGTTGAACGCGGTCGCGCTCGGCGACGATCTGGCCCGCGCCCTCGGCGTGCGAGTCGGGCGCACCCGACTGCTCGCGGTCGTGGCATTGACCCTGCTGTGCGGTACGGCCACCGCGGCGGTCGGCCCGATCACCTTCGTCGGTTTGGCGGTGCCGCATGTGGCGCGCTGGATCGTCGGGCCGGATCAGCGCTGGATCGTCGCGTACTCGATGCTGTTGGCGCCGATGCTGCTGCTCGGCGCCGATGTGCTCGGCCGGTTGGTGCTGTGGCCGGCTGAGGTGCCTGCCGGATTGGTCGCGGCCTTCCTCGGCGCGCCCGCACTGATCTTGCTGGCGCGTCGGGCTCGGGTGGGTGCGGCATGACGGCGCGGATCGATTTCGGTCGCAAGACGGTTCAGGTCCGTTCGCGGCTCACCGGGTTCACCGGCCTACTGGGCCTGCGCACGGTGGTCGTGTGTGTGGCGCTGCTGGTGGTCGCGTTGCTCGTGGCGGTGCTGGCTCTGGGGACCGGTGACGCGCCGATCCCAACGGACCGGGTGCTGCGGGCGATCTTCATCGGCGACCAGCGCTTCGATCGGCTGGTCGTGTGGGAGTGGCGTTTCCCGCGAGTGCTGCTGGCGCTCGTGCTGGGTGCGGCGCTCGGGGTCAGCGGTGCGATTCTGCAGTCGGTGACCCGGAACCCGCTGGGTAGCCCGGATATCGTCGGTTTCGGCACTGGTGCCTACACCGGTGCGCTGATCGTCATGCTCGTGTTCGGTGGCGGGGAGTTCCAGACCGCGGCCGGCGCGCTGGTCGGCGGGCTGGCCTCGGCGGTGGCCATTCAAATGCTGGCCCTGCGTCACGATGTGAGTGGCTTCCGGCTGATTCTGGTCGGTATCGGTATCAGCGCCATGCTGGCCTCGGTCAATGCCTGGCTCATCCTGCGCGCCGATCTGCTGTCGGCGATGGGGGCCGCCGCCTGGGGGATGGGTTCGCTGAGCGGACTCACCTGGGCGCAGGTCACGCCGGCGATCGTGCTGCTGACGGCCTTGAGCCTGACCATGATTCCGCTGGCCTCGCGACTGCGCATGCTCGAACTCGGCGATGATCTGGCCAGTTCGTTCGGCATCCAGGTGCGCCGCACCCGGCTGCTGCTGATTTTTCTCAGCGTGGCGTTGACCGCGGTGGCCACGGCCGTGACCGGCCCGATCGCGTTCATCGCGCTGGCGGCGCCGCAGCTGGGGCGGCGACTGGCCCGCACACCGTCGACCGCGCTGCTCCCCGCGGCCGCGATGGGCGCGTTGCTGCTGGTGACCTCGGATTGGCTGGCGCAGCGACTGTTCGCGCCGACCACCCTGCCGGTGGGTGTGGTCACCGTCTCCATCGGCGGGTTATATCTGGCGTACGTGCTGGTCGCCGAGGCGAGAAGGAGCTAGAGGTAGCGACGATGAACGACACTCAGGACCAGGCGAACTCACCGGCGAATCCGGCACGGTTGCGGGCGGATCGGCTGCGGCTCGGCTATCGGGGCCGCACGATCAGCGATCAGCTGTCCGCCGATATCCCCGACGGATCGTTCACGGTGATCATCGGCCCGAACGCGTGCGGGAAGTCCACACTGCTGCGCGCACTCGCGCGGTTGCTGACGCCGGAGTCGGGAACGGTGCTGTTGGACGGCAAAGCGATCAGCAGCTATCCGGCCAAAGAGGTGGCCCGCCGGATCGGGCTGCTTCCGCAGACTTCGACGGCCCCCGACGGTATCCGGGTCGCCGATCTCGTGGCGCGCGGCCGCTATCCGCATCAGTCGCTGCTGCGGCAGTGGTCGCAGGCCGACGCCGATGCGGTCGCCACCGCCATGGCGGCCACCGGCGTGACCGAATTGTCGGCGCGCTCGGTGGACGAACTGTCGGGCGGACAGCGCCAGCGGGTGTGGATCGCCATGGTGCTGGCCCAGGACACGCCGGTGATCCTGCTCGACGAGCCGACCACCTATCTCGATATCGCGCATCAGATTCAGCTGCTGGATCTGTGCCGTGCTCTGAACAGGGAATCCGGGCGCACCGTTGTCGCGGTTCTGCACGACCTCAATCACGCGTTCCGGTACGCCGACCACCTGATCGCGATGCGGGACGGGCAGATCAGTGCCGCGGGCGCACCGAGCGAGATCGTCACAGCGGAGCTGGTGCGCGAGGTGTTCGACCTGGGGTGCCGCGTGATCGAGGATCCCGAAACCGGAGCGCCGCTGGTCATTCCGCTGGCGGAGAACGCTGTCACGGTGCGCTGACCCGTAGGAAATCGTAGCTTCCCAACAGAAAGTAAAGTTAGGCTAACCTATCTACCGACTGTGCCGCCTGCTTGCCGGAACTCGTGGGTGCGCTCGAAAAACATTGAGGGTGAAGGGAGTCGCCGATGGGCGGGGAGGATGGAGCGGCCATGTTGGCGCTGACCGGACCGCAGCTGGGAATCTGGAACGCCCAGCGTTTCGATCCGGAATCCGGGCGCTACCTGGTCGGCGAGGTCCTCGAAATCACGGGTGACGAGCCGATCGATGTCGAGCTGCTCGCGGAATCGATCCGGCGCACTGTCGCCGAGGCCGAGAACATGCGGTTGCGGTTTCGGGAAACCCCCGACGGTCCAAGGCAATTCGTGACCGACGAGGCCGCCGCGCTTCGCCCGACGATCGATCTGCGCGCCGTCGCCGACCCGCTGGGTCTGGCGCACGAAGCTGTCGCGCTGGAACGTCACCGCGCCGCCGAGTACTGCCGCGGCATGGTCGAGCGCCAGCTCTACACCTACACCCTGATCCGTGTCACCGACTGCCAGGTGTGGTGCGTGCAGCTCTACCACCACCTCATCGTCGACGGCTACAGTGCGGCGCTGCTCTCCCGCCGAGTGGCCGCCCACTACACCGCGCTGCGGCGTGGAAAAGACACGGCCAAGCCGGTATTCGGCACCATCGCCGCCCTGGTCGCGGAGGAACGCGCCTACCGGGACAGCGAGGAATTCGCCGTGGACCGGCAGTTCTGGCGCGATCAGCTGACGCCGTGGCCCGATCTCGATGGTCGCGGCCGCCACGTCGGCGGCGCGGTCGAACGCACTCTGCGCGCGGAGGCCGTGCTGTCCGCGCAGGCCCTCGCCACGCTGCGCGAATCCGCCGAAAGTTACGGCATCACTTGGGCCGATGCGCTGGTTGCGTGCTATGCGGCGTTTCTGAACCGGCAGCTCGGGACCTCCGATGTGGTGCTGTCGATGCTGCTGATGGGCCGCGTCGGCCGTGCCGCGTTGACGACACCGGCGATGGCGGTCAATGTGCTGCCGTTGCGGCTGCGGGTGCGTTCCGATGACCGGCTCGGCGAGCTCGGGCCGCGGGTCGCGGAGTCGTTGCGCGAGGTGCGCGCGCATCAGCGCTACAGCGGCGACGATCTGGCCAGGGACTTTCACGGTTTCGGTGCGGGCGAGCTGCTGCACGGGGTCGGTATCAACCTCAAGGTGTTCGACTTCGCGCTGGATTTCGACGGTGCGAAGGGTGTGCTGCGCAATGTGGCCGGTGGGCCGCCGGAAGATCTCGGGTTGACGGCGACGCCGCTGCCCGATGGCGCAGTCCTGCTCGGGTTCGAATCCGACGCACGAACCAATGATCCGCAGACTGTGCGCGGTCGTGTTGACGGATTGGTGCGGGTGATCGAGGCGTTCATCGGCAGCGAGAAGCCGCCGGTCGGCGCGCTGGAGCTGATCGATTGCGCCGAACGTGCGGAGCTGCTCGCGACGCGATCGGGACCAGCCTTGCCGTCACGTGTCGAAACGGTGCCGGAGTCGCTGGATCGGTTGGTCACGCAACGACCGGAATGCAAGGTGCTCTCTGTCGACGGAAATGAATGGACGGCAGCGGAATTCGCCGCGCAGGTCAACCGCCTCGCACGATACCTGCGCGGCAGGGGCGTCGGGCCCGACTCGGTCGTCGGTATCGCACTGCCGCGGACCGCGGAGTTCGTGGTGTCGATGTTCGCGGTCTGGCGGGCGGGCGGTGTGTCTGTGCCGCTCGACCCCGAACATCCGGTGACACGCCTGCGGGCGACCATCGAAGACGCGGCACCGGTGCTGGTGCTCGGTGCCGGTGACCTTGCCACCGAACTCGGCGCGCAGGTCATCGCGCTCGACGACCCGGCGATACGAGCCGACATCGACGCCTTCGATTCGGCGCCGCTCACCGTCGCCCCCCGCCTCGACCAGGGGGCATACCTGATATATACCTCCGGCTCCACCGGGCGACCCAAGGGTGTGCTGGTCGAGCACGGCGCACTCGCCCACCTGCTGGCAGGTCATCGCACCGGAATGTTCGCCGCGCCGAACCTGGTGGACCGGGCGCTGCGGATAGCGCACACCACCTCCTTCGCCTTCGATGCGTCCCTGGATCCGCTGCTGTGGCTGCTCGACGGTCACTGTGTGCACCTGTACGACAGCGCGATCCGGCGTGATCCGGCAGCGTTGGTGTCGGCTTTCACCCGCGACGGCATCGATATCGTCGACGGCACCCCGACGCTGGTCGCGGCGCTGCTGGAGCACGGGTTGGCCGAGCTGACGCCGAAGCTGCTCGCGCTCGGCGGCGATGCCTGCCCGCCCGAGCTGTGGCGAGAACTGCAACGCGCGAACATCCCCGCAATCAACCTGTACGGACCGACGGAAGCCACCGTCGACGCCATCGCAGCCCCCGTGCGTGAGCAGAACCCGCATATCGGCTCGCCGCTGCCGGGTATCCGGGCGTATCTGCTGGACAACGGTTTACAGGCGGTTCCCGACAACCAGATCGGCGAGCTCTACCTGGCCGGACCGCAGCTGGCGCGAGGCTATCGCGGGCAGTCCGGGATCACCGCACATCGTTTCCTCGCCGACCCGTACGGGCCGCCGGGTGCGCGCATGTACCGCACCGGTGACCGCGCGCGGTGGGTGCCCGGCCGCGGATACGAGTATGCGGGCCGCGTCGACGCCCAAGTGAAGATCCGTGGTCACCGGGTGGAGCTGGGTGAGGTGGAGGCCGCACTGGGCGGACTGCCGCAGGTGCGGGCCTCGGCGGCCGATATCCGGATCATCGCCGACCGGCCGACGCTCATCGGCTACGTCGTGGCCCCCGAATCATCCAGTGGTGCAGTTGATTCGATCGAGTTGCGTAATCGGCTCGCCGATCTGGTGCCAGACCACCTGGTGCCTTCGCGGATCGTCGCGCTCACCGAGTTGCCGAGCACCGTGAACGGCAAGCTGGATCGCGCGGCGCTGCCCGATCCGTCCTCCGATGTGGGTGGACGCGCGCCGTCGACCGACGCCGAACACGCGCTCTGCGAGGTTGTTTCGGTGGCGCTCGGCCACGAGGACGTCAGCGTGGACGACGACTTCTTCGGCGTCGGCGGCGACAGTATCACCGCCATCACGGTCAGCACCCGGCTGCGTGAACGCGGGCTGGTGCTCACGCCACAGGATCTGTTGACCCGCCGTGGGTTCGGTGAGCTGGCCGCGGTCGCTGAGCAGGTCACGGTGGGTGAACCCGAGCGTTCACCGACCTCACGACACGCGCTGGTTGAGCTTGGGCAGCCCGAACTCGATGAATTGACCGCGCGCTACGGTCCGATCCGAGATGTGCTGCCGCTGTCACCCCTGCAGGAAGGCCTGCTGTTCCACGCTCTGCGTGACGGCGCCGATGACGTCTACACGATGACCGCGCGGTTCGACCTGGCCGGTCCGGTCGATCCTGGTGAGCTGGCCGTCGCGGTGCGGGCGATGGTGCACAGGCATCCGAATCTGGGTGCGGCGTTCTGCTACGAGCAGTTCGATCATCCCGTTCAGGTGGTGCCACGATCGCCCCGCGTGGACTGGCGGGTCGAGGATCTGCGAAACCATCCGGACAACGATCGCGCCGCCGCGGAGCTGGAACGCACCGCCGGTTCGCAGCCGTTCGACATCAGTGATCCGCCACTGCTGCGCATTCTGCTGGTCCGGCTCACCGACACCGCCACGCGATTGATCCTCACCGCGCACCATCTGCTCGCGGATGGATGGTCGATTCCGATCATGCTCCGTGAGACGCTCGCGCTGTATCACGGTGAAAAGCCCGCGCGGCCTGGCTATTACGGGGACTATCTGGCCTGGTTGGTGGATCGGGACGCCGGTGTCGCGCTGGACCGCTGGCGCGCGTACCTGGCGGGAGTTCCTTCACCGACGCTGGTCGGACGGGCGTATACCGCTGGTCCGACGCCGGAATCGGCACAACGCCATCCGGCGACGAGCACCGCCCGGCGCGCCCCTGCGGTGGGCCTGCGCGTTCCGTTGGCGGACGACATAGCGGTGGCGCTGGAAGCACTCGGCCGTGAGCACGGCGTGACCATGAATACTCTGCTCCAGGGTGCGTGGTCGGTGGTCCTTGCTGAACATCTCGGTCACACCGACGTGGTGTTCGGCACGGTGGTCTCCGGACGTCCGGCCGAACTCGCAGGGGTGGAGAGCACGGTCGGTCTGTTCAGCAATACCGTGCCGGCCCGCATGAGCATCGATACAACGCGGCCATTGCTCGAACAGTTGCCCGAATTCCAGCGCAGCACCCTAGAGCTCCGCGAGGTCGGCTACCTCGGCCTGGCGACGGTGGAGCGGGCCGCTGGCCACGGGCGGTTGTTCGACACCTTGGTCGTCTTCGAGAACTTTCCGAAGACAGGTCTGCGGCAGCCTGATTCGCATCAGCTGCGCGTGACCGATGTCGCCGTCCACAGCCTCACCCACTATCCCGTTACGGTGACGGCCTTGCCCGGCGACCGGTTCCGGCTGATGCTGCACCACGATCCGGCGACGGTCTCTGCGGCGCGGGCCACGCACATGGCGCGGCGCTTGGGTGCGGTGCTAGCGGGACTTGTGGACGACCCGGACGCAGCGATCGTCCACGCGGCGACCCAGCTGCGTGATGCCGCTACCGCCCAAAGGGTGGCCGAGGTGTGTGACGGCGTCGATGCCCGAGCAGCACCACAAGCGGGGGAGAGCGCTGCCGGCCCGCAGATCAGCGGCGGTAATGGGGTTGTCCACCACACGACCACCGGAACAACGCTCGCAGACTGGCGGGTACCCGGCATCGATCCGGGCGGCCCGGCCATCACATTCGAGGGCGTAACCCTGACCTACGCCGACTTCGAGGCCCGCGCCAATCGCCTGGCCCGCTGGCTGATCACCTTCGGCATCGACACCGAGACGGTGGTCGCGGTCGCCATGGCGCGTGACCTGGATTCGGTGGTCGCCGCCCATGCCATCTGCCGCGCCGGTGGCGTATATCTGCCGATCGACGTCACGCAGCCCCGGCAGCGGGTGGATCGGATTCTCGAAACTGCCGCGCCAGCATTGGTTCTCAGCGCTTCGTCGGTGGGTTTCACTACCGGCCACGCGGTAGTGGTCGCCGTCGACGAGCTCGATACCTGTGCGTTCGCCGACGCTCCCGTCACCGATGACGACCGCCGCTCGCCGCTGCGACCGGACAATTCCGCCTACCTGCTGTTCACCTCTGGATCCACCGGCGTGCCGAAGGGCGTGGCGGTCACCCATGCCGCGATCGTCAACACCTTCGATTGGTTGCGGCGGCATCAGGGTGTCGGGGCGAACGACACCGTCCTGTACCGGACACCGCCCACCTTCGACGCCTCCCTGCTGGAACTGTTCCTGCCGCTGCTGGTGGGTGCGCGGATCGTGCTCACCCGCCCGGACGGGCACCGCGACCCGTATTACCAGGGGCAGCTCATGCGGGACGAGCGGGTGAGCGTCCTGCAGATGACGACCTCGATGCTCACCGTGCTCGCCGAGGAAGCCGATCTGTCCGGCTACACCGACCTGCGGTGCGTGGTGACGGGCGGCGAGGCGCTACCCCCGGCCACCGCGCAACGCATGCGCGCGCTCACCGGTACCCAGGTGCACAACCTGTACGGCCCCACCGAGGCCGCGGTTTGCATCACCTTCCACGAAACCACCGATGCCGATACGGCCTCGGTGCCCATCGGCCGACCGGCCGAGGGAGCGGATGTGCGCGTCCTCGACGACCACCTGCGGCCCGTGCCCGTTGGCACGGTCGGTGAGCTCTACCTGACGGGAATCCAGCTGGCACGCGGCTACTTTGCGCGCCCCGAACTGACTGCGGCGGCGTTCGTCGCCGACCCAGACGGCGCCGGTGCCCGCATGTACCGCACCGGTGACCTGGTGAAGTGGAATGCCGGCGGCGAACTCGACTATGTGGGCCGCGCCGACAGCCAAGTGAAACTGCGCGGCCAGCGGATCGAACTCGGCGAGATCGAATCGGCCTTGCTCGCCTGCGACGGCGTCGCCCAGGCCGCGGTCCTGCTGCGCGAAGACCGCCCCGGCGACCAACGTCTGGTCGGCTATCTGATCGCCAAGGGCGGGACAGCAATCGACACCGACGTGGTGCAGTCGCAAGTGCGAACAGCCGTGCCCACGTACATGGTTCCCGCCGCGTTCGTGGTTCTCGATGAAATCCCGCGCACCGCCAGCGAGAAGATCGACCGCAAGGCGTTGCCCGCGCCCGACGACCGGCAGAGTTCGGACCGGTCGGCCACGGATGCGGTGTCGTGGCGAGGCAGGCAGACCCACGACGATCGACGGGTCGACGGTCTGGACGGGGCCGACGCCGACACCGGGGCAGGATATTTCGCGCCGGGGGAGTCGGCCGAGCGAGCCGTATCCGATGATTTGGCCGACATCGCCGAACTGTCGTTGTCGAGCGTCCGACGCCAGAAACCCCGCATTTCACCGAGTGCCGGACACATAGGTTCGGTTGGTCGGCCTCTGCATGACGCGGCAATGAACCAGGGCGCGGCAGAGCTGCGCGGCCTACCCGAGTCCGTGCCCGAGCCGCAGCTGCTCACCACGGTTCTCGATGCCATGGCCGCAGTGCTGTCCACCCCGGACATCCGCCCCGACGACGACTTCTTCGCCGCAGGCGGGCATTCGCTCACCGCCGTGCGGCTGACCGGGCGGTTACGACGAGCAGGCCTCACGCTGGTCCTGGACGACGTATTCGCCGCACCGACCGCGCGGGCGCTCGCGACGAAGATCACTGAGGCCGCATCGTCGACCGAGGCCGTAACCGCATCGGCAGACGAGCCCGAGGGCGGACTCGCTATGCTGGGCCGCCGCCTCGATCACGTGCTCGACCTCCGCTCGACCGGATCGGCCGAACCGGTGTTCTGCGTGCATCCCGTCGGCGGCACCGCGTGGCAGTTCGGGCCGCTGGCCCGGTTGCTGCGGGCGGACCGGCCGCTGATCGGTCTCCAGGCGCCACCCCTGAGCGGCCACGACACCGGTGCACAGACCATCGATGACCTGGCCGCGCACTATCTGGACACGATCCGCCGTATCCAGCCGCACGGCCCGTACCGGCTGCTCGGCTATTCGCTGGGCGGCAATATCGTGCACGCCATCGCAGCGGCTGTGGAGGCGGCAGGGGAGAGCGTCGCCTACGTCGGCCTCATCGACTCACACCCGCTGGCCAACCTGACCGAGCAGGCCACCCGCTCACTCGCCGACCCCGCCGAGCTCGACCGGCTGCTGCCCGAATTGCCCGAGGACGCACCCGAACTCGCACACGCGATCCGCTCGGCCGCCACCGCGCTGCTCGAGCTGGTCACCGCATCGACCGCCCCGCGCTACAGCGGACCGATAGCGCTCTACGCCGCCGATCCCGGCACTGACTCGTCGCGCACCGACGCCCAGCTGGCCGGATGGCGTGCCGCCGGCGCGGCGCTCACGGTCCGGCGACTGCCTTACTCGCACTTCGACATCGTCTCGCCGCACGGCTGGACCGAGGTCGCCGCCCTGCTCGACGCCGATCCGGCAATGAGCCACTGAACTTCCACACCACGAGAAAGAAGAGAGCAACACATCCATGTTCATCACCAGATCGACGACTCGGCTACGCACCGCGGTCGCCCTGCTGATCCTTGCGCTGACCGCGCTCGTCGCCGGCTGTGGCGCCGACTCCGAGGCCATCGAGGCGGGCGGAACCCGCCAGGTGCAGACCGAGCGCGGACCCGTCGACGTCCCCGCTGATCCGCAGCGCATCGTCGTTCTCAACGGCGCCCTCACCGGATACCTCTACGACCTCGGGGCGCCCGTCGCCGCCGCCGACCCGCGGCTGCTCGGCGTCAATACCCGCACCGGCGGGTTCCCCGACGGCTGGGCCGCGGACGCCGAGGAGCAGGGCACCGTCGAACTTCCGATCGGCGACAACATCAACCTGGAGTTCATCGCCAATCAGCGCCCCGACCTGATCATCGGTGGCGGACAGGGCTTCCCGGCGCAGCAGTCCATCAACGCCTACGACCAGCTCTCGGCCATCGCGCCCACCGTGCTGGTGCCGTCGAGCGTCACCGACTGGGCGGACCAGTTGCGGGTGGTCGCCGATGCGGTCGGCCGTCCCGACAAGGTCGATGGGCTGATCACCGCGTACCAGGACAAGGTCGCCAAGGTCAAGGAGTCGGTGAAGGCACCCGCGGGCGCCGTCGCGTTCGTACAGTCGGTCAAGAGCAACGAGCCGACGCTGTTCCTGCCGTCGGCCGCGCTGCCGCAGCTGCTCGCCGAGGTGGGCTTCACCATCGACGACAAGGTGTCGGAGAAGGCGGGCAACCCGGCCAAGCCGGAGGCCGCAGACTGGTTCCACTTCAGTCCCGAGCTGCTGAGCACTGTCGTCGACGCGCCGGTCGTGTTCGTCGTCTCGCTGGCCGGTGGCCGCGATGCGACCCAGCTCGCCGAGGATCCGCTGTACGCGCAGCTGCCCGCGTTCACCTCGGGCAACGTCTTCGAGCTGCCCGCGACCAGCGCCCGTCCCGATTACCGCAGTGTCATGGCCACCCTCGACCTGATCGCGGAGCGCTTCAAGTGACAGCAGTCTCCGGCCTGCTGATCGACATCTCGCCGCTGCGGACGAGCCGGCCGTTCCGGGCCGCGTTCGCCGCACGGCTGGTGTCGGTGCTCGGTATCGGACTGCTGATGGTGGCCCTGCCCGTGCAGGTCTATCAGCTCTCCGGTTCCACCTTGCACGTCGCCGGAGTCACCACCGTCACGGCGATCGCACTGTTCACCGGCAGCCTCGCCGGTGGTGTGATCGCCGACCGGTTCGATCGCCGCACGGTGATCCAATGGTCGCGGACCGCCGCGGGAGTGGGTTTCTTGGCGCTGGGCGCCAATGCGCTGCTGCCGGATCCGCAGCTGGTGATCATCTACGCCGCCGCCGCCCTGGACGGGGCGGCGGGCGGTGTCAGCGGCACCGCCATGATGGCGCTGGTTCCGGTGCTCGTCGGCCGGGAAAAGGTGGCCGCAGCGGGTGCGCTGACCGCGCTCACCTCCGACCTCGGCACCATGATCACCCCGGCGTTCGCGGGCATTCTCATCGCGCAAACCGGTGTCGCCCCGGCGTTCTTCATCGCCGCGGGCGCCACCGCCGCGACCGTCGGGCTGATCCGCGCGATCGGCCCGGCGCCGCCGCCCACGCGTGATACCGAACATCCGCTGCGTGAGCTCGCCACCGGGATTCGTTTCGCGATGGACCACAAGGTGATCCGCGCGGCTCTGCTGACCGGTCTGATCGCGATGTTGGTCAGCGGTCCGCTGGTGTTGCTGCCCGCGTTCGCCGATGTCGAACTGGGCGCGGGGCCGACCACACTGGGTCTGCTCTACGCCGCACCCGGTGCCGGCGCGGTGATCGGGTCGCTGACCAGCGGCTGGATCGGGCGCAGCCGCAACCCCGGACGTGACCTGCTGGTCTCGCTGGCGATCATGCCGCTCGGCGTCATCGCGGCCGGACTGTCACCACATGCGGCGGGCGTGTTCCTCGGCTTGGCCGGTTTCGGTGTGGCGAGGGCGGTGAACATGGTGCTGCGCTACACCGTGCTGCAGCAGCATGCGCCCGATGAGCTGCGCGGCCGGATCTCCGGTCTGCTCATGGTGCAGGCCGTCACCGGTACCGCCATCGGTTCGATGGTCGCGGGCGTGGTCGGCCAATTGTTCGCTCCCGCCACGGCGCTGGTGATCTACGGAACCTCGGTGCTGGTACTCACCGCACTCACCGCCGCGCTGTCGGGATCGTTGTACGAGAAGAAGGAGCAGTAATGGTGGATCGCGCCGCCTATGCCGAACGCATCACCGAGGTGCTGGCGGGGACGCATGGGGACAAGGTGGGCTATCCCATCGGGCTCTGCGAGGTGGAGGTGCTGCGCTCCGAAAAAGTGGGCGCGGGACTGCTTCGCATCACCTTCGGCGGCACCGACCTCGCCGGATTCCACAGCTACGTGCCGGATGAGCATGTGCGGCTGGTGTTCCCTGGCGATGACGGCGTGCTGCGGTTGCCGCGACGCGACGGACTGTCGCTGGAATGGGGCAACCCGCGTCCGGTATCGCGGGAGTACACGGTGCGCCGCTACGACGCCGAAACACTCGAGCTGGACATCGAATTCGCCATCCATCCCGGCGGCCTCGCCTCCGACTGGGCCCTTGCCGCGACCCCCGGCACCCGCATCCACATCGCGGGCCCGCCCGGTGGTGTGGTGGTGCCGAGCACCTACGACAAGTACCTGCTCGCCGGTGACATCACGGCGCTGCCCGCGATCGCGCGCTGGCTGGAGTGGTTGCCCCGCACCGCCTCCGGCTGGGTATTCGTCGAGGTCACCGGCCCGGAGGAAGAGATCGCGCTGGACGCGCCCGCCGGTGTCGAGGTGCGCTGGGTGCATCGCGGCGACGTCGCACCCGGCCACAGCGACGCGTTCGAACAGGCCGTGCGCACCGTGACCGTGCCCTCCGGAGAACGGGTGTATGTGTGGCTGGCCGCCGAAGCCGGTGTGCTGCGCCCGCTGCGGCGCTGGGTGCGCACCGAACTGGGCGTCGAGCCGAAGGACTATCTGATCGCCGGCTACTGGAAGCGCGGCGTGGCCGATTTCGACCGAGAGGAATGAGTTCCATGAGCGACGAAAAGACCATCCCCGCCGATCGGCATTTCATCGTCGACGACATCGCCGCCGCACTCGGCGTGCCTGCCGCGGAGCTGACGATCGACACCAATCTGCTGGATGCGGGCCTGGATTCGGTCCGGATCATGTCCCTGGTGGAGAAGTGGCGCGCCGCCGGACATGAGCAGATCGACTTCGCGTCCCTCGCCTCCGATCCGGTCCTCGGTTCCTGGCTGGACGCGCTGTCGTGACCGGTGGCGCGGCGAGGACCGCGCCACCGGCCCGCTCACTTCGCTTGCGCGCCCTCGGCGAGCAGCTGACGCAGTTCGCGCCTGCTGGTCTTGCCGACACCGGTTTCCGGGAAATGCTCGACGATCACCACCGCGTCGGGCATTTTCCACGCCGCCACACCGCGCTCACGCACGAACGAGCGCACCGTGGTCAGCGTCGGCCGGTCCGCGTCCTCGACCGGCTGCACGAAGGCGCAGATCCGTTGTCCGAGTACCGGGTCCGGGGTGCCGATGATCACCGCATCGCGCACGGCGGGGTGTTCGAGCAGATGGGCCTCGAGCTCTTCGGCAGATACCTTCTCCCCGCCGCGGTTGACCCAGTCGCCCGCCCGGCCCTTGACGACGATATTGCCGTCGGGACGCACGCTGACCATGTCGCCGGTGCGGTACCAGCCGTCGGCGGTGAAGCTGCGGGCATTGGCGTCGGGATTGTCGTAGTAGCCGCGAATCGTATACGGGCCCTCGGTGATCAGGTTGCCGTCGGCGCCCGTCGGCACCGGGTTGCCGTCGTCGTCGACCACCGCGATCCGGTCGTGCGGCGACATCGGGCGGCCCTGAGTGGAGACGACGACGTCGATGGGGTCGTCCAAGCGGGTGTAGCAGACCAGGCCCTCGGCCATGCCGAATACCTGCTGGAGGGTCACGCCGAGCGCCGGACCGATCCGGCGGGCCAGCTCATCCTGGCAGCGCGCACCACCCACCTGCACGACCCGCAGACTCGACAGATCGGCGGTGGTACCGGCTTCGGCGCGCTCGACCCAGAGCCGAGCCAGCGGCGGGACCAGTCCGGTGATCGTGACACCGAATCGTTCGATCGCGGCGAAAGCCGTGGCCGGGGTGGGATCGGGAGTCATGGCGACCGTGCCGCCCGCCCACAACGCGCCGAGAATGCCGGGGGAGCTCATCGGAAAGTTGTGCGCCACCGGCAACGTCGCGAGATAGACGGTGTCGCTGTCGAGTTCGCAGATCTCGGCGCTGCGGCGAACGCTGTAGAGGTAGTCGTCGTGGGTGCGGGGGATGAGCTTCGGTATACCCGTGCTGCCGCCGGACAATTGCAGGAAGGCGACGTCCGCGGCGTCGAGCGTCGGCAGTTGGGCGGGCTCGTCCCGGAATTCGGCGAGATCGCGGGTGCGCCCGGGCAGCACATCGCCCGCGCCGCTGACGATCAGCACATGCTCGATCGTGTCGACCTGGTCGCGGATCGAATCCGCCAGGGCCGCATGGTCGAAACGCTGATGCTGTGCGCAGGTGATCATCGCCTTCGCCGCGGCCGCCGTCGCGATGGGCACCAGTTCGGCCTGACGGTGGGCGGGCAGGCAGAACACCGGCAGCGCGCCAAGCCGAAACAGCGCGAAGATCACCTCAACGAACTCGGCGCGGTTGGGCAGCTGTACGAGTACCCGGTCCCGGCAACCGATTCCGAGCCGCGACAAGCCCGTGGCCAATCCGCGGGAGCGGTGATCGAGCTCTGCGTATGTCCAACGGTGTGTGTCGTCCACGACGGCAAGCGCCTCGGGCGTCGCGGCCGCGCGCGCGGACAGCACATCGCCGAATGTCTCTCCGGTCCACAGCTTGTGCTCGCGGTACCGGTTCGCATCGGCTTCCGGCCAGGGTGTGAATCCGGCCAGATCAGTCGAAGCCATTGTGGGCCACCTCTTTTCAGCGAATCGGATCGTTCGGCGCTCCACTCGAATGTCACATCTCGAGGGGAAGCGCCCCACATTCTTATCAGGTTAGGCTAACCTCATGTTTATGAACGTTTCGGGACAGCGCGTGGTCGTCGTCACCGGGGCCGCCGCCGGAATCGGTGCGGCAGTGGCGGCCGAACTCGCGCCGGGGGCACGGGCGCTCGCGCTCTGGGACCGTGATCCGCGCGTCCACCGGGTCGCTGCCGAAATCGCCGCACAGTCACCGTGTTCGGTAGCGGCGGCAGAAGTCGATGTGACCGATGCGAAGTCCGTCGCCGCCGCATTCGACGGGCTCGTCGCCGAGCACGGCGTACCCGATGTGGTCGCGCACGCCGCCGGTGTCATGCGCGAGGGCAGCGCGCTGGAAGTGTCCGCCGATCAGTGGGACGAGAGCCTGGCGGTCAACGCGACCGGAACCATGCACGTCACCCAGTGCGCGGCCCGTGAGATGGTCGCGGCCGGACGCGGGGCGATCGTGGTGGTGTCCTCCAACGCCGCGAGCACCCCACGCGTCGGTATGGCCGCCTACTGCGCGGCCAAAGCCGCGGCCACCGCCTTCACCCGCGCGCTCGCCTTACAGGTCGCGCCACACGGTGTCCGGGTGAATCTCGTGTCCCCTGGGTCCACCGACACCGCGATGCTGCGCGGCATGTACGCCGACGACGCCGGGCCCCTCGACGACGCCGCCCGCACCGCGGTGCTCGACGGCGACGCGCACGCCTATCGCCTCGGCATCCCGTTGCGCCGCATCGCCACCGCCGCCGATATCGCAGCGGCGGTCCGCTTCCTCGCCTCCGAGGACGCCCGCCACATCACCATGCACGACCTGCGGGTGGACGGCGGCGCAACGCTCGATATGTGAAACCGGGGGCCTATTCGCCCTGCTGGCCTTATCGGCCGTCACCACCGATACGACGAACCGGAGAGATGTCATGCCCATACCCCCGATCGCGCCCTACGACCTACCCACCCTCGCGGAGGTCGCACCGAACGAGGTGGCCTGGACCGTCGATCCGGAGCGCAGCGCACTGCTGATCCACGATATGCAGCAGTATTTCCTGTCTGCCTACGACGTCGATCAGGAACCCGCCCGCACCCTGCTGTCGAATATCGTCCGGCTTCGCGACCGCTGCCACGAGCTCGACATCCCGGTCATCTACACCATGCAGCCGGGCAGCCAGCATCCCTCGCGGCGCGGCATCCTCGCCGATTTCTGGGGCACCGGCATGTCGCAGGGACCCGATACCGAGGTCGTCGCCGAATTGCGTCCCGATACCCGCGATATCCAGGTCACCAAATGGCGATATTCGGCGTTCCAGCGCACCGACCTACGCGAGCTACTCGGCTACTACAACCGCGATCAACTCATGATCACCGGCGTCTACACCCATATGGGCTGCATGCTCAGTGCCGCGGAGGCGTTCATGAGCGATGTGCGTCCGTTCCTCGCTCTCGACGCCACCGCCGATTTCAGCCGGGAGGAACACCTCATGGCGTTGAACTACACCGCGCGCCGCTGCGGTGCGGTGCTCACGACCGCCGATCTGCTCGCGCAGCTCAGCGAGGTACCCGCGCGGGCCGGCTGAGCGAGCCCGCCGCTCGTGTCCGGCCGGTAGGATCGGACCCACATGGCCCGTCTCGGCCGCCTACCCGTCGGCCGGCTCAGCCACGGGAGAGTGGGTGATGAGCACACGCGAGATCCCCAGCTGGCGGCGGTTGCCTCGCAGCATTCGGCTGCTGGTGATCACCGTGGCGATGCTCGTCGTGTTGCTGCTGGTGGTGCCCCGGCTGATCGGGGTCTACATCGGCTGGTTGTGGTTCGGTGAAGTCGGCTATCGCGATGTCTGGCGCACCGTCTTGGTCACCCGCCTGACGTTGTTCGTCGTGGTCGGCGTGTTCGTCGGCGGCGCCGTGTTCGCGGCGATGTGGTTCGCGTACCGATATCGGCCGCTGCTGCTCGTCGACAAAGGGCCCGAGGACTACCTGCTGCCCTATCGCAGCGTGGTGCTGCACCGGGCGCGGTGGTTCGGGCTCGGCATCGCCGCGGCGCTGGGGCTCATCTGCGGCTTGATCGGGCAGTCACGATGGATGACAGTGCAGCTGTTCCTGCACGGCGGAGCCTTCGGTATCGACGATCCCGAATTCGGGCACGACATCGGGTTCTTCGTCTTCGATCTGCCGTTCTATCGGCTCGTGGTGAGCTGGTTGTTCGCCACCGTCGTGCTCGGCTTCCTGGCCTGCCTCGCGGCGCACTACCTGTTCGGGGGCCTGCGGCTGACCGGAAAGGATCCGGGGCTGACCAGGGCCGCGCGGGTCCAGCTCGCCGTGCTGGTCGGTGCGTTCATCCTGTTGAAGGCCATCGCGTACTGGCTCGACCGCTACGCGTTGCTGTCGAGCCACAGCCGCGAACCCACGTTCGCCGGTGCGGGGTACACCGATATCAACGCGGTCCTACCGGCCCGGCTGATCATGTTCGCGATCGCCCTCATCTGTGCGGCCGCAGTGTTCTCCGCGGTGGTGGTGCGTGACCTGCGCATCCCGGCGATGGCCGCCGCGCTGTTGGTGCTGTCCTCGATTCTGGTCGGCGGGGTGTGGCCGCTGGCGGTCGAGCAGCTCTCGGTCCGGCCCAATGCCGCCGACAAGGAACGCACCTATATCGAACGCAATATCGCGGCGACACGCCAGGCATACGGGATCGGCGCAGACCGGGTCGAATATCAGCCGTATCCGGGGATCGGCACCAAGGCGCCCCCGGAGGTCCCGGCGGACGCGACCACGATCGCCAATATGCGCCTGCTCGACCCGAACGTGCTCTCCCGCACCTTCACCCAGCAACAGCAGCTGAAGAACTTCTACAGCTTCCCCGACACACTGGACCTGGACCGCTACCGCATCGATGGACAGCTGCGCGACTACGTGGTCGCGGCCAGGGAACTGACCCCGACCGCGCTCAGCGCCAACCAGCGGCACTGGGTCAACCGGCACACCGTCTACACCCACGGCAACGGTTTCGTCGCCGCGCCTGCCAATCGGGTCAATGCCGCGGTGCGTGATGCGGCCGGCGACGCGGAGAGCAGCAACAGCGGATACCCGATCTACACCGTGAGCGATATCGCCAGCGCGGCGTCCGGGCATCAGGTGATCCCGGTCGACCAGCCGAGGATCTATTTCGGCGAAGTGATCGCCCAGGCCGACCCGGACTATTCCATCGTCGGCGGCGGCACCGAACCCCGCGAATACGACACCGACAGCACCAAATACACCTACGACGGCGCGGGCGGCGTCCCGATCGGGAACTGGCTCACCCGCCTGGCCTTCGCCGTGAACTACGCCGAACGCAACATCATCTTCTCCGATGCCATAGACGCCGATTCGAAGATCATCTTCAACCGCGATCCACGACATCGCGTGGAACTCGTCGCGCCCTGGCTGACCACCGACAACGACCCCTACCCTGCGGTGGTCGACGGCCGGATCGTGTGGATCGTGGACGCGTACACCACGATCGACGGCTACCCGTACGCCAAGCGCAGCTCGCTCGAGGCCCTCGCTCCCGGTAACGAGATCGAAGGCGGGCCCTTCGAAGAGCTGTCCTACGTGCGCAATTCGATCAAGGCCACCGTCGACGCCTACGACGGCACGGTGACCCTCTATCAGGTCGACCAGAACGATCCGGTGCTGGACGCGTGGATGAACGTTTTCCCTGGAACGGTCGAGCCCCCGGAGGCGATCAGCGCGGAACTGCGCGCGCACTTCCGGTATCCGGAAGATCTGTTCTCCATCCAGCGCGAGATGCTGGCCAAGTATCATGTGGACGAGCCGCGAGAGTTCTTCACCACCAACGCGTTCTGGTCGGTACCAAGCGATCCGACCGTGGAGACCAACCCGCACCAGCACCCGTTCTATGTGCTGCAAGGGGATCCGGAGACCGCCGATCCGTCGTTCCGGTTGGCCAGTGCCATGGTCGGGTTCAACCGAGAGTTCCTGTCCGCATACATCTCTGTCGACTGCGATCCGGAGAACTACGGCAGATTCACCGTCTTGCAGCTGCCCACCGACACCCTCACCCAGGGGCCGCAGCAGATCCAGAACTCGATGATCTCCGATACCAGAGTGGCCTCCGAGCGCACCTTGCTCGAACGTTCCAACCGCATCCAGTACGGCAATCTGCTCACTCTGCCGATCGCCGAAGGTGGTGTGTTGTATGTCGAACCGCTGTTCACCGAACGGATTTCGACCGCAGCGAACGGATCGACCTTCCCGCAGTTGGCGCGGGTGCTTGTCAGTTACCGCGACCCGGGGACCGGCGGCGTCCGGGTCGGCTACGCCCCGACCCTCGCCGAGGCGCTCGACCAGGTATTCGGGCCCGAGACCGGAAACCTCGCCACCGCGCCGGGTGGCGGGCCCGCGGCACCGCCACCGCCGGGTCGGCCTCGACCAGCACCCCCGGCCGGACCGGGTCCGACCCAGGCCCCGCCGCCGGTGGACGAGGCGACGATCGCCGAACTCAACGCCCAGATCGACGCCATCCGCGCCGCCCTCGACCGGATTCAGCAGCAGGTGAACGGCCTCCAACGTCCCGGCGGCTGAGCCGGACGCTATCGTCGGCGGTATGCCGCCGCTCATCGCCCCACCGCATCAGTTCGACGCCGCCACCACGGTGAAGCCGGGCGAATCCGGAGTACTGCTCGGCCGGACCAGCGCCGACTACGCCAATATGGTCGGCCCGTTCGGCGGGGTCACCGCGGCGACGCTGCTGCGCTCGGCGCTGGAGCATCCGGACCGTCTCGGCGACCCGGTCTCGCTCACCGTGAACTTCGCCGGGCCGATCGCCGACGGCGAATTCGAGGTGAGTGCCGATCCGGTGCGCACCAACCGCAGCACCCAGCATTGGACGATCGCGCTCGAACAGGGCGAGGAGACGACCACCACGGCCACGGCGGTCTTCGGTGTCCGGCGGCCGGGCTGGACCGATACCGAACTGACGATGCCGGACGTGCCGCCCGTCGAATCCGTCGCCGCCCAGCAGTTCCCGGACGGTATCGCCTGGTTCCGCAACTACGACATGCGGTTCGTCGAAGGCGGCCCGGAACCGATCGTCGCCGGACAGCCCGGCGGCTCACAGACCACCCTCTGGGTGCGCGACCAGCCGCAGCGGCCGCTGGACTTCCCCGCCCTCACCGCGCTCGCCGACGTCTTCATGCCCCGCGTGATGCTGCGCCTCGGCCGGCTGGTGCCCGCGGGCACCGTCTCGCTGACGGTCTACTACCACGCCGACGCCGCCGCCCTCGCCGCACAGGGCGACCGTCCGCTGCTCGCCACGGCCAACGCACAGCACTTCGGCGGCGGGTATTTCGACCAGACCGGACAGCTGTGGAGCGCCGACGGAACGCTGCTCGTCACCACCCATCAGATGGTGTATTTCAAGGCCGACGCGATCTGAGAATTGCCCGCTCGAGGGCTTGACTGGCGCCGAATCCGGAGGACACTGGTTATATACCGGAACACCGAAGAGTGTGACGTGTTCGAAGAAGACGTTCAGAGAACAGTGGTTGCACAAATCAAGATCCGGCTAGGCCCCCGGCAAGCCAGTCGAGTAACCGGAGCCATCAGCGACGACTGAGGTTCATGGATTCGATGGAGACTACCGGGGACTGTTCTGTTCAGGGGGAAGTCTCGATCAGTGCAGGGCCGCAACCAGCGCCGCGAGCACCTCATCGGCCGCGCGGCGCCCCGAGCGGATGGCGCCGTCCATGTACCCGTTCCAGATCTGCGCGGTCTCCGCACCAGCCCAGTGGATTCGATCGACCGGTGCCGACAGCGCCGCCCCGTAGTTGGTCCAGGCACCGGCGCCGAGCCGGCCGCCGTAGCAGCCGCGCGTGAATTCCTCGGCGTTCCAGTCCTGTTCCAGGACGTCGAACGGGTCGGCCGCCTTCGGGCCGAAGTACTTCACCAGTGTGTTCACCACCAGCTCCCGGCGTTGCTCCGACGTCATCGCATCGGCCCGGCGCGCGTGGGCACCCTCGAGGAAACCGACCAGCACGCCGCACGACCCGTCGGGCGGCGAATTGTCCAGGACCGGGCTGAAACCGTCATCGAGGCTGAGGACGAAACCGCTGAGGCCCTCCTCGCGCCAGAACGGCGTGTCGTAGCCGACCTGGAACTTGATCACCGAACCCGCAGGCATCTGCTGGGTCAGTCCGTCACGCAGCGCAGGCAGCGCTGGGACATAGCGCAGCCGACCAGCCAGTGTCGGAGGCACGGCAACGATCACTCGCTGTGCCATGACGCTGCCGCCCTCGTATTCGACGGTCACTCGATCCGCGTCCTGGCGGATCGTCCGGACCACGGCACCCAGCAGGACGGCCTCGCCCAGTGCGCCGGCCATCCGCTCCGAGATCTGGTGCGTGCCACCGACCACTCGAGTTTCCTGCGCCCCGCCGGTGGTGGCGATCAGGGTTTGCAGGCTGGTCCCGGACTTGATGTAGAACAGGAAATGCAGCAGGGACAGCTCGGGCGCCTCAGCTGAGAAGAGCGCGGGCACCAGTACGGCGAACAGTTGCCGCGCGACGGTGTCGTCGGTGTTCGCGACCAGCCAGGCGTCGAGTGTCTGACGGTCCAAGTCCTCGGCATTCTCGGACTCCCACGGTGTGGCGGTGGTGACCGTCGCCGCCAGGGTTTCCAATTGCATCCACAGCCTGCCGACTTCCATCGCCGAATCCGCGGGGAGTCCGAAGGTTTCGTCGGCGTACCGCACGACCCGACCCTGCGCGACGGTCAGGTTGTCACCCTCGTCGTAGCTGGGAAACGTCTGTAGCCCGAGTTCGTCGATCAGCTCGCGAACCACGCCCTGGGTGGGGCCGATCCATTGGCCGCCCATTTCCACCGGTACGCCGTTGCTGAGGAAGCCACCGTGGTTGCGGCCGCCGACGCGGTCGCGCGCTTCGAGTACCAGCACGCTCCGTCCGGCCATGGCCAGCATGCGGGCCGCGCTCAGACCGGCGAGCCCGGCCCCCACTACGACGACGTCGACATTCTGCATCGCCACTCCTCCATGAGTAAGTCGGTCGCATGACTGATATGACGGAGATTACTGCCCCCACACCTGCGGCACAACCCTCAGTGGGGTATTAATTCATACAGGTGACTGAATTCGGGTACGAGGATCGTCAGTCCCGTGCCGGGGAAGCGGAACGGATGCCGGCGAGGGCGATCATCATCTCGATCGCGGCCTCCAGGTTTTCCCGCGATCGACTGTCATTGGGGTCGCACACATGCTGGAGAACGAGCCCGTCCACACAGGCCAGCAGGACCCGCGCGAGGCGGCCGAAGGGCGCCGCGCAGGTCTCGCCGGCGTCATGCGCGGCCCGCTGGCACCATTCGGCGACAATGGCGGCGTAGCGCTCGTACTGCCAGCGCGCAAGACTCTCCTGACCTGGCGTGCGTAAGGCGTAGGTGACGAGTTCGTACTGCATGACCTGCAAGTTCGTTCGCTCTGTCACCAGATGCGACCAGAAGCTGTGCGCACCCTGGCGGATCGCATGCTCGAGCCCCTGCCCCAGCTCCACCGAATCTTCGAGCACGGCCGCGATCTCGTCGACCACGTCCTCGATCACCGCCCGCAACAGCTGCTCTTTCGAGGGAAATACGTACTGCATCGTGCCGAGCGGAACCCCGGCCTCGGCGGCGACGGCGCGCAACGATGTCCCCGCCACGCCGCCGCGGGCGAACGCGACGCGGGCGGCCGCCACCAGTTGGCCGCGGCGCACCGACGCTTCGATGTACGGCATGACAGCCCTCCTCGGTCAGTTGACCGAAATTCTGCCATGCATGCCGCGCCGACCACGATCGACAATGCCTCGAAATCAGTCGCACGACCGACACGTTGCCGAATTCGCGATATGCCTTCGGCAGACCTGGTAAAGGTAAGTTCCGTGCGCCGCACGCTGCTCGGGGGGCTCGAGGTCGGCCTGACCGCGGTGGGTCTGGCCTGGTTGCTGGCGTCCATCGGTTCCCAGGCCGGTGTCGAACTGCTGGTGCTCTGGAACGGGCTGGCGATCGTCTACATGGTGACGGGCTGGCTGTTGCTGCGCCGCGACCTACCCGCGGCACGGTCCGACGAGCTGGTCGGCCCCCGCTGGTACACGACCGTGCTGGCACTGGTGGCCAGTGCCTCCGGCCTGACGGCGGGGTTCGTCATGGTCGCGGGCACCAACGCGGGCGACGAACTCGCGCAGGGAATATCGGCGGCCACCGTCCTGATCTCGTGGTTGCTGCTGCATACCGCGTTCGCACAGATCTACACCCACGCCTTCTTCGCCGACGGCGGTCTGCGCTTTCCGGACTGCGCCACGCCGGGGCTGTCGGAGTTCGTGTACTTCTCCTTCGTGATCGGCACGTCGTTCGCGGTGTCCGATGTGTCGGTCGTGAGTACGGCGATGCGCCGACGGGTGACCGCGCACAGTGTTCTCAGCTTCTTTTTCAACGCGGCCGTGGTTGCCATCGCGATCGACTGGCTGAAGAGCTGATCGCACTCGTCGCCGCGTGCCGCGCGAAATCACCCACTGCATGGCGGCGCATCCTGCGAAAACGCGGACAAGCAGCACGACCCGCCGACGCCCGGCAGTGCATCGGCGGGGTGATCGCTGGTCGCGGTGATTCGGCTGCCGCACAAGCGCACAACCGGGTGCGCAGATGCGTGCCGGTCCCCTCAACTACCGGCGCGTATTTCCGCATCCCGGATCCCGCATGACCTGACGGTGGGGTTCGCGTTGGACGGACGCGGACCCCCTTCGCGGTCAGTGCGCCGCCGTGAATCCTGCGTGGAGGTCGGTGAGGATGTCGTGGATGCCTTCGATGCCGACGGCGAGGCGGATGAGGCCGGGGGTGACGCCGGCGGCGAGCTGCTCGTCTGGTGTGAGTTGGGAGTGGGTGGTGGAGGCGGGGTGGATGACGAGGGAGCGGACGTCGCCGATGTTGGCGACGTGGGAGTGCAGGGTGAGGGCGTCGACGAATTTCTTGCCTGCGTCGATGCCGCCGCGTAGTTCGAAGGACACGATGGCGCCGACGCCTTTGGGGGCGAGTTGTGTGCCGCGTTGGTACCAGGGGGAGGTGGGTAGTCCGGCGTAGGCGACGGATTCGACGTCGGGGTGCCCGGTGAGGTATTCGGCGACGGTGAGGGCGTTGGTGACGTGGCGTTCGATGCGCAGGCTGAGGGTTTCGATGCCTTGGGCGATGAGGAAGGCGTTGAAGGGTGAGACTGCGGAGCCGAGGTCGCGTAGTAGTTGGACGCGGGCTTTCAGGGCGTAGGCGGGTGCGCCGAGGTCGGCGAAGACGGCGCCGTGGTAGCTGGGGTCGGGGGTGGTGAACCCGGGGAACCGTGACTGTCCGTTGGCGTCGGTGATGGTCCAGTCGAAGGTGCCGCCGTCGATGATGACGCCGGCCACGGCGGCACCGTGGCCGCCGAGGTATTTGGTGGCGGAGTGGACGACGATGTCGGCGCCGTGGGTCAGGGGCTGGATCAGGTAGGGGGTGGCGACGGTGTTGTCCACGATCAACGGCACACCCGCCGCATGCGCGACCTGTGCGATCCCCGGAATGTCGAAGATGTGGTTTTGCGGATTCGATACCGTCTCGCCGTAGAACGCCTTGGTATTCGGGCGCACCGCGGCCTTCCACTGCTCCAGATCATCCGGATCGTCCACGAACGACACCTCGATACCGAGCTTCGGCAGCGAGTAGTGGAAGAGGTTGTAGGTGCGCCGTACAACCGCGGGCTCGACACGATGTGATCACCGGCCCCGGCGATATTCAGGATCGCGAACGTCTCCGCAGCCTGCCCGGAGGCCACCAACAGCGCCGCAACGCCCCCCTCCAACGCCGCGATCCGCTGCTCCACCGAATCCTGGGTGGGGTTCATGATGCGGGTGTAGATGTTGCCGGGCTCCGCGAGCCCGAACAGTGCCGCCGCGTGGTCGGTATCGCGGAAGGCATAGGAGGTGGTCTGGTAGATCGGCAACGCGCGGGCGCCGGTGCTCTCGCAGGGCGCCTGACCGGCATGGATCTGCTTGGTCTCGAAACTCCACTCGGCAGTCGGGTCGGCCGGCGGGACGGATTCGGTCATCGGGGCGATGCTCCTCTGGTTGCGGTTGCCGATCAGGCGGAAAGCTGGTTATCCGGTGGTCACCGCGCATCACGCTAGGAATGCCTGGCCTTGTTGGCGAGGGTTGCGTTCACCCTGAGCCCAACAATGGCCAGGCGCCGCAGATCCACCCCAGGGCACGCAAGAGTGTTAAGGTCCCCGGGGAGTTCGGACCGGAGGGGTTGTCATCACCGCATTCTTGATCGTCGTGCTGATCGTTGTCATCGTCCTTGCGTGCGTCTCGTTCTACATGGTGTACAAGCTCACCAAGGAAAAGCGCGCACAGGCGCAGGCACAGCCGTCCGCGCCGGTGGATCCGTTCGCCGACAAGGACGCCGACGTCCTGCGCGGCGATCCGCGCGCGCTGAAGGCCGGTGACATCGTCGATATCTTCGGCCAGAGCTACACCGTTCGCGGCACCCTTCGCCTCAAAGAAGGCGGTTACCAGTGGGCCGAACACCTCCTCGATACCGGCAACGATGTGCAGCACTGGCTGTCGGTGGAGGAAGACCCCGACCTGGAGCTGGTGCTGTGGACCGAAACCGCGGGCCTGCCGGCACCTGGACCGGCCGAACTCGAGCACGAGGGCAAGCGATTCCGTCTGGAGGAGACCGGGAACGCGCGATTCGCCAGTGAAGCCACCACCGGCCTCGCAGCGAGCGGCATGCTGACTTATCACGACTATGTCGCCGACGACGGCACCAAACTGTCGTTCGAGGAGTTCGGCGACGCCGGACGCAAAGAGGGCACTCTCGGTCAGGTGCTCAACCGCAGCGCGGTCATGATCTACCCGCAGCAGCCGTCGTGAGCGAGCGCAGCGAGCGAACCATCAACACAGCGTCCACGGGAACGACGCAGCCGAGCGCCGGCGAGGCGGAGTCGTGAGCCGTGCTGCTTGGCTGGTCACCGGCATCATCTCGGTGATCGTGGCTTTCGCGCTTGCGGTCGCCATCATCGTCCGCGTCGGTGACAGCGACGACCCACGCGACTACATCGCCGACCACTACTCCCGCGCCGCCTCACTCGACGAGCCGAACAACGGCCTGGCCTACACCGCCGCCGCGGCGGCGCCGGTGGTCGCGAACGAGATCGCCGGTGCGGTACGGCCGCTGGACAAGCGCAGCACCGAGGACAAGATCTTCCTGCAGTACCGCGACGACATCGTCGCGGTCACCCCGTATCAGGGCGGAGCCAAGATCCTGGTCGACGACTACCGCACCGGACACCGCAGGCACGGCCACTACATCAGTACCTACGGCTGGGCCAGCAGCGGCGGCGGCGGATCCGGTGGCGGTTTCCGCGGCGGCGGCAGCGGCGACGGCAAGTAGCCCGCGCATCACGACCGAGTCTTCAACTCGCCTCAGGAGGAAAACATGCTGGAAGATCTCCCCGCGGACGCAGGCGCCGCGCTCGCGTACTGCGGGGTCGGGATCGCGCTGATGGCGCTCGGTTTCGTCATGGTCGATATCCTGACGCCCGGCAACCTGCGCAGGCAGATCTGGATCGAACGCAACCGCAACGCGGCCCTGCTGGTGTCGGCGAATCTGCTCGGCGTCGGGATGATCGTGGCCACTGCCATCTGGACCTCGCAGGGCGCGATCGGCACGGCACTGGCCTCCAGCGCGCTGTACGGCGTGATCGGGCTTGCCGCGATGGCCCTGGCGTTCCTGCTGCTGGATCTGGTCACCCCGGGTGAGTTCCGCGGCGTGGTCGCCGAGAAGGAGCTGCATCCCGGCGTGTGGGTCAGCGCGGCGCTGCACATCGCCGTCGCCGCCGTGGTGGCGGCCGGCCTGACGTAGTGCCCACAGCGGCGCAGACCGAGGACCCGACCGATACCGGCATCGCCGATACCGGTGGCGAGCTCGGCTCCGGCGACGGGCCGCGGCGCCGGTTCGCCCGGATCGCGCTGCTCGTCACCGTATTCATCTGCGCGGCGTGCGGACTGGTGTATGAGCTGTCGCTGGTCACCCTCGGTAGTTATCTGATCGGCGACACCGCCGCGCAGGCCTCGATCACCCTCAGTGTGATGGTGTGCGCGATGGGTTTGGGTGCGCTGGCGGCGAAACCGCTGCGTCATCTGGCGGCCGCCGCGTTCGTCGCGGTCGAGCTGGCGCTGGCCACCGTCGGTGGACTGTCGGTGCTCGCGCTGTATGCCGCCTACGCCTGGCTCGACCTCTACACCGCGGCGCTGGTGTTGATCTCGATCGTCATCGGCGCACTGATCGGCGCGGAAATCCCGTTGCTGATGGAGTTGCTGCAGCGGATCCGCAGGCAGGCCGCGGGCAGCGCGGTGGCCGATCTGTTCGCCGCCGACTATGTCGGCGCGCTGCTGGGTGGTCTGGCGTTTCCGTTCCTGCTGCTGCCGATGTTCGGCCAGATCCGCGGCAGCCTCATCGTCGGCGTGGTCAACGCGCTGGCCGGGCTGGCCTTGATCTTCGTGTGGTTCCGTGACGATCTGCGGCGGACCACCCGGTGGCTACTGGGTTCGCTCACGGTGCTGGTGGCGGCGGTGCTGGTGGGCAGCTACCTCTATGCCGACCGTTTCGAGGCGACGGCGCAGCAGGCGTTGTTCGCGCATCCGATCGTGTGGCGCGAGCAGACCCCGTATCAGCAGATCGTGCTCACGGAATCGCTGTCACCGTTCGGCACCACCGACACCCGGTTGTTCCTCAACGGCGATCTGCAATTCTCCTCGGTCGACGAATACCGCTATCACGAGGCGCTGGTCCATCCGGCGCTGGCCGGTGCGCGCGGCAATGTGCTGGTGCTCGGTGGCGGCGACGGTCTGGCGGTGCGCGAGATCCTGAAGTATCCCGACGTGGCCGCGGTGACGCTGGTGGAACTGGATCCGGAGATGATCCGGCTGGCCCGCACCGACCCGCGGATCACCGCGTTGAACCAGCATTCCTTCGACGATCCCAGGGTGCGGGTGATCACCGCCGACGCCTTCTCCTGGCTGCGCGAGGCGCCGGGGCAGTTCGACGCCGTGCTCATCGACCTGCCCGACCCGGACCAGACCTCCATCGCCAAGCTGTACTCCACCGAGTTCTACTCATTGGCCGCGGGTGCGATGGCCCCGGGCGCCACCATGGTGGTGCAGGCGGGCTCGCCGTTCTTCGCGCCGCGCTCGTTCTGGTGCATCGACGCCACCGTGCGCGCAGCCGGACTGCGCACCCTGCCCTATCACGTCGACGTGCCGAGCTTCGGCGACTGGGGTTTCGTGCTGGCCACCCGCGATACCGAACCGCACCTGGAACTCGACCCGCCCGCCCCGCTGCGCTCGATCGACCGCTCGAGCCTGGCCGCGGCCACGGTGTTCGCCCCCGATCGTCGCGATACCGGCGAAAAGGCGTCCACACTGATGCATCCGCGGATCCTGGACCTCGAGCGCGGGGAATGGCAGTGAGCCCGATTCCCACTCACGGCGTGTAGTTCTCGATCAACCGACGTCGGCACGGTACAACGGAAGAGTGAAGGCATCGAAGCTCTTGGCTGTCCTCGGCTGTGCTGTCGCCGCTTCTGTTGTGCTCGTTTCGCCTGCGACGGCGGCCCCATCCGGTAGCCACGTGGTGGCCGAATCCCCGATCGGACATCGTATTTCACAAATCGAGGTGTACTCACCGTCGATGGATCGGGTGGTGACCAACCGGGTGATCCGCGCGGCAGGAGCGGGTGCGCCGACGCTGTATCTATTGACCGGCGCAGGTGGTGGCCTGGACGGCATCTCCTGGTGGGACGATACCGACGTCGCCCAGTTCTTCGCTGGTAAGAACGTCAACGTGGTGATGCCGGTAGGCGGGGCCTTCAGCCTCTACACCGACTGGATGGCCGACGATCCGGCCATGGGCCGGATCAAATGGCAGACCTACCTGACGCGCGAGCTTCCCGGCATCATGGACGCTCGGCTGAGCGCCAGCGGCCGCAACGCCATCGCCGGGGTGTCGATGAGCGCCGCCTCCGCGATCGACCTCGCTATTCAGGGCGGACCCCTCTACAGCGCGGTCGCCGCCTACAGCGGCTGCCCGTGGGCGACCGATCCGGTCGGTGTATCACTCGCGTCGGCACAGGTCATGCGCGGCGGCGGGAATCCGGGCAATGTGTGGGGCATGCCGGGCGGCGAGGGATGGCGCGCGCACGACGCGTTCATCAACGCGCACCGGCTGGCGGGTAAGTCGATCTATTTATCGGCGGCCTCCGGCATTCCGGGCGTGATCGATCAGGGCGGGCCACCGATGCCGCCGGTCGAGGCCATCGCCAGCGCCTGCACCGGCGCCTTCGCAGGCAGGCTCGCCTCCCTCGGCATCCCCGCAACTCACATCAACCGCGCCGTCGGCTCGCACACCTGGGGCCAGTTCGAAGCCGACCTGCACGATTCCTGGCCGCAACTGGCTCGCGCGATCGGGGCTTGAGGACCGGCCTCGCGACGAGCGGTCGGTTCGGCCACCTACCCGTGCGCACCCCCGCGCACACGCAGTACTACCTGGTAGCAAAGACGGTCCTGGTTCGGTGCGAGGTGGGAGGTCGTGGTGCGCAGAGCTTCACTGCTGGTCGGTGCGTTGATATCGGCGCTGGTGAGTGGATGCGGTGACGGTGGGACGGCGGCCTCGGTGACGAGTGCGGCCGAAGCGGTTCGGCCGGAGCCGATTCGGATCAGCTATGGCGAGACCGACGACAACTTCGGTGACCTCTATCTGCCCGCCGGGAACGCCGTACGCCTCCCGGTCGTCGTGCTGGTGCACGGCGGGGGCTGGGAGCAGGTGCACGACCTGAGTTACGTAGCGGTACTGGCCGAGGATCTGGCCGAGCACGGGGTGGCGGTCTGGAATGTGGAGTATCGGCGGGTCGGCGGGGTGGGTGGCTGGCCGACGACGCTGGCCGATGTGGATGATGCGACCGAATCGCTGGCGACGGTGGTGCAGGAACGTGTGGGTGGGCGGCTCGACCTGCGGCGGGTGCATGTGGCAGGCCATTCGGCGGGCGGGCATCTCGCGGCCTGGCTGGCCGGGCGGCACACCATCGACGGCACCGAAGCACCCGGCGCGGACCCGCACGTGCGACTGTCGAGCGCGACGATCATGGCCGGCGTGCTGGATCTGCGGCTGGCCGCGATCAACGGTCACGACCGGTTCGTGCGCGATCTGCTCGGCGGGCTGCCGGATCAGCAGCCCGACCGCTACCAGATCGCCTCACCCATCGAGCATCTGCCGGTCGGGCTGCCCGTCACGGTGGTGCACGGCGACCACGACGGCACCGTCTCACCCGATCAGAGCCGCAACTACGCCGCGGCCGCGCAGTCGGCGGGCGATCCGGTCACGCTGCGTCTGATTCCAGGTGTCGGCCATGCCGACTTCGGCGATGTGCACTCACCGGCGTGGGTCGCCGCCAAAACCGCCATCCTGGACCGGATCCGCACTTGATCATCAGGTGCGTGATCGGTCTCGGCGCCTGCGGCCACCTCGACCAGCCGGGCCGTCTGCACCCGAGCCGACATGTTCAGGACCCATTGCTCGGCGGCCGGAGCAGCGGGCACCGCTACCATTCCCGCGTGAGCGGATACGAGCACCTCGACACCTCGACGCTGCCGCCACGGCAGCGCGACATCCTTGCCACCATCCAGCGCTGGGTCGTCGAACACGGCTATCCGCCCAGCACCCGCCAGCTCGGGGACGCGGTGGGATTGCGGTCGGCCTCCTCGGTGTCGCGGCATCTGAAGGCCCTGGAGGAGAAGGGCTTTCTCCGTCGCGGCGATGCGGTGGCGCGGCCGATCGATGTGCGGCTGTTCCTGCGTGACACCGAGCAGCGGGTATCGGCAGAAGACACCGTTGCCGTGCCGGTTGTCGGTGATATCGCGGCGGGCGCGCCGATCCTCGCCGAGGAACACACCGACGACATGCTCACCCTGTCGCGTGAACTCGTCGGGCGCGGAACGGTGTTCGGCTTGCGGGTGCGCGGTGACTCGATGATCGACGCCGCCATCTGTGACGGCGACATCGTTGTCGTGCGCCAACAGCAGGAGGCGCACTCCGGTGACATCGTCGCGGCGATGATCGACGACGAGGCCACCGTGAAGGTGTACCGGCGCCGCAACGGACACGTCTACCTGGAACCGCGCAATCCCGCCTACGACGTCATCGACGGCGACCGCGCGGTCGTGCTCGGCAAGGTGGTGTCGGTGATGCGGCGCGTCTGAACCGCTCAGCGCACGGTGATCGTGCGACTGTGCCAGCCTGTCGCGCCATCCGGGAAAGGCGGTGTGCGCTGGTCGGTCTGGCGGTAGCCGGTGCGGTCGGTCGCGCGCACGCGCAGGGTATGGTCGCCCGGTGCGGCCTGCCACGGCCAGAACCATTGCCGCCAGGTGTCGGTCGAGTATTCGGTGGCGAGAGTGGCGGGCTGCCAGGGCTGGTCGTCGACCTGCACTTCGACCAGATCGATACCGGCATGCTGGGCCCAGGCCACACCCGCCACCACGATCTGTCCGGCGGGGAGGGTGGCGCGGTGGCGCGGCACATCAATGCGTGACGCGGTCTTCACCGGCGCACGCTCGGCCCAACCGCGACGCGTCCAATAGGCCTGCGCCGCATCGAATCGGGTGACTTCGAGTTCGACCACCCATTTCGTCGCCGAGACGTAGCCGTACAACCCGGGCACGACCAGCCGTGCCGGATAGCCGTGCGCCACCGGCAGCGGTGCCCCGTTCATCCCGACCGCGAGCAGCGCGTCGCGGCCGTCGGTGAGCGCCCCCAGGGGTGTGCTTGCGGTGAAGCCGTCGGTGCTGCGGGAAAGCACCATATCCGCACCGGACGCCGGGCCTGCTTCGGCGAGTAGTTCGGCCAGCGGGTATCCGGTCCACAGCGCATTACCCGCGAGATCGCCGCCGACCTCATTGGACACGCAGGTCAGGGTGATCATCCTGGCGATTGCCGACCGGCGCCGCAGATCGGTGAAGGTGTACTCGATCGGTCTCGCAACCATGCCGTGGATGCGCAGCCGCCAATCGTCGCTGGTGAGGGCGGGCAGGCGCAATGCGGTGTCGACGCGGTAGAAGGTGGTGTTGGAGGTGACGAAGTCGGTGATGCCGCCGATCGGCAGCTGGGTGCCCTCGGGCACCGCGGGAGCGGGCGTGGCGGGGGAGGGCACCGTGAATCCCGCCCGGTCCGCGGCGACGTCACGCAGACGGTCGCCGATCCAGTGACCGAGTGCGGCCGAGCCTGCCGCGACGGCGCCCGCGGTCGCGGCCAGTCGTAGGAACCGCCTGCGTGAGAGCTCGGTGTCGTCCTGCACACCGGGCGCTCGATTCAGCAGTAGGCGTAGCGCGCAGATCCCCGCAACCACGCCGATGAGGGTGGGTAGCGCCCAGCCGATCGTGGCGTCCGGTCGACGCACCGCCGCCCACATGACCGCCAGTCCGGCGACCGCGAGTAGCACGCTGCCGTACCGGTGGCGTCGGTCCAGCAGCCCGGCGACGGCCGCGGCGACCGTCATCACCACCGTCATCGCGAGGAACAGCACCACCTTGTCGCCACTGCCGAACTCCCGGATCGCCCATTCCTGCACAGCGTGGGGTGTGGTGTCCACGACGGTCGCGCCGATCACATAGACCGGCGATGCGTCCGGGGCGAAGAAGGCGGCAACCAGATGTCCGACGCCGAGAACGATCGCGCCCGCCAGGATCCCCGCCACCGCCGCGGCGACCGGGCTCGGTGTCCGAACCGCCGAACTCGGCTCGGGTTCGAGTGCGGCCGAATGGATTCGATTGTTCATGGCGCCCTCGGTACGGCTCGGGGTGGGCGATGGATCTGGTCCCTCGGACAGTACTCCCGTGCCGAACCGCATGGCAGTGGCAGCGGAAGCCGCGCCGATACCCGCCAGCAGCGAATTTGTAGCAAACATTTCTGGTCGTTACTCGCGGGTGGCTTTAAGGCAAAGGTTAGGCTAACCTCTTGGCTTTGGTCCGCTAGATGCAAGGTAGAGCACGATGAGATCGTCCGGCGAAGTCGGTGAGTCCCTGCCGTTGACGTCGGCGCAGCGCGAAGTGTGGTTTGCCCAGCAGCTGCTGGGTGATGTGCCGCTGACCACCACCCAGTACATCGACGTCGTCGGCCCGCTGGACCGGATCGCCTATCAGGACGCGGCGCGGATCGCGGCCAGGGAGATGGGTGCCTATCTGCGGTTCGAGGTCGAGTTCGACGGCCAGGTGCGCCAGTGGATCGACTACGACCAGGACGACGAGATCGGCTACCTCGACCTGCGCTCCGAACGCGATCCGGAGTCGGCCGCCCGCGACTGGATGCGCGCGGACCAATGCACCCCGTTCGACCTGCGCAACGACCCGCCGCTGCGGTCGACGATCCTGCATATCGGGCCCGACCGCCACTTCCTCTACAGCCGCGCGCACCACATCGCCCTCGACGGCTACGGCGCCATGCGGCTGCAACAGCGCCACGCCGAGCTGTACGCGGCGATGGTGCGTGGCCAGGAACTGCCCGCAGGGACCAAGCAGTCACCGGCCACACTCGTCGATGCCGATATCGCCTATCGGCAATCGACGCGCTACGAGACCGACCGCAGCTACTGGGCGGACAAGGTCGACGGCCTGCCCGAGCCGGTGACACTCGCGACCCGCCCAGGCGCCCCGGCCGCCCAGGCCATCGTCATCGGTGACGTGCTCGAGCCCCAGCTGCACGCGGCGCTCGAACGAGCTGCCGACGGCGCGGGCACCGCGGGTGTGCTGGTCGCCGCGCTGGCCGGCTACCTCGCCCGGATGACCGGGCTGCCCGAGGTGACGTTGAGTCTCCCGGTCACCGCCCGTACCACCGCTGTGCTGCGGCGCGGCGGCGGCATGGTGACCAATGTGGTGCCGCTACGGGTGGCCACCGGACCCGCGGCCACCTCCGAAGAGCTCGTCGCCGCGGCTCGGCGCGAGCTGAGCGGGGCGCTGCGCCATCAGCGTTTCCGCGGCGAGGATGTGGCCCGGATCGCCGATCGGGGACCGGACGAGCGTGGTTTCGGCCCGGCGGTCAACATCATGAACTTCCGTGCGGGCGTCGATCTCGGCGCAGCCACCGGCACCCTGCATCTACTGTCCACCGGCCCGGTGGCCGATCTCGCGCTCAATATCTACCCGGCCGCCGATACAGGTCTGCGGATCGAATTCGAGGGCAACCCGAACCGGTACACCCGCGACGAGCTGATCGCCCACCACGGGCGCTTCGTGCGGTTCCTCGCCGACATCGTGACCATGCCCGCCGACACCGTCGTGCACTCGCTCGAGGTACTGCGGCCGGCCGAACGTGAGCAGCTCGTGCCCTGGCAGGGGACCGATGCGGTGCCCACCGTGCCGTTGGCCGAGCTGATCGCTGCCGCCGTGGCGCGCAACCCGCAAGGGACGGCGGTCGTGCATGGGGACCGGCGCTGGACGTACGCGGAGTTCGACGCCTGGACCGATCGGCTTGCGCGCGCGCTGATCGCGGCGGGCGCCGGACCGGAGACCCTGGTCGCCATGGTGCTCGAGCGCTCCGCCGAATCAGTGGCCGCGGTGTGGGCGATCAGCAAGGCGGGGGCCGCGTTCGTGCCGATCGATCCCGGCTATCCGCCCGAGCGCATCGCGCACATCCTCGGCGACAGCGGCGCGGATCTCGGTGTCAGCACCGCACCGTTCCGTGCCGAGCTTCCCGATTCCGCGACCTGGCTACTGCTCGACGATCCCGCCACCATCGCTGGTCATGCCGCCGGACCGATCACCGACGCCGACCGCCGCGCGCGGCTCGACCCGGCGCACCCGGCCTACCTCATCTACACCTCCGGCTCGACCGGCCTGCCCAAGGGCGTCCTGGTCACCCATGGCGGCCTGGCGAATCTGGCCGCCGAACGCCGGGACCGCTACGACCTGCATCCGCAGGCGCGCACCCTGCACCACGCCTCGCCCGGCTTCGATATGGCGGTCGGCGAGCAGCTGTGCGCGTTGGCCGGTGCGGCCACGCTCATCGTCGCGCCACGCTATGTGGTGGCCGGTGCGGATCTGGCCGAGCTCATGCGCCGGGAAGCGGTGACCAACGCGATCATCACGCCGGCCGTGCTTGCCACCCTGGATCCGGCGGCGCTGCCGTCGCTGCGGGTGCTCGGTGTCGGCGGGGAGGCCATCCGATCGGATCTGGTCGACGCCTGGGCGCCCGGACGGCTGATGCGCAACGGCTACGGCCCCACCGAGGCCACCGATATCGCCACCATCGGCGAACTGGTCGCGGGCAATCCGGTCACCATCGGTGCCCCGCTGCGCGGCTTCCGCGCGGTGGTGCTCGACGCGCTGCTGCGCCCGGTGCCGCCGGGGACGCCCGGGGAGCTGTACATCGGCGGTCCTGCGCTGGCGCGGGGCTACCACGGCAAACACGGGCTGACCGCGACCCGTTTCGTCGCCGACCCGTACCGGCCCGGTGATCGGCTGTACCGGACCGGCGACCTGGTGACCATCACCGACGGGCCAGAATCGGCGCTGATCTACCACGGCCGCACCGACTTTCAGATCAAGGTGCGCGGACATCGGATCGAACCGGGGGAGATCGAGACCGTCCTGACCACGCGTCCGGAGATCGCCCGTGCGGCGGTCACCGTGCACACCGATCCACGCACCGGCGCGCATCTGGTGGCGTACCTGGTCCCCACGCCTGGCGCGCACATCGATATCGAGGCGATGCGCGCCGAACTCGCCGACGCGCTGCCCGCCTACCTCCGACCAGCCGCCTACGTGGTGCTCGATGCGCTGCCGCTGACACCGAACGGCAAGCTCGACACCCGCAAGCTACCGGCACCGGTCTTCGGCCGCACCGGATTCCGTGCGCCTGCCACTCCCGCCGAACGCCAGGTGGCCGCGGTGTTCGCCGCGGTGCTCGGCGTCGAATCGGTCGGTGCCGGCGATGATTTCTTCGCCCTCGGCGGAACATCGCTGACGGCGACTCAGGTCGCCGCGCGGCTCGGCACCGGAGTGCGCACCGTCTTCGATACACCGACCGTCGCGAGCCTGGCCATTCGCATCGACACCCGCCCCGGCGAATCACTCGCCCCGACCGCTGGTCCGCGCCCGGAACGCATTCCGCCCGCACCAGCCCAGCTGCGCCTCTGGCTGCTCAACCAGCTGATGCCGGAATCGGCGGCCTACCATCTGCCGGTCGCGCTCACGCTGACCGGTCCGCTGGATTCCGTGGTGCTCGAGGCCGCAGTCACTGCGGTGCTCGACCGGCACGAGGTGCTGCGCACCGTCTACCCGGAGACGCCGACCGGGCCGTACCAGCGGATTCTGACCACTGCCAGGGCTGCCGAGCTGATCGATCTCGCGCCGATCGACATCGACCGCGTGCACCTCGACCAGCAACTGTCCGAGATCACGAGCGCGCCCTTCGACGTCACCCGCGACCTCCCGGTGCGGGTGCGGTTGCTGCGGCTCGGCGCCACCGAGCACGTACTGGTGCTCGTCGCCCATCACATCGCCGCCGACGGCTGGTCGTTCGGCCCGCTGATCGCGGACCTGACCACCGCCTATGCCGCGCATGCCGCCGCCGTCCGGCCCGCGTGGACTCCGCTGCCGGTGCAGTACGCCGATTACACGCTGTGGCAGCAGAATCGGCTCGGCAGCATCTCCGACCAGGGCTCGGTGGCCGCGCGCCAGCTTGCGCACTGGACCCGCACCCTCGCGGGGACCCCCGGGCAGCTGGCATTGCCCGCCGATCGTGCCGGCGCGAGCGAAGGCCCCGGCGCCACCGTCGATGTCGAGATCGACCAGCAGACTGCCGCCGCGCTGACCGAGCTGGCGTCCCGCAACGATGCCACCGTCTTCATGGCCGCCTACGCCGCCTACATCACGCTGCTGCACGAACTGTGCGGCAGCAGCGATATCTCCGTCGGCACCCCGGTGGCCGGTCGTGGCCATCCCGCGCTCGATCACCTGGTCGGCATGTTCGTCAACACCCTGCCGGTGCGCGTGCGGGTCGAGCCGGGCGAACCGTTCGCCGCGCTGCTCGCTCGCGTGCGGAACGCGACGCTGGACGCCTTCGACAACGCCGACGTCCCGTTCCACCAGATCGTCGAGGCAGTGAATCCGCCACGCGTCGAGGGCCGTTCACCGCTGTTCCAGACGGTGTTCTCCTTCGAGAATCTGCCCGCGCTGCCGTCGCTGGAACTGGATGGGCTCCGTGTCGCGGCACTGGACCTTCCACGCGAGAGCACCCATTTCGAGCTCGCGCTAACACTGCGGCAGCGTCCTGGAGGCGATGGTCTCGCAGCCGAATTCCGTTATGCGACCGAGCGATATAACCGAGAGACGGTTGTCGACATCGCGCGGCGCTTCCAGGAGGTCGTGGCGCGGATCGTCGGTGATCCGGTGAGTCCCGTCGGCGATCGGAAGTACAAGGGGCCTGTTGGCGAACGGCCTATGCCTGTGGCCGTACCTGCCGGTCTCCAAGCCGCAGCGGCACATGAGGTCGAGGGCGGCTCTGCTCCTGCACGCGGGTTCGCGACAGCGGAGCGTGGTACTGCTGCCGGCATCGGCTCTGCACGCGATCTTTCAGTGGAAACACCCGCCGCGCGCACCCGCGGCGTCGATGGTCTCCCCACCACCGAACGCGAAATCGCCGTAGCCGCAGTCTTCGCCGACGTGCTCGGTGCCGACACGATCGGCCTCGACGACACCTTCTTCGATCTCGGAGGCACCTCGCTGCTGGTGTTCACGCTGCGCACCCGGCTGGCCGAGGATCTCGGCATCGATGTCGATCCGCGCACCGTCTTCGAGCAGCCGACGGTACGCGCGATCGCGGCACTCGAACCGGCCGCCGAACGAGATGATCGCTGGGTCGCAGGCCTGATCTCCGATGCACGACTCGACCCCGCGATCGAGATCGCCGACCTGGCGCCACCGGTGGACACCGGCGACGTCCTGCTCACCGGCGCCACCGGCTTCCTCGGCGTGCATCTGCTGCGCGAGCTGCTCGACCGCACCGATTCCCGCATCTGGTGCCTGGTGCGCAGCCGTGACCGCGCGGACGGCCTGCGCCGCATCACCGCCGCGCTCGCGCGCTACCAACTGCCCAACCACGACCTGGCCGACCGGGTGGTGGCGGTGCCCGGCGATCTGGAGCAGCCGCGACTCGGCTTGAGTGAGGCCGACTTCGCCGATCTGGCCGCTCGGATCAGCGTCATCCATCACAACGGTGCGCGGGTCAATCACTTGGAGTCCTATGCCGATCTGCGCGCGGCCAATGTCGGCGGCACCACCGAGGTGCTGCGGCTGGCGACGACCGTCCGGATCAAACCGGTACATTTCGTCTCCACCCTCAATGCCGTGCTCGGCACCGAGACCAGCGGAGTAGTGCTGGAGGACAGTGATATTCCGGCCGCCGAGGTCACCAGGCACGGCTACGTGGCCGCCAAATGGGTGGCCGAGCAGCTGGTGCTCGAGGCGGGTGAACGCGGTGTTCCCGTCGCGGTATACCGACCCGGGCTCATCTGCGGTTCCGTCGATACCGGTGTGATGAGCGCCGACGACTCGATGTGGACCATGGTGCGCGCCGCCGCGCTGCTCGGCGTCACGCCGGAGCTCGGCGTTACCGCTGTCTCGCTCGCCCCGGTCGACTACGTGGCCCGCGCGCTGGTCGCCATCGCCAACACCGGCCTGCCCGACGCCGGCCGCTATCACCTGGTCAACACCACCCCGACCCGGGTCGCGGACATCCTGGCCGGGCTGGTGCGGATGGGTTATCGCCTCGACACCGTCGACCTGGACGAGGCGAAGCAGCGCCTGACCGAACAGGCCGTCGACCACGATGACCTGATGCGCGCGACCCTGCTGATCGGCAACTACGCCGACCTGGGCGATCCAGGTGTCGCGGACGTGATCCTCGACGACAGCAACGCCGGCCGCGCGCTCGGTCCTGCGGGGATTGTCTGCCCACCGATCACCCCCGAGGTCATCGACCGCTACCTGACAGCATTCCGCGTCGATGGTGTGCTGCCGGAGCCCCGGGACGCCGAACGCGCCACGATGTAGGAACCTATGCGCGTGTGGCTGCGCACCTTCCACCGATCGAGCCCGGCCATACCCGGGTCAGGTCGGTCTCGGTTTTCGTCTCAGGTCGTGCCACCCAGCTTCGCGCTGCCGGTGCCTCGGACGACCGGTGGTGTGCCAGCGCGCCCTTGGTGAGCCCTGCGGCGCGGGCTGGCGGAGGCGTGCATGCGTCCGCACCGCTCAGACGGTTCGATCGGCCGAGACCGATTCGGCCTCGGAGTCCGCCGCCGACGATTCCTCCGCCCGCGTCCGCGCGAACACCACGGTCGCCACGCCCGCCGGAATATTCATCAGGAATCCGTACACGGCGGCTGGGACGGCCATCGTGTCGTTGTTCAGCACCGTGGCGGCGACCGCAATCGCCAACGCCGCATTGTGGACACCGATTTCCATGCTCGAGGCAATGGCGTCCCCGTGGCGCACACCGAACAGCCGCGGCACGCCGTAACCGATGCCCAGCCCGATCGTGCACAGCAGCAGCGCGATCGCGCCGAGCTCGCCGACATGGTCGGTGAAGGCGTCGAATTCGGAGAACAGCGCGGCGCAGACCACCAGGACCAGCACCACGCCGGAACCGATCTTCACCGTGCGTTGCATTCGTAGCGCCCAGTCGGTCCACCGGCCACGCACCCACATGCCGAGCGCGACGGGTATCAGCACAATGGCGAATACCTGCAAGAATTTGGCCGGTTGCAGTCCGAGGCCCGCGCCGTCGTCGAGAAAGACCGAATACGACAGGCCGACGATGACCGGAAGCGTGAACACCGCGAGGACCGAATTGATCGCGGTGAGCGTCACATTCAACGCCACATTGCCGCCCGCGATATGACTGAACAGATTTGCCGACGAACCACCGGGTGAGGCGGCCAACAGCATCATGCCAACGGCGAGTGCGCCATCGAGCCCGAAGGCCTTCACCAGGCCGAAGCAGATGATCGGCATCACCACCAGCTGGCAGGTCAATGCGACCAGCGCCGCCTTCGGATACTTCAGCACCCTGGCGAAATCTTCGACGGTCAGCGTCAATCCGAGGCCGAACATGACGATGCCGAGTGCGACCGGTAGCGCGACCGCGAAAACAGTTGAGCCCATGCGCATCCTTCCGACCGCCGACCGTTTCGGCCGCCCGCCGATCGTGTCATATCGCGATGACCGATGCCGAACGGCGGCCACCGCCGCCACGGGTGAAAGCCGGTGACCCACCCCAAGTCACGTGAGTGTGACTGGTATCACTTTCGGTGCCGGATGCGCAGGTCGGCGCGGCGGTTCGCGCAGTGGCGTCGGGTAGCGGAATGTTTACTACCGAGCAGAAGCGGGTAACGAAGTTCTTCGTGTCGAGCCCTCGGCCACAGCTGTGGCAGACGGGCTGAACGAATCAGTGCCGATCGAGCCAGCAGGGGTGGTTCGGCGGCCGGAGAGGACGTGCTCGTGACGGACCCAACACCGGAAGCCGGGCGAATCAAGAGATCGGTCGCCGCGTCGGCGATGGGCAATGCCACCGAGTGGTTCGACTACGGCGTCTACGCCGCGACGGCCACCTACCTCACCGACGCCTTCTTCCCTGGCGAGCTCGGGACGCTGGGCACCATGCTCGGCTTCGCCGTCTCCTTCGTGCTGCGCCCACTCGGCGGCATGGTGTGGGGGCCGCTCGGCGACCGCGTCGGGCGCAAGGCCGTCCTCGCGACGACCATTCTGCTGATGGCCGCCGCGACCGGCCTGATCGGTGTGTTGCCAACGCATGGCCAGGTCGGTGTGCTCGCACCGATCCTGCTGATCCTGCTGCGCGTGATCCAGGGCTTCTCCACCGGCGGCGAATACGGGGGCGCCGCGACCTACCTGGCCGAATGCGCCAACGACAAAAAGCGCGGCTTCCTCGGCAGCTTCCTGGAGTTCGGCACTCTCGGTGGATTCGTCGGCGGGTCGGCGGTCGTGCTGGCCTGCCAGCTCGTTATCGGTTCCGACGCCATGCACGACTGGGGCTGGCGCATCCCGTTCCTGCTGGCCGTGCCGCTGGGCCTGATCGGCTGGTACCTGCGTGCCCGGCTCGACGAATCCCCGGTCTTCACCGAGGTCTCGGAGAACCCGCACCCACCGACCGGCCTGCGCGAGCTGGTCAGCTCCTACCGGCGTGAACTGCTCACTCTCGCCGGGCTGGTCGTCGCGTTGAACGTGGTCAACTACACGCTGCTCACCTATCAGCCGACCTACTTGCAGAAGACGATCGGCCTGGACGAGTCGACCACCACCACGATGATGCTGATCGGCCAGCTGGTGATGATGGTGTGTATCCCGTTCTTCGGCGGGCTCTCCGACCGGGTCGGGCGGCGACCGCTGTGGCTGGTGTCGCTGGTCGGGCTCGCCGTGCTCGCGGTCCCGATGTACTGGCTGATGGGTGTGGGTACCGCATGGGCCGTGGTCGGGTTCGTGGTGCTCGGCCTGTTCTACATTCCGCAGCTGGCCACCATCAGCGCGACGTTCCCCGCCATCTTCCCGACCCATGTGCGCTACGCCGGGTTCGCTCTCGGCTACAACGTGTCGACAGCGGTGTTCGGTGGTACCGCGCCGCTGGTCAACGAGGCGGTCATCGAATCGACCGGCTGGTCGTTGTTCCCGGCCTTCTACATGATTGGCGCCGCGCTGGTCGGCCTGGTCGCCTGGGCGTTCCTGCGGGAGACGGCTGGCACCTCGATCCGTGGGACCGAGGTGCCCGACGCCAGCACCGACGAGATTCCGGTGACCCCGAAGGCTGCGGTGGCTTGATCAGCTGCGGTCAGTGGGCCATCTTCAGGCCCACTACGCCGCCGACGATCAACACCAGCAGGGCGATCTTCAACACCGACACGCTCTCCGAGCCGGTGGCCATCGCGTACATGACCGTGAGGGCGGCGCCGATACCGACCCACACCGCGTACGAGGTGCCCACCGGCAGAGTGCGCATCGCGTAGGCGAGCCCTGCCATCGACAGCACCAGCGCGACGCCGAACACCACTGACGGTGCGAGCCGGGTGAAACCTTCGGATTTGCCGAGTGCGGTGGCCCAGACGGCTTCCAGAATGCCGGATGCAACCAATATTGCCCATGCCATGGCGGTCATTCCTTTCGGGAATACCGTCTTGTCGCTGTCCGGGTACGGTTTCGATCGTCCGGTCGGCCGCGGGAATGGGCGACCTCGATGTAGATGATAGCTGTCTTTCCCGGACGGCTCTGCCGTGCCAGTATTGGCGGTGTGCCAATATCGGGCTCGTCCCGACGGCACACGCACTGTCCGGCTGTATCCGGATGTTCGAGCCTGTCGAAAGGACTGTTGCTTATGAGCGAGGTCGAAACGCCACCCTTCACCGAGATCGTGAACGGGGCGATGGAATACACCATCCCCATCGCGCACACGATGGGAGTGCAGGCGGTCGAGGTGCGGCGCGGGTATGCGGCCACCTCGGTGCCCGCAGAAGGCAACGGCAACCACTTCGGGGTGATGTACGCGGGGGTGCTGTTCACCGTCGCCGAGATTCTCGGCGGTGCGATAGCGATCGCCACCTTCGACAATTCGGAGTTCTATCCGCTGGTCAAGGATCTGCATATCTACTTCCGCAAACCGGCCAAGACCGATGTGCGGGCCGAGGCGACCCTCTCCGAGGAGGAGATCGCCAGGATCATCGAGGAAGCAGCGGCGGCGGGCAAGTCCGACTTCACGCTGAAGGCGGTCGTGACCGACACCAACGGCGTGGTGGTCGCGGAGACCGAAGGGCTCTATCAGCTACGCGCGCACGGCAAATAAAGCGCGTCAGTTCCCCTGGTTCAACCGGATGCGCAGGACGTCGCCGCCCTCGGTGCCTGCGAACACCGTGGCATCCGGGCCGGGGGATACCGCGAGCGCCGTGATCGGCTGGGTGGTGGCCACCGTGCAGGTGCTGCCCGTGGCGGCGTCGATGCGGGCCAGCCTGCCGGTCGCGGTGCTCACGTAGAGCATGCCGTCCGGCCCGACGGTCAGATCGTCGGGCAGCGCGGGGGGATTCGACTGGGGGGACAGATCGGTCACCACGCTCGGATGCGCCGGATCGGCGATCGGGACGCGCAGGATCCGCGCGGTCGGGCTCGACAGCAGCGTCACATACAGCGCGTCGCCCTGCACCACGATGCCGTTGAGGCCGAAGTCCTGCGGCGCGGCGGCGGTCCACTCACGGTCGATGCTGCCGTCGCGGCGCACCCGGATGATGCCGCCGCCGGTGTCGGTGATGTAGAGGAAGCCGTCGTCGTCGAAGGCGGCGCCGTTGGCCATACCGATATTGTCGACGAAGACCTCGGGCACCGGGTTCGGCGCGGACGGGTCGAAGCGAACCACACCACCGGTCTTCATGATCGTGCTCGTGGTGATGTTGCCGAAGTTGACGTACAGGAGCCCATCCGGGCCCGGGCGCACGGCGCCGGGGAAGGTGACCGGGACGGTGGCGGTGAGGTTGCCCGCCCTGTCATAACGCTCCACCACATTGCGGAAGACGCGCGAGACCCAGAGGTTTCCGTCGGCATCGAAACCGACGTTCTCCGACCAATCCAGCAGCGGCACCCGCGCGGCCGTTGCGGTGGATACCGCGGCCGGCGGGCAGGATGCGGGGTCGGCGAGTGCGGGAGCCGGTGCCAGGAAACCCGCGGCGACCGCGACCAATGCGGCGGCGGGCGCGCCGAGGAAGCGGCGGCCGGTGAAGCGGCGGCGCGGACTGTGGTGTCCCGGATGCGCGTTCGGCAAGACAATCCCGTCTCTGCTGGTGTTCGGTGGGCCGAGCGGGATCGTAGGATGCCGGACGATGCCCCCGCAACCCGTCGGGGTGAGCGAGTGGGAAGGCGTGGAGTTCGCGGAAAGATTGCCGCCGTGCGGATTTGCGCACCGGCCGGACCTGCTCCCCCCATGCGGAACAGGCCCGCCGGCACCGATGACGATGCCGTCGCGATCTTGACGCCGACTTAAAGCGGGCTTAAGGGGTTGATCGGCGCGGGCCGGCTCACAGCACGGCTTGGGTCTGGGTCACCTTTGCGACGAGTTTGTCGGCGTCGTCGTGGATTTCGGTTTCCACCACGATGAACCGACGGCCGGGATGCAGCGCCGTGCTCGAGGCGACCGCGTGACCGGACCGGATCGCGCGCAGGAAGTTCGACTTGGATTCGACCGTGGTCGTTCCGGTGGCGCCCTCGGGCAGATTGAGGAACGCACACACCGCCGCCGTCGCGTCCGCCAGCGACATCAGCACGCCGCCGTGCATGGCCCCGCCGAGGGTGCACAGCGATTCGTCCCAGGCGAGTCTGCTGCGGACCAGCCCGGGACCGTGCTCGAGCACTTCGACGCCGAGCCGTTCGGTGAACGGCATGGTCTGGTGGAACAGCTTGGTGCCCTCGGTATCGATCATGATCCGAGTCTGCCCGAAACCGGTCAGCCGAACTTGGCGATCACCGCACGCGGCAGCCGGGGCAGTACGACATCGAAGAGCCGCCACGGCCATCCGGGAACACATGCGCGCACCCGCTCGGCCTCGATCGCCTCGACCATCGCGCCGACGCCCTGCTCCAGCGGGGCGACCAATCGGGTATCGCCGGACTTGGCCACCATCTCGGTGGCGATGAAGCCGGGCAGCAGGGTCGTCACCGCGATCGGCGATTTCCGCAGCTCGACGGCCAGCCCGTCACCGAGCGCGGCCAGTCCGGCCTTGCTCGCCGAATACGCGGCCTTCGTGCCGGGGAACCCCCGCACCGCGCTCATCGAGGAGACCAGGACCAGATGGCCGGAGTTCTGCTCCCGGAAGATCGTCATCGCCGCCTCGGTCTGCGCCAGCGCGCTGACGAAGTTCGTGGTGGCGGTGGCGAGGTTGGCGTCCGCGCGACCGGTGCCGATCCTGGCGCCCTTGCCGATGCCCGCGTTCACGATCACCCGATCGAGGCCGCCGAGTTCGTCACACAGCTCGCCGAAGACGCGGGGAACCGCGGCGTGATCGTCGACGTCGAGCGCGCGTACCGCCACCGTGATGCCGGGGTGGGCGGCGGTCAGCTCGTCGCGCAACGCTTCGAGCGCATCGAGGCGCCGCGCGCACAACGCGAGATCGCGGCCTTTCGCGGCGAATTCCCGCGCCATGCCCGCGCCGAGCCCCGCGCTCGCGCCGGTGATCAGAATCTTGGTCCTCGTCATGGTCCGACCCTAACGCTGTTGAACGCTGCTCGATAGCGCGCGATCAGGGCAGCTGCCCGCGATGAAGGCAGGCCGCCGCGCTCAGCCGCGGGTCGGCAGTGCGCCGGCGGATCCGCTGTTGGGTGGCGTGGGTAGCTGGCGCCACGGTCCGCAGTTCACCGTCCGGAACGCCACATCGTGCGCTTCGATCAGGACCCGGACCGGGGTCTCGCGGGTGTAATTGTTGGCCCGGACGTAGCGCATATCGGTGTTATCGCCCTCGACCTTCCATAGCCGCCGCCAATCGCAGCCGTGCGCCTGATCGGGCGTTCCCGGTGCCTCCCACAGACCGGGGGCGATATCGACACCGACGATATAGACGCCGTCGCGCGGCATCACCGGTGCTGGTGCGGCGGCAGCGGTACCACCGCCGAGCAATGTGGTGACCGAGGCAATGGCCCCGGCGATAACCAGCGTGCCTGCACGCATGACGATGTCTCCTCGAATCCCACTTATTCACCGCATGGAGCGGCCGGTCTGAGAGATCCCCGAATCTCCTTGCGCAGATCTACCAGAATGGTGCATCCCATTCGGTCGAATCCGGAATTTCTGTCGATTCGCACAAATCAGTGTCGTGAGAGTGATGTCACCGAGACGCCCGGCTGCGATAACTCTTACATGACAGGTTGTCGCTCGGCTCGAATGGTTTCCGGATCCGCGTGCGGGGCGGGCTGTGCCCGATTGTGCACCGATGACGGCCTCGCCTCCGTGCTGGCCGAGGATCGCGCACTCCTGCACTGGCGGGCGATGCACGCGCTGGGCGATCAGGGACTGGCCGAGCAGGCCGTGCAGGAGACGCTGCTACGGGCCTGGCGCTCCTGCGCCCGCTTCGACGAACGCAAGGGCAGTATCCGGACCTGGCTGCTGGCCATCGAGCGCAACGTCATGATCGATATGGCACGGGCGCGTGCGAGCAGGCCCGGTGATACCGGCTGGGAAGAGGTCTCCGAACTCAGCGATGTCCGCTACTCCCATCCCGACTTCGCCGACGGCCTCGTCGACGGTTTGCTGGTCGACGATCTGCTGGCCCGGCTGCCCGATTCGCAGCGGGCGGCGGTCGTGGAAGTCATCCTGCGTGACCGGGCCTATCAAGAGGTCGCGGCCGATTTCGGCATCCCGGTCGGCACGGTCAAGACCCGGGTCCACTATGCGCTGCGCGCCCTTCGGCAACTGCCGCGAGTGGCCTGACCTGCGCTGACGCCTCTTCCTTCGCGGCCGACGGTAAACAGTCGTGTCTCAGATCACACTTCGATAACGGGGGTTGCGCTGCGGTTGCCGCTGTGACCAGAGTGAACCACTGGGTTTGGTGTTGCTAGTGGGAAGCTAGTGGGAAGGGAGGGGCGCTCCGTCCCGGAGCGCCGACCGCACATGAAGCCGAAACTCGTCAAGGCCGGTATCTGCGCCGCCGTCAGCGCGGCGATGACGGTCACCCTGTCCGGTGTCACCGCGTCCGCCGAGCCGATTTCGCCGGACATGGCCACCAAACTGGCGGGCAAGACCGTCTTCCTCGACCCCGGCCATCAGGGGTCGAACCACACCGAGAATCTGTCCCGCCAGGTCAGCGATGGCCGCGGCGGCACCAAGGACTGTCAGACCACCGGCATGACCTCGCTCAACGGGGTCGCCGAACACACCATCAACTGGAATGTCGCACAGTTGGTCAAGACCTCGCTGGAAAGCCTCGGCGCCCGGGTGGTGCTCAGCCGCCAGGACGACAGCGGCTGGGGCGGCTGCATAGATGAACGGGCCAGGGCTGCCAACGAATCCGGTGCGGCCGTCGCGGTCAGCATCCACGCCGACGGCGCGCCCGCGCAGTATCGCGGATTCCACGTCATCGTTCCGCAACTGCCGATCCCGGACGCCGCGGCCGACCGGGCCCAGTCGACCGATGGCCTGGCGGCGTCGAAGTCGATGCGCGATGCCTACCTGTCGTCGGGGTTCCCGTCGGCGAACTACGCGGGCGTGGTCGACGGGCTGCAGACCCGTGCCGATGTGGCCGGACCGGCGCTGACCACCGTGCCCGATGTGTTCATCGAGATGGGCAACGGCGCCAACCCGGAGGATGCCGCGCTGCTGGAAACCGATGACGGACAGCTGAAGCACGCCATTGCCATCACCACCGGCTTGGTCGGCTTCCTGCTCGGGGCGCCCCCTGCGGGCGATACCCCGGTGGCGGCGCCCGATGCCGGGGTCGACAGTCCGGCCGTGGCACCGGCTCCGGCGCCGCAGACCCCCGCCGCGGCTCCGGAAACTCCGGCAGCGCCGGCGCCGACGACGACTACGACAGCGCCGACGACCGAGCCCGCCCCTGCCGAAGCACCGGCGCCGTCCACCTCGAAGTCGCCGACCGGCACCACGACGCCTCCGGCCGCACCCGCGCAGCGACCGGGCGTGAACCAATCCCGTACCGCTCCCGGTGCGGACGCGCCGCAGGCGCAATCCACGCCCGCCACCACCACGCCGAAGGCGGCGCCGGGCACTACCAAGCCGCCGAGTGGATCGAGCAGTAAAGCTCCTGAGCCGGAATCCGAGAACGGTGTTGTCGGCACAGTCATGGAGCTGCTGATGCCGCTGGCCAAGGCGCTGGGCATGGACGACACCGCGATCACCGCGGAGCTGATCAACCTCGCCTACACACTGGCCGCCGCGTTGTTCTCGCCGACGGACTGAATCCACGGCATACCGGATGCCCACCTGCCCTCGTGGCCGGTGGGCATCCGGCCGTGGGGAGGGCGTCGGTCGCGGCCAGTAAGGTGTCCGGGTGGCCCAGTCGATTCCTGTCGTGATCGTCGCCGGGTTCCTCGGGTCCGGCAAGACGACACTGCTCAATCATCTGCTCCGCGACAATCGCGGCACCCGGATCGGGGTCGTGGTCAACGACTTCGGCGCGATCAATATCGATGCGATGCTGGTGGCGGGCCAGGTCGATGCGATGGTCTCGCTCGGCAACGGCTGCGTGTGCTGCGCCGTCGACGTCAGTGAGCTGGATGAGCTGTTCGATCGTCTGGCCCAGCCCAGCGCCCGTATCGACGTCATCGTGGTCGAGGCCAGTGGCCTGGCCGAACCGCGCAACCTCATCCGGATGGTGGTCGGCAGCGACAATCCGCGCATCCGCTACGGCGGGCTGGTGGAAGTAGTCGACGCCGAACAGTTCCCGGACAACCGCGCGCGGCATCCGGAACTGGCCGACCATCTGCGCCTGGCCGACCTGGTGGTGGTCAACAAGGCTGATCGGGTCGATGTGACCCGCCTGAAGTCGCTCCGCGAGGAGATCGCCGCACTCATCGCCCCGGCGCCGGTGTACGCGACCACGCACGGCCGGATCGAACCGGGGCTGCTCTTCGACGAACCACTGCGCGAAGCGCCGCGGGTCGCGCAGCAATTGAGTTTCGACGAATTGCTCGCCGACCATCACCACGATCCCGCCGACGGACACCGTCACCTGCACGACGAATACGCCACCGCCTCGTTCACCAGCGCGCGCGATCTCGATCCGCGGTTGCTTGCTCGTTTTCTGGAGGATCCGCCGGCAGGTCTGTTCCGCGCCAAGGGTTTCGTGGCTTTCGCGGTCGCGGGCGAACACCGCAAGTTCGTGCTGCATATGGTCGGGCGCCATATCGTGTGCGAGCCGACGAATTGGCGCCGCGGCGAGGATCGGGGGACCCGGATGGTGCTCATCGGTTCGGGCCTGGATACTGAACTGGCCGTCAAGGGTCTGAGTGAGGCGGTGCACGCCGGAGACGAATTGCTCGACGCACAATCGATGCTGCCGATCTGGCGTCATGTGCCGCACTGAATCCGAAATTGGCGCGTTTATCACTAGTCTGGCGCAATAGGCGCTGGCGCCGTCGTACCCATCGCACAAAACTCATAATCATGTTCGTTGTGTCGCCGCACTAGGCGTGTCGCCTAGTGAAAGCCCCGGTGTACTGCGGACAGTTCGGAGTTCGCTCGACGAGGGGAGAGTGCCATGTACGCATCCAGGGAGACCGCCACTGCCTATGTAATCGCCGCGCTGGAAGCCAAGGGAACGGCGACCCGCTACGATTTCGACGTACCCGCGATCGTCGCCGCCTCGCACGCGGCCGCCAGAAGCTGGGACTTCCAGTCCATCGAGGGCGGAACCTTCTGGCGCATCGCCGCCCGATTCCTGAAGTAGCACCACAGGCCGAAACGCCGCCGGCGGGCCCGCCGGCGGCGTTCAGTCCAATTGCTCGCAGCGGCGGTGTGCCGGGGCGACCGACCATCGCTGCGCGGCGCGCCGAATCGAGCCCGGGTCGGTGTAGCCGAGTAGCTGGGCTTGGCGCGCACGGGTGATCGGGCCGGTCGCGGTGGCCTCGGCCAACCGGATCGCGCGCGCCCGGTCCACCTCTTGACGCCACGTCGTCCCGGCCTCCATCAGCCGACGCTGCAAGGTCCGCGGGCTCGTCGCCATCCGCCGGGCGACAGCCTCGAGCGATATCTCACCGACCTCGAGTGCCTTGGCCAATGTCGTCGCGACCTGATCCGACCAGGTCGTCGCCAGCGGCGGTGGCGGCGGCAGGGCGTCTGCCAGCGGTCGCAGCACAGAGGCAAGCGATGGATCAGTCGATGTCAGCGGCAGATTCATATCGGCCGACCGGAACGTGACCGTGTCGACGGATGCGTTGAACTCGATATCGGTCGTGCCGAATACTTCGACAAAGGTGTCCAGCGACTTCGGCGCAGCCTGCCGCAGCCTGACCCGTACCGGGATCACCGGTGCGGCGATCACCAGGCGACTGCGGGTCACAACGGCAGCCAGGGCCCACAGATGAATCCGCTCCCGGCTGTATCCGTTGGCGTCCACCATATCGACGTAGAGCGTTACCTCATCGTCGCCCTCAGCAACCAGATTGAACCGGTGATTGGTCGTCACGGCGGTGATGTAGGGCCCGAGCGTGTGCAGTCCGGACCCGAGATCGGGTGCTGTCGAGAACAGGTAGTCATACAGCCCGAGGCAACCAAGGCTGTATTTGTTCGCCACTCGGAGTGGGACATTCGGATCGCCGAGTTCGTGTTCGGCGACCTCCCACAACCGGGCGAAGAACTCGCTCGGCACGTGTGCTTCCGGGCTGGCCAGTGCCCATGCGGGGAGCCCGATGTCGCGGATCAGCTTGTCGCGGTCGAGTCCGGCCGCGGCGAGCTCGCCGATGACGAAGCGATGCAATGTGATCTGGTCAGTACGCAATGCCCCTCTCCTGTTCGGGAGACCGTTCAGCACCTGGGGCCACGGTATACGGACACCCACGATCCGTCACGGAAAAGGGCGCAAAGTTTACCCGATGGAATCCCCGGGTAAACATGGAAAATCTGTCGCGTGTGCGACATCTCGGCTGCTAGGTGAGTGTCGCGCCGGTGACAACGTCAGCCGCAGGCGTTGACCCACTCCGACAGGCCGTCGGCGAACAGCTGCCGCTTCCAGATCGGCACCTCGTGTTTGATCCGGTCCACCAGTTCGGCGCAGGCAGCGAACGCCTCGGCCCGATGCGCTGCCGCGACCGCGACGACGATGGCCAGATCGCCGACCGTCAGGTTGCCCACCCGATGAACGGCGGCCACCGGAAGCCCGGACGACGCGGCCTGTTCCGCACAGCACCGATGCAGGAATCGTTGCGCCTCGGGGTGGGCAGAATACTCGAGCGCCGAAACCGCCTGCCCACCATCGTGGTTGCGCACCACCCCGGTGAACACGACGACCGCGCCGTGCTCGGGGCCCGCCACCGCGGCATCGACCGCCGCCGGATCGAGTGGTCGATCACTGATCTCGGCCAGCCGCACCAGATCACCCGTTGTCATGGTCACCGCCTCCTGCGACCTGTGCGAGCAGATGCTCGAGCAGCGGTTCGAGCACTGCGATACCGTCCTTGACACCGCCGGGGGAGCCCGGCAGATTCACGATTACCGTCGGCCCGGCGAGACCCGCGACACCACGGCTGAGCGCCGCGAGCGGGAACTTCGCGGTGCCACGCTGCCGGATGGCCTCGGCGACGCCGGGCAGTTCCCGATCCAGCACGGCCAGTGTGGCTTCCGGAGTGGCATCGGTAGGGGAGGCGCCGGTGCCGCCGGTGCTCACGACGAGAGCGGGGGCCTCCCGCAACGCGTCGGCGAGCCCAGCCGCGATATCGGCGTCGGCGTAGATCAGTGGACCACGCACCGAGAAGCCGAGTGCGGTCAACCATTCGGCGAGCGCAGGTCCGGTGGTGTCTGTTCGGGTGCCTGCGGCGGCGCCGGTCGAGGCGACCACAACGACGGCCGAGCGGTCCGATCGAGCTGGTACAGGCGCCGCGGCAGTCGTGGCCGCCGCCGAGGCGGTGACCAGGCCTTCCGGTGCCGTGGTATCGACTACGCCGGTGCCTGTCCGGGTGTCGGGCCGCTCCCAATGTCCACGCTTGCCGCCCTCTTTGGTGAGCAGCCGGACCCCGGTCAGCACGGCGGCCGGATCGACGGCCTTGACCATGTCGTGCAGCGTCAGCCCGGCGACCGCGACGGCAGTCAGTGCCTCCATCTCGACGCCGGTGGGCCCCTTGGTCTTCGCGGTCGCCTCGATGGTGATCGAGTCCGCGGTGAATCCGAACGCCACCTTCACCGACGACAAGGCCAGCTGATGGCAGAGCGGGATCAGTTCGGAGGTCTTCTTCGCCCCCGCGATACCGGCGATCCGGGCGGTCGAGAGCACATCGGCCTTGGGCATATCGTCGGCCCGCACCAACGCGACCACCGCGGCGGTGGTGCGCAATTCGCCTGCCGCGACCGCGACCCGTGTGGTCTCGGCCTTGGCGCTCACATCAACCATATGGGCGCGGCCCTCGGCGTCCACATGCGACAACTCGTTCACAGCGACCACACTCGCACAGGCGCACCGACCGGCAGGGCACCGACCTCGGCGGGCACATCGATGAGCACATCGGCGGCGGCCATGCTCGCCACCAGATGCGAACCCGGCCCGGACACCACCTCCACCGCGCGCGGCCCGCCCGCCGTGTGCGCGAGGCGTCCGCGCAGGAACTGCCGCCTGCCCTGCGGTGAGCGGATCGCGCTCAGCAGCGGCAGTTCGAACACCTCGACCTCCGGTAGTCCCGCCAGCCGACGCAGTATCGGCCGCGCGAACACCTCGAACGACACCATCGCGCTGACCGGGTTGCCGGGGAAGCTGAGCACCGGAACACCGTCGACGACGGTCAGACCCTGCGGTCCACCCGGCTGCACCGCGACCGAGCCGAACAGCCCGCCCATCGGTTCCAGCACATCCTTGACCACCTCGAAATCGCCCTTGGACACCCCGCCGGTGGTGAACACGACGTCCGCGGAACGAGTTGCGGCGGCCAGCGTCCGGCGGAACTGGGCGGGCTGATCGCCGCTGTGCTCGACAGAGGTGACGGTGACTCCGTTGGCGGTGAGCGCCGCGGCCAAGGCGATACCGTTGGAGTTGTAGATCTGTCCTGGACGCAGCGCGGTGCCCGCGGGCACGAGTTCGTCACCGCTGGTGATCACCGTGGCGCGGACCGGCTGGAACACCCGCACGGTCGGCAGCCCCACCGCGGCGAGGGCAGCGATATGCCGGGCGGCCAGCAGGGTGCCCGCGCCGACCAGCTCCTCGCCCGCGCGGACGTCGGTGCCCGGCTCGCGCACGAATTCGCCTCGGCTGCGGCCTCGCTCGATGGTGACCGAGCCTGCGTCACCGTGGGCGTCCTCAACTGGGACCACACAATCGGCGCCCGGCGGAATCGGCGCACCGGTCATGACTTTGCGTGCGGCCCCCGGAGCCAGCGGCTCCAGACCGGGATCGCCTGCCGCGACCACACCGGACAGCGGCAGCGTCACCGGCGTCACGGCGACGTCGTCGGCGCGCACCGCATAGCCGTCCATCGCGGAATTGCGGAACACCGGCAGATCCAGGGGCGCGCGCACGGTATCGGCCAATTGCCTGCCCAGCGCGGCGGGCACGGCGACGGTCTCGACCGGCCGCGCCGCGAGCGGACGCAGCAGCGCTTCGATGCTGTCGCGGTACTCGTCGACGGACCGGACTGCGACGGTGGCGGACCGGGGAGTCATGCGATCAGCCTAATCGCAGGTCGCGGGCATGGTTACCGCCCTCTTCTCACCTGCGCACACGGCGGTTTGTGAGGTCCGAAGACGGCAACGGCAGCGTGGTCCTGCCGGGTGCAAGGGTCATAATGGAGGGGTGACGCTGGTCGAGATGGGCATCCCCGCCGTGCGGTCAGGGCGTCCCTCGCTCGACGGCCGCCCCGAAACGCCGCTGCTCGTGGACCGATTCGGCCGCATCGCGCGCGATCTACGCGTCTCCATCACCGAGAAATGCTCGCTGCGCTGCACCTATTGCATGCCCGAGGAAGGCCTGCCCGCGATCCCGCGCGACGAACTGCTGACCGCCGCGGAAATCGTGCGCTTGGTCACCCTGGCGGTGCGTGAACTCGGCGTGCACGAGGTGCGCTTCACCGGCGGTGAGCCACTGATGCGCCGGGACCTGGAAGACATCATCACCGGCTGCCATGAGCAGGTCCCCGATACGCCGCTGGCCATGACCACCAACGGTGTGGGCCTCGAACACCGGGCCCGCGCCTTGGCACGTGCCGGGCTGGGCCGGGTCAACGTCTCGCTCGACACCGTCGACCGCTTCGGCTTCGCGACACTCACCCGCCGCGACCGGCTCGATTCGGTTCTCGCCGGAATCCGTGCCGCCAGGGATGCCGGTTTGGCGCCGATGAAGGTCAACGCGGTGCTGATGCGCCAGACCTTGGACGGTGCGCCCGATCTGCTGCGCTGGTGCCTCGACGAGGACTGCGAGCTGCGGTTCATCGAGGAGATGCCGCTGGACGCCGACCACGAATGGGCGCGGACCAATATGGTCACCGCCGCCGAATTGCTCGACGTGCTCGGCACCCGATTCGAACTCACCGCCGCCGGACGACCCGATCCTTCGGCGCCCGCCGAACGGTGGCTGGTCGACGGTGGCCCCGCGACCGTCGGCATCATCGCCTCGGTGACCCGCAAGTTCTGCGACACCTGCGATCGCACCCGCCTCACCGCCGACGGCATGCTGCGCTCATGCCTGTTCAGCGATCAGGAGTTCGACCTACGCGCGGTGCTGCGCTCAGGTGCGGGCGATGACGAGATCGCCGAACTGTGGCGCGGCGCGATGTGGAACAAATGGGCAGGCCACGGCATCGACGCGGCCGGTTTCGCCCCACCCGAACGGACGATGGGAGCCATCGGTGGTTGAGGTCCGCTATTTCGCCGCCATCGCCGACGCGGTCGGCAAGGACACCGAATCGCTCGACCTGCCCTCCGACGCCACCATCGGTGACCTGCGAACGGCGCTGGCCCGCGCCTACGGTCCCGACCTGGACAAGATGCTCGACGTCTGCGCCTACCTGGTCGGCGACGAACTGACCCGCGACGCTTCCGCGGCCTTGACGCCGCGGGTCGACGTGCTGCCGCCGTTCGCGGGCGGCTGACCCGCCGCGCGCGGCTCGTGTCGAGAAACGCGATCCCCATCCGTCGTGCTGATGAGAGGGGTATCCGGCTCCTCCGATTCGAGGAAGGATGGCGCTATGTACTACCTGGCATTGCTCGCCGGACGCGACGACGTCGAGGACGTCGCACCGGGCTCACCCGAGTTCGACGCGGAGGTCGCGCGGTACGCGGAGTTCGAGGAGCGGGCCGCGGCGGTCATCGCGGGCGGCGTCGCGCTGTATCCGTCGAGCACCTCGGTGAACATCACCCGCGACGGTGAGAACACCCTGATCACCGACGGTCCGTTCGCCGAAGGCGCCGAGGTCGTCGGCGGGTTCTATGTGTTCGATGTCGCCGATCTGGACGAGGCGATCGGTGTGGCCCGGCAACTGCCTGCCCTCGATTCGGGTGCGATCGAACTCCGGCCACTGGTGCAGTGGACGCCGCATGCGACGCCGGGCCAGGACTGGTGGATGACGCTGCTGTGGGATCGCGCGGACGCGGTCATCGAGCCGGGCACTCCCGCCTGGGACACCATGGCTACCGAACACCAGCGGTTCGCCGACCGGGTGGGTGCGGCAATCCGTGGCGGTGGCGCGCTGCGTCCGCCCGCGACCGCCACGACATTGCGCGGGCGCGACGGTGAACTGCTGATCACCGACGGCCCGTTCGGCGAGACCGCGGAGGTCGTCGACGGGCTCTACCTGTTCACCGCGCCCGATCGCAGCGCCGCCGCCGAGATCGCCGCGCTGGTGCCGATGGGAAACAAGGGCCGCACCGAACTGCGGCAGGTCGTCGACCTCGGCGAATGACACACCGACCATGACCGACCCGGCCGGACTCGATGACGTTTACCGCGCCGAGTTCGGCCGGGCGGTCGCCACACTGGCGCGGCTGACCGGCGATATCGGGTTGGCCGAGGACGCGGTGCAGGAGGCATTCGCCGACGCGCTACGCACCTGGCCGCAGCGCGGCAGACCCGACAACCCCGGTGCGTGGATCACCACCGCCGCCAGGCATCGGGCCCTCGACCGGCTGCGCCGGGAATCCTCGCGGGACGCACGGGAATCGGCCGCCGCCCAACTCATGCCGGACAGCGAGGAGCCGGATGTGTCGAGTATCGCCGACGATCAGCTGCGGATGATCTTCACCTGCTGTCATCCGGCGCTGGCCCCGGAATCCCGGGTCGCGCTGACGCTGCGTTTGGTGTGCGGGCTGCGCACCGCCGAGATCGCCAGGGCGTTCTTGCAGCCGGAGCCGACGGTCGCGCAGCGGCTCAGCCGGGCAAAGGCACGGATCCGTGATGCAGGCATCCCGTTGCGGGTTCCGCCGCCGCATCTGCTGCCCGAACGCACCCCCGCGGTGCTGGCCTGCATCTATCTGGTGTTCACCGAGGGCTACTTCGCGACCTCGGGTCCTGAAGCCGTGCGGGATGAACTGTGCGATGAGGCGGTCAGGCTCGGCACACTGCTGTGTGAGCTGATGCCTCGCGAACCGCAGGCGCGGGCGTTGCTCGCGCTGATGCTGCTCACCGACAGCCGCCGCGCCCAGCGCCGTAGCGCCGACGGCGGGCTCGTGCCTCTCGAAGAGCAGGATCGCCACGGATGGAACCGGGCGCAGATCCGAGCCGGACTGTCCTGCCTGGTCTCGGCCGCCGAGGACGGTGGCGGCGGAAAGTATCTCGCACAGGCCCGGATCGCGGCCGCGCATGTGGTCGCACCGAGCTGGGACCAGACCGACTGGGCGGCGATCGTCGCCGCCTACGACGACCTGAGCAGCTGCGCGTGGACACCCGCTGTGGCGGTCAATCGCGCAGTCGCACTGGGTTTCCGCGATGGTCCAGCGGAGGGGCTCGGGGCATTGGATGAGATCGCGGATCACCCGCGGCTCGCGAACAGTCATCTGGTTCCCGCTACCCGCGCCGAGCTGCTGCGCCGGGCGGGGCGCTATCGGGAAGCGGCCGACCACTACCGGCGTGCTCTGGCATCGATCGGCAACGATCCGGCCGCGCGATATTTGCGACGTCGCCTGGACGAGGTGGTCGCTGCCGACGCCGGGTAGTCCGCCATTCGCGCAGTAGCGAATGGCGGCATCCGGCGCTCTCGCGGCCGAGGGGTCCGTAGCGGGCGGACTCGGCATCCCGCTCGCTGCCCCGTTGCGGCGCAGCGAGGCTCAGCGCCACCAGTCGTCGAGTGGCGTGACCGGAACCGTGCGCTTGTGCCGGGTCTTGGTGAAGATGTCTTCCACCCGCTCGGCCACCTCCGCGGTGACCTCTTTACCCTCGAGGTAGTCGTCGATCTCGCTGTAGCGCAGGCCGAGTGCTTCCTCGTCGGGCAGGGCGGGGCGATCGTCTTCCAGGTCGGCCGTCGGCACCTTCGACCAGATGGAGGCGGGCGCACCCAGCTCCTGGAGCAGTGCCGCGCCCTGGCGCTTGGTCAGGCCGGTGAGCGGGGTCAGGTCGACGCCGCCGTCACCGAACTTGGTGAAGAATCCGGTGACCGCTTCCGCGGCATGATCGGTGCCGACCACCAGCAGGTTCTCCTGTCCGGCAATGGCGTATTGGACCACCATGCGTTCGCGGGCCTTGATGTTGCCGCGCACGAAATCACGCAGCTTGTCGGTCTTCAGGCCCGAGGCGACCTCGGCCGCAACGGCATTGGCGCCGGGCCGGATATTGACCACCACCGACCGCTGCGGCGCGATGAAGGTCATCGCGACCCGCGCGTCCGCCTCATCGGATTGGACGCCGTAGGGCAGCCGCACCGCGATGAAGGTGGCCTCGACCCCTTCGGCCTGCAACTCCTCGGTCGCCAACTGGCACAGCCGCCCGGCCAGCGCGCTGTCCTGGCCACCGCTGATGCCGAGGGCATATCCCTTGGTATGGGTGGCGCGCAGGTAGTCCTTGAGGAAATCGATCCGGCGCCGGACCTCGGTTTTCGGCTCGATGGACGGCTGGACGCCGAGCTCGGCGATGATCTGTGCACGCAGGTTCCCCATAGCCGCTCACTCTACTGGCGCGACCGGCCCCGCCACACGCCGAACGAGCCCTTCCCAATGATCTCCGATCTGATCTCTGGTGTAGCCGAGAGCGCGGACCTGGTGCAGCACCAGCGTCGCGCTCAACGCGGCGAGCAGGGAATCGGCCAGTAGCGGGATATCGCCTGGGGTTGCCGCTTCGCGCAGCAGCATCGACACATGGGTTTTGAGCAGGTTGTAGGGCAACCCGCCGTAGCGCTCGTCGGCCGGTCCCATCTCGGCCGCCCGGTACAGCTCGCCCTCGACGTCGATATCGAGCAGCCGGGCCCGCCCGAACGCCACCAGCCGCTCCGCCGGCGGCGCGCCCGGACCCAGCGGAGGCGGCCCGAACATGAACGCTTCCTGGAATTTGCGTTCGGAGTGATCGAGTAGCGCCAGCATCAGCCCGGTCCGATTGCCGAACCGGCGGAACACCGTCCCCTTGCCGACGCCTGCGCGTTTGGCCAGCGCGTCCATGGTCAAGCTGTCCACACCGTGCTCACGCACCAGCTGCTGCGCCGCGTCCAGCAGCAGCTGACGGTTGCGCGCGGCGTCGGCGCGTTCGGTGGGTACGGCGGTGCCTGGTAGTGGGGCCCCGATGGACAGCAGTGGGGCGTCACCGGTGCGACCTGGCACGACGGGGTCGGTCATAGGGGTGTTGTAGCTCACTGGGGGCTCGCCTACTCCGATTGGAATGATTCGGACCGTGGTCCGGTTATTACCCGATAGCTTACATCGGCAGTCATATCCAGTAGACCAGGAGAAGTCATGAGCCAGACCCGCATTCTCACCCTCGTCGGCAGCCTTCGCGCGGGCTCGATCAACCGGCAGCTCGCCGAGGCCGCGGTGCAGATCGCACCCGAGGGCGTGGAGATCGCCATCTACCAGGGACTCGCCGACATCCCCTTCTACAACGAGGACACCGACGTCGACGGCTCGGTGCCCGCCGCCGCGCAGCAGTTGCGTGCCGCCGCGGCCGAGGCCGACGCCCTGCTGCTGGTGACTCCCGAATACAACGGCACCCTGCCCGCCGTACTGAAGAACGCCATCGACTGGCTGTCGCGGCCGTACGGCGCCGGTGCCATCAAGGCCAAGCCGGTCGCGGTGGTGAGCGCATCCATCAGCCCCAACGCGGCCAAGTGGGCGCACGGTGACGCGGTGAAGTCGGTCGGCGTGGCCGGCGGGCGGGTCGTGGAGACCGCGCATCTGCACTTCGGCGCGATCGGCGAGCGGTTCGGCGCGGCGCATCCGCGCGAGGATGCCGAGGCGCTGATCGAGCTGGGCGCCACGATCGCCGAGCTGGTCGGCTCGGCCCGTGAGGAGCTCGTATCGGCCTGATCTCAGGACTGCCTCCGGTGCCGCCCTCGTCCCTTCGGGACGGGGGCGGCACTGTTGTGTGCCGGGGTGTGGAAGTGTCCTGCCGCGCGGCGGTGGCGGGTGGGGCTCGTTAGGCGCAGGAGGCGCTCGAGACGCCTGTGACCGGCGTGATGCAAGGGTTTGCTGAGGAAGCGCCGAGCCGCCGAATCGTGATCTGCGCCACTGCCGTGTCGGCTTGCGAATCGAGTGTCCAGGGACTTACGGCAAGGGAATTTCATCTTTGTGACTCGCAACATGTCGTGTTGTTCCAATGTGTCGGCCACTAGGTGTAGTGTCTTCGGTACTGGAGCAGGGCATGCACGAGCACCTCGCCCGACCCAGTGAGGACCGGCCCGAGCAGGGGATTTCGGGCCAGATCCAGGAGTTTGCGCAGCAACCTCGGATCTTGCTGTCACAGGCACTGCATACGGATCACCGGCTGTGGATCAGGCATAGGAGAGAGGGACTTCAATTGACCATCACCGTGTACACCAAGCCCGCTTGCGTCCAGTGCAATGCCACCTACAAGGCCCTCGACAAGGCCGGGGTGGATTACGAGATCATCGACATCTCGGAGAATGCCGACGCGCGTGACTACGTCATGGCGCTCGGCTATCTGCAGGCCCCCGTCGTCGTCGCGGGCGAGGTGCACTGGTCCGGCTTCCGGCCCGACCGCATCAAGTCGCTGGCCCTCGCGGCCTGAACAGACGTATCCGGCCTTCCGATGTCAGAGGGAGGTGGCCATGTCCGAATCGCCGGACAACGCGCTGGTCTACTTCTCCAGCGCGTCGGAGAACACACATCGTTTCGTCGAGAAGCTGGGCATTCCGGCGACTCGCATACCACTGCACACCGCCGATTCGCTGCGCGTCGACGAACCCTTCGTGCTGATCGTCCCCACCTACGGGGGCGGTCGGCACGTCCTGGGGGGGAGCCGGTCCGATAAGGACTTCGTACCGCGGCAGGTCGCCAAGTTCCTCAACGATCCGCACAACCGCGCTCTGTTGCGCGGGGTCGTCGCGGCCGGTAACACGAACTTCGGCGAGACCTTCTGCTATGCGGGAGAGGTGATCTCGCGCAAATGCGGGGTGCCCTACCTGTATCGCTTCGAACTCATGGGAACCGCGGAGGACGTCGAGCGCGTCCGAGAGGGATTGGGATTGTTTTGGCAGCAACAACGACAGCACCGTCCGGTAAGACGGCCCGCCTAGAGCAGGCCCCGATCCGGGGCGCGGAGGGCGGCGAGGTACTCGACTACCACGCCCTCAACGCGATGCTGAACCTGTACGGACCGGACGGTGAGATCCAGTTCGACAAGGATCGTGAAGCCGCCCACCAGTACTTCCTGCAGCACGTCAATCAGAACACGGTCTTCTTCCACAATCTGGACGAGAAGCTGGACTATCTGATCGACGAGAACTACTACGAGTCCGAGGTACTGGACCAATACAGCCGGGAGTTCATCAAGAGCCTGTTCCAGCAGGCCTACGCGAAGAAGTTCCGGTTCCCGACCTTCCTCGGCGCGTTCAAGTACTACACCTCGTACACGCTCAAGACCTTCGACGGCAAGCGTTACCTGGAACGGTTCGAGGACCGGGTATGCATGGTCGCGCTGACCCTGGCCGCCGGTGACGAAGTCCTGGCCCGCGAGCTGGTCGAGGAGGTCATCGACGGCCGCTTCCAGCCCGCCACCCCGACTTTCCTCAACTCCGGTAAGAAGCAGCGCGGCGAGCCGGTCTCCTGCTTCCTGCTGCGCATCGAGGACAATATGGAGTCCATCGGGCGCTCCATCAACTCCGCACTGCAGCTGTCCAAGCGTGGTGGCGGTGTGGCATTGCTGCTGAGCAATATTCGTGAGCACGGCGCGCCGATCAAGAAGATCGAGAACCAGTCTTCCGGCGTCATCCCGATCATGAAGCTGCTCGAGGACTCGTTCTCCTACGCCAACCAGCTCGGCGCGCGTCAGGGCGCGGGCGCGGTGTACCTGCACGCGCACCACCCCGACATCTACCGCTTCCTCGACACCAAGCGGGAGAACGCGGACGAGAAGATCCGCATCAAGACCCTCTCGCTCGGTGTGGTGATCCCCGACATCACCTTCGAACTGGCGAAGAAGAACGAGGACATGTACCTGTTCTCGCCGTACGACGTGGAACGCATCTACGGCAAGCCGTTCGCCGATATCGACGTCACCGAGAAGTACTACGAGATGGTCGACGACAAGCGCATCCGCAAGTCGAAGATCAAGGCACGCGAGTTCTTCCAGACCATCGCCGAGCTGCAGTTCGAGTCGGGCTACCCGTACATCATGTTCGAAGACACGGTGAACCGGGCCAACCCGATCGCAGGCAAGATCACCCACTCCAACCTGTGCTCGGAGATCCTGCAGGTCTCCACTCCGTCGGAGTTCAACGACGATCTGTCCTACGCCAAGGTCGGCAAGGACATCTCCTGCAACCTCGGCTCGCTCAATATCGCCAAGTCGATGGACTCGCCGGACTTCGCCAAGACCATCGAGACCTCGATCCGGGCGCTGACCGCGGTCTCGGATCAGACCCACATCTACTCGGTGCCCTCCATCGAGCAGGGCAACAACCAGTCGCACGCGATCGGTCTCGGGCAGATGAACCTGCACGGGTTCCTGGCGCGCGAGCGGATCCACTACGGATCCGAAGAGGGCATCGACTTCACCAATATCTACTTCTACACCGTGGTCTACCACGCGGTGCGGGCGTCGAACCTCATCGCCATCGAGCGCGGCAGCTACTTCGGTGGGTTCCCGGAGTCGAAGTACGCCAGCGGTGAATACTTCGACAAGTACACCGACCAGGCGTGGGAGCCCAAGACCGATCGGGTGCGTCAGCTGTTCGACGATGCGGGCGTGCACATTCCGACCCAGGACGATTGGCGTGCGCTGAAGGCCTCGGTCATGGAGCACGGCATCTACAACCAGAACCTGCAGGCGGTGCCGCCGACCGGCTCGATCTCCTACATCAACCACTCCACCAGCTCCATTCACCCGGTGGCGTCGAAGATCGAGATCCGCAAGGAAGGCAAGATCGGCCGCGTCTACTACCCGGCGCCCTATATGGACAACGACAACCTCGAGTACTACGAGGATGCCTACGAGATCGGCTACGAGAAGATCATCGACACCTACGCCGCGGCCACTCAGCACGTGGACCAGGGTCTGTCGCTGACGTTGTTCTTCAAGGACACCGCCAGCACCCGCGATCTCAACCGGGCCCAGATCTACGCCTGGCGCAAGGGCATCAAGACCCTGTACTACATCCGGTTGCGTCAGATGGCACTGGAAGGCACCGAGGTCGAGGGCTGCGTGAGCTGCATGCTCTGAGGCGTTATATCACGCGTAGATGGTGGCGCGGACCGGTGAACGCCGGTCCGCGCCATCTCTTTTGGGGGGCTGTCGGTGGCCGGCGCTATCCTGGTGGCATAGGGAGTGTGTGAGGAAAAGGGGTGGCGGCCATGGGTGATGTCGTGTTCGTGATCGATGGTGGTGCGCGCCGTGGGCCGGACTGGCTCGACCAGGTGACCGGCGAGCTGCGTGCCGATCTGGAGGAGATCCGCGGCCTCAGCGTGCGCACGGTACCCGGCGCAGCCGTCGAGGGTGCGAAATCCGGTGTGGTGGAACAGATCGGACAGCTCGCGGTGTCCGGTGGTGCGCTCGGCACGGCGGCCTGGGTGGTGCGCGATATCGTCGCCAAGTTCATCGACCGGGCGGGCGCGCGGTCGATCACCATCAAAAAGGGCAAAAAAGAGGTCACCATCACCGCGGCCTCCGCTGCGCAGATCGATCGGCTGCTGGAGCTGCTCAGCGATGAGTAGCCCGGCCGGACAACGCATCGCGTTGTTCATCGCCAACGACACCTACCATTTCGACGGGTTGTCGCGGCTCTACGCGCCGGTCTCGGATGCCGAACAGCTGCGAGAGCTGTTGCGTGACCCGGAGATCGGCGGGTTCCGGCCTACCGATCTGCTGGTCAACGAATCCAAGGCCGAGATCGAGCGCAGCATCGAACGGTTGTTCCGCGGCGCGGGACCCGACGATGTGGTGCTGCTCTACTTTTCCGGACACGGCCTGCGTACCCGGCAGAACCTGTACCTGGCCACCGGAAATACCGATCCGCAGCTGCTGTCGAGTACCGGGATCTCGGCCACGTTCATCCGCGAACTGATCAAGGATTCGGCGGCCGCGGCGAAGGTCATCCTGCTCGACTGCTGCTACAGCGGCGCTTTTCTCGGTGCCGACGTCATGAAATCGACGCCGACCATCGACGACGTCGGCCAGGAACTCGCCGCAGGTGACGGCATCTGCGTGCTGACCGCGACCAGTGCGGTGGAAGCCGCAGAGGACGGCCGTATCGGCGCCGACCAGTCCGCGCCGCTCTCGATCTTCACCGCCGCCATGGTCAAGGGCATCGGCACCGGGCTCGCCGACAACGGCAGCGGCCGAATCAGCGCACATGATCTGTGGACCTACACCCTCGCCGAAGTGCGCAACCGCACCAGCAGGCAGACCCCGAATCACTACGGCCTACTCAAAGACGAGGTCTATATCGCCAAGGTGCGACGCAGGCATCCTGGTACTGCCGAGGTGGGCGATCGGGTCCAGCTGGGTGGTCTGCTCGGCCGGCTCGAACAGGATTCCACCCTCGGGTTGCGCGCCGAAGCCTGGTGGGGCACAGGTCGATTGAAGGTGCCGATCGGTCAGGAACGCCGCAACGACGGTGCGGCTGGGGAGACGGTGTGGCTGGATCTGGCAGGCCCGGATGGCAATCTGCTCGTGGTCGGCCGCGCCGGCGCGGGCAAGAGCACCCTGCTGCGCACCCTCACCGGATCGCTCGCGCTCACCCACGCACCCGACGAGGCGCAGATCTACGTCCTCGAATCGAGCAACCGACTGGGGTCGATGGGCGCATTGCCGCATATCGCCGGTGTCGCGGGTGACGACGAACCCGAGCAGGTGCTGTCGTTGTTGCAGACGATCGTGGCCGAGATCCGGGCCAGGAAGAAGATGTACCGCGCCAACAACATCGACTCGCCTGCCAGTCTGCGCGCGGCCCGCTCGGTGCTGGTCGGTGGGCCCGCCGCCGACATCTTCCTGCTGCTGGATCGGTGGGGCGATTTCTGCGAGCAGATACCGGACTTCGCCGCCATCCTGCGTCAAGTAGCGAGTGCAGGCCCCGAATACGGCGTCCATGTGGTGGCTACGGCGCGCGACTGGACCGAGGCGCCGGACTGGCTGGCCGATCTGCTGCCCGCGCACATCGAACTGCAGCTGCACCGCCCGCACGAATCCCGGATTCATGCCGAGCGCGCGGCGCGGCTGCCCGACGGCCCCGGGTGGGCGTTGTACCGGGGGCGGCCCTTCCGCGTCGCCATGCCCGATCTGCGTGAGCTGCCGCCGGACAATGTGGTGCTGCCCGATCTGGCCGACGGGGCCGCCGAGCTGGTCAGCCGGGTGGCGGGCGCGTGGCCTGCCCGCCCCGTCGACGGTGAGGTCCGGCGCCCGTCCTTCGACGGCAACGTCGATTTCGCCGACCTGTTCGGCATCGGCGCCGATGACCGGCTCGACCTCGAGGTGGCCTGGCAACACCGGTCCAAACACGAACGGCTGCGGATCCCGATCGGGGTCACCCATCAGGGCGAGACGGTGGAGCTGGACCTCAAACAGGTCGGCGAGTCGGGGATGGGGCAGTACGGACTACTGGTCGGCGCCGCCGGGTCCGGTAAATCGATGCTGCTCAAGGACATCGTGCTCGGGCTGGCGGTGACCCATCCGCCGGAAGCTGTGAACTTTCTGCTCGTCGATTTCCGCGGCAGCGAGACCTTCGACGGCCTGCAGCCGCTACCGCACGTCTCGGCGGTGGTGAACGCGCTGGCCGCCGAGCTGCCCCTGGTCGACCGGCTGATGGCCACGCTCTCGGGTGAGATCGAACGGCGCAGGCAAGCGCTGCGGCGGCACAACTGCGCCGACATCGCGGCCTATGAATCCGCCCGCCGCCGCGGCAGGGACCTGGAGCCGCTACCCGCACTGGTGCTGGTGATCGACGAGTTCACCGAACTACTCGCGCAGAAACCGGATTTCGGGGACACCCTGGTCTCCATCGCGCGCCGCGGCCGTGCCCTCGGGCTGCACCTGCTGCTGTCCTCGGCTCGTCTCGAGGGCTATCGGCTTGGGCCGTTCGAGGCCTATCTGTCGTTCCGGATCGGCTTGCGCATGTTCTCCGCCGCCGAATCGCGGATGGTGCTCGGCGTACCGGACGCCTATGAGCTGCCGAGCACTCCGGGCTTCGCGTACCTGAAAGCCGATGCCGCCGCGCCGATCCGGTTCAAGACCGCCTACCTCGCCCGCTCCGAGCGACGCCACGATCAGGAGACCGAAACGCGAGACGTACAGCGGACCCTGCTGGACTCGCTGGTGTCACAGGTGCGGGCCGCGGGGGAGCAAGCACGCCGGATCTGGTTGCCGCCCTTGTCGGAACCGGTGACAGTAGCCGAATTGCTGAGTGAGCGGCGGTGGGCGCCGGGTGGATTCGGCAGGCTGGAACTCCCGGTCGGCATCGTCGACGATCCCGTCGAGCAGCAACAGCGGGCTCTGGTGCTGTCACTGGGCGGTGACGACGGCAATGTCGCGGTCGTCGGCGGAACGCGTGCCGGGAAATCGACCGCGTTGGCGGCGATCGTGCTGTCCGCCGCCGCCACCCATAGCCCCGAGCAAGTCCAGTTCTATGTGCTCGATATCGGTGGTTCGCTGGCCGACCTCAGCACGGTTCCGCACGTGGGTGCCGTGGTGGGGCGTAACGAACCGGATCGGATGCGGCGCACCGTTGCCGAGGTCGCCGGGGTGCTGAGCAACCGGCGGCGCCGGTTCCAAGAATGGGGTATCGCCTCGATGGCCGAATTCCGGCGGCGGCGCGAGACGTCATCGGACCCGGCGCGGTCGGATGAATTCGGTGACGTATTCCTCGTCGTCGACGACTGGGGCTACGCCCGTCGTCACGACGAAGCGCTCGAACAACAGCTCATCGACCTCACCGCCGACGGGCTCGGCTATGGCGTGCACGTCATCGTCTCGGCGGTGCGGTGGGCGCATCTGCGGCCGGTGTTCCGGGAACGATTCGGCACCAAACTCGAACTGCGCCTCGATGATCCGGGGGAATCGGAGTTCACCAAGAACGACGCCGCCCGGGTTCCCGGCACACCGGGGCGCGGTGTGATCCGCGCCGGAACAGCGGTAAAAGCCATGATGATGGCGTTGCCGCGGCTGGAAGCAGAGCCGGACCCGGGCGCCTCGCCCGATGCTGTTCTCGCCTCGGCCCGCATGCTTGCCCAGCGGTATCCGGACCGTCGCGCGCCCGAAGTGCGCGCGCTGCCGACCCGCGTCGCCAGGGAGAACGTGCTGGCCATCGCGGAGGCGGAGGGGATCGAGCAGAGCGCCGGACATGTGGTGGTCGGCCTGCGGGCCACCGACCTCGCCCCGCTGGTGCTGGATTTCGCCAAGCAACCGCATCTGCTGGTCTTCGGTGACGCCGACTCCGGGAAGACGACGCTGCTCGGCAATATCATCGATGGAATCGGCCGCTCGGCCACCACCGACGAAGCGGCGATCATCATCATCGATCCCGCGCGCAAGCTGCTGGACGTATCGGCAGGCCTGCCGCATGTCGTGCGGTACTCGCCGACGGTGCAGGCGATCACCGGATCGGTCGACACCGTCGCCCAGTACATCGAGGCGCGGACCGCGGGGCCGGATGTCTCGCCGCAGCAGTTACGCGACCGCAGCTGGTGGCAGGGGCCCGAACTATTCGTGATCGTCGACGATTACGAGCGGGTCTGCGCCGCGTCCACCGGTAATCCGCTGGCATCGCTGGCCGAACATCTCGCCCACGGCCACGATATCGGCCTGCACGTGATCATCGCGCGGGCCAGTTCCGGTGCCGGGCACGCGCTGCACGACCCGATCCTCGGCCGCATGCGTGAACTCGGCGTCGACGGCGTGCTCCTGAGCGGTTCACCCGAGGAGGGCGCACTGCTCGGTGCCGTCCGCCCCTCCACTCAGCCGCCCGGCCGCGGCACCTACGTCACCCGATCTCGCCCACCCGAACTGGTCCAGATCAGCTACCTACCGCAGAGCTGAGTTCGTGCCGCTACCCGCCCATGCCGTCGATCGTGATTCATGCTGTCGCCCCCCGTTTTTCGGCTTGCGCAACCATTCTGGCACGAGGCGGATTCGCCGCGGTGGCCGTGACTCCGCACACAGCGTGAGTCCTGTATGGCGCTCTATCGACACGCCCGGGAAGCAAAACGCCGTGTGACGAACGTGTCGATGCGCGACTGGCGAAGATGGGATGTATCCTGCACACGAATGCGTTTGCATGAGTACCGGTGGTCGACCGTCCGCCGGTAGGTGCCTGCCAGCGGTGTGACGCGGCGGCGAATCCGGAGGAGGTGGTGTTGCGATGCGCAGCGAACCTCCCAGTCGAAGGCCGCGCGGCGCCGCGCCTTCGCATACCCGGTAGCAGGTTCTTCCGGCGGTAGCGACTGGCGTGAGCGCCCGCGGTGTGACGTCGTTTTCCCGATTCACTCGCAACTCACTGCTGTGCCGAGGACGTGCCATGTCGCAGACCGAACTGATCCACGAGCGCCCCACGCTGTCGGAGTCCCTGCAGGATGTCGTCGAACGCCATCGCGTCGACGCCACCCTGCACTGGCTCGACACCCACCCGCCGCATGTCATCGCCGATGAGATCGCCCGCATGGACGCCGTCGGCGCTGGTGTCGCGTTCCGCCTGCTGGACAAAGACCTCGCACTGGCGGTGTTCGAGGAACTCGAACCTGTCGACCAGCAGCAGATCCTGCAGGGCATGCGCGACCAGAGTTTCCGCGAGCTGGTCGAGGCGATGGCACCCGACGACCGCGCCCGCATGCTGCGCGAGGCGCCGGCGAAGGTCGCCAAAAAGGCCCTGGCGGGGCTGAGCCCGCGCGAACGGCGCATGACCGCCGCCCTGCTCGGCTACCCGGAGGGTTCGGTCGGGCGGTACATGACGCCGGAAGTCGTTGCGCTGCCGGGGAATCTGACCGTTGCCGAAGCATTGCGCACCGTGCAGCTCAAGGGCACCGGCGCCGAAACCGTATACACGCTGCCGGTGGTCGATGCCGGGCGCAGGTTGCGCGGCATCGTGGAACTGCGTGAGCTGGTGCTCAGCAGTCCCGAGACCATGGTTGCCGACCTGGTCGTCACCGAGCCTGCGTTCGTGCGCGCCACCGACTCCGCGGAGAAGGCGGCGCGGTTGATGCGCGAGACCAACGACCTCAACCTGCCCGTCGTCGACAGCGAGGACCGCCTGGTCGGGCTGCTGACCTTCGACGACGCGGTGGAGGTCATCGAGGCCGCCGACAGCGAGGACGTCGCCAAGCAGTCCGGTTCGGCACCGTGGGAAGGCCACTACATGGCCGCCGGGGTGTTCCAGCTCGCGCGCTACCGGGCGTTGTGGCTGCTGCTGTTGCTGCTCGCGGCGACGTTGACCGTCAGCGTCACCGACTATTTCGAAGGCACTCTCGCGCAGGCCGCGCAACTGGCGCTGTTCATCCCGCTGCTCATCGGTGCGGGCGGCAATGCGGGTGCACAAGCCGCCACCGCCTGCGTCCGCGCGCTCGCGGTGGGCGAAGTGCGTGGCGGCGACCTGTTGAAGGTGATCTGGCGCGAATGCCGGGTGGGCCTGGTGCTCGGAGCCATGCTGGCGGGGGCGGGTGTGGTGATCGGCGCCTTCTTCGTCGGCCCGCGCATCGCCGTGGTCGTCGGCGTGACGCTGATCATCATCTGTGCCTGGGCCGCCACCATCGGCGGCACCATGCCGCTACTGGCCAAGCGGCTGCGCATCGACCCGGCGGTGGTGTCTGCACCGATGGTGACCACTCTGGTCGACGCCACCGGGCTGATCATCTACTTCACGACCGCGAAGCTGGTACTCGGGATCTGAGCCGCGGCCCGCGATCAGGAGATGGGATACATCCTCATCAGCTGATCGCGGGTCCGCTCGACTTCCTGCTGGTTGCTGCCGAGAACGGTGATGACGGGCAGTGCACCGCCAGGAAGCTCCGGACCCACCGCGAAGGTGTAGCCGATGAACTGCCCGCCCCCGACGCGGCCCACGTAGACCGGGCGGTTATCGACAGTGATGGTGTCGTCGCGGCGGATCTCGTCTTCGTCCTGGTACCCGTATTCGATGGCGGTCGGTGCGTCGGAAGTACCGAACCGGCAGATCTGGGCGACCTGATAGTCGTGCACCGGCAACGGTGTTGCACCGAGTTTGGGCAGTGCCTCGCAGGGGTCGGCGCCGGTGAGCACGGTGCGCACCGCATCCGGTGACATGCCGAAGGCCGGGCTGGTCGGCAGTTGCTCGATCGCCGTATCGATCAATGCGTTGCCGACCGCGCAGGTGTCGACGGGCGACGGCGCCTCGACGTCGAGGAAGACCTGCGCCATGGACGGGAATTCCGCGGTCACCCAGCAGTTCTTCGGTTCCGCGGTCGATCCCAGATCCTCCGGCGAGAGGACCTCGACCTTGACCTCGCCGACCCTGCGGGTCTCGTCGACCGCACTGGCCTGCGGCGCCCATACCAGCGACCATGTCACCTCGACCGGCGATCCGTCGGCGTCCAGGCGCGCCTCGCAGCCGTTGATCGTCTGCCCCCCGACCCGCACCTCGCCGACTTTCCCCTGCTCCTCCAGCGCCGACCGCGGCACCAGCGCGCACGAGTCGACATTGCGAATGCGCTGGAAAACGTCGGAGACCTGCGCCTCCGATGTCGCAGGCGTGAACCAGATCTCATCGACCGAAGAGGAAGGGCTCTGCTGCTGACAGCCGACGCCGCCCACCAACACTGCGGCAATGATCGTCAGGCGACGCAACAACGAAACTCCCTAGGGTGGACGCCGACCCACCGAAGGGGACCGGTCACCCCGACAAAATATCTCGAGCCCGATGCCACGATCGAATCGTGGGCACCGGGCTCGGGAGGCCGGGAGGTCTAGAACTCCCAGTCTTCGTCTTCGGTGTTGACCGCCTTGCCGATGACGTAGCTCGACCCGGAGCCGGAGAAGAAGTCGTGGTTCTCGTCGGCGTTGGGGGACAGCGCCGACAGGATGGCGGGGTTGACCTCGGTTTCGTCCTTCGGGAACAGGCCTTCGTAGCCGAGGTTCATCAGTGCCTTGTTGGCGTTGTAGCGCAGGAACTTCTTGACGTCCTCGGTGAGGCCGACCTCGTCGTAGAGGTCCTGGGTGTATTCGACCTCGTTGTCGTAGAGCTCGAACAGCAGCTCGAAGGTGTAGTTCTTCAGCTCGTCGCGCTCGGGCTGGGTGAGCTGCTCGAGGCCCTTCTGATACTTGTAGCCGATGTAGTACCCGTGCACCGCCTCGTCGCGGATGATCAGCCGGATCATGTCCGCGGTGTTGGTGAGCTTGGCGCGCGAGGACCAGTGCATCGGCAGGTAGAAGCCGGAGTAGAACAGGAAGCTCTCCAGCAGGGTGGAGGCGACCTTGCGCTTGAGCGGATCGTCGCCGCGGTAGTAGTCCAGCACGATCTCGGCCTTGCGCTGGAGGTTGCGGTTCTCCTCCGACCAGCGGAAGGCGTCGTCGATCTCGCGGGTCGAGCACAGCGTCGAGAAGATCGAGCTGTAGCTCTTCGCGTGCACCGACTCCATGAACGCGATGTTGGTGAGCACCGCTTCTTCATGCGGGGTGATCGCGTCCGGGATCAGGCTCACCGCGCCGACAGTGCCCTGAATGGTGTCGAGCAGTGTGAGGCCGGTGAAGACCCGCATGGTCAGCTGCTTCTCATCGGCGGTGAGGGTGTTCCACGACGGGATGTCGTTGGACACCGGCACCTTCTCCGGCAGCCAGAAGTTGCCGGTCAGCCGGTCCCAGACCTCGGCATCCTTCTCGTCGGGCACCCGATTCCAGTTGATGGCCGACACCCGATCGATCAGTTTCATCCTGCCTCCACGCCTTTCCCGCGCACATCCGAGCACGCTGCTGTCACGGAATTCCCTGCACCCAGAACACTACTCCTTGTGGGTGACAACTCCGAGCAACACAACACCTTGTGTTGAGCGACCACCCTCGCTCTTTCGGTGAGTACCTATGGCGGTCGCTGTCGTGCGCCCCATTGTCCGCCATCGGCGGGCTGCCGCGTGCAGCGGCATCGGGTGCGTCGCGCCCGATCGCGGGGGATTTGCGGGACCCGCAGGTAGGGGGTGCGGAGCGGGCCGAGCCCAGTGGCAGGTGGGAAGTCAGTCTCCGGGACTGTCGTCGCTGTTCGAGTCGCCGGAACCGGACTTCGACGACAACGCGATTCCGAGGGCGAGACCGATCGCCATGCCGAAGCCGATGCCGACGGCGAGATTATCGAAGAGGGTGAGGCCGAACACCGTGCCGATCGAGATGCCGAGGCTCAGGCCGATAGCGATGCCGTTGCTCTGGGAACGGTTGGGTGCGGAAGCCATGGCCCGATGTTACTTATCGCCTGCTGGCACGACGGTAGCCAATGGTGGCGGGTACCGCGAACAGCACGATCGCCGCGGCCGACCAGAGGAGAGTGAGGGTGAGCGGCCGGGCGAGGGGGCCGCCTTGGGCGAGGGCGCGCATGGTGTCCACGGCGGTCGACATCGGCTGGTTGCGCACGATCGGTTGCAGCCACTGCGGGTAGGCGGCCAGCGGCACGAAGCCGGTGCTGAAGAACATCATCAGCGAGGTGAGGATCGTGATGCCTTCCACCAGGGTCGCTTTGGCGGTGTAGACGGCCACGGCGGTGACGACGGTGGCGAAGGCCAGGCCGAACAGTGTCGGCACGAACAGGAACGCGACGGTCGCGAAGAATCCCTCCTGGAAACGGAATCCGAGCAGATATCCGACGATGACCACGGTGATCGTCCCGGCGAAGATCCGGCAGCCCTCGGCGAGAATCCGGGACGCCAGGCCCGACGCGCGGTGCACCGGCAGCACCCAGAAGCGCGCGAGCAGACCCGCGTCGCGTTCGCGCCCGAGCAGCACACCGCCCGCGACCGCGCCGGACAGCGCGCCGACGACCGCGACCATCGGCACCGAACCGTAGAGCGCATCCTCGCCGGTGAATTTCTCGATCTGGCCGCCCACCACGATATCGAGCATCAGCAGCAGCAGGCACGGGATGAGCAGTGTCTCGAGCAGGGTGACCGGATTGCGGGCCCAGCGCAGCAGCAGGCGCTGGGTCTGGATGACGGTGTGCCGGATCAGCGCGGACGGCGAGGTTTCGAGGCCGGTGCGCAGATCGGCGGGGCGGGTAGCGGGCAACGTCGTCATCATCGGCTCCGCGAACTCAGCCGCACGGCCACCGGCACACAGACCGCGAGGATGCCGAACGCCCAGGCCAGCGGCGGACCCATCAGTGACCAGGACACCTCACCGGCATTACCGAGGGTGTCGCCGGCCAGGGCGCGCAGCGCGATGACGAACTGGGAGATCGGCTGATTGCGGACGAAGGGCTGCACCCACTCGGGGAACTGCTCGGCAGGTGCGAGCCCGGTCGAGAGCATGCCGAGGATCAACGGCGGCAGCACCAGCGCCTGGGTGGTGGCTTCCGGGCTCTTGGACAGGGTGCCGATGACATCGGCCGCCAACGTCAGCGCGATGCCGACGAGCAGTGCGAACAGCAGGAATCCGAGCGTGTGCCAGGCGTCGAGGCAAAACCGGAACCCGATGATGTGTCCGCACACCAATGCGGTGGTGAGGGCGATGACCAGCCGGAAGACATTGCCCGACATGCGCGCCGCGACCGGTACGAACGGGTTGATGGGCATGGCGCCGAAACGCCGGTTGAGTCCGGCGACGGCGTCGGTGGCCGAACGGAACGCGGCCGAGATGGCCGTGAACGCCGCCGCCTGCAGGATCACGATCGGCATCATGAACTGGGCGTAACTGCTGAACCCGGTGCCCGCGAACATCATCACCGTTTTCAGCGGCAAGTAGAAGCTCACGGTGAAGGCGGCGGGCGCGAGCACCGAGGCCAGCACCTCGCCCGATTTCACCGACGGCACGATGAACCTGGTCGTGAGCACCCACCATTGGGCGGTGGTGACCGGGGCGGCCCGTGCGCTCGTCAACCAGACGCCGGTGGTCATGACAGTGCCTGTGCGGCGGCCGGTTCCGGCTCGGACGCGGGTTCGTCGGAGGCCAGATGGCCGGTGAGCTGGAGGAACACATCGTCGAGGGAGGGGCGGCGCAGAGCGATGTCGACCAGTTCGATCCCGGCCGCGTCCAACCGCCGCAGTGCTTCGGCTAGTGTCTTCGCACCGTCCGGTGCGGGAATGGCGATGCGGTCGGATTCGGTGGTGAACATGGCCCGATTACCGTCCGGCAGTAGCGAACCGAGCGCTGCCGCGATGGCCGGGAGATCGCCGAGGTCCAGCGGGACCACTTCGCAGTAGCTGCCGCCGGTGCGCGCCTTGAGCTCGTCGGCGGTGCCTGCCGCGATCACCACACCGTGATCGATGACGATGATCCGGTCGCTGAGCGCATCGGCCTCTTCCAAGTATTGGGTGGTCAGCAGGGTGGTGATGCCCGCACGCTGGAATCCGCCGACCAGATCCCATACGCCTTGGCGGCTGCGTGGATCGAGTCCAGTGGTCGGTTCGTCGAGGAACACCACATCCGGGCGCACGACCAGCCCGCAGGCGATATCGATGCGGCGCCGCATACCGCCGGAATAGGTCCCGACCCGCCTGCCCGCCGCCGCGACCAGATCGAATCCGGCGATCAGCTCGTCGGCGCGGGCGCGGGCGGCGCGTTTGCGCAGACCCATCAGCCTGCCGAACATGACCAGGTTCTCGTAGCCGCTGAGCATGTCGTCGAGTGCGGCGTACTGCCCGGTCAGCATGATGGATCGGCGGACCGCGGCAGGATCGGCGACCACATCGTGCCCGGCGACCAGCGCACGACCCCGATCCGGCGTGATCAGGGTGGACAGCACGTTGACCATCGTGGTCTTTCCGGCGCCGTTCGGGCCGAGGATGCCGAGCACTTCACCTGGTGCGGCGCTGAAATCCACACCGCGCAGGGCGTGTACCGCACCGAACGATTTCTCGATGCCTTCGACGACGACGCCGTGTTCGGGACTCATTGCGGGCCTCCCAGTTGGGTATCGAGCACCTGCGCGATGATCCAGAGCGCATACGGTGTGGTCATTTCGTCGTGGGTGACCTCGACGTCGTGGTTGGCGATCGTCCCGGTCAGGTAGGGCCGCCAGCCGTCCGGGCCGAAGATCTCGGAGCTGTCGACGGTGGCGCTGAAGTAGACGATGTCGCCGTCGTAGCGCGGCCGGGTATAGCCGGTGCGGGTGCGGGCGGAGGCGTTGTAGGACCCGGCCATCCGTTCGATGGTGCCGGCGTCGATGATCGAGACGCCGCCGAACCGTTCCCGGATCAGCTCGGCCGCTTCCCGCGCGGTGGCGTCGGGGGGTACGTTGTCGATTCCGAAGACGCTGCCGAAGCTGTTGACGAACCCGCCAGGAGTGAGTCGCTCGATCGAGTCGCCGTCGATATCGGCGGCGTCGGCATCGAGCAGGGCGACCACGCCGACCGTCTGGCCCGCGGTGCGCAGTTTCGCTGCCATGGCGTGCGCGATCAGTCCGCCGAAGGACCAGCCGAGTAGATGGTAGGGGCCGTCGGGTTGGACGGCACGGATCTCGCGGATGTAGCGGTCGGCGAATTCATCAATCGAGCGTGCCGAAGGTTCTCGGCCGGACAGGTCGGGTGCCTGGAGTCCGTAGATGGGCCTCCCAGGGCGCAGGCGTTCGGCCAGACCGAGGTAGCTCCATGCCATTCCGGAGGAGGGGTGCACGCAGAACAGTGCGGGTTCGGTGCCGTCGGGGCGGATCGGCAGCAGCACATCGAGGCCGAGCCCCGAGGCCGGTGCGGCCGCTGTCGGTGCCGCTTCGGTGAGCTGGGCTTCGGGCGACTGCGCATAGGTTGCGACGGCGCCGAGCGCGTCGACCCACAGGGCCGCCAATTCGTGGATGTCGTCAGGGGCGAGCAGGGCACCGGGGTAGCCGAACACGGCTTGCAGCCGGTCACCGATGACGACGGCGTCGACGGCCAACGCCGACATCAGCGGAACGTCGGGGTGTTCGGTAGCGGGCAGCTCGCCGAGATCATCGGTGGGCAGCCAGCCCAATCCCTCCAGGCCGGCCGGAATGTCGGCGGTCGAATAGCGGCCGAGGTAGTTGAACGCGATCTGACCGGGCAGTGTCCGCGGCAGTCGCGCTGCGGTTGCGGAATTCAGATAGCGCAGCAGTCCGAACCCGATGCCCTTGTCGGGGACCGCGCGCTGCGTGCGGTCGACCGCACGCAGCGCCGCACCCATGGCGGGACCACCGGCGAACGCGTCATCGATATCGATATCGGTGAGTGCGATGCGCACGGGATAGAGGCTGGTGAACCAGCCGACGGTGCGGGAAAGATCGGCGCCCGGCACCACTTCCTCTTGCCGTCCATGGCCTTCGAGCCGAATCAGCGCGGTGTCCGCGGTGCTCCCGCGCCGGGCGCGCCAGCGCAACAGCGCCAGTGTGAGGGCGGCGAGCAGGGCATCGTTGACGCCGCCGCCCGACAGCTTCGGCAGTGTGGTGAGCAAGTCGGCGGTGACCTCGGTCGACACTTCGACTTCGACGGTCCGCAACGTATCGGTCCGGTCGGTCGCAGGGTCCAGCTCGCGGGGCCCGATCAGCGGATCGGGGGCGGCGAGAACCGCACGCCAGTAGTCGAGTTCGGCTACCCGCCGCTCTGCGTGCGCCTCCTCGTTCAGCGCGGACGACCATCGCCGCATGGAAGTGCCGGTATCGGCGAGCACCGGTGCGGCGCCGACCCGGACCTGCGCCCATGCCGCGATCAGATCGGGCACGAGGATGCGCCAGGACACCGCGTCGATCGCGAGATGGTGCAGGACGACGATCAACCGGCCCGGTACGGTTCTGGCTCCGGCGTCACCGACCGGATCGAGCCAGAGGAACTGTGCGACGACGCCGGCCGCCGGATCGAGCCGGTGCAGCGCGGAATCCATTTCGGTCACGGCGAATTCGTGCAGGTCGACGGCGTCGGTGACGGCATTGTGCTCGATCCGGTGCACAAGGGCGTCGACATCGATCGTCCCGGCGGCGGCGACGCTCAACTGCCAGTCCTCGCCGTGCCTGCGCAGCCGACACCGCAGCATGTCGTGCCGATCGATGACAGCGGTGAGGGTCGCGACGAGCTGATCGCGCTCGATTCCGGCCGGGAGTTCGAGCACCGCGGTCTGGGCGAACCGGTCGAAATCGCCTCCGCGCTCGATCATGTACCGCACGATCGGGGTGAGCGGCAGCTCGCCGACGCCGCCACCGGGCAGTTCCTCCAACGTCACCGCGGGACCGGCGGCGTCGGCAGCCGCGGCCAGTGCGGCGACAGTGCGGTGCTCGAACACCTGCAACGGCGTGCAGGTGATGCCACGCAGTTTCGCGCGGGAGACGAGCTGAATGGCGAGAATGCTGTCGCCGCCGAGCGCGAAGAACGAATCGTCGGCACCGACCCGCTCGCGGCCGAGCAGTTCGGTGAAGACCTCGGCCAGCGCCTGTTCGGTCGGCGTGCTCGGCGGCCGGTACGCGGTGTCGTCGACGGCGAATACCGGGGCCGGCAGCGCGTCGCGGTCCAATTTGCCCACTGCGGTGCGCGGGATCTCGTCCAGGACGACGAACGCCGCGGGCACCATGTACGAAGGCAGGATGTCGGCGGCGAATGCCCGCACCTGCGCGATATCGATCTCGGTGCCCGGCGCGCGCACGAGGTAGGCGGCGAGAGCGGTCGATCCCGCCGGGCCCGCGACACCGAGGGTGACCGCGACATCGACGCCGTCGGCGCGGGTGAGCACGGCATCGATCTCCCCGAGCTCCACTCGCTGACCACGCACTTTGATCTGGAAATCGGAGCGGCCCACATACTCCAGCTCGAGTGTCCCCGCCGCGTCCCGCACCCAGCGCGCGAGGTCACCGGTGCGGTACAGCCGTGACCCGGGCTCGCCGAACGGGTCGGCGACGAAGCGTGCGGCGGTGAGGTCGGGCCTGCGGTGGTAGCCGCGAGCCAGGGCAGAACCACTCAGATACAGCTCGCCCGTGACGCCGGCCGGGACCGGACGCAGACGATCATCGAGCACCAGCACGGCGGCGCCACCGATCGGGCCACCGATGGTGACCGGGCGGTCCGGTCGCAGCGCGGTGGACGAGGTCGCCCAGATGGTGAACTCGGCGGGCCCGTACAGGTTCAGCATGCGTCGGCCCGAACTGCCGCACCACCGGTCGACGAGTTCGGCGCCCACCGCCTCACCCGCGACCGCAAGCACCCGCACGCTCGAAACCGCGGTGGCGTCGACGGTGGCCAGCGCCGACGGTGTGATCACCAGATGGGTGACCTGCTCGGCGTCGATCAACTCGGCGAGCGGACTGCCACCGTAGACCTCCGGTGGCGCGACCACGGCGGCCGCACCCGCCCCGAACGCCATCAGTGCCTCGAATATCGAGGCGTCGAAACTCGGCGAGGCCACCTGTAGGACGCGGGACTTTTCATCCAGTGCCAGGATCTCGCGTTGCGCGGCGACGAGGTCGGCGAGCCCACGGTGGGTGACGGTGACGCCCTTGGGCTTTCCGGTCGACCCGGAGGTGTAGATCACCCAGGCCGGATGGTCGGGCCGAGGCTCGGCAGTCGGTGTTGCCTGCGGCGGTTCGTCCAGCGGCGAGCCGTCCAGAACCAGCCACTGCGTGCTGTCGGGTAGCGATGGCCGATGGGCGGCGACGGTGACGCCGATGCGTGCCCGGGAATCGGCGAGCATGTGCTCGATCCGGTCTACCGGATGTTTCGGGTCGACCGGCAGGAACGCGGCGCCGGTCTTCGCGGTCGCCCAGAGCGCGATGAGCAGCGCGGCCGATCGTGGCATACCGAGGGCAACAACGGTTTCCGGTCCCGCGCCGGCGTCGACGAGCAGCCGAGCCAGCCGGTCGGAGTCGGCATCGAGTTCGCGGTAGGTTCTGACCTGCCCGTCGGCGACCACGGCGGGCCGGTCCGGATACCGTTGCGCCGACTCGGTGAGGATCCGTGCGAGCCCAGTGGTGCCGGCACTCGCGGGCCCGCGCATCGGTACCAGCTCGGCGCGTTCGGACTCGTCGAGGATATCGATATCGGCGAGCGGGACATCAGAGTCGGCGACGACGGCGTCGAGCAGGCGCAGCCACCGGCGCGCCAGCGTGCTCGCGGTCTCGGCGTCGAACAGATCCGTCGCATACGTCAGCAGGCCCGCCACACCGTCCTGCCCAACCCGGCCGATGCGTTCGCGCAGGTCGAGCATGAGATCGAACTGCGCGGTGTCGCGCTGGAAATCCTGCACTTCGATCCGCAGACCCGGCAGCTCGAGCACCGGTTCGACGAAATTCTGCAAGGACAGTGACACTTGAAAGACCGGATGATGTGCGGTCGACCGCGCGGGATCGAGGATCTGCACCAGCCGCTCGAACGGCACATCGGTGGTGGCGAACGCATCCAGATCCGTTGCCCGCACCGACGTGAGGAAATCGCTGAACCCGGCACCGAGGTCGACCGGTGTGCGCAGCGCGAGCGTGTTGACGAACATGCCGACGAGCCGGTCCAATGCCTGCTCGCCGCGACCGGCGACGGGGGTACCGATCACCACATCGTCGTTACCGCCGAGCCGGGCGAGCAGCGCCGCGAGCGTCGCGTGCAGCACCATGAACAGGCTCGATTCATGGGCTGCCGCCAGTTCCGTGAGCCCGCGATGGAGCGCGGCGTCGATCGTCACCTCGACCTCCGCGCTGCGCATCGACTGTACTGCCGGACGCGGCCGATCGGCGGGCAGGTCGAGCACGTCGGGAGCGCCGTCGAGCGTCTCGGTCCAGTACCGGATCTGCTGCGCCGCGAGCGATTCCGGATCGGACTCGTCACCGAGCAGCTCCCGGTGCCAGAGCGCGAAGTCGGCGTACTGCACCGCGAGCGGGGCCGCCTCGGTATCGGCCGTGGCTGTGGACGGCCCGCCCACCGCAACGCAGTGATGCCGGGAATAGGCGGCAACCAGGTCGGTGGCCAGCGGCGCCATCGAAAAACCATCGGCGCTGATGTGGTGTACCACCAGAACCAGCACATGCACCGGATCGGTGGTGCCGGTGAGCCGGAACAGACCGAGCCGCAGCGGCGGTTGTTCGGTGATATCAAATCCCGTGCCGGTAACCTCACCGATCCGGATACGCAGTGCCGCACCATCATCGGTGTCGGTCACCTCTAGCGCCGGTGTGGCGACCTCGGCGCTGATGACCACCTGACGCGGCCCCTCGGCGTCGGCAGGATAGAGCGTGCGCAGGCTCTCGTGTCTGTCCACCACATCGGTGAGCGCCCTCCGCATGGCCTCGAGATCGAGTTCGCCGGTCAGGCGCAGCGCGACGGCGATGTTGTAGGCCGAGGACGCCGGGTCCATCCGGTTGAGCACCCACATGCGCTGCTGGGCCGGTGAGAGCGGCACCCGGTCCGGGCGGATCCGTGGCGCGAGCACGAAACGCCCGCCCGCGCCGTCGGTGGCGGGGATGACGCGGGCCGACAGCTGGGCGACGGTCGGCGCGTCGAACAGGTCGCGCAAGGCGATCGTCGAGCCGAGCGCAGAATTGACTCGCGCCACCACCCGCGTCGCGCTGAGCGAATTGCCGCCGAGCTCGAAGAAGGATTCGTCGGCGCCGACGCGTTCGCTACCGAGCACCTCGGCGAAAACCTCGGCGACCGCCTGCTCCACCGGTCCGCGTGGGGCGAGGTAGGGGCGTCGGCTCGCCGCGAAATCCGGTACCGGCAGCGCCGCGCGATCCAGCTTGCCGACCGGTGTCAACGGGACCTCGTCCAGCACAACGATGTAGCCGGGCACCATATAGCCGGGCAGCTCCGCCGCGACCCGCGCGCGCAGCCGTTCGGAATCCGGTGCGGTGCCTGCGGCAGGCAGAACATACGACACCAGCACGGTCGCCCCGGCGGGCCCGGCCCGGCCGATGGTGACCGCGTACTCGACCTCCTCGACTGCCGACAGCACCGCATCGATCTCACCGAGCTCGACCCGCAGACCGCGGATTTTCACCTGGAAATCACTGCGCCCCAGGTACTCCAGTGCCAGTGTCGAGTCCGCGCCGCGCACCCAGCGCACCATGTCACCGGTTCGGTACATCCGCTCACCCGGCGCACCGGCCGGGTCGGCGACGAAACGTCCTGCCGTCAAGGCGAACCGGTTGAAGTAGCCACGGGCAAGCGCTGGCCCGGCCAGGTACAGCTCACCAGCGACACCGACCGGCACCGGGCGCAACCAGGTATCGAGCACCTGCGCTGACGCTCCGCGGATCGGCCCGCCGATGGTGATCGGTTCGCCCGTGACGAGTTCGGCGGGACCGGTGGCCCAGATGCTGAACTCGGTCGGCCCGTACAGGTTCACCATGCGTCTGCCCGGGGACCAGCGCTGGATCAGCTCCGGTGTCGCCGCCTCACCGGCGACCGAGAGCAGCCGCAGATCGGACAGGTCGCTGGGTTCCATGGTGGCCAGGGCCGACGGCGTGATCACCGCGTGGGTGACGCGTTGGGCGCGCAGCAACCGCTGGAGTTCGGTGCCGCCGTAGACGTCCGGCGGCGAGACCACCAGCCTTGCCCCCGCGCCGTGGGCCATGACCAGCTCGAATACCGAGGCGTCGAAGCTCGGCGAAGCGACCTGCAAGACCGCGGCCGACGGACCGATAGTTAGTGCTTCCCGCTCGTCGGCCGCCAGATTCGCCAGGCCACGGTGGCTGACCAGGACCGCCTTCGGCTTTCCGGTCGATCCGGAGGTGTAGATCAGGTACGCGACCTGGTCCAGGTCGATCGGGCCGCCGCGCTCGTCGTCGGTGATCGGTGCGTCGGAGACGGTCATGGCGCGCCGCATGGTGTTGAGATCGTCCAGCAGTAGCCAGTCGATGCTGCTCGGCAGCGTCGCACCGATCTCGGTCACCGTCACACCGATCGGCGACCTGGAATCGGTGAGCATGTGCTCGATCCGTTCCACCGGATGGCTCGGATCCAAGGGCACGAACGCCGCACCGGTTTTCGCCAACGCCCACACCGCGACCACCGATTCCAGTGATCGGGTGAGGGCCAGTACCACGAATACTTCGCGGCCGATACCGCGTCGCAGCAAGACTCGCGCGAACCGATTCGACCAGGCATCCAGGTCGCCGTAGGTCATGGTGAGCTCACCCGTGTCGACCGCGATGGCGGCACTGTCGATGCGGGCGCCGTCGGCGAGGATCTCCGGCATCGGCCGTTGCGGCACCGACGCAGGCCCGTACACCGGCGCGAGTTCGGCCAGTTCGGCATCATCGCAGTACCGCAGCCGGGCGACCGGCAGTAGCGGATCGTCGGCGAGCTGGGTGAGCAGTCGCACGAAACGCTCCAGCAGCGGACGGGCGGCGTCCGCGTCGAACTGATCGGCGAGATACTTCAGCGTGATCCGTAGCGAATCGCGTCCTTCGGCCCCGCGCAGCGGAATCACCATCAGGTTCAGCGGATACGGTGTGGCATCTGTGCCCGCCACATCGAGCACCCGCATTCCGGCGATATCCAGGGCCTGCGACAGCGCCTCCCGATCGATCGGATAGGACTCGAAGACCGTCAGCGTGTCGAACAGTTCCGGCAGCCCGACGGCCTGGTGGATCGCAGCGAGCCCGACATGCTGATGGTCGAGCAATCGCGCCTGATCGGCCTGCACGCGCGCGAGCAACTCGGCGACCGATTCACCGGGCTCGAACCGGACCCGGACGGGGAGGGTGTTGATGAACAACCCCACCATGTCCTCGACCCCCGCGAGTTCGGGTGGCCTGCCCGACACCGTCCCGCCGAACACCACGTCCGTGCGTCCGGTGAGCATCGCGAGCAGCATCGCCCACGCCGTCTGCACCATCGTGTTCACCGTTGCTCCGCATCCGCGGGCCGATGACTCCAGGTGCGCCAGGGTCTGCGCGGTGAGTTCGACGGAAGTTTCGGCGGTGTCGGTGGATTCGATATCAGCCAGCGACGGGACGGCCCGGGTCGGGCTGTCGACTCCGGCGAGGTAGCGCGACCACGCGGTGAGCGACTCGGCCTGATCTTGCTCGGCCAGCCAGGCCAGGAATTCACGGTAGGACCGGGCCGGCGGCAGCACGGTGATATCGCCGGAGGTGACGTAGAGCGTCAGCAGTTCACGCACCAGCAGCGGTGTCGACCAGCCGTCCAGCACCAGATGGTGATTGGTCATGATCAGGCGGTAGTCCTCGGGTGCGGTGTGGATCAGTGTGAACCGCAACAGCGGTGGTCGGTTCAAGTCGAATCGGGTGTTCGCGTCGAGTGCGATCAGCCGGTGTAGTTCGTAGTCGAGCTCTGTGTCATCGGCGGTGCCGGTGAGATCGATCTCCTGCCAGCCGACCTCGGCAGCACCGAGCACGAGCTGACGTGGGCCGTCGTCGGTTTCGGTGAACGCGACCCGCAGGTTCTCGTGCCGGTCGACCAGCGCCTGCGCCGCGCCACGCAACCGGGCGGCGTCGACGGTGCCCGCGAGGGTGAGCAGCGACTGCACCGTGTAGGCGTCGGCGGTATCGGAGTCGTATCTGGCGTGGAAGAGCAGACCGTATTGCAGTGGCGACAACGGCCACGCGTCGACCAGATCGGGGTAGCGCCGCTCCCACGCGTCGATCTGCGGCTGCGTGACCGCGACGAGGTCGAAGTCCGACGGCGAACGCCCACCGGCGCCCGCGGTCTCGGCGTGGTTGACCAGAGCCCGCAGCGCCCCGGCCCAGAGTTCGGCGAGTTCGCGCACGTCCGTCGCGCCCAGCAGACCGGTGGCGTAGTCCCAGGTCACCTCGAGTCCACCGTCGGTCATGACGGCGTTGATGTCGACCACGGCAGGCAAGGGTGCGCGGTCGTCCTGGGTGGCGGCGAAGCGGCGGGGCAACCACGGCCCGGTGTCGCCGGACGCGGCTCGGCCGAGGTAGTTGAAGCCGAGCTGCGGTTGCCGCGCGTGCGCGAGAGCCGCGGCGGTCTCGGCGTTCAGATGGCGCAGCATCCCGTACCCGACGCCCTTGTCCGGGATGGCCCGCAACTGTTCTTTGGTGGCCTTCACAGCCGCGCCCGCGGCTACACCTCCGGCGAATGCGTCGTCGAGATCGATACCGGCCGGCTCGATGGCCACCGGATACACGCTGGTGAACCAGCCGACCGTGCGCGCGACGTCGGCGCCCGGCAGAATCTGTTCGACCCGGCCGTGCCCTTCGAGGGTGATCAGCGTGCCGCTGCGGGCCCGCCAACGGCACACCGCCATGGTGAGCGCGGTGAGCAGCACATCGTCGGCGCCGCAATGAAAACGATCGGGCACGGTGGTCAGTGCCGGGCCTGCGACGTCGACGGGGATGGTTGTCTGCCATCGGCCCTGTGTCGCAACGATGTCGACGGCGGGATCGAGAGCCCGGCTGCCGATCAACGGATCGTCGCTCGACAGAACGCGTTGCCATACGGGCAGTTCGGCCGACCGGCGCCCGGCCTGCTCGGACTGGGCGTGGGCCCAACGCCGGAACGAAGTCCCGACCGGCGCGAGCTCACCGCCCGCCGCGGCGATCGCCAGATCCGGCAGCAGGATCCGCCACGAGATGCCATCGGTGACGAGGTGGTGCAGCACCAGCCAGCACAGCGGATCAGCGCCGTCACTTTCGATGAGGACGAAACGCGCGACGACACCCGCTACGGGATCGAGCTGATCGGCCGCGTGCTGGAGTGCGCGCTCGCAGGCAGTTTCCGGATCGGGCCCGGCGGCAATGACTTCGATCAACGCATCGACGTCGACCGAACCCGGTTCCGCGACAATCCATTCCCACTCCGGGCCTGCAGGCCGCAGCGACGACCGGAGCACGTCGTGCCGATCGATGACGGCCTGCACGGCAGATCTCAACTGTGCCCGCGTGAACCCCGCCGGAAGCCCGATCAGCACGGCCTGCGCGAAGCGACCCCAGGTCGGCCCCTGCGCGACCATCTCCCGCACGATCGGCGTGAGCTCTACGGCCCCCACACCGCCACCCGGCAGTTCCTGCACCGCCTCGGCCCGCACATCCGTGGCCACGGCGGCCAACGCGGCCACCGTCTTTCGCTCGAATACATCGCGTGCGCTGAAACCCAGCCCCGCGGCCTTGGCCCTCGATACCAGCTGGATAGACACGATACTGTCGCCGCCGAGGGCGAAGAAACTGTCGTCGATACCCACGGCGTCCAGGCCGAGCACCTCGGCAAACAGTGCGGCGAGGGTGTACTCCGCCGGCGTGGACGGCTCGCGCCCGGAAGTCACCCCAGCACCGAAATCCGGTGGGGGTAGAGCCTTTCGATCGACCTTGCCCAGCGGGGTGAGCGGAACCCGGTCGAGGACCATGATCACCGCGGGCACCATGTAGGCGGGAAGCGTCCGTCCCACGGCGGCACGCAGGGCCTCCGGATGGGTGTCGGCGCCGGGCGTCATCACCACATACGCCACCAGCGCGGTGGACCCGGCGGGAGTTTCGGCGCCGAGGGTCAGCGCGAACTCGACACCGGGCTGCCGTTGCAGCGCGTCATCGATCTCACCGAGTTCGATCCGGAACCCGCGGATCTTGACCTGGAAATCGCTGCGGCCCTGGTACTCCAGTGCAGGACGCCCCTGCGCCTCGATCCAGCGCACCAGATCGCCGGTGCGGTACATCCGCTCGCCGGGGGAGTAGGGGTCGGCGACGAACCGGCTCGCCGTCAGCCCGGTGCGGCGGTGATAACCGCGCGCCACACCCGGACCCGCGAGATACAACTCGCCGACCGCGCCGGGCGCCACCGGACGCAGCCACGAATCGAGCACCACCGCTCGGACGGCGCGCGCCGGGCCACCGATGGTGACCGGTGCGCCCGGCGTCATCGGTGCGGTGAGGGTCGCGGTGACGGTGGTTTCGGTCGGCCCGTAACCGTTGATGAGGGCGCGGCCCGACCAGGTCTGCGCCAGCTCCGGCGGGCAGGCGTCACCGCCGACGATGACGGTGCGCAGCTGCGGCAGTGTGGCGGGATCCAGCGATCCGACCACCGTCGGCGTCACATTGAGATGGGTGACCTCGTGCGTGCGCAACACCTCGGCCAGTTCCTCGCCCGCGAACGCGGCGGGTGGCACGACCACCAGCGTCGCGCCCGCGGTGTAGGCGATGAGGATCTCTTCGACCGAGATATCGAAACTCGGCGAGACAGCGTGCGCCACCACGGCATCCGGGCCGACGCTGAAGCCGGCTCCGGACCCCGCGGCCAGATCGGCGAGGCCACGATGGGAGACCAGCACACCTTTGGGCAGCCCGGTGGATCCCGAGGTGTAGATGATGTAGGCGATCTGATCCGGATGGATGGGTGTGTGACGTTCGGCGTCGTCGATCGGTGCAGGGGCCTGCGCGGCGACCGATTCCGCTGTGGCCGCATCATCGAGCACCAGCCAGTCCACCTGATCGGGCAGATCACCCCGTACTGCCGTCATCGTGACGCCTGCGACCACACCGCTGTCGTCGAGCATGTGCTCGATACGGTCGACCGGATAGGTCGGGTCGATCGGCACGAACGGCGCGCCGGTCTTCGCGATGGCGAACGTCGCGAGCACCGACTCGACCGAGCGCGCGATGGCCGTCGCGACACCGCGTTCCGGGCCCGCGCCCGCCGCGATCAGCACCCTGGCCAGCCGGTTGGTGTACTCGTCGACTTGACGGTAGGTCATGCGCGTCGCGCCACCGACGAGCGCCACTGCGTCGGGATCACGCACGGCAGCGAGGAGGTCGGCGAGGGTGCGGGTTCGCCCGCCCGCGGGGCCGCGCGCGGGCGCGAGACGGCCCCGCTCGGTGTGGGTCAGCACCGGGATCGTGGACAGTGTCGCTTCGGTCCCTGCCGCCAGGAACCGGTGCAGGAACAGCAGGAACCGTTCGTGCTGGCCCGCCAGCTCGGTGTCGCTGTACAGGTTCGCATTGGCCTGGAAGTCGATATGGGTGCTCTGCCCGCCGACACCCGGATACAGGTTGACGAACAGATCGTCGATCAACCCCGAGGTGAGCACATGCAGTCTGCCGACCACCTCACCGAGCGCAATCCTGGTGTCGGCCATCATCAGATTCACTGTCGGCCCGAACGACGCGGCCTCGTCCATGGACCAGCCGAGATCGCGGACGATGTCCTCCTGCCGGTAGCGCTGTCGTCGCAGCGCACCGGTCAGCTCGCTCTGCGCGGCCAGGATCGCCTCGCCCACCGTGATGCTCGGCGGCAGGGTCAGACGCAGCGGGACGACATTGGCGATCATGCCGCCCGAACGGCGCAGCACGGCGGTGCTGCGTGCGGAGACCGGCAGGCTCAGCACCACCTCGCGGGCACCGGTCATCGCCGCCAGGTAGGCCGCGAACGCGGCGACCACCGTCGGTGCGATCCCGGAACCCGCCGCCTCGGCGACCGTGTCCAGCAGCGTGGCCGATTCGGCGGGCAGCGCGCCCGCGACCCGTGCCGGATGCGCGTCGACCTCGGCCGTACGGCCGGCCAGACTCACCGGGTCCGCCATGCCTGCCAGATGATCGCACCAGTAATCGCGGTCGGCGGTGAACCGATCCGAGCTGCGGTAGGCCAGATCGGCGTCGACGATCTTGCGCAGGTCTTCCGCCTTGGCCTGCGGCGGTTGCCTGTTCTCGATCGCCGCGTTGTAGAGCTCGGCGGTGCGTTGCACCATCGTGAGCGCGCCCATGCCGTCGAGCACGATGTGATGGATCCGCGAATACCAGAACCAGCGATCCTCGGCCAGCCGCAGCATCGCCATCCGCACCAGCCGATCACGGGTCAGATCCAGTGGGGTGGCGTACTCGGCGCCCATCCAGGCGTGCGCCGAGGCCTCCGGATCCGGCTCCCCGCGCAGATCGAGTTCGATGATGTTGTCGTCCAGCGTGGTGTCGACGACCTGGAACGGATGCCCGTCGACCTCGACCAGCCGCAGAAACCCGGTACCGAATTCACGCCCCGCCGTGCGGGCCGCCTCGGCCAGCGCGCTCGCATCGACCCGCCCGGTCAGTTCGATGTACTGGGCGATGGAGATCGGAGTATCGCCCGCGACGTGCTGAGCGAACCAGATACCGCGCTGCGCGGCCGAGAGCGCGAACGCGCCGTCGGGCAGACCGGTAGCGGTGTCGATGGGTGACGCTGATGGCTGTGACATGGAAGTCCTACGTTCCGACCGCGCTGTAGCCGACCGAGGCAGTCGCCCCCCGTAGCTACCGCGGTGGTGGTAGTACTCGCCGCGCAGCAACAACGCGGCAAGTCCAGTGTGAACCGGCGCGGCGTGCGCCGTGGGCGTATCGGCCACACTGCGCTACCCGTTTTTGCGGGACCGGGCAGCGCCGGTGGCGGCGGCGAAAGCGCAGATCAGGCCGAGCGTGCGATGACCGCGAAGTCGGCCTTGGTCAGCGGGTCGTCCGACCCGGCCAGATAACGCTGCAGGGTCGACCGGTCGTCGAGGACCAGCCAGCTCATCCGGTCGTCGAGCCGGGTCCGCTCCTGCTTGGTGGTGACACCGATCCCGGTGCCGAAGACGGTGGAGTCGCCGCTGTTCATCGGCATCGGGATACCGCCGATCTTGACGATGGCGCGCTCGGCGACCACGGCCTCCACCGGCTCGTCGACGGCGATCGCGACGCGGATGCCCGGGCCTGCGCCGATCTGCAGCAGCAGCCGAGCCAGCCGATTCGACCAGCTGTCCAACTCGGCGTAGGACAGCGAGACATCCGCGGCGGACACCACGACCGCGTGCGGGTCGACCGCGGCGGGCCGGACCACCGGCAGCACGGTGATGTTGTCGGTGTGCGATGCGGCTGGAGTGTGCATGCTGTGTGTCCCCTCGGGAGCGGAATGGAAGTCGCTGTTCGGCGTGCTTCTACTCTCGCGCTCACGAGGGCGCGGCGGCAGTAACCCAAGGCGCGGGCCCGCGCACTCCGAGGGTGCCGGTTTGCCCACCCCAGGGTGCGTCGACCGGTCCGGCGGTCAGTCGTTGACGTAGGCGTTGAGGGTATTGCGCAGGTCGGTGACCACGGCGCGGGCGGCGGTGAGGCCGCGGGTATGCCAGACGGTGTCGTCGACGGCGAAGACGCGGCGGTCGATAGCGGCGCCGAGGTCCTTCCACGCATCCGAACGCAGCACGGATTCACCGTGCGCACGACCTTCGGGGCCGGCGAACATGACATAGATCAGATCGCCCTCCACCGGCAGCAGGTCGGACTCGTCGACGTCGAACGAGCCCGCCCGCTGGGCGGTCGGACGGTGGGCACCGGTGGCGGCCAGGGCTTGCGCGGCCATGGTGTCGTCACCGAGGACGCGGGTGCCGTCGGCGGTGAAGCGGACGATGGAGGCCTGAGTGAGGTTGGCGGACACCGCGTTTCCGGTATCGGCGGCCTCGGTCCGGTAGTTCGCCAGCGCCGTCTCGGCGGCCCCGGCACGCCCGAGACTCGCCGCGATGGCGGTGAATTCGTCCTGCCAGGTGCCCTCGCGACCGATCAGCACGGTCGGTGCGATACCGGACAGCGCACCGAAATCGGCGCCCGCCGCGGGAACATCGCCGATGATGAGGTCGGGGTTCAGGGCCGCGATCAGCGCCGGATCGGGCTGAGTCACCGGGCCGACGCCGGGGATCTCGGAGATACCCGTCCCCAGGTAGCCGGGCTGCGGACTCGGACCGTCCACAGTGGCCGCACCGACCACGCTCTCCCACGAACCCACCGCGCATACCGCGTCCAGCGCGGCGGTGCTGAGCACCACGATGCGCTGCGGATCGGCGGGAACCTCGGTGACACCGAAGGGATGAGTGATGGTGCGGGTGGCGCCGTCGGCCGGATCGGGCGCGGTGGGCAGGCTGCACGCCTGCGCGGTGTCGCGCTCGATCCCCACCACGCCCGCACCGGCGATATTGGTGGTGGTGCGGATGATCGAGGCCGAATCATCGGCCGGCGTCGCGCAACCCGCGACGACCAGCGTCGCGCAGCCGACGACAACGGCACCCATGATCGTGCGGATTCGGGTGCGTCCATGAACCATCGCGCTCACCGGCATGCCGGTGAGGGTACATGCGCGCACCCTCGATCCGCAGGTGAGGTCGGCAGGTGCTCAGCCCTTGTCGCCACCGAGGCTGAAGCGCGCACCGTTCGGGTCGACGATCGTGGCCATCCGGCCGTACGGGGTGTCCTCGGCGGGCGCGGTCACCGTCGCACCCAGCTCCACCGCCTTCGCGATCGTCGCGTCGACGTCATCGGCGCCGAAATACACCGACCATCCACCCGGCGAGCCCTCCGGCAGGAAACTCGAACCGTCCATGACGCCACCGAGCATCGGGCTGGTCGAATGCAGGGTGCTGTACCGGAACTCCGGCGAGTCGGAGATCGGGAACAGGTCGTTCCAGCCGAACACCGCGCTGTAGAAGGCGACCTCGCCCGCGAAATCGCGGGTGGTCAGTTCGAACCAGGACGGCGCGCCGTGGTGATCGCGCCACTGTCCGCCCTCGACCAGCCCCGCGGTCTCGAATCCGCCGAACGTGCCCGTCTGCCAGACACCGACGCCCGCGCCCGCGGGATCGCCGAGGATCGCCATCGACCCGAGGTCGCCGACCGGCATCGGCGGCACGACGATCTGCCCGCCGTGCGAGGTGGCGGCCTTCGCGGTGGCTTCGACGTCGTCGACGGCCAGGTAGATGGTCCACTGATCCGGGCTGTCCGGATCGTCGGGCATCCGGCCCATCCCGCCGCCGACGGCCTTGCCGTCCTTGCGGAAAGTGATGTATCCGCCGAAATCCTCGTTGCGCTCGGCGGTCCAGCCGAATAGTTCCCCATAGAAGGCGATGGTGCGGTCCGGGTCCGAGCTGTAGACGTCGACCCAGCAGGGATCGCCGGCCTTGTGCGCTGCGTTCTGTGCCATGAGCGGTCTCCTCCGTGCCTGTACCGCTACCGGAATCGGCAGTGGCCTCACCGGTACAGACGAGGGGGGCGAACAGAACTCATCGGTGCCCGCCGAGGCCGACACACCACGCCGGGTCAGCGGAAATGAGCGTCGGAGGGCCGCGAATACGACACAGAGTAGGACCCGCTCGGTCCGCTGCGGCAGCACGGTTTACGATTCGAAGAGCGCAAGCTAACCGTCGTCTGCCCCGGTGCCCCCGGGGCCGATGCTGACAGTGGAGCCTGCGGAGCGACCTAAAGGCACCTTCAGGAGGATCAGTGACTGCCGTAGAGCCCCAGCCAGTCCCTCAGTTGGAAGCGACTCGGCCGTATCCGGCGCGGACCGGTCCGAAGGGGTCGTTCATCTACAAGATGGTCACCACGACCGACCCGAAGGTTCTCGGCGTCATGTACCTGACGACGTCGATGGTCTTCTTCCTCATCGGTGGCCTGATGGCGCTGATGATGCGTGGCGAGCTGGCGCGCCCCGGTCTGCAGTTCCTCTCGCCCGAGCAGTTCAACCAGCTGTTCACCATGCACGGCACGATCATGCTGCTGTTCTACGCGACCGCGATCGTGTTCGGCTTCGCCAACATCATCCTGCCGCTGCAGATCGGCGCCCCCGACGTCGCCTTCCCGCGACTGAACGCCTTCAGCTACTGGCTGTACGCGTTCGGCGCGACCATGGCGACCGCGGGCTTCATCACCCCCGGTGGTGCCGCGGACTTCGGCTGGACGGCGTATGTGCCGCTGACCGACATCCTGCACTCGCCCGGTGTCGGCACCGACCTGTGGATCCTCGGCCTTGCCGTCTCGGGTCTCGGCACCATCCTCGGTGGTGTCAACATGCTGACCACCGTCGTCTGCCTGCGCGCGCCCGGTATGACCATGTTCCGGATGCCGATCTTCACCTGGAACATCGCCGTCACCAGCGTCCTGGTCCTGCTCGCCTTCCCGCTGCTGACCGCCGCCCTGTTCGGCCTGGCCTACGACCGCCACCTGGGTGGCCACATCTACGATCCGGCCACCGGCGGCATCCTGCTCTACCAGCACCTGTTCTGGTTCTTCGGCCACCCCGAGGTGTACATCATCGCGCTGCCGTTCTTCGGCATCGTCTCCGAGATCTTCCCGGTCTTCAGCCGTAAGCCGATCTTCGGTTACACCACCCTGGTCTATGCCACGCTCGGTATCGCCGCCCTGTCCATCGCGGTGTGGGCGCACCACATGTACGCCACCGGCGCCGTGCTGCTGCCGTACTTCTCGTTCATGACCTTCCTGATCGCGGTCCCGACCGGTGTGAAGTTCTTCAACTGGATCGGCACCATGTGGAAGGGGCAGCTGACCTTCGAATCACCGATGCTGTTCTCCATCGGCTTCATCGTCACCTTCCTCTTCGGTGGTCTGTCCGGCGTCATCCTGGCCAGCCCGCCGCTGGACTTCCACGTCACCGACTCCTACTTCGTGGTCGCGCACTTCCACTACGTGCTCTTCGGCACCATCGTGTTCGCCACCTACGCGGGCATCTACTTCTGGTTCCCGAAGATGACCGGACGCATGATGGACGAGCGCCTGGCCAAGTGGCACTTCTGGACCACCTTCATCGGCTTCCACACCACCTTCCTGGTGCAGCACTGGCTGGGTGCGGAGGGCATGCCGCGCCGTTACGCCGACTACCTGCCCAGCGACGGCTTCACCACGCTGAACACGGTCTCCACCATCGGTGCGTTCGTGCTCGGTGCCTCGATGCTTCCGTTCCTGTGGAACGTGTTCAAGAGCTACCGTTACGGCGAGGTCGTCACCGTGGACGATCCGTGGGGCTACGGCAACTCGCTGGAGTGGGCCACCACCTGCCCGCCGCCGCGGCACAACTTCTACGAGCTGCCGCGCATCCGGTCCGAGCGTCCGGCCTTCGAGCTGCACTACCCGCACATGGTCGAGCGGATGCGGGCCGAGGCCCACGTCGGCTGGGGTTCGGGCAAGCATGCCACCGAAGTGCATGAAGGCGCCCTGACCAAGTAACGGCGGAAGAACAGCATTCCGGATGAGTGTGCACCTGCTGGGTGACCAGCGGGTGCACACTCGTTTGGTGGGGGCGGTCCCCGCCGGATCAGGCACACAGACTGGAGCGCAGGTTTTGGCAGACACCACAGTTCTCGTCACCGTCACCGGTCCCGACCGGCCCGGTGTGACGTCGGTGCTACTCGCGGCGATGTCGCGACATCAGGTCAGCCTGCTGGATGTGGAGCAGGTCGTCATCCGGGGTCGGCTGACTCTGGGTGTGCTGGTGACCTGCCCGAACGATCCCGAGGAACTGCAGGACGAGCTCGAAGAGGCGATGAACACCGTCGGCATGCACGTCGAGGTGGACATCGACGCCGAGCCGGTCCGCGCGCCGGTCCCCACCCACGCCGTGGTGATCCTCGGCGCCCCGGTAACCGCCCGTGCCTTCAGCGCCGTCTCCCGTCAGCTCGCGGCGCTCGGCGCCAATATCGACGCCATTCGCGGTGTCGCCGACTATCCGGTGACGGGTATGGAGCTGATGGTCTCGGCCATCGACACCGGCGACGACACCGACTCCCGGCTACGCACGGCACTGGCCGACGTCGCGGTGGCCGAGGAGGTCGACGTCGCGGTGGAGCGGGCCGGGCTGGCGCGGCGCGCCAAGCGGCTCATCGTGTTCGACGTCGACTCCACCCTGATCCAGGGTGAGGTCATCGAGATGCTGGCGGCGCACGCCGGTGTCGAGGAAGAGGTCCGCAACGTCACCGAATCGGCGATGCGCGGCGAGATCGACTTCGGTGAATCGCTGCGCCAGCGGGTGGCGACACTGGCCGGACTCGACGAATCGGTGATCGAGGAGGTCGCCGAACGGATCGAACTCACTCCCGGTGCGCGCACCACCATCCGCACTCTGCGCAGGCTCGGCTTCCGCTGCGGCGTCGTTTCCGGTGGATTCCGTCAGGTCATCGAACCGCTGGCGCACGATCTCGAACTGGACTTCGTGCAGGCGAACACGCTCGAGATCGTCGACGGCAAGCTCACCGGACGGGTCGTCGGCGATATCGTCGACCGGGCCGCCAAGGCGACCGCATTGCGCAAGTTCGCCGCCGAGGCGGGAGTGCCGATGGAGCAGACCGTCGCGGTGGGTGACGGCGCCAACGACATCGACATGCTCAATGCCGCCGGTCTCGGTGTCGCGTTCAATGCCAAGCCTGCGTTGCGTGAGATCGCCGATGCGGCGCTCTCGCACCCCTACCTGGACGCCGTGCTGTTCATCCTCGGCGTCACCAGGGACGAGGTGGAGGCGGCCGACGCCAAGGACGGGCTGCTGCGTCGCGTACCGCTGGGCTGAGGCGCGGCGATGACGAACGTCCCGGAGTCCGTCACCCCGGTCGACGCGGTGGACCCGATACCCGCCGAACCGATCAGGGTGACCGACGGCGATTTCGCCGCCCGGCATGCCGAACTGGCCACCGGATACGGCGGTAACGGCGATCCCGACGACCCGGCCAAGGTGCAGGCCATGCAGATGGTGCTGTACCTGCCCAAGGCCGATCCACCCGCCCGCAGTGCGCTGCTGGCCGCAGCTGCCGCCTCCGCGGTGGCGCTGTGCCTTGATCCGCGGGTCGGTGCGGATGGGGAGTGGGAGCCGCAATATCTGACGTGGAAGCGGTCGCGTATTCGCAAGGTCGCCCGCCGGGCGCGCGGCGCGCAGTGGGCCGCGGCGAACGAGGTCGACGGCGTCACCGTCGAGCTCGACGGTGCTCAGGCGCGGGCCCTTGTGCCCGGTCCGGTCGGCGAGATCGACCAGCGGATCCGCAAACTCCAGATCGGTGGCACCGATCTCGAACACGACGACCCCGGCCCGCCGGATCCCGAACTGCCCGTGCTGTGGGTGAATTCGACGCTCGGTATGACCCTCGGCAAGGCCGCGGCGCAGGTCGGGCACGCAAGCATGCTGCTCGGAGGCGCTCTGCCGGAGCGTGCGGCGCGGGCGTGGGCCGAGCATGATTTCGCCTGCGCGGTACGCGAATCGGGCCCCGAGCACTGGGCCGAACTCAGCCGCGCAGTCGCCGCGGGAACAGCCGTCGCGGTACGTGATGCCGGATTCACCGAAGTGGCACCGGGTTCGATGACGGTCATCGCCACCCCTGGCCTACTCACACGCTGACCCGGCCGGTATCTGTCACCGCGGGTACGCGGGCCGGTCGTACGCTTGCTGGAGTTTTGAGCCAAGATGGAGCGCGTGCCGCAACCGGATCCCGATCTGCTCATCGACTTCACCGACGTCACCATCCGCCGCTCGGGGCATACCCTCGTCGGCCCGGTCACCTGGCAGGTCGAACTCGACGAACGCTGGGTCGTGCTCGGCCCCAACGGCGCGGGCAAGACCTCGCTGCTGCGGATGGCCGCCGCAGAGGTGCACCCCACCTCCGGTAGCGCGCATCTGCTCGGCGAGATACTCGGCAAGGTCGACATCAACGAACTGCGCCCACGCATCGGCTTGTCCTCGGCCGCGGTGGCCGGCCGGGTGCCGCGCGATGAGAAGGTCAGCGACCTGGTGGTGTCGGCCGGATACGCGGTGCTCGGTCGCTGGCGTGAGCGCTACGACGATATGGACACCGACCGCGCCATCGACATGCTGGAAAGCCTCGGCGCCGAACATCTCGCCGACCGCAACTACGGCACCCTGTCCGAGGGCGAGCGCAAACGCGTGCTGATCGCCCGCGCGCTGATGACCGATCCGGAACTGCTGCTGCTGGATGAACCTGCCGCCGGGTTGGATCTGGGCGGACGCGAAGAGCTCGTCGAACGACTGGGCGATCTCGCCGCCGACCCGGACGCGCCGGCCACGGTGCTGGTCACCCACCACGTCGAGGAGATCCCGCCGGGGTTCACGCACGGTCTGCTGCTCAATGAGGGCAACGTCGTCGCGCAGGGGCTGCTGTCGGATGTGCTCACCGCCGAGAACCTCAGTGAAGCGTTCAGCCAGTCCATCGCGCTGGACCGTGTCGACGGACGGTACTTCGCACGCCGTGCCCGTCGCTTCGGGAGTCACCGCTCCCGCTGACCGCCGCCATCCCTCAACCTCGCACCAAGCGCCCGCTAGGGTGCAGGAATGAGTGATGTGGTGCTGCCCAAGGACGCTTCGACGGTGATGCTGGTGCGGGACGGGGCCACCGGTCCCGAGGTGTTCCTGCAGCGCCGCGTCGGAGCCATGGCCTTCGCCGGGGGCATGACCGTGTTCCCCGGCGGCGGCGTCGACCCCTCGGACGCGACCGCCGACATCGCCTGGGCCGGTCCGGATCCGGCCTGGTGGGCCGAGAAATTCGGCACCACCGAACCGCGCGCCCAGGCGCTGGTGTGTGCGGCCGTGCGCGAAACCTTCGAAGAGTGCGGGGTTCTGCTGGCCGGTCCCGCCGCCGATCAGGTCGTCGCCGACACCACCGATTACCGCGACGCCAGGGGCAAGCTGGAACGGCGCGAGCTGTCGCTGGCCCAATTCCTGGTCCAGGAGAACCTGGTACTGCGTGCGGACCTACTGCGCCCGTGGGCGAACTGGATCACCCCGGTCGTGGAGCCGCGTCGCTACGACACCCGGTTCTTCGTCGCGGTGCTGCCCGAGGGACAACTGGCCGATGGGGCGACCTCCGAGGCCGCCGAGGTCACCTGGCGCACTCCGGCCGAGGCGCTGGACCGCTGGCGGGCCGGCGACGACGTCCTGCTGCCGCCCACCTGGGCCCAGCTCGACGCGCTCGCCGGATTTGCCACCACGGCCGAGGTCCTGGCCGCCGAACCCGATATCGACCCGATCGAACCGGTCTTCAGCGCTGCCGAGGGCAAGAATGCGCTGAGCTTCCCCGACGCGGCACGCTACTTCGACGACCTGCCCGATCAGCGCAAACTGCAGGGCTCTACGCGTGAATGAGAGATCCGGCGCGCGAATGAGAGATCCGGCGCGCACCCGGTAGCGTGCCAGCCATGGCCGAATTCGTGACCGTGGACGAGCTGGACGGTGAGAGCGAACGCCGGGTGGCGGTACTGCGTATCGCCCGTGCGCCGATGAACCTGCTGAACATCCAGGTGGTGCGGGAGCTGGCCGCCGCGGCCCGAGCGATCGGCGAGGATCCGCGGATCGCTGCGGTGGTCGTCTACGGCGACGAACGGGTCTTCTGTGCGGGCGACGATCTCGCCGAACTGGCCGCACTCTCCACCGAGCAGGCCACCGCTGTCTCCGCCGATCTACAGCACGCGCTCGGCTGCCTGGCCAGGTTGCCGCAACCGACCGTGGCCGCCATCAGCGGCTACGCGCTCGGCTCGGGCCTGGAACTCGCCCTCGGTGCCGACCGCCGCATCATCGGCGACAACGTCAAGCTCGGTCTGCCGCAGATCAAGGCGGGGCTGATCCCGCTGGCGGGTATCCGTCGGCTCACCGGGCTGGTCGGACCGGGCGCGGCCAAGGATCTGGTGTACACCGGCCGCTTCGTGGAACCGGAGGAAGCGCGGTCGCTCGGTCTGGTCGACGAGGTCGTCGCACCCGATGACGTCTACACCGCGGCACTGCGGTGGGCGCGCGGTTTCATCGACGGTCCGGCGCGCGCGCTCGCGGCGGCGAAAGCCGTCTTCGAGGCGGGTCCGCACGGCCATGATCGGGCCCGAATCGAGTGGTCGGAGCTGTTCGGCACCGAAGATCGCCTGATAGGAACACGTTCTAGTTTGGTCGATGGTCCCGGCTCCGCGGAGTTCGTCGGACGCTGAAGCGGGGAGCGCCGCCGCGATCGCACCCTCTGCTGTGATCAGGCAAGATCGAGGCGTTAGGCGTACCTCCGCATTCGCTCCGGCCATGCGCGGGCTGCGGACGGACTGCGTCCGGCGGCGCCGTCTATGCTAGGCGACCATGACGGTACGCCACGACGACCCCGCGCCGAACCCGCATGCCACCGAGGCCGAGGTCGAAGCCGCGCTCAAGGACACCAAACTCGCCCAGGTTCTCTATCACGACTGGGAAGCCGAGACCTACGACGACAAGTGGTCGATCTCGTATGACGAACGGTGTATCGAATACGCGCGCGGCCGCTTCGACGCGGCGGTCGGTCCGGTGGCGCTGCCGTACGGCCGGGCGCTGGAACTGGGCTGTGGCACCGGTTTCTTCCTGCTGAACCTGATGCAGGCCGGGGTGGCCAAGAGCGGTTCGGTGACCGATCTGTCGCCGGGCATGGTGAAGGTCGCTCTGCGTAACGCGCAGCACCTCGGCCTGGACGTGGACGGTCGCGTCGCCGACGCCGAGACCATCCCATACGAGGACAACACCTTCGACCTGGTCGTCGGGCACGCAGTGCTGCACCACATCCCCGATGTCGAACTCGCGCTGAAGGAATGCCTGCGCGTGCTCAAGCCGGGCGGCCGTCTGGTCTTCGCGGGCGAGCCGACCACCGCGGGCAACTTTTACGCCCGCTGGCTCGGCCGGATCACCTGGGGCGCCACCACCAATGTCACCAAGCTGCCCGGTCTGGCGAGCTGGCGGCGGCCGCAGGAGGAGCTCGACGAGTCCTCCCGCGCGGCGGCCCTCGAAGCCGTCGTCGACCTGCACACCTTCCAGCCCGACGAGCTCGAGGCGATGGCTCGCTCGGCCGGTGCGATCGAGGTGGCCGCGCAGACCGAGGAGTTCGCCGCTGCACTGTGGGGTTGGCCGGTGCGCACCTTCGAGGCCGCCGTGCCCCCCGAGAAGCTGTCCATGCGATACCGCCTGGCCATGTACAAGGCGTGGCTGGGTCTGAGCTGGGTCGACGAGAACGTTATGCGCCGCGTGGTGCCGCGCCAGTTCTTCTACAACGCCATGATCACCGGCGTGAAGCCGGGCGCCGCGGACCAGTAGTGGGTTACGGCTTCAGCCACGAGGACGTCGTCTTCCTGGCCGGTGCGGCGGGCGCCGCCGCATTGGCCGACGTGGACCGGCTGGAGCTGACCCCCGCGACGCACCTGCGCGATCTGGAGCGGGTGCGCCGCGCCCACGGCGACCGGTCGGCGGCCCTGATCGAGACCGTGCGGTTGCGCCGCCGCGCCGCAGCCAAGCTTCTCGATGCAGGGGAGTGGCTGTTCACCGACGACGCGCTCCAGCAGGCGACGCCGACGCTGGTTGCGCGGCACCGGGCGGCCCGGCTGGCCGGTCACGCGGTGCACGATGTGACCTGCTCGATCGGCGCGGAACTGGCCGAGCTGGCGCAGGTCTGCCCGGCAGTGATCGGTAGCGATCTGGACGAAGTTCGCCTCGCGATGGCGCGGCACAATGTTGGCGGATCGGCGCGGTCGATAGTGCAGTCGCCGTCCGGACCGACCGGCAACCTCAGCACGGCAGCTGCTCTCGATGCGGCGTCCGGCTGCGCATCGGCCGACTCGGTGAGGCCCGACGCCGCGTCCACTGAGGTTGTCGTGACGGATCGAGTCGCGGATGCCGGGCCGATCAGAGGGGACGCGGCGGGCGCCCGGAATGTGCTGCTTGTCAAGGCGGATGCGTTGTCCCCGTGTACGCGAGACACCGTGGTCATCGCTGATCCAGCGCGCCGGGCCGACGGTCGGCGAACGCACGATCCGGCGAAACTGCAGCCACCGCTGCCGGATCTCCTCGCCGCCTATCCGGGTCGTGATCTGGCCGTGAAGTGCGCTCCCGGACTGGATTTCGACGCCCTCGAGTGGCCGGGCGAAATCGAGGTGGTGTCGCTGGACGGTTCGGTCCGTGAGGCTTGCCTGTGGACACCGGGGCTCACCGATTCCGGCATCACCCGCCGGGCAACCGTGTTGTCGTCCACGGGTCGGTCCAGTGTCCTCACCGACGCCGAACCCGACGAGATCCAGGAGCAGGAGCCGGGTGACTGGATCATCGACCCAGATGGTGCCGTCGTCCGCGCGGGCCTCGTCCGTCACTACGCCGCGAAACACGGTCTGTGGCAGCTGGACCCGCGCATCGCCTATCTCACCGGCGACCGAGTGCCTGCCGGTGTCCGCGGCTTCCGGGTGCTCGACCGGCTCGCCTTCCGGGAGAAGTCGCTGCGCGCCGAACTGCGTCGCCGTGATTGTGGCGCACTGGAAATCCTGGTGCGCGGCGTCGACGTCGATCCCGACCAGTTGCGTCGCCGCATGAAACCTGCGGGCTCGCAGCCGCATACGCTCGTGATCACCCGCGTCGGCCGCGACGCGACGGTGTTCCTGTGCGAGGCCGCATACGCCCGCTGACGGTCGGCTCAGTCGACGGCCCGGCGCTCGGCGAAACCTGCCCATCGGCCGCGAGAACGCCGGGCGCCGTCGCAGGCCTCTGGTCTTCCTCGGTCAGGCGATCGCTTCCATCTTCTTCACCACTCGCTGCACCGTCAGCCAGGTGCGGGTGGTGATGTCCTTGCCGTATGTGCGTTCCAGCCACGCCATGAAATCGGGTGTGCGGGGCGTGCTGTTGTCGACGACGAACAGGAACACCCGGGCGGCAGGGTCGTAGCCGACCACGCGGGTGAGCGGATCGGGAGTGTCGGGCAGCTCGATCCGAGCGTGGTCGGTGGTCTTCCGGAAGGTCGCGGTCAGGTAGGTGCCGCGCCCATGGGTGAGCCCGTCGAACGGGTCGGAGTCCAGTAGGGCGCGCAACTCGTCGTAGTCACGCAGGATGGTGCCGCCCGGGATGCCCAGCTCCCGGTTGAGGGCCTGCTGGATCCGGTCTTCGAGTTCGGCCGGCTCGGTCTCGGCGGTGCGGAACACGATATTGCCGCTCGATACCACCGAGGCGACCGCCTCGAAGCCGAGCCCGGTGAACACCCCACGCAGTTTGTCGTTGGTCATGTTCGGGTTCATCGGGGCGATCCCGCGCAACAGCGCCGCGTACCTGGTCATGGGCCGACCGTAGCCGACCCGACCGACAGCTCGGCCGTACTCGGGCCAGTGATTCGGTCTCGGGCTCGGAACCGTGTGGGGGCGGACCCGGCCGTCTCAGGCCTGCGCGGTGGCGCCGTTCTTCTTCCGCTCGATGTCCTCGAGCGCGGCGAGGTAGGCCGCGCGCTGTTCGGCACCGGACTCCCATGCGGCCTTGCGGTTCTTGACCACCTTCGCCGGTGCTCCGACCGCGATCGAGTAGTCCGGGATCTCGCCCTTGACCACCGCGTGCGCGCCGAGCACACAGCCGCGGCCGACGCGGGTCTCGCGCAGCACGGTCACCTTGGCCGCGATCCAGGTGTCCGGACCGATGCGGACCGGGCTCTTCACGATGCCCTGATCCTTGATCGGCATCGTGATGTCGTCCATCCTGTGGTCGAAGTCGCAGATGTAGCACCAGTCCGCGACCAGGGTGGATTCGCCGATCTCGATATCGAGGTAGGTGTTGACGACGTTGTCCTTGCCGAAGACCACCTTGTCGCCGATGCGCAGCGAGCCCTCATGGCAGCGGATGGCGTTGCCGTCGCCGATATGCACCCAGCGACCGATCTCCATCCGGCCCAGCTCCGGCGTCGCGTGGATCTCCACCCGGCGGCCGAGGAACACCATGCCGCGCAACACGATATGCGGGTTGGTCAGCCGGAACTTGAACAGCCGGTAGTACCGCACCAGGTACCAGGGCGTATAGGCGCGGTTGGCCAGCACCCAGCGCAGCGAGGCAAGGGTCAGGAATCGCGCCTGCCGGGGATCACGGCGACGCGATCCCCGCCACCGTGAACGCAACGGTGCGCCCCACATGCTCGTCACGAACTGTTCTCCTGTCGTGTGTCCGGGTACTGCCCGGTCGGTCGTCGCTGACAGGTTGCCCTGTATCGCGCACACAGCCTACTGACGTGCTGCCCATGGCGGACCGATACCCGTCGGCTAACCTCACTGGCACGCGCGGGCGCGCGGGGAGACGATCACGGCAGATCGCGTGAGAGGGAGAGCAGCAGGTGCGAATCGGCGGCGTACGAGCTGTATCCGGACGGCCACGGTCGCGGGTGAATACGGTGGCGGCAGCGCTAGTGGCCGTCGGCGCAGTGGTCCTCACCGGCTGCGGCACCGACGTCGACGACATCACCGTCGGGCCCGGCCTCGGCTGGCCCGGCCCGCACCACGACGGCCGCAACAGCGGCACCAGTCCGGTCACCGGTTCGCACACGCTCGAGTTGAGCTGGTCACGACCGGTCGGCGGCCCGATCGCGACACCGGTCGGCGTCGGGGCCGAAGGCCAGATGTTCGTCACCACCCGGATCGCGTCGGGCTGCAATATCTTCTCCTTCCAGATGCCCACCGGTCGCAAGCGGTTCTGTAATCCGCTGGGGCCCAACGCCCTCTCCTCACCGACGGTGATCGACGGCCTCACCAACGTCTACGTCGGCGACGACAGCGGCGTGAGCTCGATGAACAACCTCGGCCAGCCGCGCTGGCGCACCGCGGTGGCCGGCGTGCCGGTCTCGTTGCAGTTCACCGGCGACAGCAATCTGCTGACCATCACCCAGACCGGCCAGCTCGACGTCCTGTCGCGGCAGACCGGCCGGCGCCTGGTGCCGACCATGCAGCTGCTCGGCCAGCCCGACTACCTGGAATTGCCCGCACTCAGCTGGCCTGCCTCCGGTGACGGGCTGATCGACTGCCACGACGGTGGCCCGCAATGCGCGGTGGCCAATGTCTCGCCCATCGACACCTCCTCGGGGCGTTTCTACGCGACCGTGTGGCGTCCGGGCGACGCCCGCGCCTCACTGGTGGCGCTGCGGTACGCCGACGGCGCAGTGGAGCAGCTGTGGAGTGCCGAGATGCTCGACGGTGGCAGCGCGACCAGTCCCGCCCTGTCCGCGGACGGCACCACCGTGTATGTCGGTGACAACAGCAACCGGCTCATCGCGGTCGACGCCGTCGAGGGCAGCACCAAATGGGTGCATCCCCTCGAGTGGACGCCGCGCCGCGGCATCTCCGTCTCCGGCGACGGGCTGATCATTCCGGCGGGCGACGAGGGCTACCTCCTCGCGCTGCGCGACAACGGTGATTCGGCCGAACAGGTCTGGGAGCGCAGGAATCTCATGCAGCGCGGCACCCCGGCGCAGACCGCAGGCCACACCGGCTACACCGTCGCGGCCCGCGGTGAGGGCCTCGAGCTGATCACCTTCGATACCGAAACCGGCGAAACTCTCGATTCCGACATCCTGCCCGGCGCGCACGGAACCACCACCGGTACCTCGGTCAGCGCCGACGGTGAGGTGGTAGTCGCTACCCGGATCGGCGAGATCTTCGTCTTCGCGCCGCAGGACTGAGCGGGGCGGGTCAGACCGGCTGGTTCGGATCCCGTTCCGGCAGCGGGCGAGTGGTGATGACGGGTCGGCCCATCGCGGTCCGCACGCGCCGCTTCGCCGCCGTATAGACCTGCGCGGTCTCGGCGGCGACGACATCCCAGGCGAAATCGGCCGTCAGGCGCTCGCGGGCCGAATAGGCGCGGTCCTGGGCGGCGGTCGGATCGTCGAGCACCGCACGCACAGCCTGCACGAGACCGTCCACATCTGCCGGTTCGAATGAGGCGCCGGTCACGCCGTCGATCACGGCCTCGCCGAGCCCACCTGCGGTCGAGGTGACCAGCGGGGTCCCCGCGGCTGCGGCCTCCAACGCGACGATCCCGAACGGCTCGTAGCGGCTCGGCAGCACGATGGCGTCGGCGCCGTGCAACCAGCCGAGCAGCTCGGTGTGGTCGAGCTGGCCTGCGAAGGTGACCGCACGCGCCACCCGGTGCACCCGGGCCCGCTCGCGCAACCATTCGAATTGGGTGCCGACACCAGCGATGGTGAGTGTGGTTCCCGGATGGGCGCGCCGGATACGTGGCAGCGCCGCGATCGCGTCCTGCACACCCTTTTCGTATTCGAGCCTGCCCACATACAGCAGTCGCGGCGGACCGTTGCGCGGTGGACGCGGCCGGAAGGTCCAGGCGCCGACGTCGATGCCATTGCGAATGACGGTGAGCGGGATGCGTTCGGGACCGTAGAGCCGCTCCACCTCGTCCTGCATGGACGTCGAACAGGTGATGAGCGCGTCGGATTCGTTGGCCAGCCACCATTCCACCGAATGCACCTGCCGGTTCACCCGGCCCGACACCCAGCCGCTGTGCCGCCCGGCCTCGGTGGCGTGGATGGTCGACACCAGTGGCACGTCGTAGTACTCGGCCAGCGCGATGGCCGGATGCGCGACCAGCCAATCGTGGGCGTGCACCACATCGGGGGTCCAGCCGTCACCGATACCGGGCTTGCCCAGCGCGACACCGGCGCGCACCATGGCATGGCCCATGGCCAGCGTCCAGGCCAGCATGTCCTCGCCGAAGTCGAAGAACGGCGGGTCTTCGGCGACGGCGACCACCAGCACGCCGTCGGCGATGTAGGAGTGGGTGGGATGGGTCGACGGATCGGTGCCGGTGGGGCGGCGCGCGAGCACGACCACCTCGTGGCCGGCGGCGGCGAGCTCGGTGGCCAGGTGATGGACGTGTCTGCCCAGCCCGCCGACGACGACCGGCGGGTATTCCCACGACACCATCAAGATCTTCATGTATGTCCTTCTGAGGTGGCAGCGCGCAGCCGACGCGCGTCCAGGGCCGGGAAGAATCCGTCGGCCGCCCCCCATCCTGCCGCCAACTGCCGTGCTTTGGCGAGCTGACCGGCCCCGACTGCCGCCGCGATCTCGCGCACCGCATGCGCATGCTGGTGTGCGCGTTCGCGCGCGTAACCGGCGGCCGAGTCCTTGCTGACCATGAACGCCCAGTCGCTGGACACGGTCAGGATGGCCTCGCGCAGCAGTTGGTCGGCCACCCGGTCGCGGCCGGTCGCCGGTCCGCTCGCGCGCATCTTGTCGACGGTGTCCAGTGCGAGCGCGACGATGTCGTCATTGAGTTCGACCAGGTCACGGACCTGATCGCCGGCCCAGACCCGCCAGTCCTTGCCCGAACCCCAGGACGAATCGGTCAGCTGCACCGGTTCGCCGACATAGCCGTTCGCCCTGGCATCGGCCAACGTGCCCACCGTGACGCCCGCTTCGGGCAGCGCCCGCAGCACCTGGGCCAGCCATTGCGGGCCCTCATGCCACCAGTGCCCGAACAGTTCGGTATCGAATGCGGCCACCACCAACGCGGGCCTGCCGATCCGCTCGGATTCGGTGACGAGCCGTTCCCGGACCGTCGCCACGAAATCGTCGACGTCGGTGCGCACGGCCGCCGACGCCAGTTCCGGGTCGTAGGGCGCCTTGTCCGGCCCCGCGACCGATTTGCCGGTCACTCGAGCGGGTTTGAGACCGGTGGCATGGTCGTAGTGATGGAAGTCGCGGTAGGCGCTGTGGCCCGGATAGCCGGACTTCGGCGACCACACCCGATAACTGACCTGCAGATCGCGTCCGAACGCCACCACGTCGGACTCGCGCACCGGCCGCCCGAGCGAGGAATCGCCGCGCAGCGCGGGACCGTCCACCATGAAATGCGTCACACCTGCGGCGGCGTAGCCGACCTCCATGCCAGGGGTGTAGCCACACTCCGGCGCCCAGATCCCGGCCGGGGTGTGACCCCAGCGCAGCCGGGCGTCGGCCAGTCCCTCGCTCAGCTGGAATTCCTGCAGTCGCGGGTTGAGCAGCGGCTGGAACGGATGCGCCAGCGGACCGCCGAGCAGCTCGATCGCCTCGGCGTCGATGAGCTGTCGCCACACCGGTGCGGCGCCGTGACGCCAGTGCTGTTCGAATTCGGCCAGCGCGGCCGCGGCCAGCCGGTGTTCGTGGCGGCCGAGCGCGACATTTCCCGCCATGGCGGCCTCGTCGGCGCGCAACTGCCAGTTGCCCAGCCAGTGATGCATACCGGCCAGGCAGTGCGGATCGTCGAGCTGGGCGGCGAGCACCGGCGTGATGCCGAGCGTCAGCAGATGTGAACGACCTTCGGCGGCAAGGGTTCTCAGTACCTCGACGACCGGAAGGTAGGAGGCGGCCCAGGACTGGTAGAGCCATTCTTCACCCACCGGCCAGCGACCGTGATGTGCCAGCCAGGGCAGGTGGGAATGCAGGACCAGGGTGAACTGGCCCGGCACGGGTTGTGCGTTGTCGGTCAAGGCTTCACCGCGATGGCCACCAGATCCAGGCTCGCATCGATATCGTCGGGGGTCAGGGCGAAATCGTCGATGGTCACCGCGGCGACATCGGCGGTGAGTTCGATGGGCCAGGGCTGTCCGGCCAGCGCGCGCTCGATCTGGGCGTCGATGAACGAGCCACCGTGCTTGGCGTCCAACGCTTTCAGCGTCGCGCCGTGATGCACGCCCGTCATCAGCGAGACCTCGAAACCGGCCTCGACCAGCAGTTCGGTGAGTTCGGCGGCATTGAGTTCCCTGGTGTGGAACGGGTTGAGTGGGGTGTCGCGGCCGGGGGAGAAGGTGATCCGGTTCGGGGTGCTGATCAGCAGCTCGCCGCCGGGACGCAGCACCCGCAGGCATTCGCGCAGGAACTGGGCCTGGTCCCAAAGATGTTCGATCACTTGGAAATTCACCACGACATCGACCGAGGCGTCTTCCAACGGCAGCTCGGCGAGGTTGCCCTGGATCATCTCCACGCGCGGGTAGCGCGTGCGCACGTGCTCGACCGCGCTCGCGTCGTAGTCCAGACCGATGACGCGGGTGGCGACACCGGCGATCATGTCGGCGCCGTAGCCTTCGCCGGAGCCGGCCTCGAGAACCACCTTGCCCGCGCAGCGTTCCAGCAGGCGCGCGTAGACGATCTCGTGCCTGCGGAACCAGTAGTTCTCCTCGGCGATTCCGGGCACCGTGCGCTCACCGGTCAGCGGCAGCGGGTCGAGGGCGCCCGGCGTCTCGGCGGTCATGGGTGCCGGTTCGCCTACTGCGGCAGGAATCACAACCTCGCTCATGGCTGCGCCTCGCTGGCGCTCGGCTCCGGCACGAGCGAGAGCTCGGCTGTGTACATGATTCGCTCGCTACGCTCGCTCATGCATCCCGACGTTACTGGTAAGGCTTGCCGAACTTGTTCCCGGTCTGGCGTTCAGGACCCTCTCGCGTTAAGTTACCCACCAGTAACTTAACGTAGGGTAGTGTCACGCCCTGAGCGACTCACATGGACGTACGGCCCGCCGGATCGTGCGACCGACCGCCCATACCCGTGTACCCAGAACAGGAGGTCGACGAAGACCGATGCCGAACATCGTCGTACTCATCAAGCAGGTTCCCGACACCTGGTCCGAGCGCAAGCTCTCCGATGGTGACTTCACCCTCGACCGCGAGGCCGCCGACGCGGTGCTCGACGAGATCAACGAGCGCGCCGTCGAGGAAGCGCTGCTGATCAAGGAGGCGCAGGGCGGCGAGGTCACCGTGCTGTCCGCCGGACCGGATCGCGCCACCGAGGCCATCCGCAAGGCGCTGTCCATGGGCGCCGACAAGGCCATCCACATCAACGACCCGGCGATCCACGGCTCCGACGCCGTGCAGACCGCGTGGGTGCTGGCCGGCGCGCTCGGCCAGGTGGAAGGCGTCGAGCTGGTCATCGCCGGTAACGAGGCCACCGACGGCCGCGCCGGTGCCGTGCCCGCGATCATCGCCGAGTACCTCGGCATCCCGCAGCTCACCCACCTGCGCAAGCTGACCGTCGACGGCGAGAAGATCACCGGCGAGCGCGAGACCGACGAGGGCGTGTTCAAGCTCGAGGCCACCCTCCCGGCCATCGTCTCGGTCACCGAGAAGATCAACGAGCCGCGCTTCCCGTCCTTCAAGGGCATCATGGCCGCCAAGAAGAAGGAAGTTCAGACCTTCACCCTGGCCGACCTGGGCATCGACCCCTCCACCGTCGGTGTCGCCAACTCGGGCACTGCGGTCACCGCGTCGACCCCGAAGCCCGCCCGTACCGCAGGCGAGAAGATCGCCGACGAGGGCGAGGGCGGCACCAAGATCGCCCAGTACCTCATCGGTCAGAAGATCATCTGATCCGCTCGTACGAGACTGCTTAGGAGACAGAACAAATGGCAGAAGTACTTGTGCTCGTCGAGCACGCCGACGGTGCGGTCAAGAAGGTCAGTACCGAACTGATCACCGCCGCCCGTACCCTTGGCTCGCCGTCGGCCGTGGTGCTCGGCGCCGCGGGCACCGGTGAGAAGCTGGCCGACGCGCTCGCCGCGGCCGGCGCCGAGAAGATCTACATCGCCGAGTCCGACGATGTCGACAACTTCCTGGTGACCCCGAAGGTCGACGTGCTGGCCGGTCTGGTCGAGGCCGCCGCGCCCGCCGCCGTCATCGTCTCCGCCTCCGCCGAGGGCAAGGAGGTGTCGGGCCGCCTCGCCGCGCGCATCGGCTCCGGTCTGCTCATCGACGCCATCGGCGTCAACGGCGACGGCTCCGTCGTGCACTCCATCTTCGGTGGCGCGTTCACCGTGGACGCCAAGGCCACCGGCGATGTGCCGGTGATCTCGGTGCGCCCGGGCGCCGTCGAGGCCGCCCCGCAGGCCGGTGCAGGCGAAAAGGTGACCGTCGAGGTTCCGGCGCAGGAAGAGGGCGTGGTCAAGGTGACCTCGCGTGAGCCCGTCGTCGGCGGCGACCGTCCGGAACTCACCGAGGCCGGCATCGTCGTCTCCGGTGGCCGTGGTGTCGGTTCGGCCGATAACTTCTCGGTCGTCGAGGCGCTGGCCGATTCGCTGGGTGCCGCCGTCGGCGCGTCCCGTGCCGCGGTCGACTCCGGCTACTACCCGGGCCAGTTCCAGGTCGGTCAGACCGGTAAGACGGTCTCGCCGCAGCTCTACATCGCCCTCGGCATCTCCGGCGCCATCCAGCACCGCGCCGGTATGCAGACCTCGAAGACCATCGTCGCGGTCAACAAGGACGAAGAGGCCCCGATCTTCGAGATCGCGGACTACGGCATCATCGGCGATCTGTTCAACGTCGCCCCGCAGCTGACCGAAGCGGTCAAGTCGCACAAGGGTTGAGCACTCGCGCTCTGAGCGCATCCCCCGTGGCCTCGGCTGGAAACAGCCGGGGCCACGGGCGTTTCCGGACTACACGCGGAACGCGGCGCGAGAACGCTGACGGACGGGAATTCGGTTGCCGGATCCCGCCCCGACTCCGCAGGATGGCAGCGTGACGATCTCACTGCCGCCGGACGTGGCCGCATCGATCCGCGACTTCTTCGACGACGAGGGTGAACGCTGGCTGGCGGCGCTACCGGAACTGGTGGCGAAACGCTGCCGGGACTGGGCACTCGAGCTGATCGGCGAACCGTTCGGTGGCGGCACCCATTCGTTCGTCGCGCCGGTGCAGCGGGCCGACGGTTCGGTCGCGGTGCTGAAGATTCCATTCGTCGACGAGGAGAATGCCGGCGAACCCACGGGGCTGTATCGCTACGACGGTGACGGCGCTATCCGCTTGTACGACTTCGACCCCGGCAGCGGTGCGATGCTGCTGGAATGGGCGCGGCCGGGTGCTCCGTTGCTGCGGCAGCCGACGCCGCCGTTGGAGGGTGAGCCCGAGAACGCCGGCAAGGTGCTGATCGCCGCCGAGTTGTATCGGCGTCTGCGCCGAGAACCCGGCGAACTACCTATCGGATACCCGACGCCGCCGTCGACCGCCACCTCTGTGGCCGAGTGGGCGCAATGGCCCGAGGACGCCGACATCGTCGCCGCGGTACCGGCGCCGCTGCTGGATCAAGCCCGCGGCTGGTGCATCGAACTCGCGGAACTCGACGGACCCCTGCTGATCGTCAACCGAGACACCCATCTGGGCAATATCATTGCCGCCGAACGCGAGCCGTGGCTGTTGATCGACCCTAAGCCCTACCTGGGTGAGGCGGCCTTCGACGCCGGGTTCTTGATCCTCAAACAGGTGCAGAGCGATCCGAACCCGCAGGACGCGCGCCGGATGGTCGCCTTGACCGCCGACGCGCTCGGCGTGGACCCCGAACGCGCCCGCGGCTGGGCGTTCATGCGTGCACTGGAGCAGGTCGTCTGGTCGATCGAGGACGAGCGCGCGGTTTTGGAGCGGGATCTCGCCGTCGCGCACGCGTTGTTCTGAGGAGGCTGCTACCTGTCGTTGGAGCGGGGGTCGAGGAATTCATGCGCAATGAAGTGCCGCGAGCAACGTAGTGAGGATGGGCGAGCGGCGGGCCCCGGTGCGGAGCACGGCACTGACCGGGACCCGCAACGGATGGCCCGCCAGCTCCAAAGCGGCGATGCCCTCGGTCGGGCTGTTGGCGTAGAGGATTGTCCACGTATCCGGATGAGTGATCAGCTCCATCGTCGCCGTATGGTCGGGCGGAATCGGCGGACCATACGTCGGCCCGGCGGGTTGGTCGGCGAAGGCCGCGCGGACCACATTGTGCAGCAGCACCTGCTCCGACTCCGGCGGGAGCAGTAGCGGGTAAGCGCTGAGCTCGGTCAGCGTCACATCGGTGCGCCCCGCGAGCGGATGTGAGGTGGCGGTGGCGATCATCAAGTCTTCGACCCACAACTGCTCGACCGTCAGACCGTGCTGGTCCACGCTGCCGCGGATCAATGCCAGATCACAGTCACCGTCGGCGACGGCGGCGATGCGCTGGCGGAAGGGTTTGATGACGAACTCGATCTCGGCACCGGGATGGGCGTCACGCGCACCGGCGATCGCCGAGAGTGATCTGGTCGCGAACGACATGTTCGCCGCCAGCCGGATCCGCGGTCGTGAGGTGCGTACCGCGGCCCGGATGGCCGACTCCAAGCTGAGCATTTGCTTGGCCAGCGGCAGTAGTCTCGTGCTGGCGTCGGTCGGTACGACAGACCGCGTGGACCGCTCGAACAGCTGAACACCGAGGTCGTGTTCGAGCCGCGCGATCTGATGACTGATCGCCGACTGCGAGATGAAGCAGCGCGTCGCGGCCCGGCTGAAACTCAGCTCCTCGCACACCGCCACGAAGTAGTTGAGCTGCCGAAGCTCCACGGTGGTCTCCATTCATTAGCGATGCAGATAATAGTCATATGAATTATGCGCCCTGACGGCTGAAATATCTCGCCCTCCGATAACGGTTGTTCATGATGAACAGACTGACATGATCAACAGGGGTGTTGTGAGGATGCGTAACAGGGAAGCCGTACGGGCTGCCGAACCGGAGTTTGTGGAAGCCGTAATCGTCGGATCGGGATTCGGCGGACTGGCCGCGGCCAAGCAGTTGGCCAAGTCGGGTGTGAACTATGTACTTATCTCGAGCACGCCGGAACATCTGTTCCAGCCGCTGCTCTACCAGGTTGCCACCGGCGTGCTGGCCGCCGACGAGATCGCGCCGCCGATCGCGTCGATTCTGCGCAGGCACGACGAGGCCGATGTGCGGCTGGGGCAGGTCAGCTCGATCGACCCCGATGCCGCCGAGCTCGTCTACGAGACCGCCGACGGCCCGCGACGCATCCGCTACGGATCGCTGATCGCCGCCACCGGCGCCAACCAGTCGTACTTCGGCCGCGACGATTTCGCCGAGAAGACCTTCTCGCTCAAGACCATCGACGACGCCAAGCGACTGCGCGCGCAGATCGACCGGGTGTTCGCCGAGGCCGAGCACGCCGACAAGGAAACCCGCGAACGCCTGCTCAGCTTCGTCGTCGTCGGCGCGGGCGCCACCGGTGTCGAGGTCGCGGGCCAGCTTGCCGAACTCGCCAAGCGCTACTACCACCAGCAGGTATCGGTCACCTTGGTCGAGGGTGCGGGCGAGGTGCTGCCGCCCTTCGGCGGCGGACTGTCGGAGTACGCGAAGCAGTCGCTCACTCGAGGCGGAGTCGAGGTCATGCTCGGCACCTTCGTCACCGATATCGAACCCGGCAAGGTGACGGTCAAAGACAAAGAAGGCGTGGAGCGTCGTATCGCCGCGGAGACCGTCGTCTGGTCGGCCGGTGTGCAGGCCAGCGGTTTCACCAAGGTTCTGGCCGAAGCGACCGGCGCCGAGACCGACCGCGCCGGGCGCCTGCTCATCAACCCCGACCTGACCGTCGGCGGCTATGCCGATATTTACGCCATCGGCGATATGACCTCGCTGAAGGGCTATCCCGGCCAGTCGCCGGTTGCCATGCAGGAAGGCAGGCACGCCGCCGACATCATCCGGCGCAAGAAGCTGCCCGGCACCGAGTTCGAATACTGGGACAAGGGCAGCATGGCGGTCATCCGTCGACGTAGCGCCATCGCGAAGGTCAGCGACAAGATCAAGTTCAAGGGTCTGATCGCCTGGTACATGTGGCTGGGGGTGCACCTGTTCTATCTGGTCGGTTTCCGCAACCGCTTCATGGCCGTGATGGGCTGGCTGGTCGCGTTCACCGGCAACGGACGGCCGGGCTTCGCCGAGATCGACAAGGATCGGCCCGCTGCCGAGGCGCGCGCACCCATAGCCGCCTGACCAGGCATCATCGCGCTGTCCCACGGCTGGGGCAGCGCGATCGGTTGTGTGCGGCCGACGCCGCAGACAACGCTCGTCGACGCCGCGGTGAACGCCGGGTGTGACGGTCGTCTCGTTCACCGAACAGGCATGCAAGCGACACCCGGCGGTCGCTCCGGCGCAGTCTGCGGCTGGCCTCATAACGGATATGACTATTACGTCCGTGTTGACAGCCCCGGCTCGACCGACGGACACCGGGGTGGAACGGTCTCGGTATTCACTGGTCGTCTCCTCCGATACCGAGCATCGCACGGCCGCACAGCGCCTGCGCTACGACGTCTTCGCCGCCGAACCCGGCTTCGAGATCCCCGACGACGGAACCGGTCTGGACGCCGACCGCTTCGACGAGCACTGCGATCACCTACTGGTCCGTGACGAGCTGACCGAACAGTTCGTCGGCTGTTACCGGATGCTGCCGCCGGACAAGGTCCCCGCAGCCGGCGGCTACTACACCGCCACCGAATTCGACCTCACCCGGCTCGACCCCACCGGCCACCGGATCGTGGAAATGGGCCGGGCCTGCGTGGTGCCCGACCACCGCAACGGCTCGGTGCTGACCCTCATGTGGGCAGGCATCCTGCACTACATCCAGCTCACCGGATACGACTGGGTGATGGGCTGCGTGTCGGTGCCGATGCGCGACAACCCGGACGATCCCGCCGGGGTCAATGTGCGCGGCGTGCGCGACCAACTGCTCGGTAGGCATGCCTGCGACCCCGAGCGCCGGGTGGAGCCGTATCGCCCGGTCGTGGTGGATGGCAAGTCGCTCGACGATCTCGAAGCGCCCGCCCGCCCCAAGCTTCCGCCGCTGCTGCGCGGCTACCTGCGCCTGGGCGCGGAGATCTGCGGTGAGCCCGCCCACGACCCGGATTTCGCAGTCGCCGACTTCGTCGCCCTGCTCGGCCTCGACACCATCAACACTAGGTACCTGCAGCGGTTGCAGGGCGCCGCCGCCGGATTAGAAGCCGGGCGGTGAGCGCGATGGTGTTCGACGCGCCGCCCGCCGCGCCCACGCATTCCTGGATGCCGATCAGCCCGTGCAGTACGGGGTGTGTCCAACCGGCCGACGCCGCGGGCATGGCCCGAGTAGTCGGCCGCGGGCTGCGCCTTGCCGGACTGCTGGCCAGCTATCCGGCCGCGCATGTGCTCACCCCGGCCGGTCGCCGGGAGCGCTTGCAGCGTGAGTACGCGCGTGGAGTACTGCGCAGCTGCGGCATCGAGCTTCGCGTGATCGATAACCGTGGCGACGGGGCCGAGGTGGCCGGGCGCGATGCGCGCTTGGGCGCACCCGGTGCCGGTGTGCTGGTCGTGGCCGGGCATATCGGCTGGTCCGACGTGGTGGTGCTGGCCGCGGTCCAGCCGCTGAGCTTCGTCGCGCGGGCCGATCTGATCGACTGGCCGATGCTCGGTGGGCTGGCCAGGCTGATGCGGATCATCCCCATCGAACGCGAGCGGTTGCGGGCGCTGCCCGGCGTGGTCGCGCAGATCGCCGAACGCCTCGCCGCCGGTGAACGAGTCGCGGCCTTTCCGGAGGGCACCACCTGGTGTGGACGTGCTTACGGCAAGCTGCGTCCCGCACTGTTCCAGGCGGCCGTCGACACCGGCACACCGGTACAGCCGATCCGTTTGCGTTACCTCGACGCGCACGGCGAACGCTGCACCGCACCGGGTTTCGTCGGTGACGACACCTTCGCCACCTCCGCCCGGCGGGTGCTGCGCTCGCGCGGCATCATCGCCGAGATCGTGCTCGAGCCGGTCCAGGACCCGGGCACAGACCGCCGCGACTTGGCCCGCCGCTGCGAGGAACTGATGCGCACACCTGACCTAACCGATGGTGCCCGCGCCGCCCTCACTGCGGCGACGATGCACCTGGCCGATGCGGTCGCCCGGTCGGCGCAGCCGGAAAAGGTGTAGACAGCAGACCTACCGTTCCTCCGATGGAAGGCCGCGCGCCGCGGTAGCTGAACCGCGCCTGGTCCGAACGGCTCAGAAAGCGCTGCCGGTCGAAGGCATCGGGAAGTAGCCGCGACCGTGGTGGCCGCGGTCCCAGTCGTGCCTGCCGTGGCGGCCACGATCCCAGTCGTTGCCGTGGCGCCCGCGGTTCCAGTCGCCGTGGCCACCACGGTTCCAGTCGCCATGACCGCCGCGGTTCCAGTCGCCGTGACGGCCGTGGCCGTGGCCGTGGCCGTGCCGTCCATGACCGGGCCGATTGACGGTGTCGAGTCCGTCGGCGGGCTCGAGGACAACGGGTGCGGCGAAGGCGGGCACCGCGAGCGCGGTGACAGGCGCGAGGGCAAGGGCAGAAGCGATGGCGACCCGGGTCAGCGTGCGTCGGGTTCGGCCGTGCTGGTGAGTGTTTCGGCTCATCGGAGTTACCTCATTCGATACTGTCGCCGCACCGGAGCGGTCCGGCGTCCTGATCACCTGGAGCCGGTCGGCAGCGGCGATCATCTGTCGCCGTTGAATGTACCGCTAAACAACGGCGCATTCAATAGGTATATGATTGAGTCGAAAGTTCGCGGGCCGTGCAGTGGGCCAACTCACCGGTAGACGGTGGTGAGCGGCCGGGAATAACCGCGTTCCGGTGACGGCTATCCTTTACTGGTCATGAAGTCGGCTTTCCCGGGCCCGGTCAACGGTGCGCCCAAGACGGTCTACCTCGATCACGCGGCGACCACTCCGATGTTGCCTGCCGCCATCGAGGCGATGACGGCTGCCCTGAGGCTGGTCGGCAACGCCTCCTCGCTGCACGGCTCCGGTCGCGCGGCGCGGCGCCGGGTGGAAGAAGCCCGCGAATCCATCGCTGCCGATCTGGGCGCGCGCCCGTCGGAGGTGATCTTCACCGGCGGTGGTACCGAAAGCGACAACCTCGCCGTCAAGGGCATCTACTGGGCGCGCCGCGACGCCGACCCGCGCTGCACCCGCGTCATCGCGAGCGCGGTCGAGCATCACGCCGTGGTCGATGCCGTCGAATGGCTGGAACAGCATGAGGGCGCCCGGGTGACGTGGCTGCCCGTCGACGCAGAGGGCGTGGTTTCGGTCGATGCACTGCGCGCGGAGCTGGCCGAGCATGCCGACGAGGTCGCGCTGGTGAGCGTCATGTGGGCCAACAACGAGGTCGGCACCATTCAGCCGATCAGCGAACTTGCCGCGGTGGCAGAGGAATTCGGTGTTCCCATGCACAGCGATGCGGTGCAGGCCGCCGGGCAGTTGCCGATCGACTTCGGCGCCAGTGGGTTGTCGGCGGCGAGCTTCGCCGGGCACAAGGTCGGTGGCCCGCATGGGATCGGCGTATTGCTGCTGGGCAGGCAGGTGCCGTGCGTGCCGCTGCTACACGGTGGCGGTCACGAGCGCGACCTGCGCTCGGGCACTGTCGATGTGGCGGGCACTGTCGGGCTGGCCGCCGCGATGCACGAAGCCGTCGGTGAACTGCCCACGCGCACCGTCGAACTCACCCACTTGCGCGATGAATTGATCGCGGGCGTCCAGGATCTGGTACCCGACGCTGTGCTGAACGGCCCGCACGACGAGCGCAGGCTGTCGGCCAACGCGCACTTCACTTTCTCCGGCTGCGAGGGTGATTCGCTGTTGATGCTGCTGGACGCCGCGGGCATCGAATGCTCGACCGGCTCGGCATGTAACGCGGGTGTCGCCTCACCGAGCCATGTATTGATCGCGATGGGCGTCGAGCCGTGGCAGGCGCGCGGCTCCTTGCGTTTTTCGTTGGGGCACACCACCACCGGCGCGGATGTCGGCGCGCTGCTGGAGGTGCTGCCACAGGTGGTCGAACGAGCCAGGGCCGCAGGTCTGGCCGGCGCGAAGGGAGGTGTCTGATGCGGGTACTCGCCGCGATGAGCGGTGGTGTGGATTCGGCGGTGGCCGCGGCGCGCGCCGTCGAGGCCGGACACGAGGTGGTCGGAGTCCATCTCGCACTGTCGGCGACGCCGGGCACCCTGCGCACCGGATCACGAGGTTGCTGTTCGAAGGAGGACGCGGGCGATGCCCGGCGCGCCGCCGACGTACTCGGCATCCCGTTCTATGTCTGGGATTTCGCCGACCGCTTCAAGGAAGACGTCATCGACGATTTCGTCGCGGCCTATGCGGCGGGGGAGACCCCCAACCCGTGCCTGCGCTGTAACGAGAAGATCAAGTTCTCCGCGCTGGCCGATCGCGCTGTCGCGCTCGGTTTCGACGCCGTGGTCACCGGCCATTACGCCCGCCTGTCCGACGGTGTGCTGCGCCGTGCCGTCGACGCGGACAAGGATCAGTCCTATGTGCTGGCCGTGCTGACCGCCGAGCAGCTTTCGCGCGCTATGTTCCCGGTCGGGGACACGCCGAAGCCGCAGATTCGCGAAGAAGCCGCCGAGCGCGGTCTCGCCGTGGCGAACAAGCCCGACAGCCACGACATCTGCTTCATCCCCTCCGGTGACACGCGCGCTTTCCTCGGCGCCAAGATCGGTATCCGGCCGGGTGCGGTCGTAGACGCCGACGGCACCGAACTCGCCACCCATGACGGCGTACACGGTTTCACCATCGGACAGCGCAAGGGTCTGGGATTGCCCGGCCCCGCTGCCGACGGCAAGCCGCGCTACGTCACCGATATCGACCCCGATTCCGGCACCGTCCGGGTGGGTTCGGCCGACGAGCTGCAGGTCTGGACGATCGAGGCGGAACGCGCGATCTGGACCTCGGGTGCGGCACCGGTCGGCCCGATCGACTGCGTGGTGCAGGTGCGCGCGCACGGTGGCACCGCACCGGCGGTCGCGGAGGCCGCGGGTTCGGGGCTGACGGTGCAGCTGCGTGAGCCGCTGACCGGTGTGGCTCGCGGCCAGGCCGTAGTGCTGTATATGCCCGATGACGCAGCCGGCGATCAGGTGATCGGCAGCGGAACGATCTCGGCCACCGCACGTACGGCGCCGTCCGGCGTGCCTCGGTGAGCCGTATTGTCGCCACGCGGCGGGCCGTCGGGATGCCGCCGAGCAAACATGTCGCGAAGACCGGCTCGTCCCTGACCGCATGCGACGTTTGCGGCGCATGGTGACCGGCGCAGCGGCGGACCGGCGCCTGCCGTCCGGCGTCGCCACGGCGATCGGATCCTGGCCCGGCACGGACCCGCGCGAAGCCGCGGCGATCGCGGTCGGTGAACTGCCCGGGCTGCCGCACCTGGTCGAACTTCCCGCACGAGGTGTCGGCGCGGACATGATCGGGCGGGCGTCGGCGCTGCTGGTCGACCTGCGCTTCGACACCACCCCGCGCGGGTACCGGCTGGCCGATCGGCCGGGCGCGGTCTCGCGGCGAGCCAGCGACCTGCTGCGCACTGATATCGACGCGCTCGACGAGGCGTGGGAGACGGCAGGTCTGCAGGGGTCGGGACGCGTGGTGAAGGTGCAGGCCGTCGGCCCGCTGACCCTCGCCGCCGAGGTCGAACTGCGGGCCGGGCATCGGGCGCTCACCGATCCGGGAGCCTTGCGCGATCTGTCCGATTCGCTCGCCGAAGGCTTGATCCAGCACGTGGCCGAGGTGGGTAAACGCCTCGATGCGGAGGTCGTGCTGCAATTGGACGAACCCGATCTCACCGCGGTGCTGGACGGATCGCTGCGCGGGGCCAGCGTGCTGAACACCGTACGTGCGCTGCCCGAACCCGAAGCGCTCGCCGTGGTCGACGCGGTAATCGCAGCGCAGGACGTTCCGGTGCTGATCCACACCTGCGCCGCACCTCCCGCCCTGAACTTCCTGCGCCGATCCACCGCGGCTGCTGTCGGATTCGATACGGCGGTCATCGGGACGGCCGAACTCGACGCGATCGGCGAGATCCTCGACAGCGGTAAGCAGGTAGTCCTCGGCTTGGTGCCGACCACGGCCCCGGCAACCCTGGTCACCTGGCGCGATATCGCCGAACCCGGCGTACGGCTCATCGACCGGCTCGGCTTCCCCCGGCGCACGCTCGCCGAACAGATCGCGGTATCACCCGCATGCGGGCTGGCCACAGCCCCGGTCGCGTGGTCCAGGCGCGCGCTGAAACTCGCCGCCGAGGTCGCGACCGCCTATGCCGATGAACCGGAATCGCTCACGTTCGAGGGGTAGGTGCACCACCGCGCCCACTCGGGGCCGGCAGTGCGTGGACGTGCGGGAACGTGCCGGGAATTGTCGGTGGGCTCGACTAATGTTCGAGTCGTGAGTGACACCGCAAGCCCCGCCACGTCAGCGTCCGAGGAGACGGTTCCCGCGGCCGAGGCCGCCGCATCTGCCGCCGAGTCCGCGAACTCACAGCAGCGGCACGAGTGGCAGCAGCTGGCCGACGAGGTACGCGAGCATCAGTTCCGCTACTACGTACGCGACTCGCCCATCATCTCGGACGGGGAGTTCGACACGCTGTTCCAGCGCCTGCTGGCCATGGAGGAGGCGCATCCGGACCTGCGCACCCCGGATTCGCCCACCCAGCTGGTCGGCGGCGGTTTCGCCACCGATTTCACCGCGGTCGACCATCTCGAGCGAATGTTGTCGCTGGATAACGCCTTCGACTTCGACGAGCTGCGTGCCTGGGCCGCGCGGGTGGAGGCCGAAACCGGTCCGGGCCTGCACTACCTGTGCGAGGTGAAGATCGACGGTGTCGCGCTGAACCTCGTTTACGAAAAGGGCAAGCTGGTGCGCGGCGCCACCCGCGGCGACGGTCGCACCGGTGAGGTCGTCACCCTCAATGCCCGCACCATCAACGACATCCCGGGCGAGCTCACCCCGCACCCGGATCATCCGATCCCGGATCTGCTCGAGGTGCGCGGCGAGGTGTATTTCCGGCTGGAGGATTTCGAAACCCTCAATGCCTCGATCGTCGCCGAAGGTAAACCGCCGTACGCGAATCCGCGCAACACCGCGGCCGGCTCGCTACGGCAGAAGGATCCCTCGGTCACCTCGCGGCGCCGGTTGCGGATGATCTGTCACGGCTTCGGCCGCATCGAGGGCTATACGCCCACCTCGCAGCACGAGGCCTACCTTGCGCTGGCCGCGTGGGGCCTTCCGGTGTCCACGCATACCAAGCTGGTGCAGGGCGTCGATGCGGTGCTGGAGCGGGTGGCCTACTGGGGCGAGCATCGCCACGATATCGAGCACGAAATCGACGGTCTGGTCGTCAAGGTCGACGAAATGGCGCTGCAGCGCCGCCTCGGGTCCACCTCGCGCGCACCGCGCTGGGCGATCGCGTACAAGTACCCGCCCGAAGAGGCGACGACGAAGCTGCTCAATATCGAGGTCAATGTCGGGCGCACCGGCCGCGTCACCCCGTTCGCGGTGATGGAACCGATCTCCATCGCCGGCTCCACCGTCGCGATGGCCACCCTGCACAATGCCTCGGAGGTGCAGCGCAAGGGTGTGCTGATCGGCGATACGGTCACCATCCGCAAGGCGGGCGATGTGATCCCCGAGGTGCTCGGCCCGGTCGTCGACGCCCGCACCGGCGACGAACGCGAGTTCGTCATGCCCACCCACTGTCCCGAATGCGGCACCGAACTCGCGCCCGAAAAGGAGGGCGACGCCGACATTCGTTGTCCGAACCAGCAATACTGCGCCGCGCAGCTGCGTGAGCGGGTGTTCCATATGGCCGGACGTGGCGCCTTCGACATCGAGGCGCTCGGCTACGAAGCGGCCGTCGATCTGCTCAAATCGGGTGCCATCACCGACGAGGGCGATCTATTCGACCTCACCGAGGAGCGCCTGCTCACCACCTCGCTGTTCGTCAACAAGAACGGCACCCTGTCCACCAACGGCCGCAGGCTGCTCGACAATCTCGCCGCCGCGAAGGACCGGCCGCTATGGCGGGTGCTCGTCGGGCTGTCCATCCGCCACGTCGGCCCCACCGCCGCCCGCGCGCTCGCCGCCGAGTTCGGCAGTCTGGAGCGCATCAGCGAGGCGTCGGGGGAGGAGCTGGCGGCGACCGACGGCGTCGGGCCGACCATCGCTGTCGCTGTCGCCCAATGGTTCACCGTCGACTGGCATCGCGCCATCGTCGACAAATGGCGTGCCGCGGGTGTGCGCATGGAGGACGAACGCGACGAGTCCATCGAGCGCAATCTCGAAGGTCTGTCCATCGTCGTCACCGGCTCGCTCGAGGGCTTTTCACGCGACGGTGCCAAGGAAGCGATCCTCGTCCGCGGCGGCAAGGCCGCGGGTTCGGTGTCGAAGAAGACGGCCTTCGTCGTGATCGGCGATTCGCCGGGTTCCAAGGCCGCCAAGGCCGAGGAACTCGGCGTGCCCATCCTCGACGAAGACGGTTTCCGCACCCTGCTGGCAGAGGGCCCCGACGCGGTCCGGCCGGTACCGGCCGAACTCGAGACTCCCGCCGAATAACGCGGGGTTGGGGGGACGACTCGGTCGGCGAACACAGCTGTCCGGTTCGGCTGACGTACGGGCCGAACAGTTGTCACCGGACTTCTACCGGTTGTGGGGCGCGTTCACCGTCAGCCAGATAGGCAGCGCGCTCGGCGCTGGCGCGCTGCCGATGGTGGCGATTCTGCAGCTGCGGGCCTCCGACCTGCAGGTATCGCTGCTGGCGGCCATGGCGGGCCTCGCGGCCGCATTCGCAGTATCACCACTGCCGAGCCGGATCCGCCCCAGGAACGTCCCGAACGCCAGTGGGTCACCGAGATCCGCAGCGGTTGGGCCTACATCTTCGCCCACCCCGCGCTGCATCGGCTGTTCTGGAACGCCATGGTCTTCGGCGGCTCCATCATGCTCACCACGCCGTTGCTCGCGCTGCTCATGCTGCGTGAACTCGGGTTCGTGCCATGGCAGTACGGTCTGTCGCTCGGCGTGCCGTGCCTGGGCGGGCTGATCGGTTCGCTGTGCGCACCCCGGCTCGTCACCGCAATCGGCGAGCGTGCGGTGCTGCTCGGATTCGGAGCGCTACGCACTTGCTGGCTCGTACCCTTGCTGGTCGCGGGCCCGAATCTGTTGGGCCTGACCATCATCATCGCCACCGAAACCCTGCTGCTGTTCTGCGCGGGCATCTTCAACCCGGTGTTCACCACGTTCCGCATGAACAACACCGCCGACGATCACATGGCCCGCGTCGGTACCGCCTGGTCCATCAGCTCTAAATGTGCGCAGCCGCTGTTCATCGCCTTCGGCGGGGTCCTGGCGGCGGCAACGAGTCTCCGTTTCGCCATCGGATTCGCCGCCGTCACCGTTATCGTCAGCTCGCTGCTGCTTCCGTGGAGCCATCTCGACCACTCCAGAGCCGACCGCTGACCGCGTGCGTCCCGCTCACCGGGCAGCGGTCGCCACCGCGGGAGTCTGCGGCCCTACTGTGACCCGCGCCACTCACATCCAGTGTCGAGCACAGGAGAACCGGATGAGCGCACGCGTACCCGTCACACCGATCGACGCCGCCGATATCGCGGCCTACGACTACGAAACCGATGTCCTGGTCGTCGGTTACGGCTGTGCGGGGGCAGCCGCCGCACTCGACGCCGAGGCCGCGGGTGCCCAGGTGATCCTGCTCGAACGGCAGAGCGGTGGTGGCGGATCATCGGCGCTGTCGGGCGGCGAGATGTACCTCGGCGGCAGCACACCCATTCAGCAGGCGTGTGGATTCGACGACACCGCCGAGGATATGGAGAAGTTCCTGCTCGCCGCACTCGGGCCCGACGCCGACCGGGAGAAGGTGGGCCGCTACAGCCGCGACAGTGTCGCGCACTACGAGTGGCTGGTCGGCCATGGTGTGCCGTTCAAGCCGTCGCTGTGGGATTCGCCGACCTGGGTGCCGCCCACCGATGACGGCCTGATGTGGATGGGGGAGAACGCCTATCCGTTCCACGAGATCGCTACACCGGCGCCGCGCGGCCACCGCGTCACCTCCGATGGGTTCGGCGGCAAGGTGCTCATGGCGGTGCTGAGTGAAGCCGTCGCGAAGACGGGCATCGACGTGCACACCGACACCGGCGCGCTGCGCCTGATCGTCGACGGCAACCGGGTGGTCGGGGTCGTGGCCCGGCATTTCCAGCAGACCGTCACCTATCGTGCGCGCCGCGGCGTCGTCCTCACCACCGGCGGCTTCGCCGACAACGCCGAGATGCTCGCCCAGCACGCACCGCAGCTGGTGGGGCTCGGCGTCAACAGCGACGGCGGCGACGACGGCCGCGGCATCGTCATCGCGCAGGCGGTCGGTGCGGCGGTCAAGCACATGTCCGCGGGTCAGGTCGGCATTTCGCTGGTGCCGGGCATGATGGTGCGCGGAATGATCGTCAACGATGTCGGGCAGCGGTTCATCAACGAGGACGTCTACCCGGGCCTGGTCGGACAGGCCGCCCTGTTCAAGCACAACCTGCGGGTGTGGGTGATTCTCGACGAGCAGGCCTACGAGGAGGTGCCCGTCGACGAACGCTGGGGCGTACAACCGCATTTCGTCGCCGAGACGCTCCAGGAACTCGAGCGCGAGATCGGCATGCCCGAAGGCGCGTTGCAGAACACCGTCGGCGAGTACAACCGTTTCGCCGAGCGCGCCGAGGACCCCTACTTCCACAAGTCGGCCCGCTGGCTGCGGCCGTTGCGCCCACCGTTCGCCGCGATCGATGTCCGCCGCGGTATGGCCCCGCCCGAGTACGGCGACGGCGGGACCAGTGGCGGCGGCGCCGAGGTATTCACCATCGGCGGCCTGCGGACCAGCGTCGACGGCCACGTCCTCGACCTCGACGGCGAACAGATTCCTGGACTCTTCGCGGCCGGCCGCGCGACCTCAGGGCTGCATTCCTGGGGCTATATCAGCGGGACCTCCCTCGGAGACGGCACCTTCTTCGGTCGCCGCGCCGGTGCCGCTGCCGCTGGCGGGTAGCGCACAGCACAGCTCACCCGGAGCCGGTGTCGCGGGAACGGAGCGGAGCGGGAAGGATTACCCGCATGCTGCGGAGTTTTCAGGTCACCAATCACCGATCGCTGGCCGAACGGCAGGAGTTGCGGTTGACCCGGGGCGCCGGGCCGGTGGCGGTGCCGGTGACGGCGGTACACGGTCCCGCGGCGTCAGGGAAGACGAGCCTGATCGACGCGCTGGGGCAGATGCGGGATGCGGTCTTGCATTCGGTGACCGGCTGGGATCCGTATGCGGGGCCGGTGCGTTCGCCGCATCTGGGGTTCGTGGAGCGGCCGACGGAGTTCGTGGCATCGTTCGTGGCCGAGGGCTGCCCGTACACCTACGGGTTCCAGCTCGACAATGCCGACGTCGTCGCGGAATGGCTGTACGCGCATCCACGTTCGCGCAAGCGGATCGTGTTCGAGCGGGCCGGTGAGCAGATCAAGATCGGGCCGATGTTCGAGGCGGCCCGCTACGGGATCACGGCGCTGGCGCCGCTGGTGCGACCGAACTCGCTGCTGCTGAGCCTGGCGGGGCAGATGTACGCCGAGGCGCTTGTACCCGCCTATCGCTGGTTCGAATCGATGCTCGAGGTGCAGCGCGGACCTGCCGAGGCCGAGCGGGTCGAGCATCTGGTGGGCGGGCATATCTCCCGTTCGGCCGAGAACGCTGCCCGTCTGCTGATGCTGCTGCGGACCGCCGAACTCGGCATCACCGATCTGCTGATCGCCGAGAACGATCCCCTCTACGCCGACTACCTGCGCGAACTGGACGCCGATATCGCCGGGCTCACCGAGCAGGCCGAACGCGCGGTGTCCTCACCCGCGTATGCGGAGGCGCTGCTCAGCGATAACGGCGTCACGCCGGTGCTGCTCGACCGCGAGCTGACCAACATGAAGAATGCCCGCGATGCCCTCTACGAGCGGATGGTGGCCCGGCGCGGGGTCGGGCTGCGGCTGGTGCACGAAGGGATCGACAATCCGTTCCACATCGGCGACGAATCCACCGCCACCCTCACGCTGCTGCGGCTGCTGCCGACGATGCTAGACGCGCTCGACGCGGGCAAGGTGCTCGCCGTCGACGATATCGGGGCGCAGCTGCCCGCCGAGGAAACCGATCGGCTCATTCAACTGTTCCAGAATCCGGAAACCAACGCCCGTGGCGCGCAGCTGATCTTCACCACCAACAACCGCACCCTGATCGATCGCGGCAACGGCCGTTCGCACCGGACCCGCACCTCGGTGTGGCAGCTGCGCCGCACCGAGCACGGCACCAGCGAACTCGCGCAGCGCTGAGCGCGGCCACGGAGGCGACCCGCACTAGCATGGGGTAATGCTGGAATTCGCGATGCTGGTGATCATGATCGGCGCCCTTGCCGGGATGATCGCGCTGTATATGCGCGGCCGACGCGGAGTCCGGTTGTCCGAACCCGAGGTGGGCACGCTGTATGTCACCGGGGTGAGTCCGCGTCCGGATGATCTGACCGGTGAGCAGTACGTGACCATCACCGGCAATCTGACCGGGCCGATGGTCGAGGGCGCCGTGGTCTACGGCCGTTTTGCCTGGGATGTGAACAACTGGCCCGCCATCGGCGACACCTTCACCGTCGCGTACCCACCGGGCAAGCCGGACAAATGGCAGCTCTTCAGCCCGGGTGCGACGGACGCTCCCGGCGCCTGACCCGGCGCGGGTCCCTCCTGCGATGGCAGGATGCGGGCATGGGTGTGAACGCGGAGCTGGTCGTCCGGGACGTGCGAGCGGCCGAGTACGAGACGGTGACCGAGCTGACCGTCGAGGTGTACGTCGGTGAGGGCTACGTCCCCGCGGATAACCCGTACGTCCACGAACTCGCCGATACCGTGCACCGCGCCGAGTCGGCGCAGGTGCTGGTGGCGGTGCACGAGGACCGGGTGGTCGGCTCGTTGACAGTGGCCCGCGCCGATATGCCGTACGCGGAGATCGCGCGCCCCGGCGAGCTGGAGTTCCGGATGCTGGCGGTCGCCAAGCGTGCCCGTGGGCTCGGTGTCGGGACGACGCTCGTCCGGACGGTGATCGATATGGCCGTAGCCGAGGGTCTCGGCGCGGTGGTGTTGACCACAATGGCGCCGATGGTCGACGCGCGCCGCATCTACGACCGGTTCGGTTTCGTCGCGGTGCCGGAACGGGATTGGCACACCGACGACGGACAACGCCTCACCGTGCTGAGGCTGGCACTCGATTCCTGACCGGTCGTGCCTGGTCAGCCGAGGACGGTCGCGACGATCCCCGCCAGGTAGCCGAGGCGCGCGACCTCGGACGGGCGGAAGTCGGGTCCGCCAGGGCGCCCCAGCAGCAGCACCTTGCTGGAATCGCCGAGCGGTGCCGCCGCGAGTTTGGTGTCCATATCGCGCCAGATCTCGGGCACCCACTCGGCCTCGGGATCGAGCACGGTCGGTTTGTTCAAGGGCATCCACGGCACCGAAGAGGCCTGCGTTTCCGGCGCGCTCTGGCTGCCGACCACCCGATAGGCGCCCTGCGGTCCGAGGTCGAGCACGGTGCTCCAGCCGACGCGCAGCACCCTTGGCGCGCCGTCGACCAGCACCTGTAATCGGTCATCGCGTGCGCCGGCGACCTGGTCGATCAACTCCAGCTCGCGATGGGTGTCGAGGACACCGGAATAGGGCCGGATCGAATCGACGACCACATCACCGATCGATTCGGCGGCGGTGATCAAGGTGTCGGGCAACGCCCCTGGCGACACCTCGACAACGAGATCGTCGACCGCGAAGCCTGCCCCGCGTTCCACGACATCCAACGAGAGGATGTCGGCGCCCACGGAGCCGAGTGCGAGTGCAAGTGCACCGAGGCTTCCCGGGCGATCCGGAAGTTGCACGCGGAGCAGGTAAGACACGTGCTGTCCTTTCCTTGGCGGCCGAGCCTGGCGAACGTATACCCGGTCTGGCAATCCTTACACCCTCGGGCGACGGTTATCGAGTCGAAAGTCGGCGGGATCGGCTCGGTTCGCGGGCATTTCGGGTGATGGCGGCATGTCTATCGAGTGGATAACATCTGGCGCGCAGATGAACTGATCATGAACAAGGCTGCGCTGTGACCGCTCTGCGCATAGTCGCGGTCAGGCGTCGTATGGAGTATCGAACGGCGCGGACGGGCACGGCGTTCGGCGACATCCGTCGGCTGCTCCCGCTCCCAGCCGGCTATCTCCTGGGCCCGGTCAGCAGTGCCAACGCTGATCGCTAGGCTAGGTGCGCTTGCGTATAGCGTAGTTGTCTTCGCTGTAGGCAACCTCTGCCGTCCACGCGCAACTTTCGAAAGGGGTCCGCGGTGCCCGCCATCTCCCGCGACGAGGTCGCACACCTCGCCCGGCTGTCCAGGCTCGCCCTGACCGAGGGCGAACTGGATCAGTTCGCCGGTCAGCTGGATTCGATCCTCAGCCACGTGCGGACCATCTCCGAGGTCGCGGCCGCGGACGTCCCCGCCACCGCCTCGCCGAACCCGGCGACCAATGTCACCAGACCCGACGTCGTGGTGCCCGGCCTCACCCCAGGTGAGGCGCTCTCGGGCGCACCGGCGGAGGAAGAGCAGCGGTTCGTGGTTCCGCAGATTCTGGGGGAGGCGGAATGACCGAATTGACTGCGCTGTCAGCGGCGAAGCTGGCAGACAAGATCCACGCGCGCGAGGTCACCTCCACCCAGGTCACCCAGGCGCATCTGGACCGCATCGCCGAGGTCGACGGCGAATACAACGCATTCCTGCACGTCGCCGGTGAGCAGGCGCTGGCCGCCGCCGCGGCCGTGGACGCCGCACTGGACGCCGGGCAGGCACCTGCCTCGCCGCTGGCGGGAGTTCCGTTGGCGCTCAAGGACGTGTTCACCACGACCGATATGCCGACCACCTGCGCGTCCAAGATCCTCGAGGGCTGGGTCGCGCCCTACGACGCGACGCTGACCACGCGGCTGCGCGAGGCGGGCATCCCGATTCTCGGCAAGACCAATATGGACGAGTTCGCGATGGGTTCGTCCACCGAGAACTCCGCGTACGGCCCGACCAAGAACCCGTGGGACACCAGCCGCATCCCCGGCGGTTCCGGCGGTGGTTCGGCGGCGGCGCTCGCGTCCAACCAGGCGCCGCTGGCGATCGGCACCGACACCGGCGGTTCGATCCGCCAGCCCGCCGCGGTGACGGCGACCGTCGGCACCAAGCCGACCTACGGCACGGTCTCGCGATTCGGCCTCGTCGCATGCGCGTCGTCGCTGGATCAGGGCGGACCGTGTGGCCGCACGGTGCTCGACACCGCGCTGCTGCACGAGGTGATCGCGGGCCACGATCCGCGCGACTCGACCTCCCGCGATGTGCCCGTCCCCCCGGTGGTCGCCGCGGCGCGCGCCGGTGCGAGCGGTGACCTGCGCGGGGTGAAGATCGGTGTGGTCAAGGAACTGCATTCCGACAGCTACCAGCCCGGTGTGCTCGAGTCGTTCGATGCTGCCGTCGCGGTGCTGAAGGAACTGGGCGCCGAGGTGGTCGAGGTGTCGTGCCCGCACTTCGAGTACGCGCTGGCCTCCTACTACCTGGTCATGCCGAGCGAGGTGTCGTCGAACCTGGCGCGCTTCGACGCCATGCGTTACGGCCTGCGTGTCGATGACGACGGCGCGCACAGTGCCGAGCAGGTGATGGCGGCGACCCGTGCCGCGGGATTCGGTCCCGAGGTCAAGCGCCGCATCATGATCGGCACCTATGCGCTGTCGGCCGGCTACTACGACGAGTACTACGGCCAGGCGCTCAAGGTCCGCACGCTCATCGCCCGCGACTTCGATGCCGCCTACGAGCAGGTCGACGTCCTGGTGTCGCCGACAAGCCCGTTCACCCCGTGGAAGCTGGGCGAGAAGGTCGACGATCCGCTGGCCATGTACCTGTCGGACCTGTGCACCCTGCCCACCAACCTGGCCGGTCATCCCGCTATGTCGGTGCCGTCGGGGCTGAGCAAGGACGACGGTATGCCGGTCGGCTTGCAGATCATGGCGCCCGCGCTGGCCGACGATCGGCTGTACCGGGTCGGAGCGGCCTACGAGGCGGCGCGGGGGCCGATCGCCTGAGTGCGCGCCACCCGCGCCGGCCGCCTCTGAAGCGGCCGGTGCGGGATCAGCCGGCCTGGCAGTCGCCTCGGGGCAGATGACCGACCGGGTCGGCGACCGGTTCGCACCTGCCGTCAGGCTGCGTGCAAGCTCTCGGCTTGTCGCGCGACACCATCGGTCATCCCGGTGAATCCACGCCGCAATGCCTTGCCGAGCGCGAGTTCGACAACGGGCTTCAGCCAACCGCCGAGTTCGAAATGGGACTCGTAGCGGGTGCGGTCCGGACCGAGTGCGGTGACGGTGTGGGTGCGCCTGCTGTGCAGCGCGCCGAACGGCACCGGCTTCATCGAATAGCTGAACTCCTCGCCGGGAGTGTGGCTGCGGATGAATTCGCGCTGGCGCCGTGGTTTCGACCCGGTCAGGTGCACCACCATGTCGATCGGCGCGTCGACCTCGAGGGTGGATCGGCATTCGCTCACGAACGGATTCCACTCTCCGTACCGTTCGAATCCGGTGATCACACCCCACACGACGTCGGCGGGTGCGGCTATTTCGACTGTTCCGTCCACGACAAACACACCCAAAACTAGAACCTGTTTCACTGTGGGTCAACCCCTGAGGTCAGCAGTCGGGCAGGGCAGTGCCCTGGTCCGCGCCGTAGCGGTGACCGTGTCCGGGTGGCGCGTCCAGGGCGCCGAGCAGATCGGCGGTCGCCTGCACGAAGCCGACGACGGGCAGCCAGCGGGGGATCGGGGCGTCGGCCCGCGCGCCGCGCAGATCCGGCGCGCGCCACAGCAGCGACGGCGACCAATGCACCACGGGATCGGAGGTATTGGCCAGCACGGTCGCACCGGCGCGGTGGACCTCGCCCGCGGGCGGTCCGGCCCACAGCACCGAACAGGTCCGACGGTCCTGGTCGGCGTCGTCGGTGAAGATGGCGCTGCCACCGAGGGCGCCGAGACTCTGCCCGTAGACATGCAGCTTCGGCCTCACCTCGAGGGTGGCGATGCGCTGCTCGACGGCGGTGAACAGGGCGCGTGCCGAGGCGACGGCGGCCTCACGACCGAAGACGAACGTCACCCAGCTCGGTGCGTAGGAGTACTGCAGACCGACCAGCGCGACGTCGCCGCCGAAGCGTTGGTCGAGCCCGCGGATCGCGTTGCCGTCGATCCAGCCCGAACCGGTGGGCACCGCGATCACGACGTGCGAACGCTGCAACCCGCCGGACCGCTCCAGCTCCTGAACGGCAAGGGCGACCCGGGTTTCCAGATCGGGCGCCGATGCCAGCCCGACATAGACACGCACCGGCCCTCGCGGTGCGCCGGAGACGAAACGTCTGCCCTCCGCACCCAGGGAGGGCCAGCTCACCGCCGAATCCTCGCTTCCCGATCGCGTCGCGGAGACCGGCCGCACCACCGAGGGGTCTATAACGGCATTGGCGGTGGCGTAGGCGCCGCGTCGCCAGTCGACGGCAGAGGGCACACCGACGAAACCCAGCACCGCCGCCACCACCACGCCGGCCGCGATGGCGCGCGTTCGTCCGAGAGCTCGCACCACCCAGCCGATCCCACGTGCAACGCCGTAGAGCACTCCGGCGATCACCACTGCCCCGATCCCGCACCGCAGCCAGTAGCCCGGCCCGATGGGCGCCGTGCCCATCGCTGCGCGCAGTGTGTTCTGCCAGTGGCCTGCGTGAACAGCAGCGCCCACCATCAGCAGTGCCGTCACTGCGAGCACGGGCGCGCGCCAATTCGGGCGGTTCCATCCGATCCCGCACCGTCGCACGACAAACCGCGCCACCCCGGCGATTGCGAGCATCGCCGCCACCAGCAGCCCTGTCAGCACCGCCTGCGCCATCGGCGTGCGCGGCAACAGGCCGGGGGCCAGTGACATCAGCACGCCGATGCCGATCGCAACCGTCGTACCGGCCTGTGGGGCGAGGACCGATTCCCTGAGCCGTCCGGCCAGGACCCGCGCACGTTGAGAGCGATCGCGACGGTGCCTGCCTGCATCTGGGCGGGAGTGTCGGGTTCGGGCGGACGGCCTACCCAGCAGCACAAGGGAGTTCTGATGCACGACAGCGTCATTCGAGTCGCGCATCGGCCCCTCGGCGAGCGCGTGCTCGCGCCACTCGTCGGGATCGCGAAGACGGACGCCGACGTCGGTAGGTGCGTGACCGGGCATCCGCATGGTGGGAGCGGGCTTCTGCCGGGTCGCCGGGCAAGCCATCAGGGCGGGGTGGTCGGTATCTCGACCGTTGATGGTCGTGGGATCGCTCATGGTGTGCAACCTCGCTATGCCGGAGGGGGTGTCAAGAGGTGGGGCCGGCGCTGGTGGCCTGGCGCGTCGACAGCACGTCGTCAGGTCGCCGGTACGGCGGTGGCCGACCACCGCGGCTGACCAGCCGGCCGGACGCGTGCGGGCCCGCGACGCCCACGGGTGACGACGACCGCACCGGTGAGTACCGTCACCGCGACCGCGGTCCCACCGATCAACCACGGGCGCACAGCTGAATCCGCCACCCCCGCACCGAGAAACGACTCGGTGACCGGTACCCCGTAGTCCTGGCGGCGGGAATTCAGGTCGACGACGGTGTCGGCGACGGCCGCCATGAGGTGGCACCGGCCGCGGTCGAACGAGTCGGTGCGCGCGTCGCAGGCCAGGCTCATCCGGTCGCCGAGGGTCCGGTCGAGTGCCTGACGGGCCCACGGGCCGAGCGGGGCGCCCTGCCGATCCGCATAGCGCAGCAGGTCGTAGCCGAGATCATGTGCCTTGCAAGCGGTGTCGAACTCGGCGGGCAGCGGTACCGGCGACGAGCAGTCACCGTGCGGGTTGACCAGCAGACCGTCGACGACAGCCGGGCGGTAGCCCATCACGTCGGTGAAATCGCCCGGCACAGCCGCGGCGGAACCGGGCTCGCCGGAGGTCAGCGCGGCCACCGCATCGGCGGCCGAGGTGTTTTCGGGGGCAGGCGCGAGAACGGCTGCCTGGGTAGCGGGTGCCAGCATGACGGTCGCCGCCATGGTCGTCAACGCGGCGGCGGTCAAGGCGGCGACGCGGCCTGTGCGCGGCCGGGTGGCTTCGCCCGGATGGGCGTGGTCGCCCGGCATCGACAGGCGGAAACCGCGACGGGCGCTGGTCGGTGTGCTCATGATCATCGACGCTAGGAATGGGCGGTCTACCCGGGCGTCCCGCCGCGGAGCGGTTCGGGTCCCGTGCCGGCGGGGGAGCGCCGCCAAGCCCTGCCACCGGGGTAGGGGGTCGGAATTCACCCGGGAGTATGAGGCCGGTCGGGGCCGGAGTTCCTAGTGTCGTAGCTATGACGGACCAGACTGTCGCGACGACCGACCTCAGCACCCCCGCCGCGAGGCGCAGAGCATGGCTGCGGCAGCTGAACGGGCGGATGTGGTTCGACCTGTTCACGGTGTTCTCGGCGCTGGTGCTGTTCACGGTGGCCTGGCCGACGCTGCACCTCACTCATGACGTACCCGGCGCGGTCGAGCCGTTCCTCGCCGCGCTCGCGGCCTTCCCAGTGTTGCTGGTCCGGATCAACCCTTCCCTCGGCTGGGCGATCTCGGCGGGTTCGGCGCTGGTGATCGCGCTGGCCATCCCGCATCAGCCAGGCAACGACATCCCGTTCCAGGTCGTGCACATCATCGCCCTACACGTGCTGTTGTTCGCGGTGGCATTGCGCGCCTCGGTGCCGATGATCGCGGTGGTGTGGGGCGCGACCTCGCTGCTGCTCGGCACCACCATGGCAGGCGATGGGGGCTTCGCCGAGTCGTTGTGGGCGTGGCCGGTGTCCTTCGGTGCGATCGTGCTGTTCGCGCTGCTGATCCGGTGGCTGGTGCAGTCGCGCAAACTGCTGACCCAGCAGGAGGAGGCCAACGAGCTGGAACGCGCCCGGCGCGCGATCCTGGAGGAGAAGGCTCGTATCGCGCGTGACCTGCACGATGTGGTGGCCCACCATATGTCGCTGGTGGTGGTCCAGGCCCAGACCGCGCCGTACCGGGTCGAGGGCGTCACGCCTGCCGCGCGCGAGGAGTTCGAATCGATCGGCGCCACGGCCCGCGAGGCCCTCAACGAAATCCGCGGGATGCTCGGGGTGTTGCGCAGTGACGGCCAGCTGCCCGAGCACGCACCGCAGCCCACCGCCGCCGATGTCGAGGCCCTGTTCATCGGTGCGAGCCGTGCCGGTGTCACGATCGACTGGAATATCGACGGCCTGCTGTCGGCGGTCTCGGACGCCACCGGCCTCGCGCTGTACCGGATCGTGCAGGAATCGCTGTCCAACGCATCCAGGCACGCACCCGGCGCACCCGTCCACGTCCAGATCACGGTCGCGGCCGACGTGGAGATCGTGGTCACCAACGATCCCAGCGCCACCCCGGCGCGTCCGGTCGGCAACGGCGGGCACGGCATCACCGGAATGCGCGCAAGGGCGCTGGCCGCCAGTGGGGAACTGACCGCAGGTCCGCGCGCCGATGGCGGCTTCGAGGTGCGTGCCCGGCTGCCACTGGTCGCGGGCGGGGCGCTCGGTGCGGTGGAGTTGGGCGGCATCCCCGCGGCCGGTTGATCTCGACGCGTGTTCGGTGGAAGGCGAGTCGAGATCCCCACAGGTGACACCGGCTCGCGCGTGGGAATCCCGCGTGCGGGAATTAGGGTGGGCGCGTGGCTATAACGGTTCTGATCGCCGACGACCAGGCGATGGTGCGCCAGGGGTTCGGCGCCCTGCTCGCCGCGCAACCCGATATCAGTGTGATCGGTGACGCGCCCGACGGGAAGGTCGCGGTGGCGGAGGCCAAGCGGCTGCGGCCCGACGTGGTGCTGATGGATGTGCGCATGCCCGAGATGAACGGTCTCGACGCGGCTCGCGCGATTCTCGCAGCCGGGTTCGATCCGCCGGTGCGGGTGCTGATGCTGACCACCTTCGATATCGACGACTACGTCTACGAGGCGCTGAGCATCGGCGCCAGCGGATTCCTGCTCAAGGACGCGCCCGCGGAGGAGCTGGTCCGCGCGGTGCGGGTGGTGGCCGATGGTCAGGCCCTACTCGCGCCGACGGTCACCCGCCGCCTCATCGCCGATGTCACCAGCAGGCGCGCCGTCTCCCGTGCCAAACCCGCACCCGCGCTGGCGGGGCTGACCCCGCGTGAGCGCGAGGTGCTCGAGCTGATCGCCAAGGGCATGTCCAATACCGAGATCGCCGGGGCCCTCTTCGTCGCCGAGCAGACGGTGAAGACGCACGTATCGAAGGTGTTCGCCAAACTCGATCTGCGTGACCGGGCACAGGCGGTGGTGCTTGCCTATGAATCGGGACTGGTCACCCCCGGCTGATCCGATCGGGCCCGGAGGCGGTTGCGAACCATCACCACGCAGGGCCAGGATCAGCCGCGATCGGGCCCCGCTGATCCACGGGAATTATCCGCCCCGGTGCCCGGTAGGCTCACGGAACCGTCTGTCACCGGAAGGGGGTCGCGTTGCTCAACAGCGGTGACGTTTTCGCCGGGTTCACCATCGAGCGACTGCTCGGCCAGGGGGGTATGGGATCGGTCTATCTGGCCCGTCATCCCCGGCTGGACAAGCAGACCGCGCTCAAACTGCTGAACCGGGATCTGTTCGCCGACGCGTCGGTGCGCGCGCGTTTCGAACGTGAGGCCGACTTGGCCGCGCAGCTGGACCACCCGAGCATCGTCGCCGTCTACGACCGCGGCACCGAGGCCGACCAGCAGTGGATCAGCATGCAGTACATCGACGGCGCCGACGCGTCATCGGTGAATGCACTGACCCTGCCGCCCGAGCGTGCGGTGCAGATCATCGAAGGGGTGGCCGAGGCGCTGGACTACGCGCACGGCATCGGCGTACTGCACCGAGATGTGAAGCCCGCCAACATCTTGCTGGCGCGCTCCGCGGCCGGGCACGGTGAACGGGTGTTCCTCACCGATTTCGGTCTGGCCCGGTTGCGTGCGGAAACCACTCAGCTCACCCAGCAGGGCATGTTCACCGCGACCCTCGCCTTCGCCTCGCCGGAGCAGATGACCGGCTCCGCGCTCGACCATCGGTCCGACCAGTATTCGCTGGCGTGCACGCTGTACTGGCTGCTCACGGGCATGGCGCCGTTCGACTCGCCGAACCCGGCCGACATCATCCACGGCAATCTGCAATTGGCGGCCCCACCGCTCGCGGTCAAACGAACCGGGCTGCCGCCTGCCCTGGACGCGGTGCTGTCGGTCGCCATGGCCAAACATCCCGCCCAACGCTTCACCACCTGCGCCGAATTCGCCGCCGCCGCGCGCCACGCGCTGGGCAATCCGGGGTATCAGCCGGTGCCGGCCCGCGGCGCGCCACCGGCGGGCTACGGTACGCCCGCTGCCCCCGTATTCCCGGCTGCCCCTCCGGCCGGGGCGGTACCCGTCGGTGCGCCGATGCCGCAGTATCCGCAGGCTGTACCGCCGGGGCATCCCGCCCGGCCGGTTGTTCCCCCGGCTGTGCCGCCGAGCGCCGGATCCGATGGCGGACCAACCGGGAACGATCCCGCTGGTGCAGGGGCAAGTCCCGGCGGCGGTGCAGGCGGTGCGACCGGCTCCGAGGTGGGTGAGTATCCCACCGCCGTGACCGCGCACGCGGGTGCCGAGGGTGGGTCGTCGATTCTCATCAAAGATGAACCGGCACCAGCAGTTCCGGCTGGTACCGCTGGTACTGCCGGCGGTGCCCATGGCGTCGATGAGGCCGCCGACCATCCGATTACCGAGACAGAGCACACCGGTCAGGGTGGGTCTTCGCTGCGCATCACAGGCGAGCCGGCGCAGGTGGGCCCCGCAGGTGGCGCACCGGCCGGGAATGCGGCCGCCCTCGGTAGGCAACCGATGGCCCCGCAGTCCGGGCATCCCCAGCCCGCAGCCAACGGCGGACCGGGCTACGGCGGTCCGCCCCTGTACCCGCCGAACCAAGGTTTTGCGCAACGCTTCCCGGTGAAGCGTGGCGCAAGCCCGGTGTTGATCGCGATCCTCGCGGTCGCCGGGCTACTCGTGGTCCTGCTGGTGCTCGCCGTCGTGGTGATCGTGGGCGGCGACGACGACGAAGGCGGCGAATCGGATTCGGCCGTATCGACCTTCACCCCGGCGAAAGACATCACCCCGCAGGAAGATCCGGTGGAGCGCAGCAGGCGGATCTTCCCGAGCCTGCTGCCGCAGGGCACCGCCGACAGTGGCCAGGGCTACCAGGGCGCGATGTGCACGGCCTACGAGCCCGACGATCAGGTGCGGATCGAGGACGAGGCCCTGTCGTCGCGGCCCTGGCAGACGGTGTGGGAATGCCGTCGGCGGACCGAATCCGATGCGCATATGAGCTACACGATCGTGGTGTACGACAACGCCGACGACGCGCGTGCCGTGCTCGGCGAGCTCCCGCCCAGTTCCCGCAGCACCGGTGCGAAAAGCGGCGCGCCGTATACCGCCTACCACTGGATCGAGCCCGAACCGCCAGGTCCGCTCGTCACCACGCACCTGGTCGTCGGCTTCGGTGGCGGTGACCCCATCCGCGCGAACGCCCTGCTCACCGTGGGCTACGCGGGTCCGATCGCCGACGAGTTCGGCAGCCTGTCCGGCGAGAACGCGGTCATGCAATGGTGGGCCGACGCGCCGCTGTAAGCGCGCCGGTGAGATCCCCAGCCCCTCCACACACCAGCCCGTCGAAACGGGTGCCGCACAGGAGCCGGCCCGGTGCGCAATGCTGCGCACCGGGCCGGTTTCGTACCGAATCAGTCGACTGCCAGTGCCTCGACGATCGGCATCCGCGCCGCGCGCAGGGCAGGCGGGATCGAGCCGAGCAAGGCCAGTAGCAGTGCGATCGTGCCATAGGCCAGCAGCAGCGGGCTCGGCTGCCACACGATGTCGATGGTCATGGCGTGGCCGATGGCGGTGGTGGACAGATACTGAACCACGATGCCGACGGCCAAACCGATCACGGCACCCGTGATACCGATGCCTGCGGCTTCGGCCAGCACCGAGCGCAGCAGGAACTTGCGTCCGGTGCCCATGGCGCGCAGGACCCCGAGTTCCCGGCGCCGGTCCAGCACCGACAGCATCAGGGTGTTCAACAATGCGATGGTGGCCACCAGCACCACGATCCACAGGATGGCGTTGCTCATCGAGGTGCCCTGACGCAAGCTGGCCGAGATCGCCGCCACCGCTTCCGCACCGGTCTGGACACTCAACTCGGGCCCGGCCAGCTCTCGGATCGCGGCCTTCGCCGCCACGGGATCCACGCCCGGTTTCAGACCGATGCCGATGATCGTTTCTCCTGGCCGCTGGTACCACTCGTGCAGCCGCGAAATGTCCATCACGACGATGCCCGAGATGACCGAGAAGTACGGGATCACCTGCACCACCCGCACGGTGTGGTCGCCGGTCGGCGTCGGCAGCGTCAACTCGTCTCCGACGTCGGCGCCCAGCGAGCGCGAGACATCACGCGAGAGCACCACGCCCGCACCGGAGCCCATCTGTGCGGCGCTTTCCGGGCTGATCGAGCCCTGAACCTCGGTGACGACGTCGGAGGGATATCCCTGCAACATCACCCGTCCGGTGCCGAGGGTCGCGAACGCCATCTGCCCGGGGCGGGCCTGTTCGACCTCGGGCAGCGCCGCGATCTTGTCCACCAGGCCCTCCGGCAATAGCGGACCGGTCGGGAACTGCTCCATCGACACCGGGCTCACGTAGAGGTCGGTGTCGCCGAGGTCCTCGAACGAGGCTGTCGCAGAGTCGACCATATTGCTCGAGGCCCCACCCATCGCAACAGTGGCCGCGACGCCGATCATCACCGTCATCATCGTCGCCCACACCCGGCGCGGCGCACGCTCGAGCGTGGTCGCCCCCAATGCGCCGGGTGCGCCGAACCAGCGTGACACCGCCGCTGCCGCACGCACGATCGGCCCGGTCGCGGCGAAACACAGTACCACCGCCGCCGCGAACGATATCGAGATGGCGGCCAACGAGTAGCGCCCGAGATCGGTCCGCGCGATGATCACCGCCGCGACGGCCAGCACCACACCGAGGACGGCGGCGCTCCAGCGCAACACCGGGCTCGCGGTGTCGCTGCGCCCGACCCCGATCGGCACCAGCGCCTCGATCGGCTGCACCTTGTACACCTGACGTGCGGCGATACTCGCGGCCGCGACACTGGCCAGCACGCACGCCGCGATCGCCAGCGGCACCGCGTAGCCGGGCACCATGTATTCGGTGCGCGCCTCCACCGATTGCACGATGGCGGCGGGCAGCTGCTCGATGGAGAAACGGCCCATGAAAATGCCGACGACGGCGCCGACAGCGCCGCCGAACAATCCGAGTAGCGCCGCCTCCACCAGCAGATCGCGGACCATCGGACCGCGTTTGCCACCGATGGCGCGCAGCAACGACAGGGTGGGCCTGCGTTGCGCCACCGCCATACTCATGGCGTTGTAGATCAGGAACGCCGACACGATCAATGCTGCCGCCGAGGCCATCAGCGTCGAATACCGCACGATCATGACCGCGCCACCGGCCTGTGCGGTGCGCAATCCGGGATCGGCGACCACGGCGCGGCCGTCGACGGCATCGGTCAACGCCTGCCTGAGCGCACCGATATCGGTGTTCGGTGCGGCGAGGATCTGCACCGAATCCAGCCGGCCTGCCCGGTCGGTGATCTTCTGTACGAGGGGCAGCGGAGCGGCCACGATATGGCCGGAATTGAGTTTGCTGGAGGTCTCGGCGTCGAGCACACCCGCGACGGTGACCTCGACCGATCCCAACCGGAATTGCTCACCTTCGGAGCGGCCGATTCCGGAGCCGACCAGGACACCGTTGGGGACCGAAAGCAGTTTGGCCGCTTGGGCGCTCATCGGACCGGCCAATTCGCTACCGAGTGCGGCGACCGAGGCGTCGGAGCCGATCAGCATGGCCCGATCGTCGCCGGTGCCGATCTGCGCGCGCATCATCGGTACTGCCCGATCGACCCCCGGTGTGGTGGCGATCGGTGCCAGTAGTTCCTGTTCGAAGCCCGCGTCGGTGACACCGGTGATCTCGAGGACGGCGTCGCCGCCGAGTCCGCGGGTCAGCTGGTCGACCGAACCGGTCACCGAGCCGGAGATGCTGAGCACCGACACCAGCAGGCCGGCCGACACTCCCATGACCGTCAGTGACATCAGGGTGCGGCCACGGTGGGCGAGTAGCTCGCCGATATTGAACAGCCGTAGCCGATCCCAGGCGGCACTGATCATGCGTTGACCGTCCGCTCGGCGCGCTCGTCGGAGCCGATCGTGCCGTCACGCAGGGTGATCACCCGGTCGCAGTAGCGCACCGCGCCCATATCGTGTGTCACCATCACCACCGAGTTGCCCGCACCGGCGACGTCGCCGAGCAGCTCGAGGATGGAGGCACCGGTCTTGGAATCGAGGTTGCCGGTGGGCTCGTCGGCCAGGATCAGCGGCGGATCCATGATCAGCGAGCGCGCGACCGCCACGCGCTGCATCTGACCGCCGGACAGTTCCGCGGGCCGGTGCTCGGCGCGCTCCGACAACCCGACCCGCTCCAGTAGTTCCAGCGCGCGCGGCTTGGCTTTGCGTAATCCGGTGCCGTCGAGCAACTTCGGAATGGCGACGTTCTCCCAGGCCGACAGCGTCGGTAGTAGGTTGAAGAACTGAAAAACGAAACCCACGCGATGCCTGCGGAATTCGGACTGACGCTCCTCGTCCAGGCTGCCGATCTCCTCGCCCTGGAAGCGGATCGAGCCCGAATCGGGGCTGTCGAGCGCACCGAGCAGATGCAGCAGGGTGCTCTTGCCCGAGCCGGAAGGCCCGATGATCGAGGTGAACTCCCCGGCGGCGATGTTCAGGCTGATCCCGTCGAGGGCGCGTACCACCTGGTCACCGACGAGATACTCCTTGTTGACGTTCGACAGTTCCAGCACGGCTGGTTGCGTCATCGCGTTCCCCACCCTCTCTCTAGCGTGTATTCCGTTGGGTACGTGCGTCTTCTGTTCGCACATCCGTGATCGGCCGGTGCGACGCTACCGTGCCATCGCCGCGGGCGCGCTCGGGTGGCGTCGATTCGGCCCCTCGAGCAGCGCGTGCAGTTCGGGCTGCTCCGCGCACAGTTCGAGGTATGCCTCGACCGTCGACTGCCCGCGGTCGAAGGCCCCGTCCAGCTTGGCCTCCAGGTGGCGATTCCACCGGTTGCGCAAAGCCAGCAGCAGTCCGGCCGGGCCGCCGAAGAGGCGGTCGAGGCCGGGTAGGCCGTCGAACAGATCGGGGCGGCTCGGGTCGGCCGCCGCACGGGCGAGCACGGTGTGCATGATGTCGGTGCGGGTGTGCTGGTCTTCCCAGGTCATGGCTTCTGGCCTTTCGTGAGCTGGGCCTTCTGAGGGGCCGGTGCGGGTGGTCCACGCCACTCGAGAGCGTGGATTTCACGCTACAAACGCAGTGACGTCGTTGTCGTCGTGCCAGAGACGAGAATCTGTCTCCTACCGTGGGCGGAGGCGGGCCCCGTTTCCGGGACGATGTACCGGGGGTGGCCGGGCGAATATCCTGACAGGATGAGTGCGAGCAGCGTCACACCACCGCCGGGCTTTGCCGGCGAGGTGGTGCCGTTCCGGGAGAGCGGGCGAATCCGCGACCGGATCATGGCCTTCGCGCGCAGCCCGCGGGCGGTGTTCCGCCGCAATATCGACGAGTTGCCATTCGACTATCCGCCCGCGGTGGTCATCAGTTCCGATCTGGCCTTCCTGGCCATCGGTATCGCCGCGTGCGTGCAGCGGCACGAGTATTTCCCCTCTGTGCTGCCGCTGCTGGCGCTGATCCTGCTGTTCATCTCGCTGCCCCTGTTCGCCTTCCTCGGCATCGTGCCGTCGCCACTGCAACTCGGCGGCACTGCGCTGGCGGCGACCGCGCTGTACCTCGTCCAACCCGTGCCCACCGATATCGCGCCGTTCGTGCTCGTCATCTCGGTAGGTGAGGTCGCCGCGATCTCTTCCAAACGGGTGAGCGCGCCATACGCCGCGCTCGCGATCGGACTTCTCTTCGCCTACGACCTCTTCGGCCGGGTGAATTGGGACGAGGACCCGCAGCCGCTCGAAGGACTGCCGATGTACTCCCTCGGCATCCTGCTCGGCTGGATGGTCGGCGTGATGCTCCAGTCGCAGCGCCGATTCCTCTATCAGGAACGCGAATACCAGGGCATCCGTGCCGCGCAGGCAGCCGCCGAGGAACGCAGGCGGATCGCACGCGAGGTCCACGATGTCATCGCACATTCACTCAGCGTCACGCTGCTGCATCTCACCGCCGCGCGGCACTCCCTGCAAACCGACCGCGACGTCGACGAGGCGGTCGATGCGCTCACCGACGCCGAACGTCTCGGCAGACAGGCAATGGCCGACATCCGGCGCACTGTCGGACTGCTGGACGCCGGGCCGACGAAGCACCTGGCCGAACCGAGCGCCGAGGACATCGCCGCATTGGTCGACGATTTCGCGCGGGCCGGGCTGCCGATCGACGCCGAGATCACCGGCGACCTCGACGCAGTTTCCGCCGCGGTGGGGCTCGCGCTCTACCGCATCGGGCAGGAGTCGCTGGCCAATGTCGCCAAGCACGCCCCCGGTGCGACGGTGCGATTCCAGCTGACGGTCGATCCAGCCACGGTCACCCTGCTGGTGGCCAACACACTGCCCGCGGGCTCGCTCACGCAGTTGGGCGCAGGAATGGGCCTGACCGGAATGCGGCAACGGGCCGAACTGCTCGGCGGCCGCATGACCGCAGGCCGTGACGGCGATGGATGGGCGGTCCAGGTGCGATTCCCGCACACCCCGACACGGAACGGCGCGATGTGCGAATGGTTGGCCGCCGGACTTCCGGTCCGCATGGAGCGGGCCGGGCCGCCGGGGCGTGATGTGGCGTTCGGCCCGGGTGTGATCAGACAGGAGAACGGGTGACCTCTGCGGCAACGGAGACCACGACGGCGGTGCTCGTGGTCGACGACCAGGAGTTGGTACGCGGCGGACTGCGCCGCATTCTGCGCCGCCGGGACGGATTCGTCATCACCGAATGCGCCGACGGCGACGAGGTGGTGTCCGCGCTCGCGGCCGGGCGCCCCGATGTGATCCTGATGGATCTGCGGATGAAACGGGTCGGCGGAATCGACGCCACCCGGTTGGTGCGCGCCCGCCCCGACGCGCCCCCGGTGCTGGTACTCACCACCTTCGACGACGATCAGCTGCTCTCGGGTGCGCTGCGCGCGGGCGCGGCCGGTTTCATCCTCAAGGACTCTCCGGCCGAAGATCTCATCCGCGCCGTGCGCACGGTGGCCACCGGCGGCGCCTGGCTCGACCCTGCGGTGACCGGCCGGGTGTTGTCGGCCTACCGCACGGTGCGCCCCGCGGCGCCGGCGGACGCCAGGCTGGCCGAGCTGACGGCCCGCGAGTACGAGGTGCTCGAGCTGATCGGGCGAGGCCGGGTCAATGCGGAAATAGCGCGTGAACTCGGCATCTCCGAGGTGACAGTGAAAAGCCATGTCGGGCATATATTCGGCAAGCTGGATCTGCGTGACCGGGCTGCCGCGATCGTGTTCGCGTTTGACCACGGGGTGGTCTCACCAGGACAATCCACTGTTTGACGGGCAGGTTACGGTCTCCGGCCGCGCGGTCGGAGGCGACAGCGACCACCGCCCGGGAGTGGAGGATTGACACCGGTGGTGGCACCTGGGTCCGAAGTGGGTAGACGGTTCGGACCGTACGAGTTGCGGTCGTTGCTGGGCAAGGGGGGTATGGGTGAGGTCTACGAGGCCTACGACACGGTCAAGGACCGAGTAGTCGCGGTCAAGCTGCTCTCCGACGAGCTGGCCCAGGATCCGGAGTATCAGGTCCGGTTCCGGCGTGAATCGCAGACGGCGGCGCGGCTGGCCGAGCCGCATATCATCCCGATCCACGACTGGGGCGTGATCGACGGCAGGCTGTTCATCGATATGCGGCTGGTGCCGGGCTCTGACCTGCGCACCATCCTGCAGACCAGCGGCGCGCTGAACCCGCACCGCGCCGTCTCGATCATCGAGCAGATCGCCGCGGCCCTGGACGCCGCGCACGCAGACGGGCTCGTGCACCGCGACGTCAAACCGGCCAACATCCTGGTCACCGAGGCGGACTTCGCCTACCTCGCCGATTTCGGTATCGCCCACACCGAGGGTGACAGCGCCATCACCATGGTCGGCGTCGCCATCGGCTCCTATACCTACATGGCGCCGGAACGCTTCGATATCGGGCCGGTGACCGGCCGCGCCGACATCTACTCGCTGGCCTGTGTCCTGCACGAATGCCTCACGGGAGCCTCACCGTTCCCCGCGGCGAGTATGAGTGTGCTGATCCGATCGCACCTGGCCGAACCACCGCCGCGCCCGAGCGTGCAGCGTGCCGGCATTCCCGCCGCCTTGGACGCGGTCATCGCGCGCGGTATGGCCAAGGATCCGAAAGACCGGTATCCGACGGCGGCGGAATTGGCACGCGCCGCGCGGGCCGCGCTACCCGCGGCGGCCGGGCCTGCCGCCGCGGGTTCGGCTGCCTCCGGTTCGGCGCCCGCGACCGGCGGGTTCGCGCGATTGGTCGTTCGCCCGCCGGACCCTTCGCGAACCGGCGAGATGAGCGCGGTGACGCCGGAGTCGACCGGTGAGCTGTCCTTGCCGGTCATCCGCCCGAGTGGACCGACCGAGGTCAGCCTGACCGAAACCCAGTTCACCTTGCCCAGCAAGGAGATTCCGGTGCGTCCCGCGGGCGCGCCTGGCACCGGGCCCGTGCCGCAGGTGCGCACCTTCCCGGACGCCCATCTGTACGAGGGCGCGCAGTTGCATCCCGCCGTTGACCCAGCCGCGCGACCTGATGCGGGTGACTATCCGGACCAGGCTGCATATCCTGCCGGCGACGCGACGCGCGTCTACGGTGCCGCCGAATCCGCGCCGACCGCCCGGTATCCCGGCGGAGACAGTGGCTACCCCGCTGATCAGGAGACGCGGTTCTACGGCGCGAGCGGAGTCGACGGCCGACCCGATGGCGACGATCGCACTCCCGACGGCGGTTCGGCAGCCGTATATCCGGATGGTCAGGCGACCCGGATATACGGTGCACCAGCAGAACCTCCTGGGTCCGCATCCGGCTACGCCTCCTCACCCGGCTACCCTCAGCCCGCCGGTTACAGTGCCCCCCCGCCGAATCCATACGGCGACCCCGCCGCCGGGTACGGCGCGACGCCCGATCCCCATCCCGCCGGTTACGGCAACGATTACGCAGTCGACCAGGGCGGTTACGCCGTGGCCCCGCCTGGTGGGTACCCGCCCGACCCGTACGCGTCCGATCCCTACGCTCACGATCCCTACGCCTCCCAGGGCCGCCGCCGTTCGGTCGCGCTGCCCATCCTGATCGGCGTGCTGGTCGTCGCGATCATCGCCGTCGGCGCTGTGGTGGGGCTACAGATGTTCGGATCCGACGATTCGGAATCGACCACCGCAAGGACCACCGGCGCCGCGGTCACCTCGTCGGCGCCGCGCACCGGTTCTGCGACGGGGCCGTCCAGGACGGCGACCACGTCGGCCACACCGGCACCGATAGCGCTACCACCGGGCGCACGCCCCTGCGGTCAGGCGCCACCGGTGACCGTCGCGTTCGCCAATGCCGCCGCAGGCACCGAGATAACCAGCTGCGAGTTCGCCGAGGAGGTGCGAAAGGCCTACGCGGAGGCTGCCGGTGGACGGGGTAGCGCGCCCGCGTCGGTGGTCGCCGCCAGCCCGATCACCGGACAGACGTACACCATGACCTGCTCGGAGCAGAACCGATTGGTCACCTGCACCGGCGGGAACAACGCCGTGGTGTACGTGTACTGACGGGTTTTCGCACGGCTGTCTGCGGTGCCGAGCCCCCGGAAGATGCGGAGTAAGAGCGCGGTAGGCCTACCCGCAACAGCCGGGTGAGGTCCGATCACGGACCCACCCGGCTGGTGTCGTCATGTCAGCAGCGTGGGACCGTTTCGGTCAAATGTCCAGAATGTGTGGTAGCGAGATCTGTTGTGCGTAACCGGGTTCGGGCGCGCGCGATCGGGTATTCTCGGCGCCTCGGGACGTCACCGCAGCAACGCAAGAGGCGGACCGGGCGCCGAACAAGTACGGTTTCCGGATGCTGCACCGACTCCGAGACCGGGGGGAGATCGCAACCAGAATGTGTCGAAACATGTCAACTGAACAAGCGGGGCGCTTCCCGATGCTGCGACGGAAGGCGGCTCTGTTCGTCGCCGTGCTGACGGCGCTACTGGTGGTCTCCTGCGGGAGCGAATCCGAGCCCGACGCACCGGCCGTGCCGAGCGTCACCGAAGCCGCGGCCAAGGCCGAGCACGAAGGCCTGTCGATCACCGTTCCCGGGACGCTGGCCGCCGATATCGCCGAACTGAAGAAGAACCAGCAGGGACGGCTGGGGCTGGCGATCATGCCGGTCGGCGGGCAGAGCGTGGTGACCTTCGGTGACTGGACCACCGGCCCGGCCTGGTCGACGATGAAGGTTCCGCTGGCCATCGCCGCATTACGCAAGAGCCAGGGCAGTCCGACGTATTCGGCGACCGCGGCGATCACCGCCTCCGACAACTCCGCCGCCGACGCGCTGTGGCAGTCGCTGGGCAGCCCGCAGGAGGCGGCTCAGGCGGTGCAGGCGGTGCTGCGCGAGGGTGGCGACGCCGTCACCACCGTTCCCGCCACCAAGGCCAGGGCGGAATTCTCGGCGTTCGGTCAGTCCGACTGGGCGCTGGCCGACCAGGTCCGCTTCGCCTCACGGCTGCCGTGCCTGGCGGAATCGGCGGACGTGGTGTCGTTGATGGGTCAGATCATTCCGAATCACCAGTGGGGACTCGGCGGGGTCTTCGAGACCGTGGACTTCAAGGGCGGCTGGGGGCCCGACCCCGAAGGCGCCTACCTGGTCCGGCAATTCGGCCTGGTCCCCGCGCCCGGCGGGCAGATCGCCATCGCCTTGGCCGCCGAGCCCGCGTCGGGCAATTTCTCCGACGGGATGAGCACGCTCAACAAGATGGCCACGTTGATCTCGCAGCATCTCGGCGAACTCAGCGGCGGGCAGTGTGCGGCCTGAGTCGTCGGGTCCCGGTCGCGGAGCGAAACGACACAGCCTGAGTCTCCTGGTCACTGTTACCCATCGTTCACGGGGGCGGGGCTCCATCGCACCCGAATGCGAGGCAAGATAGCGGCCATGCGCATCGGAGTCTTGACCGGAGGCGGAGACTGCCCAGGGCTGAATGCCGTGATCCGCGCCGTCGTACGCACCGCGAACGGGCGTTACGGTGACGCGGTCGTCGGCTTCCAGGACGGCTGGCGTGGCCTACTCGAGGATCGCAAGATCCAGATCCAGAACGATGACCGTACCGACCGCCTCCTCAACAAGGGCGGCACCATGCTCGGTACCGCCCGCACCAACCCCGACGTGCTGCGCGACGGGCTCGGCCGGATCCAGCAGACCCTCGACGACAACGGCATCGAGGCCCTCATCCCGATCGGCGGTGAGGGGACGCTCACCGCGGCCAGCTGGCTGTCCGATGAAGGTGTGCCCGTTGTCGGCGTGCCCAAAACCATCGATAACGACATCGACTGCACCGACGTCACATTCGGCCACGACACCGCGCTGGCCATCGCCACCGAGGCCATCGACCGGCTGCACACCACCGCGGAATCGCATCAGCGGGTCATGCTGATCGAGGTCATGGGCCGCCACGCGGGCTGGATCGCCATCCACGCCGGTATGGCGGCGGGCGCGCATCTGACGCTGGTGCCCGAGGTTCCGTTCGATGTGCAGGAGGTGTGCGCGATGATCAAGCGCCGTTTCCAGCGTGGTGACAAGCATTTCATCTGTGTCGTCGCCGAAGGCGCGCATCCGGCGCCCGATTCCGGCTTCACCCTGCGTGAGGGTGGTATCGACGAGTTCGGCCACGAGCGCTTCACCGGGGTCGCGCAGCAGCTCGGCGCCGAGATCGAACGCCGGATCGGTAAAGAAGTCCGCACCACGGTGCTCGGCCACGTCCAGCGCGGCGGCAGCCCCACCCCTTACGACCGGGTGCTCGCCACTCGCTTCGGCCTGCATGCTGCGGAGGCGGTGCACGCCGGGCACTTCGGCCAGATGGTCGCATTGCGCGGCACCGAGATCGGCCTGGTGCCGCTGTCGGAGGCGACCAAGCAGCTCAAGCGGGTGCCCGCCGAGCGATACCAGGAGGCAGAAGCCTTTTTCGGTTGATAGAGGGGTCGACCCGCTGTCTGGGTAGACATGTCGCTCGACGGTGACGCGCCGTTTTCGTTGCGACGACGGGTCACCGAAAAGGTGCGTGATCAGTACTGTGAGAGCCATGCGTGCGCGACGAGTGGCGGTACTGGTGCTGTCGGTAGTGGCCGCGATGCTGGTGGCCGGATGTTCGGACAACGGATCCGATTCGGGCGCGGGCACCGAGAACCCGGTGCGCGGTGACTGGCACGGCAAGATCGACGTGCCTGGACAGCCGCTCGAGATCGGCGTGAACTTCGAGTCCGCCGACAGCGCGACGATCGACATCCCCTCCCAGGGTGCCGAGGATGTCCAGCTCAAAGATGTCACCGCGGAACCGGATCGGGTGGAGTTCACCATTCCCGACATTCCGGGCGATCCGAAGTTCCACGGCACCTACGACGCGGGCGCGTCCCAGATCACCGGCGAATTCACCCAGTCCGGTCAGACGTTCAAGCTGGTCATGCAGCCGGGCACGATCGCTCCCGCCGCCCGCCCGCAGGAGCCGAAACCGCCGTTCCCGTACGAATCCGAGGACGTCAGCTATACCAACGGCGACATCACCATCGCGGGAACGCTCACCACACCCGAAGGTGACGGACCGTTCCCCGCGGTGGTGATGCTCACCGGCAGCGGACCGCAGGACCGCAACGAAGAACTGTTCGGCCACAAGCCGTTCCTGCTGATCTCGGACACGCTGACCCGAGCAGGCTACGCCGTACTGCGCACCGACGATCGCGGCGTCGGCGGTACTTCCGGCAAGCTCGAGGACGCCACCTACGACGACCTGGCAGGCGACGCCGTCGCGGGAATGGACTACCTACGTACCCGCGCCGATATCGACCCGGCTCGTATCGGCCTGTTCGGGCACAGCGAGGGCGGCTATCTGGCGCCTCTGGTGGCAACCAAGCCCGGCAGCGACCCCGCCTTCGCGATCCTGATGGCAGGCCCGTCGGTCCCCGGCGGCGATGTGCTGATCGAACAGAACCGCGCGCTGTTCGAAGCCAACGGTGCGTCACCGGAGGAGACCGACGCGCAGGTCGCCTACATCACCGACCTGACCACCGCGATGCGCGCAGGCGACCTCGACGGCGCCCGAGAGGTGGCACGCACCCACAACCAGACGCTTCCGGAAGACCAGCGCATGACCGATGAGCAGATCGACGGCTTGCTCACCCCGTCGATGACCTCGTTCATGACCTACGACCCCGCGCCCGCCCTGTCGGCGCTGCAGGTCCCGGTGCTCGCCTTCTTCGGCGGCAAGGACCTGCAGGTATTGCCGAGCCAGAACGAGCAACCGATGCGCGATCTGCTCGCGGACAATCCCGACGCCACCGTGCACACATTCCCCGAGCTCAACCACCTGATGCAGCCGGCCGGAACCGGGTCGCCCAGCGAATATTCGACGATCGAGACCACGGTCTCGCCCGAGGTGCTCGACTTCGTCAAGGCCTGGCTGACCCAGCGGGTGCCGACGAAGTAGCTGTGCGCCGTCCGTGCCGCGGACCGTCGGCACAGGCCTGCACAGCCCTTACATAGACTGTTCGCCATGAGCGCACCTACCGTCGAGCTGATGGATTACGCCGATGTCGTGACCAGGTATGAGCCGGTGCTCGGCATGGAAGTTCACGTCGAGCTGTCCACCGCGACCAAGATGTTCTGTGGGTGCCCCACCGAGTTCGGCGCCGAACCGAATACCCAGGTGTGTCCGGTATGCCTCGGTCTGCCCGGGTCGCTGCCGGTGGTCAACGAGTCTGCGGTCGAATCGGCCATCCGCATCGGTCTCGCGCTGAATTGTTCGATCACTCCGTGGGGCCGGTTCGCGCGCAAGAACTACTTCTACCCGGACCAGCCGAAGAACTACCAGATCAGCCAGTACGACGAGCCGATCGCCACCGAGGGCCACCTCGATGTGGTGCTCGACGACGGCAGCATCTTCCGCGTCGACATCGAGCGCGCGCATATGGAGGAGGACACCGGCAAGTCGGTGCACGTCGGTGGCGCGACCGGTCGTATCCACGGCGCCAGCCATTCGCTGCTCGACTACAACCGGGCCGGCGTGCCGCTCATCGAGATCGTCACCAAGCCGATCACCGGCGCGGGGGAGCGGGCGCCGGAGGTGGCGCGCGCCTATGTCACGGCGTTGCGTGATCTGCTGAAGTCGCTCGAGGTCTCCGACGTCAAGATGGAGCAGGGTTCGCTGCGCTGCGATGCCAACGTCTCGCTCATGCCGGTGGGTGCCACCGAATTCGGTACCCGCACCGAAACCAAGAACGTCAACTCGCTGCGCAGCGTCGAGGTGGCGGTGCGGTACGAGATGCGCCGCCAGGCGGCCGTGCTGGCCTCCGGTGGTTCGATCGTGCAGGAGACCAGGCATTTCCATGAGGCCGACGGCTCCACCTCGCCCGGACGCCGCAAGGAGACCGCCGAGGACTACCGCTACTTCCCCGAGCCCGATCTGCGCCCGGTCGCCCCGGACGCCGAATGGGTCGAGCAGTTGCGCACCACGATCCCCGAGTACCCGTGGCTGCGCCGGGCCCGCATCCAGTCCGACTGGGGGCTCTCGGATGAGGTGATGCGCGACCTGGTGAACGCGGGCGCGCTCGATCTGATCATCGCCACCGTCGATGCGGGCGCACCGGCCAATGAGGCGCGCTCCTGGTGGGTCGCTTACCTCACCGAGAAGGCCAAGGAGCGCGAGGTCGCGCTGGAGGATCTGCCGATCACCCCCGCACAGGTGGCCGAGGTGATCAAGCTGGTCGAGGCCAAGACGGTGAACAACAAGGTCGCCAAGCAGGTCGTAGATTTCGTCCTCGCCGGCGAGGGTGATCCCGCGCAGATCGTGGAGTCCAAGGGCCTCGGCATGGTCAGCGATGAGGGCGCCCTGCAGACCGAGATCGACAAGGCGCTGGCGGCCAATCCCGATATCGCCGACAAGATCCGCTCCGGCAAGGTGCAGGCGGCGGGCAAGATCGTCGGCGATGTCATGAAGGCCACCCGCGGCCAGGCGGATGCCGCCCGCGTCCGAGAACTGGTGCTGGCTGCCTGCGGCGCCTGAAAAGCCCCGAATCAAGAACTCCCGCCCGTGCGATCCACGGGCGGGAGTTTTTTGTAGCCATCAATATCCGGTCACGACGCATATGCGCCGTGACCGGACCGGGCCGGATCAGTCCGGTCCACCACCACCAGCGGCCGGCGGCGGAATACGAACCACGCGGTCATCGAATGGACCTGGCGTGCCGCCCTCGTCCTTGTTCACCGTCGACACCCAAATGGTGCCGTCACCACCGGAGGCCGCGCCGCTGAGCCTGCCGTATTTGTCCTGGGCGACGAGCGTGGGCGCCGCGGTGACAGCATGGGTATCCGGGTCGGTGACAGCCAGCGCCAGTGCCTTCGCGCCGGTCAGCGAGATCGCCACCCCATCGGCCGCGGCCGCACAACCCGCCACACCGGGCCGATCCGGCCAGGTCCACGCGGTGGTGATCGCCCCGTCGGGCGCCAGCCGTTGCAGCCGATCCTCGGCGGGGGTGCGGTCGGTGATCCAGACGCCGTTGGTGCTGTCGAGGCAGATATCGCCTGCGGTGCCGATTCCGGAGATCACGACCTCGGGTGAGGCCGAACCGTTCGCACTGGGCGAGTTCACCCGCAGCAGCTTGCCTGCCAGCGACGACTGCGCCGCGCCCGCGCCGGGATCACCCGCATTGCCGGTCAGCACCAGCATCCGGTCCGGTGCGGTGAACTCGATGGCACCACGATTGCCGGTGGCGCCCTTCGGGATTCCGGTCAGTACCGGCTTCGGGGGTCCGCCGCCCTGCGCGATACGCACCACCCGATTGTCGCTCGGAGTGGTGATGTAGGCGTAGAGCAGGCCGTCCTCACCGTAGGTGGGAGACAGGGCGAGATCGGTGAGTCCGCCGTCACCGGAACCGTCGACGTCGATCTGCGCGATCTCCACCGGCGGCTGCTCGGGCACCACCTTCATGATGCGCCCGGTGCGACGTTCGGTGACCAGCGCCGAGCCGCCGAGGGAAACGAGCCCGCCGGTGGTGTCGAGGCAGGTGGCGACCACCGCCGGATCGGGGTCGATGCACGGCCCGCTCGGGCGGGTGGTCGAGGTCGGCGGCTGGCCGGGTTTCTTCGGTTCGATATTCGCCCCGTGCAGCGTCGGCTCCGGTGTGAACGGACTGGACGCGGAATCGTCGAACCGCGCGCAGCCACCCAGCAGCATCGAGCCGAGCACCACCCCCACCACCAAGCGCCTCGCGCCGCCAACCGACTTCATACCCCAAACGTAACGGAAACCTCCGCCCGCGCGCCTGTCGCGGGTCCACACCGGGTGTGGCCGAAACACGTCAATCGGACACGCCGTCGCACGAGAGGGTTATCCGCCGGGCCCGCGCGGCTTAGGCTGAACGGGTGAGCGACAAGTCGAAAGACGAGCCCGAATCCGCCGCGAGCACGGCGGAGCAGCGGGCGGTGTCAACGTCGGAGGGCGGCGTCGGCAGCCCGTACGATTCACCGACCGGCGAGCTACCGACGGTGGGCAAGGCGAAGATGACCAAGGAGATTCCGCGCACCGACGACGAGCTGGGCTTGGACCCCGACGTCGACGCACCGACCGCCGGTGCGGCAGCCGCGAAGAGCTCGGACCCGGACGCCACCTACGCCTACGCGAGCATCCCGCCCGCCGCCGCGCCGCCCGCGGGCGGCGCCACCAACCGGGTTCGCCGCCGCAATGGTGAGAACCGGCGCGGCACCCTCGATCTCGGTCTGTTCCTGCTGCGGCTCGTCGTCGGCGGCACGTTCCTCTACCACGGCATGCAGAAGCTCGCGGGCTGGTTCGACGGCCCCGGTATCGACGGCACCCGCGAGATGATGGAAAAGGGCGGCTGGGATCACCCGTCGTTGTCGGCGGCGATGCTCATCGCCGGTGAGGTCGGCGGCGGCATCCTGCTGATCCTCGGTCTGGCCACCCCGCTGGCCGCCGGTGCGGTGCTGGCCGTCATCCTCGACGCGTGGGCCTGGAAGCAGGGCATGCACCCAGACTTCCAATACACGCAGGGCAAAGGCGCGGTCGAGGTCGAGACCATCCTCGCCGGCACCGCCGCGGTCATCATCCTCACCGGTCCCGGCCGCTGGGCCCTGGACCGCAACCGCGGCTGGGCCACCCGCCCTGCCTGGGGCTCGTTCGCGGTGCTGCTGCTGGCGATCGCCGCAGCTGCCGGTGCGTGGTGGTACCTGCATGGCGGTAACCCCTTGGTCGGCATCGGTCCTTTCGACTGAGCTGATCCGCCTCTCCGCGATTCTTGCCGGTCGTGGGTGCCGCGGGCCTTGCCGTCGCGGGTCGGCGGTTCCGTAGCGGGTCAGGCTTTGGCGTGCCCGGTGAGTTACCCGGATTCTTGCGAAATCAGGTGTCGCGTTTCGAAATCCCTACAAGGAGGCGCCCCTCGCAATGCTGCGAGGGGCGCCTCTTTCTTCCCGCTATTCCTACTTCACATACCGCACAGCGCCCTTATCTGCAGAGGTCGCCATCGCGGCGTACGCGCGCAGCGCGGTCGTCACCGGACGCTCCCGGCCCACCGGCTGCCACGGATGCTCCCGTGCGTCCATCTTGGCGCGCCGCTCTGCCAGCACCGCGTCGTCGACCAGCACCTCGAGAGTGCGGCTGGCGACGTCGATGCGGATCTGATCACCGTTCTCCACCAGTCCGATGACGCCTCCGCTGGCCGCTTCGGGCGAGATATGGCCGATGGACAGGCCCGAGGTGCCGCCGGAGAAACGGCCATCGGTGATGAGCGCGCATTCCTTGCCGAGGCCGGAGCCCTTGAGGAACGCGGTGGGGTGCAGCATCTCCTGCATTCCGGGACCACCGGCGGGGCCCTCGTAGCGGACGACGATCACATCGCCCGGCTTGATCTTCTTGCCGAGGATCACCGACACGGCTTCCTCCTGGGATTCGACCACCACGGCCGGACCCTGGAAGGTGAACAGCTCCTCGTCGATGCCCGCGGTCTTGAGCACCGCGCCGTCGGGGGCGATATTGCCGCGCAGCACGACCAGGCCGCCCTCTGTGGTGTAGGCGTGCTCGAGGTCGCGGATGCAGCCACCCGCGGCGTCGGTGTCCAGCGACGACCAGCGGTTCTCGGTGGAGAACGGCTCGGTGGTGCGGACCCCACCCGGTGCGGCGTGGAACAGTTCGATCGCCTCGTCGGAGGCCTTGCCGGAGCGAATGTCCCAGGTGTCGAGCCATTCGTCGAAGCTGGCGGAGTGCACCGTGCTGACGTCGGTTTCCAGCAGTCCCGCGCGCCGCAGCTCGCCGAGCAGGGCGGGGATGCCGCCGGCGCGGTGCACATCTTCCATGTGGTAGTCGGAGTTCGGCGCCACCTTCGACAGAGTCGGCACCCGGCGGCTGGTCTCCTCGATGTTGTGCAGATCGAAGTCGATCTCACCCTCCTGCGCGGCGGCCAGGATGTGCAGCACGGTGTTGGTGGAGCCGCCCATCGCGACATCCAACGCCATCGCATTCCGGAAGGCGTTCGCATCGGCGACATTACGCGGCAGCACCGAGGCGTCGTCTTCGCGGTACCAGCGGTTGGCGATGTCGACGATGACCGTGCCTGCCCGCTCGAACAGGGCGTGGCGCGCGGCATGGGTGGCGAGGGTGGAGCCGTTGCCCGGCAGGGCCAGGCCGAGTGCCTCGGTGAGGCAGTTCATCGAGTTCGCGGTGAACATGCCGGAGCAGGAGCCACAGGTCGGGCACGCGCTGCGCTCGACCTCGTCGAGTCCTTCGTCGCTGACCGCGCTGTTGGCGCTGGCCGAGATCGCGGTGACCAGGTCGGTCGGTGCCTGCGCGACGCCGCCGACGACGACGGCCTTACCGGCTTCCATCGGACCGCCGGAGACGAACACCGCGGGGATGTTGAGCCGCATGGCGGCATTGAGCATGCCCGGGGTGATCTTGTCGCAGTTGGAGATACACACCAGCGCATCGGCGGTGTGCGCGTTGGCCATGTATTCCACCGAGTCGGCGATGATCTCGCGGCTCGGCAGCGAGTACAGCATGCCGCCGTGGCCCATCGCGATGCCGTCGTCGACGGCGATGGTGTGGAACTCACGCGGCACGCCACCCGCGGCGCGCACCGCGTCGGCGACGATCTCGCCGACGTTCTTCAGATGCACGTGCCCGGGCACGAACTGGGTGTAGGAGTTGGCGATGGCCACGATCGGCTTGCCGAAATCTGAGTCGGTCATACCGGTGGCGCGCCACAGGGCGCGGGCGCCCGCGGCATTGCGGCCGATGGTGGTGGTTCGTGAACGAAGCGGTGGCATGGGTGTCCTCGGTCGGGTCGCGGGGGCTGATGTGCGACAACGCTGAGCGATTCGGCGGTCCTGCCGGGTTGTCCGGCGGTCCGGCCGATGCGCGGCGCAGCGTCTCTTGCACGTTACTCCCGCAGGTGGCACGGGCTGTGTGCCGGCCGCGGGTGGTGAATCAGCTACCCGGTGTGATGTCGGTGTCGCGTGCGGCCGCGGTATCGGCCTCGTTTGGCGTCGGGGTGTCGCCGTCCGTAGTCGAGTCGCCGCCCGTGGTCGAGTCGGCGCCCGTGGTGGGCTCGGTGGTGCCGGTGGTGGGGCTTTCGGTGGTGCCATCGGTAGTGGCATCGTCCGAGTCGGCAGGTTCCGCAGGACCGGCGAACGGGTCGGGAATGCGTCCACCCGAAGCGTTCACCAATTCGCGCAACCTGTCATAGGTTACCGCCGGTAGTTTGGCCTCACTGTCGTCGTCGAGGTGAACTCGGACATAGCCACGTTTGGGAATACGGATACCGCGGACCTGCGCCCAGTCGATGTGGCGGGAGCCGAAGACCGTCCGCAGGTCGAGTCCGGCGCCAGAGACCGTGGTCTGGGTGCGCAGGATCCACACCGATACCGCGATCGGGAGCGCGAACAGCCACCAGAAGACGGCGGGCCAGCCGACGAACGGGAAGAACACACACAGCACCAGCACCACGACGCCGATGAAGTTCAGCCGTGTGATGCGGATGACACGCGCCGGTGTGCCCTCGCTCGCCTGACCACCCGTATCCGTCGTCGTGTCGGACGTGTGGGACGATTTAGCCGGTGGCACGGACTGATGCGGTGATGACACACCACCATCCTCGCATCATGGTGGACGGACTCGAGCACCCACTGTCGTCTCACATAATGGGACGGCGTAGGCCGGCGGTTTGACTCTTCACCTCACGCACAAATACCGTCATGCGCGTGAATCGAAACGAGTTGCTCGTACTCGGCCGGCGCGTCCAGCGTTGAGCCCGACTACCTGATACGTCAGCTCGCACTGCGACGCGCCACCCTCGAACAGCCATGTGCTGTCGGGGGCTTTTTTGTGTTCGGACCATGACCGCTGTCCGGACGGGCAGGCACCGCCACTCGCGGCTCGCCCGGGGTCATAACGACAAGAGGTAAGGAACCAAGACGGTGAGCGCACCAACCGCCCGGCCCGGGCCCTCGGCCCGCAGGCCTGCGCCTTCGGCGAACCAGCCGGCAGCTGCCGGTACTCCCGCGACGAACACGGCCAACCGCCGCCAGCTCCCGCCCGAGCGGGTCACCGGCGCGCAGTCGGTCGTCCGCTCGCTCGAGGAGCTCGGCGTCGACACCGTATTCGGTATTCCCGGCGGGGCCATCCTTCCCGTCTACGACCCGCTGTTCGATTCGACGCGGGTGCGTCATGTGCTGGTGCGCCATGAGCAGGGCGCGGGCCACGCCGCCACGGGGTACGCCCAGGCCACCGGCAAGGTCGGCGTCTGCATGGCGACCTCCGGCCCCGGTGCCACCAACCTGGTCACCCCGATCGCCGACGCCCAGATGGACTCCGTGCCGATCGTCGCGATCACCGGCCAGGTCGGCCGCAGTCTCATCGGCACCGATGCGTTCCAGGAAGCCGACATCTCCGGCATCACCATGCCGATCACCAAGCACAATTTCCTGATCACCGACGGCCACGACATCCCGCGCATGATCGCGGAGGCGTTCTACCTGGCCGCCAGCGGTCGTCCCGGCGCGGTGCTCGTCGACATCCCCAAGGATGTGCTGCAGGCGCAGACCACCTTCAGCTGGCCACCGGAGATGCGCTTGCCCGGCTACCGTCCGGTCACCAAGCCGCATGGCAAGCAGGTGCGCGAGGCCGCTCGGCTGATCGCCGAGGCCAAGGCGCCGGTGCTCTATGTCGGCGGCGGTGTGATCAAGGCCGACGCTTCCGCCGAACTGCTCGAGCTCGCCGAACTGACCGGCATCCCCGTGGTGACCACGCTGATGGCGCGCGGCGCGTTCCCCGACAGCCATCGCCTGCATTGCGGTATGCCCGGTATGCACGGCGCGGTGGCCGCGGTGGCGGCGCTGCAGAAGTCGGATCTGCTGATCACCCTCGGCGCCCGCTTCGACGACCGCGTGACCGGTCAGCTGGATTCCTTCGCGCCCGGCGCCAAGGTCATCCACGCCGATATCGACCCCGCCGAGATCGGCAAGAACCGGCACGCCGACGTCCCGATCGTCGGTGACTGCCGTGAGGTGATCGTCGAGCTGATCGAGACCCTGAAGGCCGATCCGGCTCAGACCATGCCCTTCGCGCTCGGTGAATGGTGGACCTACCTCGACGGCATCCGCGACAGCTACCCGCTGGGCTGGTCCGCGCCGAGCGACGGTTCGCTGTCGCCGGAGTTCGTCATCGACGCACTCGGCCGCCTCGCCGGACCGGACGCGATCTACTGCGCCGGCGTCGGTCAGCACCAGATGTGGGCCGCCCAGTTCGTCAAGTACGAGAAGCCGCGCACCTGGCTCAACTCCGGTGGCCTCGGCACCATGGGCTATGCCGTGCCTGCCGCCATGGGCGCCAAGATGGGCGCGCCGGACAAGGAGGTCTGGGCGGTCGACGGTGACGGCTGCTTCCAGATGACCAACCAGGAGCTGGCCACCTGCGCCGTGGAAGGCGTGCCGATCAAGGTCGCGCTGATCAACAACGGCAACCTCGGCATGGTCCGCCAATGGCAGACCCTGTTCTACGAACAGCGCTACTCCAACACCGATCTCGGCACGCACACCCTGCGCATCCCCGACTTCGTCAAGCTCGCCGAAGCCCTCGGCTGCCACGGCATCCGAGTGGAGAAGGAAGAAGACGTCGAGGCCGCGATCCGGGAGGCGCAGTCGATCAACGACCGCCCGGTGGTCATCGACTTCATCGTCGGCAAAGACGCCCAGGTGTGGCCGATGGTGGCCGCGGGCACCAGCAACGACGAGATCATGGCCGCACGCGGCATCCGGCCGCTGTTCGATGAGGACGAGTCGGCCGCCGAGCCCGCCGTCATCCATGAGGCGCTGTCCCATGACCGGAGCAAGGGCAGCACGACCGACGCCACCGCATCGACCAGCGAGGGGAACCAAGAATGAGCAGCACCCACACCCTCAGCGTCCTCGTCGAGGACAAGCCGGGCGTGCTGGCGCGAGTGGCGAGTCTGTTCTCTCGCCGCGGTTTCAATATCGAATCGCTGGCGGTCGGTGGCACCGAGGTTCCGGAGATCTCCCGGATGACCATCGTCGTCACCGTCGAGGACCTGCCGCTCGAGCAGGTCACCAAGCAGCTCAACAAGCTGGTGAACGTCATCAAGATCGTCGAGCAGGACGCCGACGCGTCGGTGGCACGCGAATTGATCCTGGTGAAGGTGCGTGCGGACGCCAGTGTGCGCACTCAGGTGATCGAGGCTGTCACCCTGTTCCGGGCGAAGGTCATCGACGTGTCCCCGGACGCGCTCACCGTCGAGGCGACCGGGACCCGGTCCAAGCTCGACGCGCTGTTGCGGATGCTGGAACCGTATGGCATCCGTGAGATCGTGCAATCCGGTGTCGTTGCGGTCGGCCGCGGGCCGAAATCGATCACGGCGACCCGCTAACTCTTTATTTCACATACTGTTCTCCGCCGCATGCGGGGACGATCCGTCAGAAGGGAACCCATCAAAGTGGCAGTCGAGATGTTCTACGACGACGATGCCGATCTGTCGATCATCCAGGGCCGCAAGGTCGCGGTGATCGGTTACGGCAGCCAGGGCCACGCGCACTCGCTGAGCCTGCGCGACTCCGGCGTCGAGGTCCGTGTCGGCCTCGCCGAGGGCTCGAAGTCGCGGCCGAAGGCCGAGGAAGCCGGACTGACCGTCGGCACTCCCGCCGAGGTTTCCGCGTGGGCCGACGTCATCATGGTGCTCGCCCCCGACACCGCGCAGGCGTCGATCTTCACCAACGACATCGAGCCGAACCTGAAGGACGGCGACGCGCTGTTCTTCGGCCACGGCCTCAACATCCACTTCGGCCTGATCAAGCCGCCTGCCGAGGTCACCATCGGCATGGTCGCGCCGAAGGGCCCCGGCCACCTGGTGCGTCGCCAGTTCGTCGACGGCAAGGGTGTTCCGGCCCTGATCGCGGTCGACCAGGACCCGAAGGGTGAGGGCCAGGCGCTGGCGCTGTCCTACGCCAAGGGCATCGGCGGCACCCGCGCCGGCGTCATCAAGACCACCTTCAAGGAAGAGACCGAGACCGACCTGTTCGGTGAGCAGGCCGTGCTCTGCGGTGGCACCGAGGAACTGGTCAAGACCGGTTTCGAGGTCATGGTCGAGGCCGGTTACGCGCCGGAGATGGCCTACTTCGAGGTGCTGCACGAGCTGAAGCTGATCGTCGACCTCATGTACGAGGGCGGCATCGCCCGGATGAACTACTCGGTCTCCGACACCGCCGAGTTCGGTGGCTACCTGTCGGGCCCGCGGGTCATCGACGCCGACACCAAGAAGCGGATGCAGGACATCCTCAAGGACATCCAGGACGGCACCTTCGTCAAGCGCCTGGTCGCCAACGTCGAGGGCGGCAACAAGGAGCTCGAGGGTCTGCGCAAGCAGAACGCCGAGCACCCGATCGAGGTCACCGGCGCCAAGCTGCGTGGTCTGATGAGCTGGGTCGATCGCCCGATCACCGAAACCGCATAAGGTCGCTGTGACGTGAAAGGGCCCGTTCGCCAAGGCGAACGGGCCCTTTCGGTTGTGCTGAGGTTCAGGCGACGGAGCGAGCGCGGCCCTTGGGATCGGCCGGATCGATATGCCAGCTGTGCACTCTGCGCGGATGGATCCGGATGATGTCGTGGGAGAACCACTCGGGCACCACTGGCGGCACGTCGACGGTGAGCGTTTCGGCGATGCCCCGGATCTCGATGCCCCGGCCCTTGCCCGGCACGAGCTCCCCGGGCCGGTCCGGTGTCAGATCATCGAACAGCAGACTGACCTTCGGGTTGGCGAGCACATTCCGGAAGCGTTTGGTGCTCGCGTGATTCGGTCCGCCGAGATCGATCGTGTCGTCATCGTTGAGCCGGAAACCGAGCGGGACCGTCATCGGCTGCCCGTCCGGCGTGACGGTGGACAACCGGCACAGCCGGACGGTGTGTAGATAGTCGCGTTCGACGTCGGTGAGAAGTGCCATGACCTCGAACGTAGAACCTCGACCGTTGTTCAGGTCAAGTGTGTGCGATCACCTGCCGAATGAACCACTCGGGAAGAGCTGCTGCAGCAGTCGCCACAGCGGGTCCTGCCCGCGGCCCCAATCACCCTTGCGGTCATGGTCCCACTTGCGGTCGTGATCCCAGTTCTTGTCGTGGTCCCACTTGCGGTCATGATCCCACTTGCGGTCGTGGTCCCATTTACGGTCGTGGTCCCAATCGTTGCGATGGTCCCAGTCCCGCCCCGGCCGATCGACCTGGGTGATGCCGGGGTTGCCCGCCGACGAGTCGGCTGAGGCCGGAACCGCTACCGCCGCCAGCGGAAACACGGTGATCGCGCCGGCGATGGCGACGCGTGCCGCCGTCCGGCGAAGCGGTGTCGATGTGATGTTCAACTTCGTATCCTTTCCAGCTCGCTGCGCACCGTCGGCCGCGGTCCCCGGCCGTCATCGAAGCGTCTGGGCGGGGAAGTCGGTCGAGCAGCGTATACGTCCACTCTTGCGCACTTCGGGGCAAAGGTCACGGGTGCGGGCACGTTTGCGTCAGAGGATCATTCGAACGTATGAGGTATACCGGCATACCGGCATACCGGGCGGCTCGGGGGCAATGGGGGACACCCCGGAGATTCGTGGATGGTTGTGCGTCCGCGGTGGCGGGACAACACTGTGTGGATGACGAACACCGACGTCGTGGCCGCCCCGTCGGGGACCGATGGTCGTGCGATCCGCCGCGAGGTGCCGCGGTCCGCGCTGGGGGAGTTGAAGCTCGCGCCGGACCGGGATCCGATCGCCATCCTGGAACGGCAGGCGGCCACCCGGGTTCCGGAGTTGGTGCCGATCCGCTACGGGCGAATGGTGTCGGGCCAGTTCCCTTTCCTGCGCGGCGCGCCGGCCGTCATGGCAGCCGACCTGGCCGAGACCCCCGACACCGGTCTGACGGTGCAGCTGTGCGGTGACGCGCACCTGTCCAACTTCGGGATTTTCGCCTCGCCGGAACGGTCGCTGGTGTTCGATCTGAACGATTTCGACGAGACTTTGCCCGGCCCGTTCGAATGGGATGTCAAGCGGCTGGCGGCGAGCATCGCTGTGGCCGCGCGCAGTAACGGTTTCACCGACGACGAGTCGAGCGAGGCCGTGCACACCGCCGCATCGTCTTATCGGGAATGCATGCGGCGCCTGGCCGACCTCGATTCCCTCGACGTCTGGTACGAGCAGGTGAACACCGATTCCCTCGCCGGGCTGGTGATCACACCCAAGCGCCGCAGGAATGTCGAGAAGACGCTCGACGCCGCCCGCAAACGCACCAGCCTGCAGGCGTTGCGCAAGCTCACCGAGACCGGCGCGGATGGTGTCCCGCGGATCCGGCATCAGCCACCACTGCTGGTGCCGATCGAACCGGATGACGCCGCCGCCGTCGAAGAGGTCTTCGGGGCATATCGCAAGACGCTGCCGGAGGAACGCCGAATCCTGGTCGACCGCTACCGGATGGTGGATTTCGCGCTCAAGGTGGTCGGTGTCGGCAGCGTCGGTACCCGGTGTTTCGTCGCGCTGCTCATCGACCGCGACAGCGGAGGACCACTGTTCCTCCAAGTCAAAGAGGCCGAGGAATCGGTGCTCGCGCCGCATTTGCGCGCGAGTGTGTTCCGCCATCACGGCCACCGAGTAGTGCACGGTCAGCGCCTGATGCAGACCTCCAGCGATATCTTCCTCGGCTGGGTCACCGGTCCCGGCGGCCGCCACTTCTACCTGCGGCAGCTGCGAGATATGAAGGGCTCGGCCGATATCGACAATATGACGCGCTCCGGCCTGCGCGACTACTCAGCCCTGTGCGGCCATACGCTCGCCCGCGCCCATGCTCGCTCGGGCGACCGCATCGCCATCGCCGACTATCTCGGTTCCGGCGACGCGTTCGACCGAGCCATGTCCGCGTTCGCCCTCGCCTACGCCGATCAGACCGTCATCGATCATCGAGCGCTGGTCGAGGCCATCGAATCCGGACGCGTCGAAGCTGCGGAGAACCCGTACTGAACCGCGGGGTGGCCGGGCCGCGCAGACATTGCGTGGCGGCGCGGGTCGCGGTCTGGTGTGCGGTGAGGCCGGCCATCTCGAACTGATCCATGGCGGCGTCGAGGTCGAACAACTCGTTGTCGCCGAAGACATTCGCCACGATCTCGTGGGTGACGGCACCGATCTCGGCAGCACAGATCAGCGTGACCGCGTCGGCGCGCTGCTCGTCGTTGGGGCGGCCGGTGGCCAGGCAGGTGAGCATTTCGGCGACCGCGTCCGTCGTCCACACACCGGGCAGCGCAGCTGCCGACTGCGCCACCGGCGGTGAGCCTGCCGCCCGGTACCACCGTCCCGCATCCCACCAGTAGCAGAAGGTGGTGAGTCCGGTATCGGCGTGCGGGTTGAGCATCGGATCGACGGCCCAGTCCGGTGGTTCGGGGTGCACGGGCGGCGGTCCGTCGGTCACGCCGAGCGGCGATGGTGCGATCCACACCCCGCCCGAGAGCACCGCGCGGCCGCCGGGCAGTGCGTACAGCGTCGATCCACTCTTCCCGGAGCTCTCGAACCAGGCCAGTGACGGCAACATCCGCGGGCCCCACTGCGATCCGGACGCGGCGAATGCGGCGGACATGGCCGCCCATCGGGCCCATAGCTGCGGAAATGGTGGTAGTTCGGTGTCGGTACAGAGCTGTGTCCGGACGGCCATCAGATCGCCGCGGTGAGCTCGAGATGGATACCGTCGGGGTCGTTGAAGCCGAGGATCGCGATACCGAACTGATCCATTTCGACGATGTCGCCGTGTTCGACGCCTGCTTCGTCGAAGCGGGCGATGGCCTTCATCAGGTCCTCGCGTGAGTCGACGGTGAAGCTGAGGTGGTCGAGTCCGACGCGTTCGGAATCGAAGTGGTCGTTCGGGTCGGCGACCGGGCGCAGTCCGAGCAGCATGCCGCCGGGCGTCTGGAAGACGACTCCGCCGTAGAGCTGGAACCGATCGGCGCGAACCAGTGGATCGGCCGGGTTGCCCGGGGATTCGGCGGCGACCTCGAAGCCGAGCACGTCCTCGTAGAACTCACGCGAGCGATGAAGATCGGTGACCGTCAAACGAATGTGATGGACGATGCTGGTGGCGAGCGACATGCGAGACTCCGATGGGTGGGTCGGTCGGCGGACGACGGCTCGGGGCTGCCGAGGCGGGCGGGCCGAACAACTGTGCGAGCCGCCACAAGAAGTGAGAATATGTTGCGGGACGACCATTACCGAGTGTCGGAAACGACATCTTCAGTACCATTCCCGACATGGATGTCGGAGTGTTCGTGATGGATGGTGTTGCGGACTTCGGTTTCGCGGCATTACTGGAGACGTTCAATACCGCCAACGCCGCTCGCGAACAGCTCGAGACTCCGCCCGAGCCGTGGCGGGTGCGGACCTTGTCGTTCGGTGACAGCGTGACCTCAGGCCACGGGCACACCATCCCGACGACGCCCCTGGTCGATGTCGGGGCCCAACCCGACATGATGATCGTGCCGGCCGTGCAGGTCCTCGACCCCGAACCGCTGGTCGAGCTGGTGACCTCGTCGCGCAGCAGGCCCGTGCTCGACCGGATCCGGCAGGTCTACGACAGCGGCACTCACGTCGCAGGCGCCTGCTCCGGGACGTTTTTCCTGGCCGAGGCGGGTGTGCTCGACGGATCGGCTGCGACCACCAGCTGGTGGCTCGGGCCTACCTTCCGCCGCCGCTACCCGCTGGTCGCGCTGGACGAGAGCCGGATCCTGTGCCGCGGTGCGCGCGTCAGCACCGCGGGAGCCGCACTGTCGCATATGGATCTGGCGTTGGCACTTGTGCATTCGGCGAGCCCGGCGCTGGCCGAACTCACCAGCCGGTATCTCGTCGCCGGTAACAGGCGACAGCAGCGCGATGTCGTGGTCCCCGAGGTCATCGCCCGCGGCAATTCGGTGACCGCCGCATTCGAACGCTGGGTGCGCGACCATCTGGACGAACAGTTCCTGATCTCCGCCGCCGCCCACGCGCTCGGCGTCACCGAACGCAGCCTGCAACGTGCCACCCACGCGGAGCTGGGCATGTCGCCGCGCGACTTCGTCAACGACATCCGCTTGGAACGAGCCGCGCATCTGCTGCGGACGACCGATCTGACGTTGGACGCGGTCGCGGCGCGGGTGGGATATCTGAACGCGGGGACGCTACGTGGGCTGGTGAAACGGCGCCGAGGCATGAGCATCGCCGAGATGCGCGCGTCGCCGCTCGCATGGTGATCTGACGCCGCGACCTACACTGTCTACCGATGAGTAACTTCTTTGCCTCGGTGGATGAGGTGACCCGGCGGTTGACCGATGCCGGCTACCTGCCGTCCACCGATATCGCCACCGCCGTTTTCCTCGCAGGACATCTGGGCAAACCGCTGCTCATCGAGGGGCCTGCCGGTGTCGGCAAGACCGAACTGGCCAAGGCCATCGCCGCTACCGGTGCCGCCGAGCTGATCCGATTGCAGTGCTATGAGGGCATCGACGAGGCCCGCGCGCTGTACGAGTGGAACCACGCCAAGCAGCTGCTGCGCATCACCGCCACCGAGGGCGAGGGGTGGGACAGCACCCGCGAACACGTCTTCACCGAAGAGTTCCTGCTCTCACGGCCCCTGCTGGCCGCCATCCGTAATCCCGATCCCACCGTGCTGCTCATCGATGAACTCGACAAGGCGGATGTAGAACTCGAGGGGTTGCTCCTCGAAGTCCTCGGCGACTACCAGGTCAGCATTCCCGAACTCGGCACCATCACCGCCGTCCGCAAGCCGTTCGTCATCCTGACCTCCAATGCCAACCGAGAACTCTCGGAGGCGTTGAAGCGGCGCTGCCTGTATCTGCATATCGACTATCCGACGGCCGAGTTGGAACGCGCCATCGTGCGGTTGCGGGTGCCGGAATTGGACGCAGCCTTGGCTGAACCCGTCGTGCGCACTGTCGGCGCGCTCCGCCAACTGCAGCTGCGCAAGGCGCCGTCGGTCGCCGAAACCGTCGACTGGGCGCGGACTCTCGTCGCGTTGGGGGCTCGGCAGCTCACCGGCGGGGTGGTGCGATCGACGCTGGGTGTGCTGTTGAAGCATCAGTCGGATCATCGCGTCGCCGTGGAGAAGCTCGAGCTCGGTGGGACGGAGTCGGCGAGATGACCCGCGAGCGCCTGGGTGGGCAGCGCTGGGCGCGCTCGCCACGTTCGAACAGTGACATCCGCTGCTCATCATCGGCAAACGCGTCACTGCCAGGTGGTTCGGTTGCCTCTGGATGGTCCCAGGAGCGCGCGGGGATTTCGGTTCGGTGCGATCACTGGGCTTCGCCTGTTGGCGCGGCGGTGGTTTCCGCCGTCGCGCTCGGCAGAGGAACGCGGAGGCGGGCAGTGCGGCGTGGGAGCGGTGGCTGATGACAATCTCGTCGCTACCCGGTGGGCGGGTGATCAGCTCGCGTACCGAATCCATGACCGACCGCCTGGTCGACTTCGTCACTCTGCTCCGTGAACACGGCATCAACGCGGGCCCCAGCGAAACCATCGACGCCGCCGCAGCCATCGTCGCCCTCGGCACCGACAACCCCGACCGCCTCCGCTCCGGCCTGGCCGCAACTTTGCTGCGCCGCAACGGTCAACGCTCGGTGTTCGACCAGCTCTTCGACCTCTACTTCCTCGGCCGCGGCGGGTTCGGCGAAGTGCGCGAACCGAATACCGACGCCATCGACTCGCTGCGCGACGACCTCGTCACCACCCTCGCCGCCGACAACCCGGACGCGACAACCGAACTCGCGCGACGCGCCCTCACCGAACTGGGCGGCTACGGAAGCGGGGGACAGGGCGCGGGCGCGTCCGGAGTCGTCACCACCGCTTCCGGCGCGGGCTGGTCCTCGTATCTGACGCTGAAGGCTTTACAACCCGACGACCTCGCCGAACGCATCGTCTCCCGAATGGGTGCCCCCACCGGCGAATTCGATACCGCCGTGCACACCATCGAAGCCGACCGCCGCCTGCGCGCGTTCCGCACCGCCCTGCAAACCGAGGCCCGCATCCGCTCCGCCGAACTGCGCGGCACCGACTACATCGCCCGCCGCGGCGTCGAATCCAGCACCGACCGTATAGATTTCCTCGGCGCCCGCGAACAAGACCTCGCCGAAATGCGCCGCCTCGTCCACCCCCTTGCCCGCAAACTCGCCACCCGCCTGGCCGCCCGCCGCCGCACATCCGTCCGCGGCCAGATCGACCTGCGCCGCACCCTGCGCACCTCCATGTCCACCGGCGGCGTCCCCATCACCCCGGTCCTGCGCGCCCGCAAACACGGCCGCCCCGACCTGGTCGTCATCGCCGACCTCTCCGGCTCCGTCACAGGCTTCGCCGAATTCACCCTCCACCTCGTCCAAGCCCTCCAAGACCAATTCAGCCGCGTCCGCAGCTTCGGCTTCATCGACACCTGCGCCGAAATCACCCCCTGGTTCACCCCCGGAGCACCACCCACCCCAGAACTGACCGCCCGCATCATCCGAGAATCCGGCGTCACCCGCTTCGGCAGCAGCGACTACGGCGAAGCGTTCGCGGGTTTCGTAACCAACCACCTGGACGCCCTCGGCCCCCGCACCTCCCTCCTCATCCTCGGCGACGCCCGAACCAACCGCACCGACCCCAACCTCGACGCTCTACACCTCATGCTCGACAAGGCGAAACATGCCTACTGGCTCAATCCCGAACCCGCCCGCTCCTGGTCCACGGGCGACTCCGCGGCGCAGGTGTATGCCGAGCACATCACGATGCACGAGTGCAGGAACGTGGTGCAGTTGGCGGAAGTCGTCACGCGCCTGCTGCCTTCGTAACCGTCAGGGGGAGCGTGCGGCTGGCTCCCCGCTGCGATGCATGGACACTCAACTAACGCGCGAAAGGTTCTTTCGGTAGTACTCGTGGCGGGCATGGTCGTCTTGGCCGGTGAACGCACGAAACGCACCGAGTTTATAGCTGAGCCCCGAACTGTGTTCTTCCTTGATGATCTCGAAGTCACGGCTCAGCAAGCTGATTCTGCGATCGATCTCAGGGTCATCCAGTTCCAATCCGGACTTCTTCGCGATCTGGCTGGATGACATGAAAGAGCCGCTTTCCCGAAGCGCGATATAGATCGGGTCGGTGGCACTCTCGATGTCCCGTTCGCGTCGGGGTGCCTCATGGCGGAGTGCGGCCGCGATAGCACAGCCGATGGCTTTGGCAACAGGGGGCGGGAAAGCATTTCCGATCTGCCGGTACTGTGCTGTCTTTCCGCCGGTGAATCGCCAGGCGAACTCGTGATCTAAACGTTCGGTGCCGCTATCCACATCGGTGTCCCTTACATACTCCCAGCCCTGCAACCGGGCGACCATCTCGACGGTCAGTTTTGGTCCGTAAACAGTCATCGGCCGCTTGTCATACGGGGGAGCTGTGTCATGTACACCGTATGCGTCGACGCCGAGTTCAGCCCATGCACGCTTTGCCCGTGTCGGCCCGAGGTCGGCGCCCCCATGTTTCTTCGAGCCGCCGACTATGGTTGGGGCGATCTTGTCTGCGCGCTTCGCCCAAGCCGCTGCCCCGTCCCACCCGTGCTCCTCCATCAGATCGAGTAGCGTTTCGCCGACCGTCCTTACTTCGTTGGTCGGCTCCGGCCAGTGAAAATAGCTGAAATCTTCTGTCCGCATGGCAACAAGCACAAACCTCGGGCGTAATTGTGGCACCCCGAAATCTGATGCCTGGATTAGGCGCCATTCAGCCGAGTAGCCGAACTCCCGAAGCCGATCGAGCACGTGCTGGCGGTATCCTGCGAATCGGGGCATGCTCAGTCCGCGGACATTCTCCAGCAGCAGCGCCCGGGGTTTTATAACAGCCACCTGCTCGACTGCCCAAGCGAACAGGTCTCTCTCGTCATTGGCGCCGAGCTGTTTCCCTGCAATGGAGAAAGGGGGGCAGGGGACACCGCCTGCAAAGAGGTCGATCGGACGGCCACCGAGACCTTCGGTGTCGGGCGCGAAGGCTGCTGGATTGAACACGCTGAGATCAGCAACGTCTCCCACCTCGACCTTCCATCCCGGCCTGTTGAGACGAATCGTTGCGGCCGCGGTGGAGTCGAGCTCGACAGCTAGTTTGTGCTCGAAGCCAGCGCGCTCCAGGCCGAGCGCCTGCCCACCCGCGCCGGCGCAGATCTCGATTATGCTGAGTTCCGTCATTCGTTGGCCTTTCGAGGAGTTGGCTGGTGGGAGTGGGCGATATCCGGCGCAGTATCGTCCTCTAGGTTCGATACCTGCAACAACCCTGTACGGGAGCGGTGGTGACGGGATCGGGAGCCGCTCGCAAGAGCGCGCATGGGCGCGGCACCTACCCTGCGCCGCTGAGCGATGGTCGTTCGCGGAATATGCGTGCAAACCGCCGAACGGATACGAAGCCGGAAGTAGCCCTCCGCCAGGCTCTCCACCGGATGGGATACCGCTATCGCAAGGACCTCCGTTTCGAGGCATGCGGCGTCAAGGTCCGGCCAGACGTCGTCTTTACTGCGCGGAAGGTCGCAGTGTTCGTCGATGGCTGCTTCTGGCATGTATGTCCCGAACATGGTCGGCAGCCGACCCGGAACGAGTGGTACTGGACCCCAAAACTTAGGCGAAACGTCGAGCGTGACCGAGCTGCCGACGCTGCTCTGGCGGAGGCAGGCTGGCGAGTTGTCCGGGTCTGGGAGCATGTGGAGCCCTCCGCGGCGGTCGCTGCAGTGGTCGCAGTTCTGGAGGGTGCATCCGAACATGTGAGCGATAATATTGCATCGCGGAGGCGGCGGCGCGACCGACGCTCCGAATGATCAAGGCCCGTGTGAAGCGGTCGCTACCAGCTGCCGGGGGGCCCTTCGAGCACGGTGTTCAAGATCGGGGATTGGCGAAGTGGCGACTGGGTCGCGGTGTGTGGCTCATGCAGTCCTGGTCGAGAAATGTCGCTACATTCTGATCGTAGGTGCTGGCTGGTGGGGGTCATCGGGCTTCGCGATCGCGTAGTAGCGGCCCTCAATCAACGCGGCCGGGCGCTCCTGTGTCGGGGCTGCAACCTCTGCGAGCCGAACCGCGATATATGTCCCTTTCTCGATCCTGGGGAGACCCAACTGGCTGGCAATCTTTGGGCCCTCGTTCTGATGCCCTAACAACACAATGCCGTCGCCCCTTAGGTGGTTCCGGGCATCGCGGCACCGTTTCATTCCATCGTGTTGCCTGGCGACCGTGACGGCAGTATTCCGGTCGATTATGGTGCCCTGCACCCTGCGCATCAGCTCGTTGATCCGCTGCTGCCCGGATTTCTTGGCCATTATCGCATCGACGTTGAAGCTATTTTGCCCGTGTAGAGCTAATAGCAGATTGCGTGGCAACTCTGCCTTCTGGCAGAGCCATTTTATATTCTCTCGGCCATCACGGCTGATGGTGGCTTTCCCGTCTTGATTCCGCCCACTGTTCAGGATCGTTGGATTGATTCGGACCAGTCCGACGTCAAATGTTCCCTTGTGGTCGTCTGCCGCCATTACCAGACATATATGACCGATTGCCTCTCGTGGAATGGTCCACTGCCCCTTGAGTGAGAACTTGGAGTCGACGGCATAACCGTCGATCTTGTAATCCATCTCCTTGCTTGCGCCGCGTTCAAGCTCGAATTCAGCTCTCACGACAATTTCAACTTTGGTTCCCAGATATGTCTTTTCCGTCTTCTCGAGAGTGTTGATGTCGTAGCGGCCCGTCCGCTGCCCATCCAAGACTTCGTCGATGGATTGCCGAAGCGCGATTCCGAACCGGGCTTCCATTGCCCTTTGGGCTTTGAACCAGTCCCACACGTACTGCAAGCCGACATCGGCTTCGCTGGGTTGCTCAATGGGGCGCGGATCCGGCGGAAACAGCTGAAGGCTCTCGGTCACGTGATCGACCGTACCGGCTCGACAGAGTGACGCCCGGATACTGGGCGACAGGACTGGCTGTGACGCACCAAGTTTGGTTGGTTGACTTGCCGATCCCGGTACGTGTGCCTGGATCGAGACAGCAACCGGCTATCGAGGGCGCTTGCATCCGACGAAATATGGGTTGTCAGATTACGATCGATGTTCATGGTGGGTATTGATGCGGACGTGGCTTTCCGTGATCTACACGGGGTCGATCTGCAGGTAGAGCGGCGCTACATGGGCGGCACACAGGGGACGAGTGGAGACGATGCGCTGGCACGGTTGTTGCCTGTCGGCAACCAGGGTGGCTTTCGTTGCAAGGGATCGGTCAAGCAGAAGGCAGTTCAGTTGGCGGTGCTCTATACCAGCGGGGCGGAGCCCAACTGGCCGGATCACCTTGATCCGGAGACCGGGATCTTCACCTACTTCGGTGACAATCGAAAGCCTGGATCCGCTCTGCATGACACGGCCCGTGGCGGAAATCTGTTGCTGCGTGATGTGTTCGAGGCAGCCCACGGCACGCCACAAGACCGGCTGACGGTGCCGCCATTCCTTTACTTTGAGAAGGCAGCGCCGGGCCGCTCGGTTCGGTTCCGTGGGCTGCTGGTGCCTGGAGCCGCAACGGTAACCTCGGATGGCGACCTTTCGGCTGTTTGGCGCAACACATCAGGGTTGAGGTTCCAGAACTATAGGGCAATCTTCACGGTGCTCGACGTCGGAATCGTGCCCCGCGAGTGGCTGACCGGAGTGCTCGCAGGTGCTCCCACCACATGTGACGGATGCCCGGAGCCATGGCGTGAATGGGTTGAGGGTCGGGTATATCGACCGTTGGTCGCGCCTCCGACTCTGACTATTCGTTCGAAGTCAGATCAACTTCCTCAGGACATTGTCGGCAAGGAGATCTTACGGACGATTCGACAGCACTTCGCCTATCGGGAAACGGCTTTCGAGGAATGTGCCGTTGCGATCTGGCGGTTCATTGCGCCGGCTACGGGTGAGTGTACGGTGACACCGCCATCTCGCGACGGTGGTCGTGACGCGATCGGCCAATATCTTCTCGGGCCGACCGCAGACCGGGTTTCGGTCGTATTTGGACTCGAGGCGAAGTGCTATCAAGAGGAAAATGGCGTAGGCGTCAAGGAGATGAGCCGTTTGATATCGCGGATACGTCACCGCCAATTCGGGGTCTTCGTCACGCTGTCGTACTTCGGCGCTCAGGTCTACAAGGAAGTGCGTGACGATGGCCATCCGATTGCGATGATCTGTGGGAGAGATGTAGTTGACGCCTTGCGCCAGAACGGCCACGGCGATGTGCATCAGGTAAAGGCCTGGCTGGAGAACCAGTTCCCGACTACGGTGAAGCCCCCTGTGGATGTGGCAGTCACCTTCCACCAGCATGTCGGGGATGGATAGCGGTATCGTCAAGATCGCCGTGTGTGATCGGTTCCACAGGCCAGCTGTCTCCGCCCAATGCTGCCCATGTTACGGCCCCGGTTCGATGTAGTGGTCAGGTCTGCTGCCATCCGGCCTTTCTTTTGGAGTCCCGTCAATAGTGCAGCTACCGCAGCAGGAACTCGCATCGTTGGCCAATTCTCCGCTGAGCCACAGCTATCCGTGTCAGGGAGCGCAGCGTTGCTCGCCGCGTTCGTTCCGAAGCCGCGAAAATTTCGTTGCTAGAGTCATATTGGCCTAGCGGGGTATTCGCAATGAGCCGAGTACGTGTGCCGTTGAAGCGCTTCGTAGTGTCCAGACCGCGACACACCGGCCGGCATGCCCGCTACCGAAAGTTCATGCTGCGGTAAACCATGCCTTGCTTCGCGTCGCCATCCTCGGTGTTGTTCGCGGGCGTGTTCGTTGCGCAGGTGGATGCGCGAGAGTGCTTGGGCGAGTAGTTCGTTGGCGTGATGCCGATGATTGATGCGCGGTTTCTGCTGCGGGTCGATATGAGGTGGGGCAATCCACGCCGTGCGCCCGGCATACGGGGAGCGGGGGCCTTCGATACGGGTTTTCCAGCCGCCGGGCCCGTCGTGGATCAGCGCGTGGCACGCATCGCAGGCCAGGGTGAGATTCTCGATGTCGGTGCTGCCGTTCTTGCGGTAGTCGAGGACGTGGTGGACCGCGCACAGGCTCGCCGGAGCATTGCAGCCCGGCCGCGAGCAGCCCTTCAGCGCGGCGATCAACGCCAACCGCTGATCCCGCGAGGCGAGGCGTTTGGTTCGGCCGAGGTGTAGTGGGAGTCCAGCATGGTCGAAGACCGCCAGCCATGGTTGTGACCGTTCAGCCATGGCCAGGGCGTCGCGGAGTGGGACGGTGCCGCCGGTGGCGGTTGTCGCTACTCCGGCACCGTGTTCGACGTCGTCGATGCTCATGGTGAGGATCGTCGCTACTGGTACTCCGCGGTGGGTGCCGAGTTGGTCGGCGATGACACCGGATTCAAGTAGGGCCTTGAGCGCGTCGTGGTTGCGTTGTGCGGGTGAGCGGTGGTCGCGGGCGGCGGCCTCGGCTATCACCGCCGGGTCTATCGCGGCCGGACCGGCCGCGGGGTGCTCGGGCCAGGTCGCCGCAGCGGTATCGGGCCCTCGATGAGCTCCGACCGCCGGGCTGTCGGCGCCGCTACCCGAGTCGGCGGCGTTGAACGCTGGAAAGCGGAGCCCGGTCGCGGGGCCCGTGGAGTTGATCGCCGTGCTCGACCCGATCGCCGCGGCGGGCGTTGAGTTTCCGGCGAACGGACTGGCGGGCCCAGCCGCCGCGCGACAGTTTGATAGATCGGTCGGAGTGCCTGTGGCGAGGCCGGTCGCCGGGTTCGCGGTGTCTGACGCCAGACCGGTAGCACTGATGGTGGGGCTGGCTGGGTCGTCAGGGTTGCACATGCCGGGGCGGGCGTATTTGGCCAGCAGCGGATCCAAGAGTGCGCGCAGCACCGGGTCGATGTCTCCGCGGATGGGGCTCATGCCGTCGGGGCGTTGGCGGCCGATGGTGATGCCGCGCATGCGGGCGCGGTCGTGGTCGGTGGTGAGGTGGCCGTCGGGGTCGAGGTAGGCCAGGATTTTGTCGCCGACCTTGCCGATATCGTCCGGTGAACCGGAGCGGGCGAACTCGGTCAGGACATCCTCGGCCGCCGCGCGGTCATCGGCCGAAGCGCCGCGGGGGACGCGGTTCATCACGGTGGCGATACCGCGGGCATGGTCGGCGGAGATGTCCCCGGCCGTCAATGCTTGTGCGGTGTGGGGCAGTAGCGGGTCGACGGGTTCTCCGGCCATGTCGTGGAACGTTGCGACGGTGTGGGCTTGATGCACCCGCGCGCCTGCGTCCGCGCCGGCGAGGTTGAGGGTTTCCATCAGGAACCGCTTCAATGATTTCGATCCGTGCCGGGCGGGCAGGGATCGTTCACCGGCTTCGACGAGCAGGCGGTGGCGCACCATGGTCAGCATTCGGGTGCAGCGTTCCACGTCTCGCATCAGGTCGATGACGCCGTCGTCGGTCAGCGGGGTCAACGGTTCGTCGAGCAGGTCGGCGATGGCGGCATGCAGCCGGGCCGCTGCGCCTTCTCCGATTCCCCCACTCGAACCCATGTTCGAATTCTATCCCAAGCTACGCCCCAGCAACAGCGAAAACCCCATCTGATCTCCACATCTTCACACTGGACAAACGCCCGAAAATCCGTGCGGTACAACTCGGTTCGAATACCCAGCGTGCGATTGTCGGCCGCGACCGCCGGTGCGTTGCAGGCTCATGTCAGGTGGTGAGAGTGTCGAGTGAGACGCCTTCGGCGCACGGCTGTGCCTGATGGGGCGAAGCTTGGGTGGTGCCGATGTAGCGACGCGGGGGCGGACTGGGCCAGTCGGTTCGCCTCCTGCGCCGGGAGGCGTGGCGGCGAGCCTGATGCTCGTTGTCCTCGCGGCGTTCCTGCCGGGCCCGTCATCCACTCACGCTGCCTTTCGTGCCGTTGCGCCGCGATGCCCGGCGAGCGGCGGTGACGCATACCGGGCTGGGGGCCTTCACAAGATCAGTGCCCGTGCGTTCGGCAACCAGGCACGCGTGGACGAATCGTCGGATGGGCGAGCCGATCGGCGCGTACTGGGGAATCCACGCGGCGGGTGCTGTCGGGGCCGACTGAGTCCGCAAATCATTCGGGCTCGCGTGACGTAGCGCTGGGTCGGTCCGGCGAACGATGTGCGGAGTCGGGCTGGACAAACGAGCGCGTGAGCCGGGTGGAGGTCGAGCCCGGCGCGCCAGGCGGTGGGCCATCGAGGTGGTTGGCGCGCGGTAATCGGCGCGCCTCCGAGATCTCCCGCGAGCGGGGTCGGTGGCGGTGCAGCGGGTGTTGTTGCCGATGCACGTTCTCGAGGGCATCGTGTTCGGCGGTGGTTCTGCCGTCGCGACGAGTCTGTTTCCGCGTTGTGCGCCCATTGTCGTCGCCGGTGCGGCGGCCGAGGTGCCATCGGGGTGAAATCCTGGTGGCGTACCTCGGCAAATCAGCCCCGGGCTCGACTCTGATCGACGTGCTGTGCGTAAGCTCTGGTCCGCAGCGACCGAAAGTTGGCGCAACCACCCTGCCGCAGCCGACCGCTTGCTGGGGACGCCGGTCAGCCGGCTCTGTAACGCGTGGGCACACCGTGACGGATGCCGCCCCGCTGTGACACCCCCGTAACCTGGGCAATTGTCCACACTCCATAGTGGAATGCCCTGAGGGATAGTTACCTCACAGTCACATGGGTTGGATGTGGAGGAATAGCCGAAACCATGGCATCGTTGTAGGCGAGACCGGGCTTGACATTTGCTCGGCTCATCTACAGGAAGTATGAAGTACAGAACATGGCTCAAGGCAGCGTGAAGTGGTTCAACAGCGAAAAGGGCTTCGGCTTTATCGCGCAAGACGGAGGCGGCCCTGACGTCTTCGTGCATTACTCGGCAGTTTCCGGGTCGGGTTTCCGGACCCTCGAAGAGGGCCAGCGTGTGGAGTTCGAGATCGGGCAGGGCCAGAAGGGTCCGCAGGCTCAGGACGTCCGCGCTATCTGAACGGCGTGACTTTCGCAAGCCCCGCACCGTACGGTGCGGGGCTTGCCCCTTTTCTGGACGTCGCGGCTCAGCTCGCGGCGCGCATGAGTTCGACGTACTGCCGCGGCAGCTCATCGGCCCGCAACTTGGTGACCTCGGCAGGGCCGGACTGATAGGAATCCTCGCCGACGATCCGGCCGTCCTCGTCGACCGGCCAGAGGATGAGCTGGCGGTTGACGACGAGGTAGTCGGCTGATTCGTCGTCCACCGGGATGCCGAGGCGAGCGGCATACGATCCGGGGTAGATCTGCTTCAAGAAACCCTCGGTCACCAGACAGTGGTCATCGACGACGAGCCGATCGATATCGAACTCGAGCACATTGGAGCGCGTCGCCAGGAAATCGGTGTAGTACTGGCGGACGCCGTCGGTGCCCTTCGGTCCGCGGTCGCTGCCGCTGTTCCAGAAGTGATAGTCGGGCTCGTCGGACAGTGTCGCCATCAACGCGTCCAGGTCGGGCGCGGCTTCGGCCCGCATATGTTCGATGACGGCGCCGAGCACGATGCGGTGCCGCCGGTCGGTGGTGTCGGCGAGGCGTTGTTCCAGCGGCTCCCAGGTGCGGCTGGGATCGATGACGGGCATCGTGGCCTTCCTTTCCGGGGCAATGATTCACGCGTTCGGCAGGACGAGGATCTTGATGTGCTCGCCGGGATCGCGCAGCGCCTGGAACGCGTCTGCGACACCGTCGAGGCCGACGCGGCCGGTGATGATCGCTTCGGCATCGATCTCGCCGTCGGCCAGCCGCCGCAACACTGTGTCGTAGGCGCGGTCGTAGCTGCCATGGCCGAAGTTGATCGCGATCATCCGAAACTGGCCGACCACAGGGACAATGGTTTCCTCCGCGAAGCCTGCCGCGAGGACCTGGATTCTGGATCCGAACGGCATGGTGTGCAGTAGCGAGTCGAGAATGCCTGCACGGCCGCTGCATTCGTAGGCGATGAGGATCCCCTCGCCGGGTGCGGCCATCTCGTTCCATACGGCGGGTCCTGCTCGTTGGGGTCGACGACGACGTCGGCGCCCAAGGCGCGGGCGAGCGCACGGCGGGCCGGTGACGGCTCGGAGGCGATGACCGTCCGGGCGCCGTGTGCCTTCGCCGCCAGGATCGCGCCGAGACCGATCGGGCCGCAGCCGATGACAAGGGCCGAGTCGGCGTCGGTGAGGCCAGACTGCTGCACATGCATCTCACCGACGTGCAGCGGCTCGGCCAGGGTGGCGTGTTCCAGTGACAGCCCATCCGGAACGTGGCGCACCCAGAAGGCGTCGACGACGATGAATTCGCCGAAGCCGCCATGATATTCGTTGGAGTATCCGATGATCGTCGGAACGCCGGTGCCGGTATCGGTGCTGACACCGATCCCCGCCACACGGTCACCGATGGCGAAATCTGTGACATCCGCACCGGTGTCGACCACCGTGCCCGCATACTCGTGGCCGAGCACCACCGGCCGCTGATGATCGAACACGGCAAGTGGGTAGCCGGCCTTCTCGGCGACGGCGACGAATCGGCACGGATCCTTGGACATGCTCAGGTCGCTACCGCAGATTCCGCACGCGGCCACCGCGATACGCAGCTGACCCGGACCGAGCGCGGGGGGATCGGCGACCTCGGTCACCCGGAACTCGCCGTCGGCGAACTGTGCTGCACGCATGGTCACGCCCCCTTCTGCTGCTCGCCGTAATAATCGGTATGTGCCTTGGTGATGGCGCTGACCAGTCCACCGATTAGATAGTCGCGGTTGTCCTCGGCGAACTGCAGACTCGCCTCTCTGCCGATATTGCGCCGCTTGAAGTACGGGACTACCTCGGCGGCGAACAGTTCGTAGCTGCGCAGAGTGTCTTCCCAATTCGCCATATCGACGTGCAGCAGCAACAGGGTGCCGAAGCCGCCGGTCTTCTCGATCAGCCGCTCGATCTGCGCAATCGCCTCATCGGGGGTGCCGATGATGGCTTGGCCGAACTCGCCGAGAGTGTCGTTGCGCCACTGATCGATGATGCCGCGCGGTGAATCCGCCCATGCGGGACGGACGCCGGTCTGCCGGTTGACGTAAGCGGCCATGGCGCCGATCCGGCGGCTCACCGCACGTTCGGCGTCCGCGCGCGACTCCGCCAGGAACATGGGATTGACCAGCCGCCAGGTGGAGCGGTCGGCGACGTGTCCATGGTCGGCGCACACCTTCTCGTAGACACCCCAGTTACGGTCGAGTGCGTCGAATCCGGTAGGTGACCCGGCCGCCAGCGACAGCAGCGAGAGTCCGTGAGTCCCGGCCAGTACCGAACCGTTGGGTGAGATGGTGGACGCTGCCGCCACTTCGATACCCGCAGGGTCATAGGTCGGCAGTTGGGCGCGGGCGTCACGCAGGGTGAACCAGTCGGTCTTCATGTTCACGACCTCGCCGCGCAGCAGCGCCAGGATCGCCTCCAGCGCCTCGCCCTGCCGTTGCCGCTGATCGGACGGGTCGATGCCCATCATGTGCGCGTCGAGCGGGATCTTGCCGGGACCGGTCCCGACGATCAGCCTGCCGCGGGTCTGCAGATCGAGCTGGGTGATCCGGTCGGCGGTGATCAGCGGGTGGTGATACGGCAGCGACATGACTCCGGTACCGAACCGGATGCGCTGGGTGCGCTCGGCTGCCGCGGCGATGAACATGTCCGGTGCGGGCACGATCTCGGCGCCGGTGGAGTGGTGCTCACCCATCCAGGCTTCGTCGAATCCCAGGTGGTCGAGGTGCTCCATGAGGTCTATATCGCGGCGTAGCTGTAGTGCCGGATCGGCGTCGAGCGGGTGATACGGGGCGAGGAATGCGCCGAATCGCAGTGATCGGGAGGTCCACACGGGCGTCGTCTCCTGACGTGATCGGGACGAGAGAAGTGAGTGGCGTCACAGCCGCTCACCGCTGTTGTCTACCAGAGGGTTGGATCAAGTGATCCAGAAATCTCCCGCTGAGTGGAACAACTTCACACCCGCGGCCCCGACGGGCTATCAGGAGCCGAGGAGCCGTTCGACACCGCCCACCACGAACGTCACGACATCCTCGTAGAAGGTGACGAGTTCGTCGGGCGAGAGCATGCTGCCCTCGCGGCTCCACTCGTCGGCCTGGCTCAATGCCTGCACGAACCCCATGACCGACACTGCCCAGCGTGCCGCCAGTCGCTGCGGGTCGGCCGCAGGGAACGCACGCCGGACTTGTTCGAAGAGGATCTCCGGTAGATGTTGATCGGTGGCCGCCAGTGCGGGATGTCCCTGCGGCGCGATCTGGGCGATGATCTTGACCCAACGCATCCCGCGAGTCCGATGACGTTGCAACAGTTCGAGATACGGCGTGGACACCGCTCGTACGAGGGATTCGGCATCCGGCGAGTCGGGTGAATCGGCCAGCCGGTCGGCGTTGGCCCGTATACGGTCGCGGACCGATGCGCCGAGTTCGACCAGGACCGCGGCGAGCAGGTCGTCTTTGGTGCCGAAGTGATAGTTGACCGAGGCGGCGCCCAGCCCGGCGGCCGCATTGACCGCGCGCACCGATACCGCGTCGACGCCGTGGGCGGCGAAGAGCCGCTCGGCGGTCTCGAGCAGGCGCAACCGGGTGGCGTCGCCTTGACGGTTGCGGGCGGGGGAGGTCATGGGGTCAGCATGGCACGGAACTCCAACCTAGACTGGTTGTATATTGCAAGCGGTAGTTTTCGGATCGGAGGAGGACGGCATGCGTGAGGACGGACGCTCGGGCTGCCCGATAAACGCGACCATCGAGGTGATCGGCGACCGCTGGACGTTGCTGGTGCTGCGTGACGTGATGTTCGGCAACCGTCGCTACTTTCGTGAGCTACTGGCCGGGTCCGAGGAGGGTATCGCGTCCAATATTCTGTCCGACCGGCTGAAGCGGCTGGTGGCGGCCGGATTGCTCAGCCGCGAAGACGCCGGGCCTGGCCGCAAGGCCGAGTACCGGCTGACCGAAGCCGCCATCGAGCTGGTGCCGATCATGGCGCATCTCGGGTCCTGGGGGCTGCGTCATCGCGAGACCACCCATCGTCTGCGGGTTCGGGCGCAGCTGCTGGAGGAAGGGGGCCCGCAGCTGTGGGAAGAGTTCATGGACGAGCTGCGGGAGCTGCATCTCGGGACGCCGCGGCCCGATCCGGCGGCACCGCGGGCCAGTGAACGGTTGGCTGCTGCTTACGCCGCCGCGGCAGGGACGAACGGCTGAGCTGTCGACCCGGCGACGGCGCCGATGACCGCGTGTGCGGCACCGGCGCGGCAGCGGATTTCGCCTCGCCGCCGCATCCGCCGGGCCCGCTAGATCGGCGGCCGGGCGTCTTCGGGAACGCGCCGTCAGCGCGATCGAACTCGGCCGATATGAAGGCAGCGATCGGCTCCGGTGCTGTGCTGCTACCCATTTCACGTGTCCGCGATTTCAGCTCGGTGAGGTCCGCGATCGCCGCGATAGACGATCGGCGACTGCAGCCACTCGATCAGCACGGCGTTGCCCTTCACCAACAGCCGCAACGCTTTACCGAGGTCCCAGCCGTTGACATCCAGCAGCCCGACCAAGGGTGTCTCGATCACATCCCGCGTGCGCCACGGCGACAGGTACGTGTCGAGACTCGCGACGTAGAGGAACCGGCAGTCGTAATCGGAGTCCGGCGAAGGGAATCCCCATGCTCGGCTTCCGCTTTCGATCGCGAGCCGCACCCGGGAATCATGCTCGCGCTCGATTCGATCCAGCGTCGAGTCGATGGACGCGACGACTGCCGGGTCCATCGATGCGGGAACAGTGCGCAGAGACATGGGGGATGTTAGGCATCCAACAGGCGCGGCGGCCAGGCATTTTCGCGTCTGAACCCGGCGTCCGGCCTGCGGTCGGTCGGCCCCAACGACGGTCCAGGTGGATGTCGCGGTAGCAGGCAATCAGGATCGTGCGCCGCTGCGGCCCGATAGGGGTCTGCGCCGAAGCAAGTACACGATCGCCCCGACAGCCGTCACGGCCGCGCCCGCGAGGGCGGCTTCCGCAGGCAAGGTGCATGCCAGGACCAGGCAGCCGATCAGGCCGAGGGCAGGGATGACGCGCAGTGGGCGTCCTTCGTCCGCACGCAGGGTCAAGGCAGCGGCGTTGGCGATGGCGTAGTAGAGCAACACGCCGAAGGCGGAGAAGCCGATGGCGGCGCGGAGGTCGGCGGTGGCCGCGGCGACGGCAACGACTGCGCCCACGGCGATTTCGGCATGGTGGGGCACGGCGGTGCGCGGGTGTACAGCGGCGAGAGTGCTCGGAAGGTGGTGGTCGCGGGCCATGGCGAGGGTGGTGCGGGAAACGCCGAGGATCAGGGCGAGTAGGGAGCCCAGCGCGGCGACGGCGGCGCCCGCGCGGACGATGGGCGACAGCCAGTCGATGCCCGCTGCCTGGACGGCGGCCGACAAAGGCGCGGTGGATTCGGCCAGGCGCTGCGGGCCGAGCACCAGCAGGACGGCGACCGCCACCGCGGCGTATACGACGAGGGTGATAGCGAGCGCGAGCGGGATGGCGCGGGGAATGGTGCGGGCGGGGTCGCGCACCTCCTCGCCGAGGGTGGCGATGCGGGCGTAGCCGGCGAAGGCGAAGAACAGCAGCCCCGCAGCCTGGAGGATGCCGACGACGGTGATGTCGGCATCGAGTTCGAGTCGTTGCGGATTCGCCTCGGCGGACGTGGCAGCAGCGATGACCACCGCAGCCAGCACCGCGAGGACACTCGCGACGATCACTCTGGTCAGCAGCGCGGACTTCTGGACGCCGAGGTAGTTCACCGTCGTCAACGCCACCACCGCGGCGACCGCCACCGCGTGCGCATGGCCGGGCCACACATACACGCCCACCGTCAGCGCCATCGCCGCGCAGGACGCTGTTTTGCCGACCACGAAACTCCAGCCGGCCAGATAACCCCAGAACGCGCCGAGCCGTTCGCGGCCGTAGATATAGGTACCACCGGATTCGGGATAGCGGGCGGCCAGCCGCGCCGAAGAAGTGGCGTTGCAATAGGCGACAACCGCCGCGGCGGCGAGGCTGAGCAGCAATCCGCTACCTGCGGCTTTCGCCGCCGGTGCCAACGCGGCGAAGATGCCTGCGCCGATCATCGCGCCGAGACCGATCATGACCGCATCGCCGACACCCAATCGTCTGCGCAGTCGCTGTCGGTGCGGCTGGTTCGGGGACGCGGAGGTGGGCACAGCGGCTCCTGGCAGAGGTCCGAATTCGTCGCTCACCCTAGCGGCGGCTGTGCTTCAGCGCCGTGCGAGCTGAGGCGCCCCGGGCCTTCGTTCGCCCGTTGCCTCCGAGGGGTCGTGGAGTGCGCGGCCACCGATGACGCTCAATTGCGCCGTTGGCGACCGCGCTGCTGGTGTCGGCGTCGGCTGCGGTGATGAACCGGCGGTCGACCCGGGTCCGCTCGATCGTTCGGCCGCAATGACCGCCCCGGCCCCGGCGGGGGCAGCAGCAGCGGGCCGTGTCCGGTGGGTGGGTGCGGCCCGCATCCAAATTCGAGGAATATTAATGCGGCTAATTGTTTTTGCGGTCGAGATGCCGGGTATCCGCATTCGACCGGCTGATCTCCGCGTATTGCCCGCGAAATAATGACCAGCGCTCTAAGTAAATTCTCAGGTTAACCCTCTGTGCGCCCCGTGGTTGCGCCGTAACCGGCCCGTGACCTGGCGAAATGACTGTTTCCGCTGATAGGAGCCCTGCATGGCAGCTACTTGGCTCACATGAACACGACATTTGTGGCCTGTGTCACTAATTGGTGATTTCTCGTAACCGATGCAGATCGCGCCTCGATGAGTCATGTGTCAGCCAGTTCCACTGGATTTGATTTCGACGAGAGGTATTTCATGATCCCCGTTATCATCGACACCGGTAGCGCCGCCGCGAACGGTCTTTTCGACACCCTGGGTGCGGCCCTGCACGGCCTGGTGAACACCCTGTGGACGGGCTCGTTCGGCGGCTGATCAGACGCTGCGGTCGCGGATGCGACCAGACTCCTGCCCCGGTCTTCCTCGTAGAGACCGGGGCAGGTCCGTCTCCGGACGAAACAGCGCCCAGACCCGGCCACCCACCCGACTGAGGACGGCCGCCTACCAGGCGGTAGGGGGCGCGCAAATCCGGCCAACTAAGCTTGGCCCCGGTAACTGCCGACCCCCTTTTCTTCCCCAGGAGTAACCCACAGTGAGCCAAGCAGGCCGTCCTGTAGTTCTGATCGCCGACAAGCTCGCCCAGTCGACCGTCGACGCACTCGGTGACGGTGTCGAGGTCCGCTGGGTCGACGGTCCCGACCGTCCGGCGCTGCTGGCCGCGGTTCCCGAGGCCGACGCGCTGCTGGTTCGTTCGGCAACCACGGTCGACGCCGAGGTGCTGGAAGCCGGTAAGAACCTGAAGATCGTCGCCCGCGCCGGCGTCGGCCTCGACAATGTCGATGTGCCCGCCGCCACCGAGCGCGGCGTCATGGTCGTCAACGCGCCGACCTCCAACATCCACACCGCCGCAGAGCACGCCGTCACCCTGATGCTTTCCGCGGCCCGTCAGGTGCCCGCCGCCGACGCCACCCTGCGTGAGCGCACCTGGCAGCGCAGCAAGTTCAACGGTGTCGAGATCTTCGGCAAGACCGTCGGCGTCGTCGGCCTCGGCCGCATCGGCCAGCTGTTCGCCGCGCGCCTGGCTGCCTTCGAGACCCACGTCATCGCCTACGACCCCTACGTGTCGCCGGCCCGCGCCGCCCAGCTCGGCATCGAACTGGTGACGCTGGAGGAGCTGCTCGGCCGCGCCGACCTCATCTCGGTGCACCTGCCCAAGACTCCGGAGACCAAGGGTCTGCTGAGCAAGGAGAAGCTCGCGCTGACCAAGCCGGGCGTCATCATCGTCAACGCCGCCCGCGGTGGCCTGATCGACGAGCAGGCGCTGGCCGACGCCATCAAGTCCGGCCATGTGCGCGCCGCCGGTCTCGACGTCTACGAGACCGAGCCCTGCACCGACAGCCCGCTGTTCGAGCTGCCGCAGGTCGTGGTGACCCCGCACCTGGGCGCCTCCACCTCCGAGGCCCAGGATCGCGCGGGCACCGATGTCGCCAAGTCGGTGCTGCTGGCCCTGGCCGGTGAGTTCGTGCCGGGTGCGGTGAACGTCACCGGTGGCGTAGTCGGCGACGAGGTCTCGCCGTGGCTGGACATCGTCCGCAAGCAGGGTTCGCTGCTCGGTGCCCTCGCCGACGAGCTGCCGGTGAGCCTGGAGATCCAGGTGCGCGGCGAGCTGGCCGCCAGCGAGGTCGGTGTGCTGGAACTGTCCGCGCTGCGCGGCATCTTCTCGGCGCACGTCGAGGACCAGGTCACCTTCGTCAACGCCCCGGCACTGGCCAAGGAGCGTGGCATCACCGCCGAGGTCACCAAGGCCTCGGAGAGCCCGAGCCACCGCAGCGTCGTCGACCTGCGCGCCGTGTTCGGCGACGGTCGCACCCTGAACGTGGCGGGCACGCTGACCGAGCCCGCCCAGGTGGAGAAGATCGTCAATATCAACGGCCGCAACTACGACATGCGCGCCGAGGGCCTGAACCTGGCCGTGCTCAACTACGAGGACAAGCCGGGCGCACTGGGCAAGATCGGCATGAAGCTCGGTGAGGCCGAGGTCGACATCCTGGCGGCGCAGCTGACCCAGGATGTGGACAAGGAAGGCGCGACCGTCATGCTGCGTGTAGGCAAGGAGGTCTCCGCCGAGGTGCAGACCGCGATCCGCGAATCCGTCGGCGCCACCAAGGTCGTTCAGGTCGACCTGTTCTGAGCCATCGGGTTCGCATCACCCGAACTCGCCGACCGAGCCCCGCTCCGTATGGAGCGGGGCTCGGTTGCTCTCGTCGGTGCCTGCCCCGTGCTACCCATGGCGCCGCTATCCCACTGTTCGGGAGAGTTCGCCCTGGTCGCGGCCGGGTTCGGAGCACCGGCTATCGTTGCGATGTTCACGGGCGCCATCATCGGAAACGGAGCATTGCTTTCATGAAACTCGCTGTCATCCCGGGCGACGGTATCGGTCCCGAAGTCATCGCCGAGGCCCTCAAGGTGCTCGATGTGGTGTCGCCCGGTGTCGAGAAGACCGAATACGACCTGGGTGCCAAGCGGTACCACCGCACCGGCGAGATCCTGCCCGAGTCGGTACTGCCCGAGCTGAAGCAGCACGATGCGATTCTGCTCGGCGCGATCGGTGATCCGTCGGTGCCCAGCGGTGTGCTCGAGCGCGGCCTGCTGCTGCACACCCGGTTCGCACTGGACCATCACGTGAACCTGCGGCCGTCCAAGCTGTTCCCCGGCGTCACCAGCCCGCTCGCGGGTAATCCCGACATCGACTTCGTCGTCGTGCGTGAGGGCACCGAAGGTCCCTACACCGGCACCGGCGGCGCCATCCGCGTCGAAACCCCGCACGAGGTCGCCACCGAGGTCAGCACCAACACCCGCTTCGGCATCGAGCGGGTCGTGCGCTACGCCTTCGCCAAGGCGCGGCAGCGTCGCAAGCACTTGACGCTGGTGCACAAGACGAACGTGCTGAGTTTCGCCGGATCGCTGTGGCAGCGCACCGTCGACGAGGTCGGCGCCGAATTCGGTGACGTCGAGGTCGCCTACCAGCACATCGACGCCGCGACCATCCACATGGTCAACGATCCGGGCCGCTTCGACGTCATCGTCACCGACAACCTGTTCGGCGACATCATCACCGACCTCGCGGCCGCGGTCAGCGGTGGCATCGGTCTGGCGGCCAGCGGCAATATCGACGCCTCCGGCACCAACCCGAGCATGTTCGAGCCGGTCCACGGCAGCGCCCCGGATATCGCGGGCCAGTCCAAGGCCGACCCGACCGCCGCGATCCTGTCGTTGTCGCTGCTGCTGAACCACCTCGGCAACACCGAAGCGGCTGCCCGGGTCGAGGCCGCGGTGGCCAAGGACCTGGCCTCGCGTACCGGAACGGCCTCGACCGTCGAGGTCGGCGACCGGATCGCCGCCTCGGTCTGAGTCATACGGATGTGGAAGGCCCCGCGCTCTTTTGAGCGCGGGGCCCTTTCGTATCGGCTCAGCGCGAAGACTCGTCCTTGGGCACCAAGGGAATTGCGATGACTGCGAGCGCCGCGGCGGCCAGGTAGGTTGCGGGGAATCCGGAGTAGGTGATCAGAGCGCCGAACATCGGGGGGATCACCGCCAGGACCATGTTCTGCCCGGTGTTCTGGATGCCCAACCCGCGCCCGCTCCAGTACGGCCCCGCGATCTCGGCGACGGCGGTGAACGCCAGGCCGTTATCGGACACCGTGACGACCGAGGCGATCACCAGCAAGGGGATGGCCAGCCACCACCACTGCGCGCACGCCGCCAACCCGAGCGCCGCCATAGTCGCCACCGCGGCGATCGCAACCGACCGCAGCGGGCCCAGACGACTACCCACCCGGTCCGACCATGCCCCTGCACCGATCCGGCCGGCCGCGCCCAGCAGTTGGGTCGCGGTGACCAGCGCGCCGGCCACCGGCAGTGACCAGCCGATATCGCGATGCAGCCACAGCAGTGCGAATGTCCATACCGTGGCCTGTGGGAACACCAGCAGCACCGAGACCGCGTGGATACGCAGCAGTGTCGTGCTACCGCGATAGGGATTCGCCCGGTCGGCGGCCGAGCCCGCCGGGCGGGGTGGATCGACGATCCCCGCCAGGCAGCCCACCACGGCGACCGCTGCCATGATCGCGGGCACCAGAATCGCCACCGCAACACCCTGTGCGCCGGCCACCAGGGGAATTGCCACCGCGCCGACGCCGACGCCGAGCGGCTGCGCGGTCTGCCGGATGCCCATGGCCAGCCCGCGGCGATGCGGCGGGAACCATCCGACGATCACTCGCCCGCTGGCACCATTGGTGCTTGCCGCGCCGACGCCGCCGAGGAACAGCAGTACACCCAATGCCGGATAGCTCGAGGTCGTGGCCGCGGCAGCGCCTGCGACGAACATCAGCAGCGGCCCGGCGACCAATACTTTGCGCTCGCCGATCCGGTCGACCACATAGCCCCAGGCGATCAGCGTGCAGACCAGCCCCACGGTGGGCATCGCCACCAGCAGCCCGGCCGTGGCCAACGGCATGCCTTGCGCGGTCAGTTCGGGAAGCAGAAACGGGACGCCGTGGACGAACACCGCGCTGGAGGCTTGGGCGAAGACGCCGAGACCGAGCATCGACCACCGTCGAAACGCGTCGACCTGCGGTGTGGTCGCTGCGGGAGCGTTCACGGCCATCGGTTGCCCACCTCTCTAATCTCAATATGTGGAACACTGGTCTCACAAAGTGAACAGCTGCGGGTTACCGTACACCCGGTGACCGGGACGGCCGAAGCGACGGCGATGTCTGACGGCTCACATTTCGTGGTGCCAACGACGGTGCTCCTGGATGTGGATGCCGACCCCCGATGCTCGGATTGGGTTGTGCTCGAGGGCTAAGTGACACACCCGGTGCCGACCGGCCATGTGCAGGGCATGCTCCGCGTTCGGGCAGGTGGAAGCGGGTGGATAGACTCCGACTATGCGTCTAGGTCGAGTTGCCAGTCCGGATGGAGTCGCTTTCGTCAGCATCGAGGGTGACGGTGGCGACAGCGTCGCCAAAGAGATCGCCGAACACCCCTTCGGTACCCCGACGTTCACCGGGCGTAGCTGGCCGCTGGCCGATGTGCGCCTGCTCGCGCCGATCCTGGCCAGCAAGGTGATCTGCATCGGTAAGAACTACGCCGCGCACGCCGCCGAAATGGGTGGCCCCGCGCCCGCCGACCCGGTCATCTTCATGAAGCCGAGCACTTCGATCGTCGGGCCGAATGCGTCGATCATCCTGCCGCCCAGCTCCTCTCAGGTCGACTACGAGGGCGAACTCGCCATCGTCATCGGCCGCCCGTGCAAAGACGTGCCCGCCGCCCGCGCCAACGATGTGATCCTCGGCTACACCGTCGCCAACGACGTGACCGCGCGCGACCAGCAGCGCCACGACGGTCAATGGACTCGCGCCAAAGGCTACGACAGCTTCTGCCCGCTGGGCCCGTGGATCGAAACCCAGCTCGACCCCTCGGATCTGGAGATCGTCACCGAACTCGACGGTGAGGTGCGCCAGCGCAGCCGCACTTCGCTTCTGCTGCACGATATTCCGAAGCTCATCGAATGGGTCACCACCGTGATGACGCTGCTGCCAGGCGATGTCATCCTCACCGGAACCCCCGAGGGTGTCGGCCCGATGACCGCGGGGCAGAACGTCTCCGTCACTGTGTCGGGTATCGGCACGTTGACCAATCCTGTTGCCGCCAAACGCTGATCGAAAGAGAGCCATGACTGAAGTACGGGTCCGTTTCTGCCCGTCACCCACCGGGACGCCACATGTCGGCCTGATCCGGACGGCGCTGTTCAACTGGGCGTACGCCCGCCATCACGGTGGCAGCTTCGTCTTCCGTATCGAAGACACCGACGCGGCACGCGATTCCGAAGAGTCCTACCGTGCGATCATCGACGCCCTGCGCTGGCTCGGACTGACCTGGGACGAAGGCCCCGAGGTCGGTGGGCCGTACGAGCCCTACCGTCAGTCCCAGCGACGCGATCTGCACTTGGACGTGGTGCGGCGGCTGGTGGAGGCGGGGGAGGCCTACGAGTCCTTCTCCACGCCCGAGGAAGTCGAGGAACGCCATCGCGCCGCCGGCCGCGACCCCAAGCTCGGCTACGACAACTTCGACCGTGATCTGAGCCCCGAGCAGATCGAGGCCTACCGCGCCGAGGGCCGCCCCCCGGTCGTACGGCTGCGTATGCCCGGCACCGACCTCACCTGGAACGACCTGGTGCGCGGGGAAACCACCTTCAAAGCGGGCACCGTCCCGGACTTCGCGCTGACCCGTGGCTCCGGTGCCCCGCTCTACACCTTGGTCAACCCGGTCGACGACGCGATGATGCGGATCACCCATGTACTGCGCGGCGAGGACCTGCTTTCCTCGACGCCACGGCAGCTCGCGCTCTATGCGGCGCTGCAGCGCATCGGTGTCGCGGAATTCACTCCTGAGTTCGGTCACCTGCCATTCGTGATGGGACCGGGAAACAAGAAGCTGTCCAAACGCGATCCCGAGTCGGACCTGTTCGCCCACCGGGACCGCGGTTTCATCCCCGAGGGTTTGCTGAATTACCTGGCATTACTCGGTTGGAGCATCGCCGACGATCACGACGTGTTCTCCATGTCGGAGATGGTCGCGGCCTTCGATATTTCGACAGTGAATTCGAATCCGGCCCGTTTCGACCAGAAGAAGGCCGACGCGCTCAACGCCGAGCACATCCGTTTGCTGGAAGTGGGCGATTTCACGCACCGTTTGCGTGAGTACCTCACCGAACACGGGCATATCGGCGCCGAAATCGACGAGAAGATGTTTGCCGCGGCCGCCGAACTCGTGCAGACCAGGATTGTCGTGCTGGCCGATGCCTGGGATCTGCTGCGTTTCCTGTTCGCTGCCGACGAACAGTTCTCTATCGACCCGGCTGCGGCCGCGAAGAATCTCGGTGCGGACGCGGCGCCGGTATTGGACGCCACCATTGCCACGCTGGACTCGCTGACGGCCTGGACCACCTCCGCTATCGAGGAGGCCCTGAAAACCGCGCTGATCGACGATATGGGCCTCAAGCCGCGCAAGGCTTTCGCGCCGGTGCGGGTCGCGGTGACCGGCTCGCACATCAGCCCGCCGCTCTACGAATCGCTCGAACTGCTCGGCCGCGACCGCACCATGGCCCGGCTGCGCGCCGCGCGGGCGCAGACCCCCGCCGACTGACCCGAGGAGTGGGCGGCTGCCGTGAAACGGCCGCCCACTGCCCGAAAATAGGGCTTTGACCAGGCGATTTGTAGTTTACCGTCAGTGGTTTGGTACTCTTCTTCTCGGCCGGAGCACGGCCTCGGAGTCACCCAGACACGAGGTCGAATGTGCTGGTCATTGGGGTATGGTGTAATTGGCAACACAGCTGATTCTGGTTCAGCCATTCTAGGTTCGAGTCCTGGTACCCCAGCGGAGAAAGCTCCGGCTTCGACTCATGCCCGAAGGGGCCTGAGGAGAATCCTTCTCGTGACGGCGAGCGGGATCGCCGGACTCTCATCCAGGCGATTTGGTCGCCGAGCTTCGGCCGGTTAAGCTTGCCGAGCCTGATCGAGAGATCAGAACGATCGAAAGATCACCGGATACACCTCAGCCAGAGGTTGATCCAAGTCCTGGCCCCGTCGTCTAGCGGCCTAGGACGCCGCCCTCTCAAGGCGGTAGCGCGGGTTCGAATCCCGTCGGGGCTACGCAGATGGAAGGCTCATGCTCACGAAGAGCGTGGGCCTTTTCTGCTTCGCATTGTCTTTTGGGGGTGCACCCCCAAACCCCGCCCGGAGGGCTTCGCCCCCGGACCCCCGCCCGGGTGGCTTCGCGCCGGGATCCGGCGGTGTGGGTTGGCAGGGGATGTCGCTCAGCGGGTGCACCGCCGTTCGTGTCGCCACGTATTCAGGTGCTCGTATGCGCGTTCTGTCGCGCCTCAAACGGCAAGGTTCTCGTATGGCTTGTTCGATCGAGCCGGATGCTCACCGAGCCCACAGCTGTGAAACGCTCTCGGGCTCGGCGGTTGCCGGCCTGGGCTGATTGCTCAGGGCCCAGGCCGACTGATGTGCTTCTACCCGCTCTTGCGGCGGAACTCTCGCTTGTGGCTGGCGTTGGCGTGGGGGCCGGTTGCCTTGGAGTGGCCGTCCATGTGGTCGGCCGAGCGGGCGTGGTGCTCGTTCTTGCGTTCCAGTGCCTCCCGGAACTTGCGCTTCACTTCATCGGCGCTGTTGTGGGAACCACCCGATTCCGACATGGTCTGCTCCTTGTGGTCGGGCCGAGGCCGCACCCGGCGAGCGGGGGCGGGCGCCGGCCGAAACGTGTCGAACACCTCGACGCTAGCCCGCCGGGCGGGTCCTGTCAGGTGGAATTCGGGTTGCCGCGACCGTGTCGGGCAGTGGACGAGCAATCAGTCGTCGAGGGCGTGGGCGGTGGTGCCGCCCAGTGGCATCGCGGGCATGCCCAGCTTGCGGTGATCCCAGCTGCGGATGCGGTCGGCCACCACACGCACCGCCACCCGCTTGTGCAGCATGGTCTCCACGAACGGGCGCATCTCGTCGCTGTAGGGGCCCGTATAGCGCTCCCAGACACTCACACCGACCGCGAAGAGCTTCTCCGGGTCATCGATGATCTCCGCGTGGCCTTCGATCGACACACCGCGCAGCGTGTCGTAGGTCTGGCCGGACTCCAGCATGCACGTCACCCGTGGATCGCGGCGCATGTTCACCGCCTTCTGTGACTTGGCCTTGGTCTCGAACCACAGCTCGGGCAGGCCGCCGTCGGGGCCGTCGATCAGCGCGTACCACATGGCGGTCAGATGCGGTGCGCCGCTCGCACCGAGGGTGGCCAGCGTGGCGACGCGGCTGCGCACCAAGAAATCGGTGATCTCGGTGTCGGACATGACGATCTGCGACCGTTGGTTAACTCCCATGGGCCAACTGTAGTGAGGGCGGGTGCCCTCGGGTAGGGCGCACGGTGCCGGGCGGCCGGTGCGCAGCGGTGCCTAGAGCCGTTTGTGCAGTGCGTCGGCCGCGGCCACCAGATCGGCTGCCCAGCGCGCACCCGGCCTACGGCCCATACGATCGATGGGCCCGGACACCGACACCGCCGCGACCACCGAACCGCCCGGATCCCGGACCGGCGCCGAAACACTTGCCACTCCGCTGGCCCGTTCGGCCGCGCTCTGCGCCCAGCCGCGCTTGCGGACCTCGGCGAGCGCGCGTTCGCCGTACACGGCATCGGCCAGAATCATTCGCTGCAATTCCGGATCTGCCCAGGCGACCAAGACCTTGGCGGCCGAACCTGCGGTGAGTGGCAGCCGTGCGCCGATCGGGACGGTGTCGCGCAGGCCCGCGGGCGGCTCGAGCGCGAGGACGCAGACCCGCGCGTGGCCGTCGCGGCAGTACAACTGAACACTCTCGCCGGTGATTTCCCGCAGCCGGGGCAGAATGGCCGAGGCGGCGTCGTGTAGCGGATCGCTGGCACCAGCGGCCAGCTCGGACAGTGCTGGACCGGCACGCCAGGAACCGTTGTTATCCCTGCTCAACAGCCGGTGCACCTCCAGGCCGACGGCCAACCGGTGCGCGGTGGCGCGGGGCAGGCCGGTGCGCTCGCACAGTTCGTTGAGGCCGCACGGTTGCTCGGCGACCGCATACAACACGGCCACCGCTTTGTCCAGGACGCCGATACCGCTATGCTGTCTCATAGAACGATATTAGCGTCTCGCATGCTGAGATTCCTAGCCTCGGGTTCCAGGTACCCGGATTTCGGGGCCGCGGGATCGCTGAATGCGAAGTTCCCCTCATGTCGCGCATCCGCCGTCGACAGCCCAGAGCGGCGCACCGGATGCCAGCCCGAAAGGTGATCGATACATGGCTCGCACGCTGGCCGAGAAGGTATGGGAACAGCACGTCGTTGCCCGTGGCGAAGGTGAAGGCGCCGCGCGTGAACCCGACCTGATCTACATCGACCTGCATCTGGTGCACGAAGTGACCAGTCCGCAGGCATTCGACGGACTGCGCGCGGCCGGACGGCCGGTGCGCCGCACCGACCTCACCATCGCCACCGAAGACCACAACGTCCCCACTATCGATATCGATAAGCCGATCGCTGATCCTGTGTCGCGGACCCAGGTGGAAACGCTGCGGCGTAATTGCGAGGAATTCGGGGTACGCCTGCACCCGATGGGCGATCTCGATCAGGGCATCGTGCACGTGGTCGGCCCGCAGCTGGGTCTGACCCAGCCGGGAATGACGGTGGTGTGCGGCGACAGCCATACCTCCACCCACGGTGCGTTCGGCGCGCTGGCCATGGGAATCGGCACCAGTGAGGTCGAGCATGTGCTGGCCACCCAGACGTTGTCGCTGCGTCCGTTCAAGACGATGGCCATCACCGTCGACGGCACGCTGGCTCCCGGCGTCACGAGCAAGGACCTGATCCTGGCCGTGATCGCCCAGATCGGCACCGGCGGCGGCCAGGGCTATGTGCTGGAGTATCGCGGCGAGGCCATCAGGAAGCTGTCGATGGAAGCGCGGATGACCATCTGCAACATGTCGATCGAAGCGGGCGCACGGGCGGGCATGATCGCGCCGGACGAAACGACCTATGAATTCCTCAAAGGTCGCCCGCACGCGCCGCAGGGGGTCGACTGGGACGCCGCAGTGGCCGCCTGGGAGGCGCTGAAGACCGACGAGGGCGCGGTTTTCGACGCCGAGGTGCACATCGACGCCGATCAGCTGACCCCGTTCGTCACCTGGGGCACCAACCCCGGTCAGGGCGCGCCGCTGGGTGATCGGGTCCCCGATCCCGCCCAGATCGCCGACGAAACGGCCCGCGAGTCCGCGGAGAAAGCTCTGCGATACATGGATTTGGCGCCGGGTACCCCGCTGCGTGAAGTCGCGGTCGACACCGTATTCGTCGGATCGTGCACGAACGGCAGGATCGAGGATTTGCGTGCGGTCGCCGATGTTTTGAAGGGCCGCCGAGTTGCCGACGGCGTCCGAATGATGGTTGTACCGGGTTCTATGCGAGTGCGAGCACAGGCGGAAAAAGAAGGACTCGGCGAGATTTTCACCGCCGCGGGCGCGGAATGGCGTCAGGCCGGGTGTTCGATGTGCCTGGGAATGAATCCCGATCAGCTGTCGCCCGGCCAGCGTTGCGCGTCCACCTCGAATCGCAACTTCGAAGGCAGGCAGGGCAAGGGCGGACGGACCCACCTGGTGTCGCCGCTGGTAGCGGCCGCGACCGCAGTGCGCGGAACGCTGTCCTCGCCTGCGGATCTGGACTGACCCGCGAGTAAGTCGCCCCGTCGAAGCCGAATCAGACTCAGGAGAATCAGATGCAAGCCTTCACCGTGCACAAGGGGATCGGGGTTCCGCTGCGCCGATCCAATGTCGATACCGATCAGATCATCCCGGCGGTCTATCTGAAGCGCGTCAGCCGAACCGGATTCGAGGACGGGCTCTTCGCGGCCTGGCGAACGGATCCGGACTTCATTCTGAACACTGAACCCTTCAATCAGGGCAGTGTGCTGGTGGCCGGTCCGGATTTCGGTACCGGATCCTCCCGTGAGCACGCGGTATGGGCACTGTCGGACTACGGCTTTCGAGTGGTCATCTCGTCGCGTTTCGCCGACATCTTCCGTGGCAATGCGGGGAAGGGCGGTCTGTTGGCCGCTCAGATGTCACAGAACGATGTCGAAATGCTCTGGAAGTTGATCGAGGAACAGCCCGGGCTGGAATTAGTGGTGGATCTCGAGACGCGCACCGTGACGGCAGGAACCATCGTGTTGCCGTTCGATATTGATGACTACACCAGGTGGCGTCTGCTGGAAGGTTTGGACGACATCGGGCTGACGCTGCGGCGCAGCGAGCAGATCGACGAGTTCGAAAAGGTAAGGCCAAGTTGGAAACCCACAACCCTTCCGGCGCATATTTCGCAGACGTAATCACCTGCGGCGGTTAGCTGGGCGCCGACCGGGGCGGTAGCTGTACGTGTGCTAAACCACATGAATTTTGGCGTGGCACATAGACTCTTGCCCAAAGTGGGTTTACCGTGGTACCTAGTCGGTCCGACGACGGGCCATTAGTCTGCGGAGGATTCAATGAACAAGGCGGAACTGATCGACGTTCTGACCGAAAAGTTGGGTACTGACAGGCGCACGGCCACCGCGGCAGTCGAGCATGTGGTCGACACCATCGTGCGCGCGGTGCACAAAGGTCAAAGCGTCACCATCACCGGATTCGGAGTATTCGAACAGCGCAAGCGCGCGGCTCGCGTCGCGCGGAACCCGCGCACCGGCGAAACCGTCAAGGTGAAGCCCACTTCGGTGCCTGCGTTCCGTCCCGGCGCCCAGTTCAAGGCCGTCATCGCCGGTAAGCAAAAGCTCGCCGCCACCGGCCCTGCGGTCAAACGCGGCGTGAATGCGCCGGTCGCGGCCAAGAAAGCGGCTGCGAAGAAGACGGCGGCAAAACGTACCGCCGCCAAGAAGGCGACCGCCACCAAGGCGCCCGCCAAGACCACTGCACGTAAGGCAGCGACAAAGGCGCCGGCGAAGACCACCGCGCGCAAGACGACCGCCACCAAGACGGCCGCGAAGAAGGCGCCCGCCAAGAAGGTAACGGCGGCAGCCAAGAAGACCGTCGCGAAGAAGACAACGGTCGCCAAGAAGACCGCCACCAAGGCGGCAGCCAAGAAGGCCCCCGCCAAGAAGACAACGGCGGCAGCCAAGAAGACCACCGCCAAGAAGACCGCGGCGAAGAAGGCTCCGGCCCGTCGCTCGCGCTGATCCGGCGTCAGGCGCGTAACCCAGCCCGTCGCGCGCGGACGCCCGGCACGCAGGGTGGACACACCTCCACCCGCGATACCGAACGGGAAACGGCCCCGGGAGATCCCCGGGGCCGTTCGTCGTCTCCACGGCGGTGTCGCCGGGGCCTCACTCGGTGACGGTCGGCCCCACATCGATCGACAGCGAGCGATCCAGATGGTCGGCCGCCACCAGTCGGCCCGCGACCAACGACAGCACCCACACACTTCCCTTGCGATTACGGGCCGGTGGCAGCGTGATGCCGTCGCGCTCGGCCCACCATCGCATCAGATCTGGGATCACCTCGCCCTGGCTGCACAGCACCCGCACGGCGGTATCGGAGACCAAGGACCGTGCCCGCTCGCGTGCCTGCTCCGGGGCAGCGGCATAGCCGGATTCCGACAGCAGCGGCTCGATTCCGATCTCCACGCCCAATTCCTCGGCCAGCGGCGCCACCGTCTGCACACAGCGCAGCGGATCGGCGGAATAGATCTCACCGGCGCCGAAAGCACGCAGATTCGGCACCAGAGCCGCCGATTGCCTGCGTCCGGCACGCTCGAGCGGCCGCTGATCGTCCGGGCCGCTGTAACGGTCGCGGCGCCCGGCTTTCGCGTGCCGGACCAGCAGCAGGGTGCTCGTTTCCGCGGGCAAGCGGGTGAATGCGCGTACGACCTGCCGGTCCATCGGATACGACAGTTCATCCATCACTTGATCCAGCCGCAGCCAGATCAGCTCGTCGACCTCGGTATTGGCGGCGAACGCGCCGTCGATCACCTCGGCGGCCCAGTAATAGACGCGCTTGAGCTTGCGATGCCCTGGCACCGGGTAGGTGACGTGGCCGAGATAGCGCCCGAGCCGACAGTGCAGGCCCGTCTCCTCGGCGACCTCACGGACCGCGGCGAGCACCGGCGTCTCGCCGGGGTCGAGTTTGCCTTTGGGCAGCGACCAATCCTCGTATTTGGGGCGGTGGATCACCGCGATCTCGATGGCGCCGGAACCATCCGCCGCGTACCGCCACACCACCGCACCGGCGGCGTGGATATTGGCCTGCATCCGGGAATCCCGGAACACTCCACCATTGGTGGCGAAACCGGTCGTGGCGCTCACTGCTGATCCGGCCGCCGCAATCGCATCAGGTACGCCTGATGGTCGCGGACCTGCGCGCCGTCCTCGGTGCCGGTGCGCTCGGGCCAGGCCTGCCAACTGCTGTCCGGCTGCAGCACCCAGCACCGCGTCATCGGGTCGAGCGCGGAATCGAAGACCGAACCGAGCTGGTCGCGCAGCTTCGGATCCTTCACCTGGGCCATGACTTCCACCCGGCGGTCCAGATTGCGATGCATCATGTCGGCGCTGCCGATCCAGTACTCGTCCTGCGCTTGGAAATGCATAATCCGCGAATGTTCGAGGAATCGGCCGAGAATGGAACGCACCTCGATGTTGTCGCTCATCCCCGGCACTCCTGGCCGCAATCCGCAGATGCCACGCACCACGACCTGAACCGGGACTCCCGCCTGGGAGGCCCGATACAGCGCGTCGATGACCTGTTCGTCGACGATCGCATTGGCCTTCAGCCGGATTCGTCCCGGCTGACCGTTGCGGGCCAGTTCGATCTCACGCTGGATTCGCTCGATGATTCCGGCGCGCACACCGGTGGGCGCAACGAGGATATTGCGGTAATCGGACTTACGGGAATAACCGGTCAGCGAGTTGAACAGATCGGTCAGGTCGGCGCCGATTTCCGGTGCGGCAGTGAGTAATCCGACGTCTTCGTATAGCCGCGCCGTCTTCGGGTTGTAGTTGCCGGTGCCGATATGGCAATAGCGACGGATGGTGGCGCCTTCACGCCGGACCACCAGGCAGGTCTTGCAATGGGTTTTGAGTCCGATCAAGCCGTACACCACATGCACGCCCGCCTGCTCCAGTGTTCTGGCCCATTTGATGTTGGCCTGCTCGTCGAAGCGCGCTTTGATCTCCACCAGTGCGACGACCTGCTTGCCCGCCTCGGCGGCGTCGATGAGCGCATTGACGATCGGCGAATCACCGGAGGTGCGATACAGGGTCTGTTTGATCGCCAGCACCTGTGGGTCGGCGGCGGCCTGTTCGATGAACCGCTGCACGCTGGTGGAGAACGAATCGTAGGGATGGTGCACCAGCACATCGCCTTCGCGTAGTGCGGCGAAGACGTTGCGCGGGGTCTCCCGCTCGCCGAACGCGGGCGGGGTGGCAGGCACGTAGGGCGCGTCCTTGAGCAGCGGACGGTCCACGCCGTAGACCTGCCACAGGCAGGACAGGTCGAGCAGGCCCGGTACCTGGATGACGTCACCCGGATCGACTTCCAGCTCGCGCAGCAGCAGTTCGAGCATGTGCTCGGTCATATCGTCGGAGACCTCGAGCCGCACCGGTGAGCCGAACCGGCGCCGGGCGAGTTCACGTTCGAGCGCCTGCAGCAGATCCTCGTCGCGATCCTCGTCGACCTCGAAGTCGGCGTTGCGGGTGATCCGGAACGAATGGTGTTCGACCACCGACATCCCGGGGAACAGCTGATCGAGGTGTGCGGCGATGAGCGCCTCCATCGGCAGGAACGCCGCGACCGCGCCGGAACCCGAATCGGTGCGCCGCACCCGGACGAACCTGTCGACGTTGTCGGGGACCTTGACGCGAGCGAAGTGCTCGCCGCCGGTGGTCGCGTCCTGCACCGTCACCGCGAGGTTGAGGCTGAGGCCGCTGATGTAGGGGAACGGATGCGCCGGATCCACCGCGAGCGGGGTGAGGACGGGGAACACCTGGTCCTGGAAGTGCGCGGAGAGCCGCCTGCGTTCGGGCTCGTCGAGGTCGGACCAGTCGATGATCGCGATGCCTTCGGCGGTGAGCGCGGGAAGGACGTCGCCGAGGAAGACCCTGGCGTGGCGGTCGGCGATCTCCTGGGCCCGCGCGGCGATCAGCTCGAGCTGTTCACTGGGGGAGCGGCCGTCGGCCGAGCGCACCGAAAGACCGGTCTCGGCACGGCGTTTGAGGCCCGCGACGCGGACCATATAGAACTCGTCGAGATTGGAGGCGAAGATAGCCAGGAATTTGGCACGCTCCAGCAACGGCAGCGACGCGTCTTCGGCGAGGGCCAGCACCCTGGCGTTGAAGTCGAGCCAACTCAATTCGCGATTGAGGTAGCGATCGGCTGGCAAACGCTGTGTTGTCGAGCCTGGCTGCAAAGGCGCCGCCGCAGGCGGTGGGGTGGGAAGCACCTGCTGCTGCTTGACGGTTTCCGTATCGCTCACGCCAACGATCATCCCTTACAAACCGGGCGGTGTGCAGCCTGACACCGGGATTGCCACGCGAATCACCCTGGGCGTGGCGACCGGCTAGCACACGTGCGGGACCGGCTCGTGAACACGGCCATGCCAGCCGATGTCGCGCAGGACCGCGCGGGTCGCGGCACCGGCGCCGAGGGCGATCGCGCGATCGAGATCGGCGGCGGTGTCGACGTCCAGGCGCAGGCCCGGCCAGTCACCGTCGAGGTCCACCGCCCCCGCGGCGATATGCCTGCGGGCCGAATCGGGACCGAACCGCGGATCCAATGCAGGGGACGCGGCGCGGGCCAGCAGCGCGGCCGTACCGCGGCCCGCGTGATCGACCACGACCGAACTGGCGTCGGCGGGCGCGGTGGCGAGCATGTCGGCGAGCTCGTCCGGGCGCAGGGCGGGCAGATCCGCCTGCAGGGCCAGCACATCGGCCGGCCCGTGCCGGTGACGCAGCTCGTCGGCGGCGGCGCGCAATGCGGTGTTGAGGCCGTCGGGATCACCGGCTTCACCCGGAGCAGGCATCGGTTCCGGATGCACCGCGGCGCCCAGACGAACCGCGACATCGGCGACCGCGGGATCCGGAGTGACCACGGTGACCGAAGCGACCTGCGGTACCGCCGACGCCGCACGCACGGTATCGGTGAGCATGGCGAGCACAAGGCGCGCGCGCTCACGCGGCGGCAGGCGATCGGCCAGGCGGGACTTGGCTCGGTCGAGACTCTTCACCGCGATCACGGCGTGCACGGTGTGCGAACGCATGGCACCGATCTTTCCATGGCATATTGGGCTGATGGCGAGGGTGGCAGTGCTGGGCGCGGGATCGTGGGGAACCGCGTTCGCGAAGGTGTTGGCGGATGCGGGATCGGATGTCACCATCTGGGCGCGGCGGCCCGAGGTGGCCGCGGCGCTGAATACTCAGCATCGCAACCCCGACTACCTGCCCGGTGTGCAGTTGCCGCCGGTGTCGGGCACACACGATTTCCGGCTCGCGCTCGACGGTGCCGAACTGATCGTGCTCGCCGTGCCTTCGCAGTCGCTGCGCGCGAATCTCGAGGTGTTCAAGCCGGCGATCGGGCCGGACGCCACGCTGTTGAGCCTGGCCAAGGGCATCGAGACCGGGACGCTGCTGCGGATGAGTCAGGTGATCTCCGAGGTCACCGGCGCGGAGCCGAGCCGGGTCGCGGTGCTGTCGGGGCCGAACCTGGCCAAGGAGATCGCGGCAGGTCAGCCCGCGGCGACCGTCGTGGCCTGCACCGACGCCGACCGGGCCGTCGCGGTCCAGCAGGCCTGCGCCACCGGATACTTCCGGCCCTACACCAATACCGACGTCATCGGCTGTGAGGTCGGCGGTGCCTGCAAGAACGTCATCGCCCTCGCCTGCGGTATCGCCGCCGGGATGGGTTTGGGCGATAACTCCATCGCCAGCCTGATCACCCGCGGGCTTGCCGAGATCATCCGGCTCGGTGTCGCGCTCGGCGCGGAACCCGCCACACTGGCCGGTCTGGCCGGTGTCGGCGATCTGGTGGCAACCTGCGCCTCGCCGCTGTCGCGCAACCGGTCCTTCGGTGCGGTGCTCGGCACCGGCGGATCAATGCAGGCCGCCCAGGACGCGACTCATGGCCAGGTCGCGGAGGGTGTGAAGTCGTGCACATCGGTGCGGGCGCTGGCCGCCGCGCACGATGTGGAGATGCCGCTGACCAACGCCGTGCACCAGGTCTGTCACGAGGGAATGCCAGTGCCGGAGGCAGTGGGCAAATTGCTCGGCCGGCGGATCAAACCGGAGTAGTCCGACGCGTGTATCCGGCCCGGTAACGGGTACGGTTCCGTGCATGACGAACCGGATCAGGGTGGCTGTGGTGTTCGGCGGGCGCAGCAACGAGCACGCCGTCTCGTGTGTGTCGGCCGGCGCCGTAATGCGCAACCTCGATCCGCAGCGTTACGAAGCCGTCCCGATCGGCATCACCCCTGCGGGCACCTGGATGCTCAGCGGTGCTGATGTCTCCGCGCTCGCGTTCCAGGATCACAGCCTGCCCGAGGTGGACGGCACCGGCACCGAGCTGCTGCTGGCCACCGACCCGAGCCGATCCGGCAATCTCATTCCGGTCGAGGATCCAGGCACCGCGCTCGGTGCGGTGGATGTGGTGTTCCCGGTGCTGCACGGTCCCTTCGGTGAGGACGGCACAGTGCAGGGCATGCTGGAGCTCGCGGGTATCCCGTACGTCGGGCCCGGTGTACTGGCCAGTGCGGCCGGTATGGACAAGGAATTCACCAAGAAACTGCTGGCGGCCGAAGGTCTGCCGATCGGAACCCAAGTGGTGCTGCGGCCGCGTGATGTCACCGTGAGCGAGGCCGACCGGGGACGGCTCGGGCTGCCGGTGTTCGTCAAACCCGCGCGCGGCGGATCGTCCATCGGCATCACCAAGGTCACCGACTGGGCCGATCTGGACGCGGCCATCGCGGCCGCACGCGCCCATGACCCGAAGGTGATCGTGGAAGCAGGCATCGTCGGGCGCGAAGTCGAATGCGGTGTGCTGGAATTCCCCGACGGCCGCGTGGAAGCCAGCGTGGTCGCCGAGATCCGGATGCCCGAGGTCGACACCGCGGCACCCGAGTTCTACGACTTCGAGACCAAATACCTCGACGACGTCTGCGAATTCGATGTCCCCGCCAAACTGGACGACGCCGTCAGCGACGAGATCCGGGCGCTGGCCGTGCGGGCGTTCCGCGCGCTGGACTGCCAGGGACTGGCCCGCGTCGACTTCTTCGTCACCGCCGATGGCCCGGTGATCAATGAGATCAACACCATGCCCGGATTCACCGCCATCTCGATGTACCCGCGCATGTGGGAAGCGACCGGAATCGACTACCAGGCGCTGGTATCCACCCTGATCGAGACGGCCGTGGCGCGCGGCACCGGGCTGCGCTGAATCTGCGTACCGCACGACTCGTGCTGATGGCGATGAGCAGTTCTGCGCGGGGACCGAGCTAATTCGGCAGCGGACCCGGATCCATGGGCTGCTCGGGCAGATTCGCGGTGATCGCGTCGGAGACCGCCTGAAGCGGGGTGGGGCCGTCCGAGCTGCCCGGAATGGTCAGCGCGATGTAGGTGGCGCGGTCGACGACGAACCAGGTGCTGGCATCGGCGGCGGGATCGGCGATCTCGAACCACGCCACCTTGTTCACCATCTGAATGGGGGAGGCGCGGTTGAACTCCAGCGGGCGGTCGAGTCCGCAGCGCAGCACGATCGGCTCGCCACCGTCGGGAAGCTGCCAGGCGCGGGTGGCCTTGGGTGCGGGTTCGACCAGCGTCGACTTGGTGAATTCACCGAGTTCGGCGGGTAGTGCGGGCAACAGCGTCGTGCAGGCCTCGCTGTCGATGGCGGGTGCGGGGACCGAGCCGAGGGCAAGCGGCTCGCGGTCTACGGGCATGCGGCTGGCCAGGATCGCGGCGACCAGGACCGCGATGACCAGGGCCACCGGGAGGGCTACCGCGGTGGCGATCAATGCGGGTGGGTAGCCGGCACGCTCTTGTTGGGCGTCGGGCTCGGCGTCGTCGCTGTCGGACTCGGCAGCGTCGGCATCTGTGTGCGGTGCGCCCGAGGGCTCGGCCTCGGCGGACCCTGCGCCCGAGTCGCCGTCCGCGCTCGACTTTCCGGCGTTCGCCGTCAGCTCGCCGTCGTCCGCCGAAGCATCCGATCCGTCGGTGCCCTCGGGGGAACTGTGGTCCGGCGTGCTCGCCATGCGCAGCGATCCTTCCTTGGTCTCATGTGCGGTCGTCGGGGCCGGGTCGTCGCTTGCCGTGCGGCATACCCAGGGTCGCCGCGGCGCCGGGCGGTCACCCGATTGCCCGTGCACAGGGTACCGTCGGGGCGAATCCGGCTCCGCAGCGCGCCCGCGCCGGGCCGCACGGGTCGTGATCTCGGGAAAGGGTCGATCATCAGCAGCAGCACGCCGCCGCGGACAGTGGGCGAGCTCGGCGAGTTCGCGCTGATCGAGCGCATCAACGCCGGGCGCACCCAGGCGCCCGGGGTGCTGCTCGGTCCCGGCGACGATGCCGCGGTGCTGGCTGCGCCACGCGGCCGATTCGTGGTGACCACCGACATGCTGGTGCAGGACCGCCATTTTCGCCTGGACTGGTCGAGCCCCTATGACATCGGCCGCAAGGCCATCGCCCAGAACGCCGCCGATGTGGTCGCCATGGGCGCCGTGCCGACCGGGTTCGTCGTCGCGCTCGGCTGTCCGGCCGATACTCCGGTGCAGGTGATCGACGGACTGGCCGACGGGCTGTGGGCCGAGGCGGCGGTCAGTGGTGGATCGATCGCGGGCGGAGATCTGGTGCGCGATGCGCATCTGGTCGTCTCGGTCACCGCATTCGGCGACCCGATCGGCCCGGAACCGATACTGCGCAGCGGTGCCCGGCCCGGCGACATGATCGCGGTGGCCGGTCGGCTCGGCTGGTCGGCTGCGGGACTGGCCGCGTTGAGTGCGGGTGTGGGGGAGCGGGGCGAGTTCGCCGAAGTAGCTGCCGCGCACCGGGTTCCACGACCGCCGTACCGGACCGTGCTCGATGTGGTGACCGCGGGCATGGTCCCGAACGCGCTCACCGACGTCTCCGACGGTCTGCTCGCCGATCTCGGCCACCTGGCCACCGCCTCAGCAGTCGCGATCGACCTCGACTCGGCCACGCTTGCCGACGCCGGCCTCGTCGCACTCGCTACCGCACTGGATGCCGATGCGGCCCAATGGGTTCTGACCGGCGGCGAGGATCATGCCTTCGCGGCGGCCTGGCCGGCCGACACCGAACTGCCGTCCGGTTGGACCAGGATAGGTATGGTCAGCGCTGGTCAGGGCGTCACCGTGGACGGTGTTCGCCCGGCGGGTCGCGGGGGTTGGGAATCGTTCGCCGGGGCGGACTCGGCGCAGCGGCCCGGATCACGATAGGTTGTCCGGTCATGGGCGCGAAACCACTGTCGGAAGTCGTGGATCCGGGTTGGGCGAAAGCACTGGAGCCGGTGTCGGATCAGATCACCGCCATGGGCGAATTCCTGCGCACGGAGAACACGGCCGGACGCGGCTATCTGCCCGCGGGGGAGAACGTACTGCGCGCCTTTCAACGTCCGTTCGACGCGGTGCGCGTGCTCATCGTCGGCCAGGACCCCTATCCCACACCCGGGCATCCGATGGGATTGAGTTTCTCGGTCGCTCCCGATGTAGCACCGGTGCCGCGCAGCCTGGCGAACATCTTCGCCGAATACAGCAAGGACCTCGGTCATCCCACACCGTCCTGCGGTGACCTGAGCCCCTGGTCCGATCAGGGTGTATTGCTGCTGAACCGTGTGCTGACGGTTTCGCCCGGGCAGCCCGCTTCGCACCGAGGTAAGGGGTGGGAAGTGGTCACCGAGCAGGCGATCCGCGCGCTCGTCGCGCGGGACGAGCCACTGGTGGCGATCCTGTGGGGCCGCGATGCCCAAACCCTGAAGCCGGCACTGGCCGAAGCCGAGGTGCCCTATATCGAATCCGTGCACCCCTCGCCGCTCTCGGCGTCGCGCGGATTCTTCGGTTCCCGCCCGTTCTCGCGGGTGAACGAGCTGCTCGACGAGCTGGGAGCCGAACCGGTGGATTGGCGTCTGCCCTGATCGGGCGCCGATAAGAAACAAGTGAGGAGCTAGAGACATGCAGACCAGAACCGTCCGCGGCGTAGTGCGCGGCACCACCGCCACGCTGGCCGTGTGCGCCGCGATCGCCGGCGGCGCGGCGAGCGCGGGTGCGGCGCCGTTGGCGCTCGAACCGGCCACCGAGACCAGCTCCACGCAGGTCTCCGAGCAGTACACCTCGTCGGGATCGTCCACGATTTCGGCGACGGTGCACGCGAAGTTCGCCTGCGTGCTCTTCACCGGAACATTGGGCTGCTGAAACCTGTTCCAGAAACTCTGGGGGCTCGTTCCGGCGCCGCCGGATGACTGTGCGATCCTCAGATCGTGAGTAGTGCGAACAATCTCGTCGATCCCGTCCGGCTGCGCGTGCGCGGTTCGGGCGGGATCGAGCTCGTTGCCGACCAGTACGGGCCCGCTGACGGCCCGCTGGTGGTCTTCCTGCACGGCGGCGGGCAGACCCGTCATTCGTGGAAGCAGACCGGCGCCAAGCTGGCTGCCACCGGGATGCGGGTCGTCACTCTCGATGCGCGCGGGCACGGCGACAGTCAGTGGTCGGCCGAGCGTGACTACCGGCGCGAATCCATGGTGGAGGACCTGATCGAGGTGCTCGGGCAGCTCGGCGGCCCGGCCGTGGTGGTCGGGGCGAGCATGGGCGGAATCACCGGCCTGCTCGCCACCGCGGTGCCCGGTGGTGAACAGATCAGCGCGCTGGTGCTGGTCGACATCGTCACCAGGCCCGAACCCGAGGGCGTGGCCCGGGTACTGGATTTCCTCGGTAAGCACCGCGACGGCTTCGACAGCCTCGATGCGGTGGCCGACGCGGTCGCGGACTATATGCCGCACCGCCCCCGCCCGGACAACACCGACGGCCTGCGCCGCAATCTGCGCGAGCGTGACGGCCGCTGGTACTGGCATTGGGATCCCGATATGCTCGCCGATCGCGCCGAGGATCCGTCCGAGATCACCGGCCGGATGGAAGAGGTCGCCCGCACGCTCACCATTCCGGTGCTGCTGGTGCGCGGTCTGCAGTCGGATGTGGTCAGCGCCGAGGGAGCTGCGGCCTTCCAGGAACTCGTACCGCACGCGTCGATGGTCGAGATCGGTGGCGCGGCACACACCGCCGCGGGCGACGACAACGACGCCTTCACCGACGCGGTGGCCGAGTTCATCCTCGGACTCGGGGACTGAGCGGTTCAGTCGCCGGAACTGCGCTCGGCCAACAGCCGGGTCTGTTCCTGGTGGACGTCGAAGGCCGTCTGCAGGAAGTCGAGAATCAGCGCGAGGGAAGCCTCGTCGTAGCGGGTCAGCGCCTGCCCGCCCGCTTCCGCGACCGGTAGGAAAAGCTCTGCGTCCACCGCGCGGGCTGCGTCTGTGGCGGTGACGAGCACACGTCTGCGGTTGTCCGGATCCTGTGCACGGGTGGCGAATCCCGCGCGGACCAGTCGATCGATGACTGTTGTCGTCGCGGCCGGGCTCAGTCGTAGCGCCGCGCTCAATTCCCCCGCGGCACTCGGGCCACGGCCGAGCAGGATGTCCAGGCAGCGCATATCGGTGCGATTGAGGCCGAGGTGTGCGGCTGCCGTCTCGTCGAAGGTATCGAAGCTCTGTTGAAGCAAGCGCAGTTGCTGACCGATCGCGCCGATCTGTTCTTCTTTCGACATTCGAATCTTTCTGTTATCGTATGTTTCGATCGTAGAAACGATAGCAGATGGGATACCCGCAATGAACGAGACACTCACCCATGCCGCCGACGACACCGCCATCTCGGCCCTGTTCGGCGAGTTCAAGCAGGCCTGGACCGACAATGACGCCGCCGCGTTCGGCGCACTTTTCACTGAGGATTCCGACTACGTCTCCTACGACGGCACCCGGGCGAGCGGACGGGCCCAGCACCAGGACAACCACGACAAACTCTTCCGCGGTGTGCTGGCCGGCTCCGCGTTGGTGGGTGAGGTCGAGTCGATCCGCTACCTCACCCCGGATGTGGCGATCCTGTACGGCACGGGATCGGTGCTGATGCCGTGGCGTTCGCAGCTGCCCAAGCGCAGATTGTCGCGCCAGACGGTGGTGCTGGTGCGCACATCGGAGGGCTGGCGGATCAGCGCGATCCACAACGGGCGTGTGCGTCCGGTGACCGTCCCGGAGCCGGACGCGTTCCCGTCGAGGATGGCGCAGTTGATGGGCCGGTGGGCTCGGCGACTCGGATTCGGTCGCGCTCAGGCGAGCCCGCGATAGTCGGGTGCGCGTTTGCCGACGAAGGCATCGACGCCCTCGCGTCCTGCCGGGGTACCCGCGGCCGCGGCGATGGCGTCGCGCTCGTCATCGAGCTGATCGCTCAGCGTCGCGGTGGTCGAGCGGTTCAGCAGGGTCTTGATGCTCGCGTAGGTGCTGCGCGGGCCGTTCGCCAGGGAAGTGGCCAGGGTCAGTGCTTCGTCGCGCACGGCCTCGTCGGCGACGAGCCTGCTGAGGATGCCGAGCCGGACGGCCTCCTCGGCACTCAGGATCGCGTCGGTGAGCAGGATTTCCCTGGCCCGGCTACTGCCGACGATGCGCGGCAGCGTCCACGACATCCCGCCGTCCGGGCTGAGGCCGACGCCGGGATAGGCGGGCCGCAGTTTCGTGGACGGCCCACCGAGGGCGATATCGGTGGCGCACACCAGGCTCATGCCCGCGCCGGCCGCCCAGCCCTGTACACCTGCCACCACCGGGACGGTGACCGCGTCGAGCGCGCGGACGAAGGCGTGCAGTTGGTCGGCGAGGTCGTAGAGGTGAGCGGAGCGATCCTCGGCGGCGGCGAAACCACGGACATTGCCGCCGGCGCAGAAGTTGGTGCCGGTGCCCGTCAACAGGACGGCCCCCACCTGGGGATCGAGGTCGCGCAAGGCCGCGGTGCCCGCGGCGACGCCGATGAAGTCCAACGAGGTGCCGTTGGCGGCGGTGGCGATGGTGATCTGCAGGACGCCGTCGACGGTGGTTACATACTCGGCTTGTTCGGTGGTGGCCATGGCCACGACCCTATCGCGCCCTCCGGACGCACCATTCTGACCTCGGTGACGTTGGCGAAGTACTCGGCGCGGCTGGCGCCGTCGGGGGTGAATCCGTATTTGCGGTAGAAGGCGATCGCGCGCGGATTCTGTTCGAAGACCCAGAGCGAGCAGGGAGTTTCGGGGTTCAAGGTGGTCTGCACCAGATCGTCGGCGACGCCGGATCCATACCATTCGGCGCGGACATAGAGGGCGTTGAGCTCGAGGTCGGTCACTGCCGGGTGGTACAGGGCGGGCCCGAGGGTGATGAAGCCGATCACGGTGTCGTCCGCTGCGGCCACGGTGGTGCGGCCGGGGTTATCGCGCAGTCTGCGGGTCCAGATCTCGGTCCGGTGTTCGATATCGAAGGCGTCGAGTACATGGTCGGGGACCAGTCCGCGGTAGGCCTCGCGCCAGCACACGATATGGCATTCGGCGAGACCGCGGGCATGCTCGTCGGCCGCAGGTGCGATGCGGTAGGGGCGCGGGGCGGTCATGCCCTCATTGTGGCGCGCGGACCCGGCCGAGTGCGGACACGACCGCGCCCCGGATCACCGAGAGGTGCCGGGGCGCGGTTGCTGTATTTATCGGTGGTGCGTCGGGCGAATCAGCCGCGAACGACCTTGCCCGCCTTCAGGCAGGAGGTGCACACGTTCATCCGGCGGGTGTTGCCCGGCGCGACCTGCGCACGCACGGTCTGGATGTTCGGGTTCCAACGACGGTTGGTGCGCCGGTGCGAGTGCGAGACCGACTTCCCGAAGCCGGGGCCCTTGGCGCAGACGTCGCAGACGGCAGCCATAGTCGCGAACTCCTTCATGTCATAGGAGGACCGCTGCATCACACACAGCATGTCCGGAAACAATGTCGTAGTGCCTTGCCGACGTGAATCGGCGAGCGCAAGCCGAAGCGGCCGCGCGAGGCAACCCTGCAAGATTAACCGCCCGCCCCGCGATCCGCCAAACCGGCGTCCTGTTCGGGGCCGGAGCGGTTGCTGTGTGTCATGTCGGCGTGCGTCGCCCGCGGCAGCAGCGCTGTCGGAGGATCCGGCTAACCTGGCCAGCAGTGATGTCGGGTGCCGAGGTGGTGAGAGGAGGAGCCGCGTGCCGGAATCGTGGGAGGTGAGCGGCGCATACGCGGTCCCGAGGGCCGGCGCGCTCGACGGCACGGCGCTGATGCGGTGGGGCAGGCTCTGCCTCGACGAGCTGACCAACCGGCGCGAGGAGATCAACGCCCTCAACGTCTTCCCGGTCGCCGACTCCGATACCGGCACCAACCTGCTTGCCACCATGCGTGCCGCGGTGTCGTGTGCCGAGGTAGCGGTGCTGTCCGCGCACGGCGGAGCCTTTCCCGGTGGATCGCCGAGCGGGGACGGTGCGCCCGCGGCCCTGGTCGCGGCCGCGATGGCGCGCGGCGCGACCTCGGGCGCAAGGGGCAACTCCGGGATCATCCTGTCGCAGGTTCTGCGCGGGATTTCCGAGGCGACGCGCGGCGCCCCGCTCAGCGCGCAGACGCTGCGGCTGGCGCTCGACCGGGCAGCGGTACTGGTGCGGGAGGCGTTGAGCGTCCCGGTGGAAGGCACCATTCTCACGGTGCTCGAGTGCGCGGCGGGCGAGGCCGCGACATGCGCCGACTCCGAACTGGCAGAGGTCGCGCTGGCGGCGGCCGACGGTGCGGCCAAGGCACTCGGCGAAACCCCGTCACAATTGACCGTGCTGCGGGCCGCCGGTGTGGTCGATGCGGGCGCGCGGGGGCTGGTGGTGCTGCTGGACTGCCTGGTCGAGGTGGTGATCGGCGAGCGGCCCGCTCGGCCGGTCTACCTGCCCTCAGCTAACGCCTACGACCCGGTGCCGGTCGCTGTTGCCGCGGCTCCGCCCCGGTACGAGGTGATGTACCGGCTCACCGACTCCGACCCGCACCGGATCGCGGCCCTGCGGCACCGGCTGACCGAACTCGGCGATTCGGTGGTCGTCGTCGGTGACGGTGAACGCAGCTGGTCGGCGCATGTCCACTGCGTCGATGCGGGTGCCGCGGTCGAGGCCGGGCTGGCGGCCGGAACACTGAGCGGGGTGCGTGTCGAAGCGTTCGCTGCCGACGCCGCCGCCGAGTCGGATCCGAACCGGCCCGGCCCTCGCGACGGCGATGGGCACTGCGTCGTCGGGGAGACCGCCGCCTCCGGTCGACCGGCCACCCGCGGCCCCGACGCCGCCGGCCAGGCGGGCATGACATCTCTCGACGATTCAGCCGCCGACCGCGGCATCGTGGCCGTCGCCGCGGGTGACGGCTCGATCGCGCTGTTCGAGGCAGCGGGCGCGATCGTCATCCCTGGCGAGCCGTTCGTCACCTCGGCCGCGCTGCTCGCGGCGATCCGGCGAATGCCCCACCGCGAAGTGCTTGTACTGCCCAACGGTGCCCTGGCCGCGCAGGAACTGGTCGCCGTGGGTGTCGCGGCGCGTGAGCGCCACCGCGACGTACTGCTGCTGCCCAGCGGTTCGATGGTGCAGGGTCTGGCCGCTCTCGCGGTGCACGATCGCGGCCGGATCGCGGTAGACGACGCGTTCGCCATGTCCGAGGCCGCCGCCGCCACCCGCTGGGGATCGTTGCGGGCGGCCACCGAGCGCGCGCTGACCATGGTCGGCACCTGCGAACCCGGCGACGGACTCGGGCTGGTCGGGCACGACGTCATCGTCATCGACCGTGACGTGCGCGCCGCCGGGCAGACGTTACTGAACCGGATGCTCGGCCTCGGTGGTGAACTGGTCACATTGCTGGTCGGTGCCGCGGCGCCGGAGGAGCTGGCCGAGGAACTGGCCGCACATATCGCCGAGGGTTTTCCCGGGGTGGAGGTCATCGTGTATTCCGGTGGCCAGCATGCCGATCTGATACAGATCGGAGTCGAATGACGGTGCGCGGCGCGATGGCGCGGACGAAGGCGGCGGGAACGAGGTCATGGCAAAACTGAGCGATCGGCTCGACCATCTACTCGGCGCGAAAGCGGCTGCCTCGCTGGCCGACGCGTTCGATATGCAGACCGTCGAGGATCTGCTGCGGCACTATCCACTGCGCTACGCCACGCAGGGCCAGCCGCTCACCGAGGAAGCGCCAGAGGACGGTTCGCACATCACCGTCATCGGCCGGATCACCAAGGCCGAACTCAAGCCGATGCGTCAGCGTCGCGGGTCGTTGCTCAAGGTGGTGCTCGACACCGGCACGGGCAAGGGCGTCGATGTCACCTTCTTCAATGGCGACAAGGTGAAGTACGTGGTCCGCGAGGGCGCAAGGGCGATGATGTCGGGCACCGTCAATTATTGGCGGCCCGGTCAATGGAATCTGAGCCATCCCGGCTATCTGATCCTGCCCGAGAACCCCGATGACGACGCGACCCCCACGCTCACCACCGTGCGCGGTGGCGGTGACCTGCGCGGAATCGCCCAGAGTGCGAAAGACGCGGGCGGGGTGGATATGTCGTTCTTCGAGCGCGAGTTCATCCCGGTCTACCCCGCGACCGCGAAGGTGCAGAGCTGGGAGATCCTCGCGTGTGTGCGGCAGGTACTCGATCAGCTCGATCCGATCGATGACCCACTGCCGCAACGGATCCGCGACGACCGGGAACTGATGGCCGTCTCGGATGCGCTGCGCCTGATCCATCTGCCCGATCACAAGCTCGATATCGAACAGGCGAAGCAGCGGCTTCGGTTCGACGAGGCGCTGGCGCTGCAGCTGGTGCTGGCCGAACGTCGCCATGAGGTGTCCGGCCGGACCGCGCGGCCGTGCCCACCACGCACCGACGGCATTGCCGCCGCGTTCGACGAGCGGTTGCCGTTCGAGCTCACCGCCGGTCAGCGGCAGGTGATCGGGGAGATCTCCGCGGATCTGTCGCGTGAGCAGCCGATGCACCGCCTGCTCCAGGGTGAGGTCGGCTCCGGTAAGACCATCGTCGCGTTGCACGCGATGCTGCAGGTGGTCGATGCCGGACAACAGTGCGCGCTGCTGGCCCCCACCGAAGTGCTCGCCGCCCAGCACTATCGGTCGCTGCGCGCCATGCTCGGCGAACTCGGCCGGGCCGGCGAACTCGGCGCCGCCGACACCGCCACCCAGGTGAGGTTGGTGACCGGTTCGATGTCGGTCGCTACGAAACGTGCGGCGCTGCTCGCCGCGGTCACCGGCGAAGCGGGCATCGTGATCGGCACCCACGCACTGATCCAGGACGCGGTGGAGTTCTTCGATCTGGGCATGGTCGTGGTCGACGAACAGCACCGCTTCGGCGTGGAGCAGCGAGATGCGCTGCGCGCCAAGGCGAAAGCCGGTTCTACACCGCATCTGCTGGTGATGACCGCGACGCCGATTCCGCGCACCATAGCCATGACCACCCTCGGCGATCTGGAGACCTCGACCCTCACCGAACTTCCGCGCGGTCGTTCACCGATCGCGTCGAAGGTGGTGCCGCGCAGGGTGCATCCGAACTGGGTGGAGCGCGCCTGGGAGCGCATCACCGAGGAGGTGCGCGAGGGCAGGCAGGCCTATGTGGTGTGCTCACGCATCGGCGACGACGAGGACGGTGCGAACGGCGGCAAGTCCCGTGGCGGTAAGTCCAAGGCCGCTGACGGCAAGGAGGGCCCGACCACCCAGGCCGTGCTGGATGTCTTCGATCAGCTGCGCACCGGGCCCCTGTCGGAGCTTCGTGTCGGGTTGCTGCACGGGCGCTTGCCGTCGGATGACAAAGACCAGGTGATGCGTGAATTCAACGATGGCGGTATCGATGTGCTGGTCTGCACGACGGTCGTCGAGGTCGGCGTAGACGTGCCCAATGCCACAGTGATGGTGATCATGGACGCGGACCGGTTCGGCGTCAGCCAATTGCACCAATTGCGCGGCCGCATCGGCCGAGGCAAACATCCCGGGCTGTGCCTGCTGGTCACCGATACAGCCCCCGGTGGCCCCGCGATGACGCGGCTGGAAGCGGTCGCCGCGACCACCGACGGTTTCGAACTGGCGGTGCTCGATCTGCGGCAGCGTCGTGAAGGTGACGTGCTCGGTTCCGCGCAGTCGGGTACCGCACGCTCGCTGCGGCTGCTCTCGCTGCTCGATGACCTCGAAGTCATCACCGCGGCACAGGAGCTCGCACGTGAGCTGGTGGAACAGGATCCGGGTCTGTCCCGGCATCCAGGGCTGGCGGCGATGATGCACGCCGCGGTCGACTCCGAACGCCTGGAGTACCTGGCCAAATCCTGACTCACGCCCGCACGCGCGGGTACGGCAGATCCACCGACACCTCCTCGGTGACGGCCAGCGGACTGCCGATCTGCGGGAACGCACGCTGCGGGCAGGAAGGTCGATCGCAGACCTTGCATCCGGCGCCGATCGGCACCGCGGTCGCCGGATCGTCGAGCTGAATGCCCTTGGAATACACCAGCCGGTCGGCGTATTCGATATCGCAGCCGAGTCCGATGGCGAAGTTCTTGGCCATGGTGCCGAAGCCCTGCGGCGCCATCATGGCGGTGCGCGCGATCCAGAAGTACCGTCGGCCGTCGGGCATTTCGGAGACCTGGGTGAGGACGCGGCCGGGATGGGCGAACGCCTCGTGCACCACCCACAGCGGGCAACTGCCGCCGACGCGGGAGAAGTGAAAGGCGGTGGCGGACTGCCGCTTCGAAATATTGCCCGCCCGATCGGTGCGCACGAAGAAGAACGGCACGCCGCGCTGGCCCTGCCGTTGCAGAGTGCTCAGTCGATGGCAGATGGTTTCGAAACCGACCTCGAAACGCAGACCGAGCAGATCGATGTCGTAGCGCAGTTCCTCGGCCGACCGCAGGAAACGTCCGTACGGCAACACCAGCGCACCGGCGAAATAGTTGGCCAGTCCGATCCGCGCCAGATTGCGGGATTCGCCGACCAGTGACGGTGCTTCGCTCAGGACGGCGTCGAGCTCGTTGCCGTAGAGCAGGAACGCCAGCGTGGTGGCGATCTGGAATGCCCGCTGCCCGGGCCGCAGCCGCCTGGCCAGGGTGAGGGTGCGGCTGTCGGGGTCGTAACGGCGTTTGGGTACCGAGGAGTCGGCGCCGTCGCCACGCACCAGCACCGTCACACCGGCGCGCTCCTCGGCTACCCGCGCCAGCTGCCGGTCCAGCGAACCGATCGACAGACCGCATTCGTCGAACAGCCGTTCCGCGGCCAGATCGAGGCGGCCGATGTGATTGTGATGGTCGTAGAAGAAATCGCGCACGTCCTCATACGGCATTGGTACCCCGGCCGCGCCTACCGGCGCGGCGACCCGCGCCGAGAGTAGATCGAGCTGATCGGTCGCGGTACGCAACCGGCGATGCATCGCCACCACCAGGCGCGCGATCTCCGGTTGCCGCGTCGCCAGCTCCTCGATCTCGGTGAGTGGCGCGCTGTCCCCGCCGGCGGCGTCGACGAGGACTTCGTGCAGATCCGACACCAGTCGGGCATCGGAGTCCGCGGCGAAGAACTGCACGTCCAGGTCGAAGGTCGAGTTCAGTTTGAGCAGGACCGGGATGGTCAGCGGACGCTGGTCGCGCTCGAGCTGATTGAGATAGCTCGGCGACAGGTCCAGCGATTTCGCGAGCGCGGCCTGGGTCATTCGCCGTTCCTCACGCAGCCGTCGCAGCCGGGCCCCGGCGTACATCTTTCGCACGGCGAGCGATCGTACTCCCATATCTTCGCAAACATCGCAAAAATGCCGGTTGTTACCCACAAAAATCCACCTGTGCAAGGTGTTTTGCCGAAGGCTACGTCTGCGTAGCGTGCGAAGTATCGGAAGAGATCGCCCACAGTGCGGAGGACGCATGAAGACCAACATCGTACGCGCTCGCGGATCCGCGGAAGACTTCCCGCGCGCGGAGCATCTGGCCACCAAGATCGCCGAGGTCGCCACCGATCCGGTCGAGGTGACCGATGCGGTGCGGGAGATGATCGTCAACCGGATCATCGACAACGCCGCGGTGGCAGCCGCCTCGCTGGTGCGTCGCCCGGTGTCCTCGGCGCGGGTCCAAGCCTTGGCGGCGGGGTATCAGCCGCGAGCCGGTCGTGCGGGCGCGACGGTGTTCGGTCTGCCCTCCGATCGCGTGGTGTCGCCGGAGTGGGCGGCGTGGGCCAACGGCGTCGCGGTGCGCGAACTGGATTTCCACGACACCTTCCTGGCTGCCGAGTACTCCCATCCGGGCGACAACATCCCGGCGATTTTGGCCGTCGCCCAGCACACCGGCCGCAGTGGCGCGGATCTGATCCGCGGGCTGGCCACCGGCTACGAGATCCAGATGGATCTGGTGCGCGGAATCTGCCTGCACGAGCACAAGATCGACCATGTCGCCCATCTCGGCCCGTCTGTCGCGGCCGGTCTCGGCACCCTGCTCGGACTGGATGCCGAGACGATCTACCAGGCCATCGGCCAGGCGCTGCACACCACCACCGCGACCCGGCAGTCGCGCAAGGGCGAGATCTCGAGCTGGAAGGCCTACGCGCCTGCCTTCGCCGGGAAGATGGGTGTGGAGGCCGTCGATCGCGCGATGCGCGGTGAGGGTGCGCCCTCGCCGATCTGGGAGGGCGCCGACGGCGTCATCGCCTGGCTGCTCGGCGGACCCGATGCCGAATACCAGCTGCCGCTGCCCGGCCCCGGCGAGCCGAAGCTGGCCATCCTCGACAGCTACACCAAGGAGCACTCGGCCGAATATCAGAGTCAGGCGCCGATCGATCTGGCCCGCCGGATGCGCTCGCAGATCGGTGATCTCGATCAGATCGCCTCGATCGTGCTGCACACCAGCCACCACACCCACGTGGTGATCGGCACCGGTTCCGGTGACCCGCAGAAGTTCGATCCGCAGGCCAGCCGGGAAACCCTCGATCACTCCGTGCCCTATATCTTCGCGGTCGCGCTGCAGGACGGCACCTGGCACCACGAGCGCTCCTACGCGCCCGAACGCGCGCAGCGGCCCGACACCGTCGAACTGTGGCACAAGATCTCGACCGTCGAGGATCCGGAATGGACCCGTCGCTACCACTCCACCGACCCGAACGAGAAGGCCTTCGGTGCACGCGCGGTGGTGACCTTGAAGAGCGGTGAGACCATCACCGACGAGCTGGCCGTGGCGGATGCGCATCCGTTGGGCGCGCGGCCGTTCGTCCGCGAGCAGTACATCGAGAAGTTCACCGTGCTGGCCGAGGGCGTACTCGACGCCGCGGAGCAGCGCAGGTTCCTCGAGGTGGCGCAGCGGGCGCCGGAACTGGCCGCCGGTGAGCTGGACCAGCTGACCTTCACCGTGTCCGACCAGGTGCTCGCCGGTGGTCCTGCCATCCCCGAGGGTGTGTTCTGATGAGCGGGCTCATCGCGGCGGCGACCAGCGCGGCCGGCAAGCGGATCGCCTTGCGGGCCGGTCTGTCCTCGAACCGGATTCAGCGGATGCCCGGCGCGTTCAATCCGCTGGTCGCCAAGCTGATTCAAGAGGTCGGCTTCGAAGGCGTCTACGTGTCGGGCGCGGTCGTCTCCGCCGAGCTCGCGCTGCCCGATATCGGGCTGACCACCCTGACGGAGGTGGCCGGGCGGGGACAGCAGATCGCCCGCGTCACCGATCTGCCGGTGCTGATCGACGCCGATACCGGGTTCGGTGAGCCGATGAACGCCGCCCGCACGGTGACCCTGCTCGAGGACGCGGGCCTGGCCGCCTGCCATATCGAGGACCAGGTGAATCCGAAACGGTGCGGCCATCTCGACGGTAAGGCGGTGGTCGAGCGCGACGAGATGGTGCGCAGACTGCGGGCGGCGGTGTCGGCGCGGCGCGATCCGAACTTCGTCATCTGCGCGCGCACCGATGCCCGTGGCATCGAGGGGCTGGACGCGGCCATCGATCGCGCCAAAGCCTACGCCGACGCGGGCGCCGACCTGATCTTCACCGAAGCACTGGCAGACGAAGGTGAGTTCGCGAAGTTCCGTGCGGCGGTGGATGTTCCGTTGCTGGCGAATATGACCGAATTCGGCAAATCCGAACTGATTTCGGCAGGCACGCTCGAAGAGATCGGCTTCAACGCCGTCATCTATCCGGTGACGACGTTGCGGCTGGCAATGTTCGCCGCCGAACGTGGATTGCGTGAGATCGCTGCCACCGGAACGCAGTCGGGGCTGATCGACAGCATGCAGCACCGCTCGCGGCTCTACGAACTGCTGGACTACCAGCGCTACAACGATTTCGATGCCGGAATTTTCAACTTCACCGTGAGTGAGTGATCGATATGACCGAGATCAAGAAGGGGCTGGCGGGTGTGGTTGTGGATACCACCAGCATCTCGAAGGTGGTGCCCGAGACCAATTCGCTGACCTATCGCGGCTATGCCGTTCAGGATCTGTCGCGGCTGTGCTCGTTCGAGGAGGTCGCCTATCTGCTCTGGTACGGCGAGCTTCCGAACGCAGGGCAGCTCGAACTGCTGTGCCAGCGCGAGCGCGCGCAGCGGCGCGCCGATCGGTCGATCCTGTCGCTGGTGCAGAAAATGCCCGACAGCTGCCATCCGATGGATGTGGTGCGTACGGTGGTCAGCTACCTCGGGTCCGAAGATCCGGTCGAGGACCTCGCCGGTGCCGCGGACGAGAAGGTGTTGCTGGTCAAGGCGTTGCGGCTGACCGCTGTGCTACCGACGGTGATCGCGGCCGATATGCGTCGCAGGCGTGGCCTGGAACCGATTGCGCCGCATTCGCATATGGGGTTCGCGGAGAACTTCCTCAACATGTGCTTCGGGAAGGTGCCCGATCAGCGGATCGTCAAAGCCTTCGAGATCTCACTGATCCTCTACGCCGAGCACAGCTTCAATGCCTCGACCTTCGCGGCGAGGGTGGTCACCTCCACCCAGTCCGATATCTACAGCGCCGTGACCGCCGCGATCGGCGCGTTGAAGGGTCCACTGCACGGCGGCGCCAACGAGGCCGTCATGCACGCCATGCTCGAGATCGGTGATCCCGAACTGGCCGCGGAATGGTTGCACACCAAACTTGCGAACAAACAGAAGGTGATGGGCTTCGGCCACCGCGTCTACAAAAACGGCGACTCCCGCGTCCCCACCATGAAGGCCGCGCTCGATGAGGTGGCCGAGGTGACCGGAGATAGCCGATGGCTGCGCATGTACTCCGAACTCGAACGCACCATGGCCGAATCCACCGGCATCAAACCCAACCTGGATTTCCCGGCAGGCCCTGCCTACCACCTGATGGGCTTCGACATCGAGATGTTCACCCCCATCTTCGTCATGAGCCGCATTACCGGATGGACGGCGCACATCATCGAGCAGGCGCAGTCGAACGCTCTCATCCGTCCGCTGTCGGAGTACGTCGGCGTCGAGCAACGCGAACTCGTCGTCGCCTGATTCCGCGCACCCGGACCGGCCGTCACGCTGCCTGTGCAGCGGGACGGCCGGTCCTGCTCATATGGGGGTGATTCTCGACGATTTCGACATTCCGCGGCGTGTCGTGCGGTGTGTTGAAAGTTCTTGGAATAAGGGGGAACCGAATCCTTGCCCGGGTCGTCCAACCTGGCGAAACGATGACTGTGATGTGTGAGGAGGGGTAGGCGCATGGAGCGGAATCAGGGGTGCCGGGCGGTGTGGCGTGGGGTGGTGGCGCCGGAGTCGCGGGATCGGCCGGTGTTGCGGGTGGCGCGGCGATGTCAGGGGTGTGTGGAGAAGCGCGGGAGGAGACGGGAGCCGGGGGCTGCGGGAGAGACGGAGGGTTGAGAGGTGTGCAGTTGATGGGTGGGGAAAGCGGAGCTGGGCCGCACCTGTGAGGTGCGGCCCAGCTTCGTTCATCCGGTCGTGCTGATCAGCGCACGGCGCGGGCCGCGGCGACCATATTGCGTAGCGACGCCTCCACCTCGACTGGGCCGCGGGTCTTCAGGCCACAGTCGGGGTTGACCCACAGGCGCTCGGCGGGAACGGCTTTCAGCGCCGCACGCAGGGCGGTGGTGATCTCCTCGACACCGGGCACCCGGGGCGAGTGGATGTCGTAGACACCCGGCCCGACACCGAGATCGAATCCGGCGGCATTCAGATCATCGAGCACCTCCATATGCGAGCGCGCCGCTTCGATCGAGGTCACGTCGGCATCCAGGCCGGCGATCGCGTCGATCACCTCACCGAACTCCGAGTAGCACAGATGGGTGTGGATCTGGGTGGAGTCGGCGACACCGGAGGTCGCCAATCGGAACGCCTGCACCGACCAGTCCAGATAGGCCTGCTGATCGGAGGCCCGCAGCGGCAGCAGCTCGCGCAGCGCGGGCTCGTCCACCTGCACGATCCTGATGCCCGCGTCCTGCAGATCCACCGTCTCGTCCCGGATGGCAAGCGCCACCTGCCGCGCGGAATCTCCCAGCGGCTGGTCGTCACGGACGAACGACCAGGCCAGAATGGTGACCGGACCGGTAAGCATGCCCTTGACCGGCTTCTCGGTCAGCGACTGGGCGAAGCTGATCCAGTCGACGGTCATCGGCGCCGGACGGCTGACGTCACCGAACAGGATCGGCGGGCGCACGCACCGGGTGCCGTAGGACTGCACCCAGCCCAGATCGGTCGCCGCGAACCCGTCGAGCTGCTCGGCGAAGTACTGCACCATGTCGTTGCGTTCGGGCTCGCCGTGCACCAGCACGTCCAGCTCCAGCTTCTCCTGCAACGCCACGACATCGGCGATCTCATCACGCATCCGGCGCTCGTATTCGCTCTGGTCGATCTCACCCGAGCGCAGTGCCGCGCGCGCCAGCCGGATCGCCGAAGTCTGCGGGTACGAGCCGATAGTGGTGGTCGGCAGCGGGGGCAACTGCAGCCGCTCCTGCTGCAGGGTGCGCCGCTGTTCGGCCGGAGTGCGCCGGATGGCGTCGGGACCGAGTGCGTCGAGGCGGGCGCGGACCTGGGCGTTGCTGATCCGCGGGTCGGCCTTGCGGCTCGCCGATGCCGCACGCGCGGCGGCCAACTCGTCGGCGATCGCCTCCGTGCCTGTGCTCAGACCGGTCGCGAGCAGCCGCACCTCGGCGACCTTCTCGGCGCCGAATGCCAGCCACGAGCGCAGTGCGTCGTCCAGGCGGGTCTCGACCGCCAGCGAGTACGGCACATGCAGCAGCGAGCACGACGTGGACACCGCGAGCGAACCCGCGGACCCGAGCAGGGTGCCGAGAGTGGTCAGGGCGGCGTCCAGATCTGTGCGCCACACATTGCGTCCGTCGACCACACCGGCGACGAGCAGCTTGTTCGCCAGCGCGGGCACCGCCGCCACCTCGGCGACATCGGTACCCGAGGTCAGGTCGACGGCGATGCCTTCGATATCGGTGCCTGCCAATGTCGCCAGCGCACCGGCGGGCGTGCCGAAGTAGGTGGCGACCAGCACGGCCGGACGGCGCTGGGCCGCCGACAACTCGGTGTACACCTGCCGCACCACCGCGAGCTCGTCCTCGGTCAGATCGGTGACCAGGGCAGGCTCATCGATCTGTACCCAGCTCGCGCCTGCGTCGGCGAGCAGCCCCAGCAGTTCCCGGTACAGCGGAATCAGCTCGCCGACGCGGTCGAGTGCGGCCGCACCGCTGGTCTTGGCCAGCTTCAGGAAGGTGATCGGCCCGACGACGACCGGCCGGGCGGGCACCCCGAGTTCGATTGCCTCGCGCAGCTGGTCGAGCAGCGCCTTGGGGTGCAACGAGAACGTCGTCTCGGCACCGATTTCGGGAACGAGGTAGTGGTAGTTGGTGTCGAACCACTTGGTCATTTCCAGCGGTTCGACCGAGTCGTTGCCCCGCGCCGCGGCGAAATAGCGATCCAGCGGGTTCTCGATCCCAGCGACCCGCGGCGGCAGCGCGCCGAGCAGTACCGCGGTGTCGAGCACCTGGTCGTAGTAGGAGAAGGTGCCGACCGGAATCGAATCCAGTCCGGCGGCGAGCAATTCGGCGTACTGGGCGCGGCGCAGCTCGCGGGCGGTGTCATGCAATTGGTCCGCGTCGATGCGACCGGCCCAGTAGGACTCGGTGGCGCGTTTGAGTTCCCGGCGCGGCCCCACCCGGGGAAGTCCGAGAACCGTTGCGGTGAACGGGCTTGGCGAAAGTGCAGTCACGGTGTTCTCCAGTGCTGAAGTTCGACAGCCAATGCCGTTTTCGGGTGCGCGGACACCGATGAGACCCCGATGAACCCGGCCACCCGGCCGGGTCGAATGTCAACACTGGTGGCGGCGCCCGATCCACGAGGCGATGGCCGCCGGATACGGCGTATCCGGCACAACGGGCAGGTCTTCGGACTCGCGGGCACCGGCCGATTCGGCCGACCTACTGGCCGTCGCTTCCCAGGCTGTGTGCCCAGTGCTGATGACGGCGGTCGTTCCTGCTCACCGCTGCGGGACAGTCCCGGATTTCCACCGGGTTCCCTCTCGCCCGCCTGGTGGCGGGCTTCGACGCCGGGGCGGACGTTCGGGGCTCCTTGTCGTCCGGCCGGCGAACCAGCTGCAGTGCCCACGATAGTCCGGGCGGCATTCGAGTGGTGAGCCGACCGCCCGAGACCCTGATTCGCCTCGCCCGGCCGGCCGAATGTCCCGGGGGCTGACCGGCGAAGAGCGCGGGCTGCTGATGGGCGCCTCGGCTGGGCAACTGCGCGGGGGCCGGCGGCACCGTACCCGGGGTGGTGGTAACCCGCCAGTAACTACGGCGGTCAGCTTTGCGCACGGTTCGGCGCGCAGGCCGGTGAGATGTGACGGCCCGATGAACGCAACTTCGCAACCGTGCCATACCTAGTTGTGAAGATTCCTGCGAAGTGGACTTCGGTGTCGAACCACGCGGTGGCGGCGGGTACGTTAAGCCAATGTTCTCGAAAGTCTTGGTTGCCAACCGCGGCGAAATCGCCATCCGCGCCTTCCGCGCGGCCTACGAACTCGGCATCGGGACCGTGGCCGTCTTCCCGCATGAGGATCGCAACTCGGTCCACCGCCTGAAGGCGGACGAGGCCTATCAGATCGGCGAGGAAGGCCACCCCGTCCGGGCGTATCTGTCCATCGAGGCCATCATCGAGGCGGCCAAGACGGCCGGCGCGGACGCCATCTACCCCGGGTACGGCTTTCTGTCGGAGAACCCCGACCTCGCCGCCGCCTGCGCTCGCGAGGGCATCACCTTCATCGGCCCCTCCGCCGAGGTGCTCGAGCTGGCGGGTAACAAGGCGCGCGCCATCGCCGCGGCCAAGGCGGCCGGACTTCCGGTGCTGAACTCCAGCGAACCATCGGCAAACGTCGAGGAGTTGCTGGCGGCAGCCGAATCGATGGACTTCCCGGTCTTCGTCAAGGCCGTCGCCGGTGGCGGTGGTCGCGGTATGCGCCGGGTCGCCGCGCCCGCGCAGCTGCGCGAATCCATCGAGGCCGCCTCCCGCGAAGCCGAGTCGGCCTTCGGCGATCCCACCGTGTTCCTCGAACAGGCGGTGGTGAATCCGCGCCACATCGAGGTGCAGATCCTGGCCGACACCCAGGGCAATGTCATGCACCTGTTCGAGCGCGACTGCTCGGTGCAGCGGCGCCACCAGAAGGTGATCGAGCTCGCGCCCGCCCCGAACCTCGATCCCGAACTGCGGGAACGGATCTGCGCCGACGCGGTGGCCTTCGCCCGTCAGATCGGCTACAGCTGCGCCGGCACCGTGGAGTTCCTGCTCGACGAGCGCGGCAAGCACGTCTTCATCGAGATGAACCCGCGGATCCAGGTCGAGCACACGGTGACCGAGGAGATCACCGATGTCGACCTCGTGCAGTCGCAGCTGCGCATCGCCGCCGGTGAATCCCTCACCGATCTGGGCCTGAGTCAGGACACCGTCGCCATTCGCGGCGCGGCCATGCAGTGCCGGATCACCACCGAGGACCCGGCCAACGGGTTCCGCCCCGACACCGGCCGGATCACCGCCTACCGCACCCCGGGCGGCGCCGGTATCCGTCTCGACGGTGGCGCAAATCTGGGCGCCGAGATCGGCGCCTACTTCGACTCCATGCTGGTCAAGCTCACCTGCCGTGGACGCGACTTCCCGACCGCGGTCGCGCGGGCCCGCCGCGCGCTGGCCGAGTTCCGCATCCGCGGCGTCACGACCAATATCCCGTTCCTGCTCGCGGTGCTCGACGATCCGGACTTCCGGGCGGGCCGAGTTACCACGTCGTTCATCGACGAGCGTCCGCAGCTGCTGGATCTGCGCCGGTCTGCCGACCGTGGCACCAAGATCCTGGAGTACCTGGCCGACGTCACCGTCAACAAGCCGCACGGTGAACGCCCGACCGCGGTCTACCCGCACGACAAGCTGCCCGCCATCGATTTGTCGGTGCCGCCGCCGGACGGCTCGCGGCAGCGGCTGCTGACGCTTGGCCCCGAGGGTTTCGCGCGGGCGCTGCGTGAACAGGACGCGGTCGGGGTTACCGACACCACCTTCCGTGACGCGCATCAGTCCCTGCTGGCCACCCGAGTGCGTACCGGCGGGCTGCTCGCGGTCGCCGGGCATGTCGCCCGGTTGACGCCGGAACTGCTGTCGATCGAGGCATGGGGTGGTGCCACCTACGATGTGGCGCTGCGCTTCCTGCACGAGGATCCGTGGGAGCGGCTGGCGGCGCTGCGCGAGGCCGTCCCCAATATCTGTCTGCAGATGCTGTTGCGCGGGCGCAACACCGTCGGGTACACGCCGTATCCGGAGAAGGTGACCCGGGCCTTCGTCGCCGAAGCCACCACGACCGGTATCGATATCTTCCGCATCTTCGACGCGCTCAACAACGTCGATCAGATGCGTCCCGCCATCGATGCGGTGCGCGAGACCGGAACTGCGGTCGCCGAGGTCGCGATGAGCTACACCGGCGATCTGTCCAACCCGGACGAGAACATCTACACCCTCGACTACTACCTCAAGCTGGCCGAGCAGATCGTGGACGCCGGTGCGCACGTGCTGGCGATCAAGGACATGGCCGGTCTACTGCGCGCACCGGCCGCGGCCACCCTGGTGTCGGCGTTGCGCAGCAACTTCGACCTGCCGGTGCATGTGCACACCCACGACACCCCTGGCGGTCAGCTCGCGACCTACCTGGCGGCCTGGCAGGCAGGCGCGGACGCCGTCGACGGCGCGAGTGCCGCGATGGCGGGCACCACGAGTCAACCCGCGCTGTCGGCGATCGTCGCGGCCGCGGCGAACAGTCCCCGCGACACGGGCCTCGACCTGCGCAACGTCTGCGATCTGGAGCCGTACTGGGAGGCACTGCGCAAGGTGTACGCGCCCTTCGAATCCGGGCTGCCCGCCCCGACCGGACGCGTCTACACCCATGAGATCCCCGGTGGTCAGCTGTCGAACCTGCGTCAGCAGGCCATCGCGCTCGGCCTCGGCGATCGCTTCGAGGAGGTCGAGGCGAAGTACGCGGCTGCCGACCGCCTGCTCGGCCGGTTGGTGAAGGTGACCCCGTCGTCGAAGGTGGTAGGTGATTTGGCGCTGGCTCTCGTCGGCACCGGCGTCGACATTGCCGATTTCGCTTCCGACCCCGGTCGCTACGACATCCCGGATTCGGTGATCGGGTTCCTGCGCGGTGAACTCGGCACCCCTGCCGGTGGCTGGCCCGAACCGTTCCGCACCAAGGCGCTGGCCGGGCGCGGAGCCGCCAAGCCGGAAACCCCGCTCACCGCCGAGGACGAGGCAGGGCTGGCCGGAAGCTCGGCGCAACGCCGGGCGACGTTGAACCGGCTGCTGTTCCCCGCACCCACCGCCGAGTTCTTGGCGCATCGGGAGAAGTACGGCGACACCACCGGCCTGTCGGCCAACCAGTTCTTCTACGGTCTGCGCCGCGGCGAGGAACATCGGGTGCAGCTGGAGAAGGGTGTCACCCTGCTCATCGGCCTGGAAGCGATCTCCGAGCCCGACGAGCGCGGTATGCGCACGGTCATGTGCATCCTCAACGGCCAGTTGCGGCCGGTGTCGGTGCGCGACCGCTCGGTGGCCAGCGAGATCCCGGCCGCCGAGAAGGCCGACAAGAACAACGCGGGCCATATCGCCGCGCCGTTCGCCGGTGTGGTGACCCTCGCGGTCTCCGAGGGCGACACCGTCGCCGCCGGTGACACCATCGGCACCATCGAGGCCATGAAGATGGAGGCCGCCATCACCGCGCCGCGCGCCGGCCTGGTCGGTCGGGTCGCGATCGGCAAGGTGCAGCAGGTAGAGGGTGGTGACCTGCTGATCGAGCTGGCCGTGCGCGAATCCGAATGACGCGCATCGTTGCTGGGACCGCGGGCGGGCGACGCCTGCGTGTCCCGCCCGCGGGCACCCGGCCGACCTCGGACCGGGTGCGCGAGGCGCTGTTCAGCGCGATCGACGCCCGTCTGGAGCTGGATGGCGCCCGGGTGCTCGACCTGTACGCCGGGTCCGGTGCGCTCGGGCTCGAGGCGCTCTCGCGCGGCGCGGTGCGGGCGCTGCTGGTCGAATCCGATCGCAAGGCCGCGGCGGTGGTGCGCGGCAATATCGCCGATCTCGGCCTGCCCGGTGCCGAGCTGCGCGTCGGAGCTGTGTCGACCGTGCTGGCGCAGCCTGCGCCTGCCGAGTTCGACCTGGTGTTCTCCGATCCGCCCTACGACCTCGACACCGCCGTCGTCATCGCCGATCTGACAGCGCTGGCCGGACACGGCTGGCTCGCGCCCGGCGCGCTCGTGGTGGTGGAACGGTCCAGTCGCTCACCCGAGATCGACTGGCCCGCAGGATATCTGGGGGAGAAGTCGCGTCGCTACGGTGAGACCAGGATCGAGCTCGCCGAGTTCGACAGCGCACCGGGCGAACCCGCCGATCGGCCTGCTAGCGTCTGACTCATGGCAGGAGCGCTGTGCCCGGGTTCGTTCGACCCGGTGACCAATGGACATATCGACGTGTTCAACCGAGTGGCGGCCCAGTTCGACGAGGTCGTCGTCACGGTGATGATCAACAAGAACAAGCAGGGCATGTTCAGCGTCGACGAGCGCATCGACATGCTGCGTGAGGCGACCGCGCATCTGCCGAATATCCGGGTCGAATCCTGGTACGGGCTGCTGGTGGATTTCGCGCGCGAACAGGGCATCACCGCGATCGTCAAGGGTCTGCGCGATGCAGGCGACTTCGGCTACGAACTGCAAATGGCGCAGATGAACAAGAAGCTGTCCGGCGTGGACACCTTCTTCGTTGCTACCAATCCCGCCTTCAGCTACCTGTCCAGCTCGCTGGTCAAGGAGGTGGCGACCTTCGGCGGTGACGTCACCGACATGTTGCCGCCGGCCGTGCACAAGCGGCTGCTGGAGCGCATCGCCGAACGGGCAAGCTCTGTTTGATTTGCGGCGCCTTCGGCACCGCGTGTTCGCGGCCCCTGGTGGCTCGCGTTTCCGCTACCGCTGCTTGCCTTCGGCGTGCGCAGCGGCAGCGGAAACGCGAGCCGGGCCACGAACCGGGCTCCTCTGGGTCGCCCGTCTCGCCGTGTGCATGTAGCGCGATTTGTGTTTGTAGCTGCGGCCGACGTCCCTTCAGAAAACAAGGCCGCGCAGCGCGAGGAATCGCAGTCCGCCGACGGCGGCGGTGATGGCCAGGACGGCGGCGGCCTGGAAGGCACTATCGAGGCCGGGAGCCCAGAAGTCGAGTGCGGCCAGTCCTGCGGTGGAGATGCCGAGGCCGGCCAGTGCGAGTCCGCCGCCTTCCCACTGGGCGGTGAACCAGCCGACGCGGTCGGCGGCGTGGAAGGTGAGCTGGCGATGCAGTTCGTTGGCGATCACCGTGCTGACGATGGAACCCGCCACGTTGGCCACCAGCGGCCCGATGCCGAGCATGCCGAAGAAGAGCAGGACGTAGGCCACATTGCTCAATCCACCGACCAGCGCGAACCGAATCAGCTGGGGGAACGCCCGATCACCGCGCAGGTAGCCGAGCGCGAGGCCCAGGCGCGCAGTCGAGACTTCCCGCATATCCGGGTACGGCCCGGCCAGCGGGGTGAGAACGCGCGCGGTGGGCAGTGCCGGTCGCGGTAGTTCCAGGACGGTCATGGTCAATCCGATCGAACGTGAGCCCAACAGGTAAGACAACTGCGAGGGTGTTCGCATTCCCGTCTGCCGGCGTGACTCCAAAGTTTCGAGTGCAGCATGTTCAGTCTGTACTGAACTAGCGAAACATGTCAACGTCGATGTCGAGGTGTCCTGCTCGTCGGCCCTTCTTCAGTGCACGGTCGCAGTAGGTGCCTGCGGTCCGCTTATGAAGATCTTGTGGCTTCCGGATGAATCTAGCACGAAGTGGAGGCACCTACTCCACTTGATTTCTGTGGTCTGCGAGACACTCACACGACACACCGGAACAGGACTCGGCAGCAGCCGTGGCGAAGGGCACACTGGGCGACGACGGAAGTTCACCGTCGATCTGCAGGAGAGTGGGGTAAGTGAGCATGTATCGCGTATTCGAGGCACTCGACGAGCTGGTCGCGATCGTCGAAGAGGCGCGCGGGATCCCCCCGACGCGCAATTGCATCGTGCCGCGCGGTGATGTGCTGGAACTGCTCGACGACGTCAGAGATGCGCTGCCGGGTGAGCTGGACGACGCCCAGGACGTCCTCGATCACCGCGACAAGATCGTCACCGATGCCCGCAATGCCGCCGAAACGGCCGTGACCGGCGCCAACGAGCAGGCCGCCGACACCATCGACTCCGCGCGGGCCGAGGCCGACCGCATCCTCGCCGACGCCAAGGCGCACGCCGACCGCATGGTCGCCGAGGCCACCGCGCACGCCGACCGTCTGGTGGACACCGCCGAGGCGGAGGCCGGGCGCGTGGTCGCCGACGGTAACGCCGAATACGAGGCCGTCACCGGACGGGCACGCGCGGAGTCCGAGCGGATGATCGAGGCCGGAAAAGCCTCCTACGACCGTTCGGTCGCCGACGGCAAGGCCGAGCAGGACCGGCTGGTGGCGCAGACCGAGGTGGTGCGTGCCGCGCACGCCGAATCGGCCCGGCTCATCGACGGTGCGCAGGCCGATTCGGACCGGATGCGCGAGGAGTGCGATCACTATGTCGACTCCAAGCTCGCCGAGTTCGAGGAGACGCTCAACGGCACTCTGCGCATCGTCGGGCGTGGTCGTCAGCAGTTGCGGACCGGCATGGGGATGCCGGACTACGCCTCGGACTACCGGCGCTAGGGGTCATTCCTCTCGATCGGGTGCGCTGAGGCACCGGCGTCGGTCGTGCCCATGCGCGGGCGCGGTCGGCTCGACTTTGGTCCGGCGTACCGCTTCGCGTACTGTGGAGTGGTTGCCCATTCCCCCTGATCATGAAGGTGAGTTCGTGATGTCCGCCGGTTCCGGTTCTGCCTCGCGCTCGCGTACCGGCTCGCACCCGGTGCCCGACACGGGTTTCGTCCTGGACGTCCGCAACCTCGGCCGCGGCGCCGGGTCGATGCGCGAACTGCATCGCACGGTGACCACGACCGACCGGCTCGGACTCGACCTGGTCGCCATCCCCGTCGGGGCCGAAGTCGAGCTCGACCTGCGTCTGCAGTCGGTGTCGGAGGGTGTGCTGATCACCGGCACGGTGTCCGCGCCCCTCACCGGCGAATGCTCGCGCTGCCTCGAATCGTTCGACGACGAGATCGAGCTGTCGCTGACCGAGCTGTTCGCCTACCCCGACAGCGCCACCGAGCAGACCACCTCCGAGGACGAGATGTACCGGATGGTCGACGATCTCATCGACCTCGAACCCGTCATCGTGGACGCGCTGGGCCTGGCGCTTCCGCTGCAGCCGCTGTGCACGCCCGACTGTGCCGGACTGTGCCCGGAATGCGGAGTGCGGATGGCGATTGCGGGTTCTGATCATGGACATGAGATACTTGACCCCCGCTGGGCCGGGCTGGCGAATTTCGCCGCCGATTCGCCCGGCGATGGCAGCCCCGACGAGGGTGCCGCCGCCCCAGACCGTTCCGCCGACCAGGCAGACACTGCCGACCGGGCAGATACACAGACAGAGGAGAAGTAGTCGTGGCCGTTCCCAAGCGCCGGATGTCCCGTTCCAACACCAGGTCGCGGCGCAGCCAGTGGAAGGCCACCGCGCCTACCCTGATCACCTGCCCGAACCGGGCCTGCGGTGAGAAGACCCTCCCGCACATCGCCTGCCCGTCCTGCGGCACCTACAAGGGCCGCCAGGTCACCTCTGCGGTCTGATATCAGATCAACCGTGACCGCCGGTAAGGACGAACTCGGCCCCTCCGGTGACCATGCGGGCCTGCTCGCCGCCCTCGGTGTCGAGTTGGGGCCGGAGCTGCTGACGCTCGCGCTCACCCATCGCTCATACGCGTACGAGAACGGTGGGCTCCCGACCAACGAGCGCCTGGAATTCCTGGGCGACTCGGTGCTCGGGCTGAGCATCACCGAACGGCTCTACCATGAGCACCCGGACAAGTCCGAGGGTGAACTCGCCAAGCTGCGCGCCAGCGTGGTGAACATGCACGCGCTCGCCGAGGTCGCCCGCGGGCTCGGCGAGGGCGGGCTCGGCGCGCACCTGCTGCTCGGCAAGGGTGAGGAACTCACCGGCGGCCGGGACAAGCCGAGCATCCTCGCCGACGGCATGGAATCGCTGCTGGGTGCCGTGCATCTCGAGCACGGCATCGAGGTCGCCCGCGGCGTGGTGCTGCGGTTGTTCGCCGAACTGCTCGAGCGCGGCCCCCGCATGGGTGCCGGGCTCGACTGGAAGACCAGCCTGCAGGAGCTCACCGCCGAACGCGGTCTCGGCGTGCCCAGCTACGAAATCACCTCGACCGGGCCCGACCACGACAAGGAATTCACCGCCACCACGGTGATCGCGGGCCGGGCCTACGGTCAGGGCGTCGGCCGTTCCAAGAAGGAAGCCGAGCAGAAGGCCGCGGGCGCCGCCTATCAGGCGCTGACCGCCGAATCCTGACGTGCCCGAACTTCCCGAAGTCGAGGTTGTCCGGCGCGGTCTCGCCGGTCATGTGGTCGGCCACATCATCGAATCGGTGGCCGTCACCCATCCGCGCTCGGTGCGCCGCCACCTCGAAGGGGCCGCCGACCTGGCCGCCCGGCTGTCCGGGCAGCGGGTGGCCGACGCCGAGCGGCGCGGCAAATACCTGTGGCTGACCTTCGACGACCCTGATCTCGCGTTGGTCGTGCACCTCGGTATGAGCGGGCAGATGCTGGTGCGGCAGGCTGATTCTCCGGTGGAGAAACACGCGCATATCCGTGCCACCCTCGACGACGGCACCGAGCTGCGCTTCGTCGACCAGCGCACCTTCGGCGGCTGGGCACTGGCCGACCTGGTCGAGGTAGACGGCACCCTGGTCCCCGAGCCGGTCGCCCACATCGCCCGCGACCCGCTGGACCCGAAATTCGACGCCGAGGCCGTGGTGGCCGCGATACGCGCCAAACGGACCGAGATCAAACGCGTCCTGCTCGACCAGACCGTCATTTCCGGTGTCGGCAATATCTACGCCGACGAGGCGCTGTGGCGGGCGAAGATCCACGGCTGCCGGACCGCCGCCGGACTCACCAAGCCCGCGCTGCGCACACTGCTCACCGAGGTCGAGGCCGTGATGGGCGACGCGCTTGCGGCCGGCGGAACCTCCTTCGACGCGCTGTACGTCGACGTCAACGGTGAGTCGGGCTATTTCGAGCGTTCTCTCGCCGTCTATGGCCGCGCCGACCGGCCGTGCCCACGCTGCGGTGCGCCCATCGTGCGGGAGAAGTTCATGAACCGCTCCTCGTATTCGTGCCCGCGATGCCAGAAGAACGCTCGCCCCGGCACCCGATAGCGAGCTACCGTTTCTGCAGACGGCCCGACTGTGACACCGGCCGTGCAGGAAGGACACATGCGCAAGCTCACCTACTACGTCGCATCCACCATCGACGGGTTCATCGCCACCGAGGAAGGGTCGGTCGACTTCTTCCCGGTCGGTGGTGATCACGGTCCGGCGATCACGGCGCAGTACCCGGAAACGCTGCCGGCCAAAGTTCGCGAAGCGCTCGGTATCGATAAGCGCAATGCCAACTTCGACACCGTGCTGATGGGTCGCAAAACCCATGACTTCGGGGTGCGCACCGGTACGTCGAGCCCGTACGCGCATCTGCGCCAGTTCGTGGTCTCCTCGACATTGCCGGAGAGCCCGGACCCGGCCGTCGAGCTGATCTCCGCCGACCCGCTGGCCAAGGTCCGTGAGCTCAAACGTGACAAAGGGCTCGGCATCTGGCTGTGTGGTGGCGGCGAGCTGGCCCAGGTGCTGCTGCCGGAGATCGATCAGATCTTCCTCAAGCTCTACCCGATCGTGCTCGGCCGCGGCCGGTCCCTGTTCGGAGACGGCCCGAAGCTGCCCGAACCGACGCGGTTCCGTGTCATCACCAGCCAGGTCTTCGAGGACGGGGTGGCGTTCGTGAAGTACGGCAGGATTCGATAGCCGAGGTGGCCGAGGACGATTCGACCGCGACCCCGGACCCGGCCACTGTGCCGGGGCCGGTGCAGGCACTGCGGGAGATCGGTTTCTGGCTGGAGCGGGAACGCGCGAAAACCCATCGGGTGCAGGCCTATCGCAAGGCCGCCGATATTGTGGTGGGCCTGACCGACGACGAGCGTGCGGCGCGGCGAGCCGCCAACAGCTGGCAGGAATTGCCGGGCATCGGGCCGAAGACCGCGGCCGTTATCGAGCAAGCGTACTCCGGTGTCGTTCCGCCGTATCTGGCCGAACTGCGCGCCGCCGCCGAGTCGATCGGCATCGAAGGCAAGGCGCTGCGTGAGTTGTTGCGCGGGGACTTGCACACTCACTCCAATTGGTCCGACGGCGGCAGCCCGATCGCGGAGATGATGCGCACCGCCGCTGCGCTCGGACACGAATACTGTGCGCTGACCGACCATTCACCGCGGCTGACGGTGGCCAACGGGCTCTCGGCCGAACGGTTGCGCCGCCAGCTCGACGTGGTCGCGGCACTCAATGCCGAACTCGCGCCGTTCCGGATTCTCACCGGCATCGAGGTCGACATCCTCGACGACGGCGGCCTCGATCAGGATCCGGAGCTGCTGGACGAACTGGATATCGTTGTGGCGAGCGTGCATTCGAGGCTGCGCGACGATAGCGAGACGATGACCAAGCGCATGGTCTATGCCGTCGCCAACCCGCTGGTCGACGTGTTGGGTCATTGCACCGGGCGGCTCGTGATGGGCGGACGCGGGACCAGACCGGAATCGGATTTCGATGCCGAGCTGGTGTTCGAGGCGTGCAGGCGTTTCGGTACCGCGGTAGAAATCAACAGCCGGCCCGAACGGCAGGACCCGCCGAGCAGGCTGATGCGGCTGGCCGTCGATATCGGCTGCGAATTCGCCGTCGACACCGACGCCCATGCGCCAGGCCAGCTGGATTGGCAGGGGTACGGATGTGCCAGAGCTGTCGCCAACGAAGTGCCGCCAGAGCGGGTGATCAACACCAAACCGTTGGACGAATTGCTCGCGTGGACGCGGCAATCCGGCGCCTGATCGTGCGGCCGTTTGGTTAACTGTTCGCGAACAATTCGATTGTTGCTGGGGAATTCACCCGGTTGCGGCCGAAAATGGTTGCCACGCATTTCGGTTGGGGAGGGACAGATCAGTGGGCGGCTTTCCGCTAGAGATCGTGCTCGCGCTCATCGGTATCGCGGTGCCGGTCGGGGCCTTCCTGTGGGAGTTCGTCTTCGTCGGGCGTAAACAACTCGGCTACCGCGTGCAGATGGATACGCCCGTCACCGGTGAGATCGAGTCGGTGTTTCCCGGTGTGCTGCCGCAGCTGCGGCCGCAGGCCGACGGTGCGAGCCCGGATCTGAAGGACCTGTCGGTGGTCCTGATGCGGATCGAGAACAGCGGCGCCACCTCCCTCGACACCATCGACTACGGCACCCCCGACAACGGCCGCGCCGGCCTGCACCTGCGATTCCCGCAGCGCCGCGTCATCGGTATGGCCGTCACCGAACTCAGCGATCCCGCCCTCGGTGACCTGCTCGAGCCCGACTCCGGAATCGCGGTGCGCGAATCCACCGACAACGTCGGCATCATCGACCTGCCCAGGGTGCCGCTCAACCGTGCCGACCACTACAAGATCCTTGCCATCCTCCAGCGCTCGACGGGAACGGGGGAGTATCCGCCGCCGCGACTGCAGGGCATGATCAAGGGCGGACGGGTCACCGAAACCCGCAGCCAGACCGGTATCCCGCTGTTCATGATCGCGCTGATCGCGTTCCTGGTGGTGGTGATCGTCGCCCAGTTCATCGTCGCGGCCGTGGAGCGCGGTAAGGCGCCGCTCGGGTGCGCGGACGGGAAGCTGACCGTCGTCGGGTCTACGGCATTCGAGCAGGTCATCCGCGAGGCCGCCGACGTCTACAAGCACAGCTGCCGAGGCGCGAAGTTCGAGTTCGCGTTCGAAGGCAGTGAGCCGGGGATGAACCGGCTGGAATCGGAGGGCAACGAGAATTCCGGGCTGCTGGCGATCGCGGACGGGCCGATGGGTCTGGACTATCCGACCCTGGTGGAGCGGCCACTGGCCCTGTCACTGTTCAGCATGATCGTGCATCCCGGTACCCGAGTGCGGCACCTGACCGTCGAGCAGATCCGGGACCTGTACTCCGGGCGAGTGGAGAACTGGAGTCAGCTGGGTGGTGCCGATCTGCCGGTGCGCCTGATCAACCGTCATCCGGGGTCGGGGACGCGCAGCACCTTCGAATCCAGGCTGCTCGATGCCGAGCAGCCTGCCGCGCGCGACGCCACCTGCCGTGAGATCCGCCGCGAGCCGGGTCCGGGGCGCTGCGATGTGGCGATGACCAAGGACATGCTGGCCGCCGTGGCCGAGACACCCGGTGCGGTGGGGTATGCCGAGCACGCCGACGCCGCGGAGTCCACGCAGGTGGCGACGGTGACCATCAACGGTCAGCAAGCCACCCGGGAAGCGACGGCCAACCGTATCTACCCGTTCTGGGGGATCGAGTACGCCTACAGCTACGGCGATTTCGCGCCCGAATCGCTCGGCGCAAGCTTCCTGCGATTCCTCACCGAAGCCGGCGGCGAGGACGTTATCCGGGCGGCCGGGAACATGCCGTGCCGGGATCTGGCGTATCCGTCGATGTGCCGGCCGTTCCCTTGAGTTCGAGCGGACTGAATCTGTCGGTGGTGTCGGCCATAATCGACGATCATGCGGGAGTTGTCGTTAGGTGAGTTGAATCGGACGCTGCTGGTGCGCCAGCGCCTGACCGAACGCGTCGACGACACCCCACTGGAGTTGATCCGGCATCTGGTGGCGATGCAGGGGCAGGAACCGAACTGGCCGTATGTCGGGCTGTGGGCGCGACTGGCCGGGTTCCGGCACGACGATCTCGCCGCACTCTTGCGGGAGCAGAAGCTGGTGCGTTCCACCATGATCCGCCGCACCATGCATCTGGCCACCGCCGATGACTACCGCTGGCTGCGTCCCACCGTGCAGCCGTGGGTGGAATCGTTGCTGAAGGCGGCCTACTACCGCGACGAGATCGAGGGCGTCGACCTCACCGACCTCGCCGCTCACGGCAGGAGCCTGCTCACCGGCCGCACGATGGCACGCGGTGACCTGGGCAAATTACTCGCCGAACACTTCCCGGACCGGCACACCCGCCGCCTCGCCGATACCGTGGAGGTGCTGGTGCCGCTGGCGCACGACGCCGATACCGGTGCGTGGGGCCGCTGGCGCAACCGCTACGTCACCGTCGGCCTCGCCGAGGAATGGATCGGCGCACCCCTTTCCGACCCAGACCCCGACGCGCTCGTTCTGCGCTACCTCGCCGCCTTCGGCCCCGCCACCGTGGCCGATATCCAAGCCTGGTCGGGCATCACCCGCCTGGCCGCCGTCATCACCCGCCTCCGCCCCGACCTGCGCATCTTCCGCGACGAAGACGGCCGCGAACTCTACGACCTCCCCGACGCACCCCTCGCCCCCGCCGACCTCCCGACCCCCGTCCGTTTCCTCCCCGCCTTCGACAACGCCCTCCTCGGCCACAAGGACCGCCGCCGCATCATCGCCGAACACGACCGCCAACGCACCGCCAAGGAAGCGTCGGCAGGCATCCCGACGTACTTGGTAGACGGATTCGCCCACGGCCGCTGGGCTCTCGACGGGACCACGATTCGCATCCTGCCGTGGTATCCGTTCACCTCGCGGACGGAGCAGGCAGTGCTGGCTGAGGCCGAGATCCTGCTTCCGTTCATCCTGCCGGACGAGCTCGGCGAGATCGTCATCGACAAGTCCGAGCTGAACGGTGCGTGATTTCGAGGAACTCGCGGTCCCGCCGCAAGACCATGTGATCGTCTCGGAGAGGTGGCTCGGTCGCGGAGGGCGGCCGAGCCACCTGCGGGCTCACGTCTGGAACGGGTAGTCGCGGTCCAGGGCGAGGTTGAGTTCGACGACGTTGACGCGGGGTTCGCCGAGGAAGCCGAGGGTTCGGCCGTCGGTGTGGGCGTCGATGAGGGTGCGGACCTGGGCTTCGGTGATGTGGCGGGTTGTGGCGATTCGGGTGATCTGGATGTCCGCATAGGCGGGGGAGATGTGGGGGTCGAGGCCGCTGCCGCCGGCGGTGACGGCGTCTGCCGGGACCTCCGGGTCATCAGGCGCGTTGCCGCGGATAGGGACGATGCGGCCGATGGAGTAGTCGGCTCCGGGTTCGGCGCATTCCACGGTGACGCCCAGGTAGGTGGTCACGAACGGTTCGGCGGGGCACAGTTCGTTGACGCTGACCACGCGAACGGGTGCACTCACCTCGCCGTCGGCATTGCGTGGGCCGATCACCGAGACCACCGCGCCTATCCCGTCTTTCGTGCAGAACGGGCGGGAACCATCGACCCCCTCACGGTCGGCGATCTCCTTGCTGCGGGTGCAGACGGCGCTCAGCAGACTGGTGCGGGACTCGGTGTCCACGATGTCTTCGGGCCCGAGGTTGCTCGCGGAGGTGGACATCGGGTCATAGCCGTCACCGGCAGCCGAGGGACGGCTCTGGAAGTACTGCGGGAGGGCGTTACCGTCGGCGTCGGTGAATGATTGGCCGATCAGGCTGCTGCCGACGACCTTTCCGTCGGCGTGCAGCAGCGAGCCGTCGGACTTGTCGTTCAATCCCGGGAACTGGCCGGCCGCGAAGACGGCGAGGGGGTAGGCGATCCCGGTGATGGCGGTCAGCACGAGCAAGGCTCGTAGCGCCGCCAGGTGCTGGCGGATCCAGGTGGTTTTCCGCATCGAGAACACAGACATATCAGGACATCCCGGGGAAGAGTTGGACCACGAGGTCGATGAGCTTGATGCCGACGAACGGCGTGAGGATGCCGCCGAGGCCGTAGACAAGCAGGTTGCGGCTCAGCAGCGACGAAGCGTTACTGGGGCGGTACTTCACCCCGCGCAACGCCAGCGGAATCAACGCGACGATCACCAGGGCGTTGAAGATCACCGCCGACAGGATCGCCGACTGTGGGCTGGCCAGGCGCATGATGTTCAGTGCCTCGAGGCCGGGGAACAGCGAAACGAACAGCGCGGGGATGATCGCGAAATACTTGGCGATGTCGTTGGAGATCGAGAACGTCGTCAACGCCCCACGGGTGATGAGCAGCTGTTTACCGATCTCGACGATCTCGATCAGCTTGGTCGGATCCGAATCCAGATCGACCATATTGCCGGCTTCCTTGGCCGCCGAGGTGCCGGTGTTCATGGCGACACCCACATCGGCTTGCGCCAGCGCCGGTGCGTCGTTCGTGCCGTCACCGGTCATGGCGACGAGCCTGCCGCCGTCCTGCTCCTTCTTGATCAGCGCGAGCTTGTCCTCGGGGGTGGCTTCGGCGAGGAAATCGTCCACTCCCGCTTCGTCGGCGATCGCCTTGGCGGTCAGCGGGTTGTCGCCGGTGATCATGACGGTGCGGATGCCCATCCGGCGCATCTCGTCGAAACGTTCCCGCATGCCGTGCTTGACGACGTCCTTCAGATGAACCACGCCGAGCAGCCGGGCCCGTCCGTCGACGGTCTCGCCCACTACCAGCGGCGTTCCCCCGGACGCTGAGATGCCGTCCACGATCGCACCGACCTCTGCGAGCACCGAACCACCCTGCGCCCGAACCCATTCGGTGACCGCCGACGCGGCGCCCTTACGCAGGCTGCGACCGTCGGCGAGATCCACACCCGACATGCGAGTCTGTGCGGTGAACTCCACCCAGGTGGCGTCGGTCAGCTCACCGGGGGTGCGCTCCCGCTTGCCGTAGGCCTGTTTCGCATAAACGACGATGGAGCGCCCCTCGGGCGTCTCGTCGGCCAGACTGGACAGCTGCGCCGCATCGGCCAGCGCCTCGGCGGAGATGCCGGGTACCGGAACGAATTCCGAGGCCTGCCGGTTACCGAGGGTGATGGTGCCGGTCTTGTCCAGCAGCAGCGTGTTCACATCACCCGCCGCCTCCACCGCTCGTCCGGACATGGCCAGCACATTGCGTTGCACAAGCCGGTCCATGCCCGCGATGCCGATGGCCGACAGCAGAGCCCCGATGGTGGTCGGGATCAGGCAGACCAGCAGCGACACCAGCACGATCCCGGTGACGCCGTGCGCATCCAGTGCCGAACTGTCCGGCACACCAGGGTTGTTCGATTTGGCGAAGATCGCCATCGGCTGGAGTGTCACCACCGCGAAGACGAAAATGATCGTCAGGGCGGCGAGCAGGATATTGAGCGCGATCTCGTTCGGCGTCTTCTGCCTGCTCGCGCCCTCGACCAGCGCGATCATCTTGTCGATAAAGCTCGCACCCGGTTCCTGGGTGATCTCGACGACGATCCGATCCGAGAGCACGGTGGTGCCGCCGGTGACCGCCGAACGGTCGCCGCCGGATTCCCGGATGACGGGCGCCGATTCGCCGGTGATGGCCGATTCGTCGACCGAGGCGATGCCTTCGACGACGTCGCCGTCGCCGGGAATCACCTCGCCGGCCTCGACCACGACGTAGTCGCCGCGCCGCAATTCCGGTGCTCCGACCCGCTCTTCGGTGACCCGCGCACCGGGGGCCCAATCGGGCAGTCGGCGCGCGACGGTATCGGTCTTGGCCTTGCGCAATGTGTCGGCCTGCGCCTTGCCGCGCCCCTCGGCCACAGCTTCGGCGAGATTGGCGAACAGCACGGTGAGCCACAACCACACCACGATCGCCCAGCCGAAGAAGCTGGGATCGGCCAGCGCGAGCACGGTCGACCAGACCGCGCCTACCTCGACGATCAGCATCACCGGATTGCGCCACAGGGTGCGCGGATCGAGTTTGCGCAGCGCGTCGGGAAGCGAGGACAGCAGCATCGCCGGATCGAGCACTCCGCGGGGCACCGAGCGCGGTGCGGTCGATGAGCCCGAGGAGCGGGGTGTTTCGGTGACAGAGGTCGTCATCAGTGGATTCCTTCGGCGAGCGGCCCGAGCGCGAGCGCGGGCAGGAAGGTGAGCGCGACCAGGATCACCGTCACCCCGACGACCATGCCGACGAACTGCGGCCGGTGCGTCGGCAACGTGCCGATCGACGCGGGGGTGGTGCCCTGGCGGGCCAGTGAACCGGCGAGCGCGAGCACCAGGATGATCGGGAGGAACCGCCCGAACAGCATGGCCAGACCGAGCGCGGTGTTGTACCAGTCGGTATTGCCGGTGAGGCCGGCGAAGGCGGAGCCGTTGTTGTTGGCCGCCGAGGTGAAGGCGTACAGCACTTCCGAGAACCCGTGTGGGCCGGAGTTCAGCATGCTCGCGCGTTGGCCCGGCATCGCCATCGCGATCGCGGTGCCCACCAAGACGATCAGCGGACTGACCAGGAAATATGCTGCCGCGAGCTTGATTTCGCGTGGCGTGATCTTCTTGCCGAGATACTCCGGTGTGCGTCCGACCATCAGACCGGCGACGAAGACGGTTATCACCGCGAGGATGAGCATGCCGTACAGCCCTGCGCCCACACCGCCGGGCGCGACCTCGCCGAGCTGCATATTGAACATCGTCATCAGCCCGCCGAGGCTGGTGTAGGAATCGTGGAACGAGTTCACCGCACCGGTCGAGGTCAACGTGGTCGAGGCGGCGAAGGTGGCCGAATTCGCCACGCCGAAGCGCTGTTCCACACCCTCCATCGACGCGCCGATCGCGGTCGGGACGGTGCCGTGGTGCTGGAGCTGGAACAGGTTGGTGAGCGTTACGCTCGCCAACGCGATCGTGCCCATCACCGCCACGATCGCGTAGCCCTGCTTGCGGCTACCGACCATGCGACCGAAGGTCCGCGGCAGCGAGAAGCTGATCAGCAGGATCAGGAAGATCTCCAGCCAGTTGGTCCAGGTCGCCGGGTTCTCGAACGGGTGCGCGGAGTTGGCGTTGTAGAAGCCGCCGCCATTGGTGCCGAGTTCCTTGATGACTTCCTGGCTCGCCACCGGGCCACCGGGGATGGTCTGCGAGGTGCCGTTGAGGGTCTGCGCCACCTGGTCGTGCAGGTGGAAATTCTGGATCGCGCCACCGGCGATCAGCACGATTGCCGCGACGAAAGCGATGGGAAGCAGGATGCGAATGGTGCCGCGCACCAGATCGACCCAGAAGTTGCCGAGGTCCCCGGTGCGCCTGCGCGCGAACCCGCGCACCAGCGCGACCGCCACCGCCATGCCGACGGCCGCGGAGACGAAGTTCTGCACCGCGAGCCCGGCCATCTGTACGAGATGGCCCTGGGTGGATTCACCGGAATAGTTCTGCCAGTTGGTGTTGGTGACGAAGCTGACCGCCGTATTCCAAGCCAGCGGGGCGGTCATCTCGGTGCCCGGATCGGTCAGATGCCACGGCAGCACACTCTGGATCAGCTGGAAGCCGAACAGGAACAGGATGCCGACCGCGGAGAACGCGAGCACGCTGCGCGCGTACACCGGCCAGGTCTGTTCCACCCCTGGCTGCACGCCGACGAGGCGGTAGAGCACGCGCTCGACCCGGGAGTGCCGGGTGCCGTTGTAGACCCGGTACATGTAGTCGCCCAGCGGGACGTGCACCACGGCCAGTGCGACGATCAGGGAGAGGACGAAGATGATCCCTGCGGTAGTGGTGCTCACTAGAACCTCTCCGGGAACAGCAACGCGGCCACCATGAACCCGGCGATCGCGACAGCGAGCGCCAGGCCGACGATATTGGCGATCACAGCCGCTCCACCCCCCGCTGGATCAGGCCGAGCACCGCGAACAACGCGATCGTCAGCACGACGTACAGCACGACAGACATGACTTTCCAGACCTCCTTCGCGCTTCGGACATGAAGCGCGCCGGAGATCGAGTCAAGCGCCGAAATGACCTCTCTAGACGCCTCCTTACGACTTCTTGGCGCCCCAGGGCACGGCATTTGCGTTTCGTTGACACCTCATCTGTTCACCCGGAAGGAAGCTGTCAAGGAGAACGGAAAGGCCGTAAGGAGTCCGTAAAGACGCGGTCCGCCCCCGAAACCGGCGGTAAAAAGTGGGACACCGGCCGATCGGAAACCCCATGCGACCGGTGCACAGGTGGTGGAAGGAGCTCGTTGTGTCGGCTGTGACCGTTGTGGTCGTTCTCGGCTTTGTCTGTTGCGCGCTGGCCATCCGCGTGATCGGCATGCGACAGGATCGGCAGCGCTCGCGAGTGGTGCGCGTGCACCCCTACCGGGCATCGGCCCCTACTCGCGCGATGATGGACGAGTGAAGCGCGGGCGTCTGCGGATCTACCTCGGTGCCGCACCGGGAGTCGGCAAGACCTACGCCATGCTCGGCGAGGCCCACCGGCGGCTGGAACGCGGCCGGGATGTGGTGGCCGCCGTGGTGGAGACCCATGGTCGCGCCAAGACCGCCGCACTGCTGGACGGCCTCGAGAAGGTTGCGCCGAAGATCATCGAATACCGGGGCACCGCGCGGCCCGAACTCGATGTGGACGCGGTGCTGCGGCGCGGCCCCGCGGTGGTGCTGGTGGACGAACTCGCCCACACCAACACACCCGGTAGCAAGAACGAGAAACGCTGGCAGGACATCGCCGAACTGCTCGACGCGGGCATCGACGTGATCTCCACGGTCAACGTGCAGCATCTGGAAAGCCTCAATGATGTGGTCGAGCAGATCACCGGCATCCAGCAGCGCGAAACCGTCCCTGATGCCGTGGTGCGCAGCGCCGAACAGATCGAGTTGGTCGACATCACTCCGGAAGCGCTGCGGCGCAGGATGTCCCACGGCAACGTCTACGCCGCCGAGAAGGTCGACGCGGCACTGCGCAACTACTTCCGTCCCGGCAACCTCACCGCCCTGCGTGAGCTGGCGTTGCTGTGGCTGGCCGACCAAGTCGACGCCGCGCTCGCCAAGTATCGGGCCGACCACCGGATCACCGAGCTGTGGGAGGCGCGTGAGCGGGTCGTGGTCGCGGTGACCGGCGGACCGGAGTCGGAGACGATCGTGCGCCGCGCGAGCCGCATCGCGACCAAATCCAGCGCCGATCTCGTTGTCGTGCATGTGGTGCGCGGTGATGGCCTCGCCGGTGTCTCCACCGCCCGGCTGGCCCGGCTACGCGAGCTCGCGGCCAGCCTCGACGCCTCACTGCACACCGTGACCGGCGAGGACGTGCCCGCGGCGCTGCTGGAATTCGCCCGCGAGGTGAACGCCACCCAGCTCGTGCTCGGCACCTCGCGGCGCTCGCGGTGGGCGCGGATGTTCGACGAGGGCATCGGATCCTCGGTGGTGCAGGAGTCCGGCAAGATCGACGTCCACATGGTCACCCATGAGGAAGCCAATCGGGGGCTACGCAGGCACTGGCCGGCATTCCGCCGACCGGTGTGGGCGTGGGTGGCGGCGCTGGTGGTGCCGGTGCTGGTGTGCGCGATCGGGGTCTGGTTCCTCGACAGTGCCCTCGAATTGGGCGGGCTCAGCGCGATGTTCTTCGTCGCGGTGGTACTGGTCTCGCTGCTCGGTGGCGTGCTGCCCGCCGCGATATCGGCGCTGCTGTCGGGTGTGCTGCTGAACTGGTTCTTCGCCGAGCCCCGCTACAGCCTCACCGTCGCCGAACCCGACAGTGTGATCACCATTGCCGTGCTGCTCATCGTCGCGGTAGCCATGGCCGCGCTGGTGGACCGGGCGACCGCGCGAACCAGACAGGCGCGCAAGGCGTCCCGGCAGGCGGAGCTGCTGACCGTGTTCGCCGGCGCCGTACTGCACGGTGCGGATCTACCGAAGCTGCTCGAACAGGTCAGGGAGACCTACGGCATGCGGGCAGTGGCGCTGGTGGCGGGGGAGACGGTTCTAGCCGCCGTCGGTGTCGAGCCACCGGTTCGTCCGGCCGAGGCCGACACCACGATCGAAGCCGGCGATACCGTGCACCGGCTGCTGTTGTCGGGGCGCCCGCTGGCCGCCGGTGATCGCCCGGTGCTGACGGCTGTCGCGAACCAGGCCGTCGGGCTGGTGCGGCAGGCGCGATTGGCCGAGGAGGCGGGCGCGGCGGCGGCGCTGCTGGAGGCCGACCGCCTGCGGCGGGCGCTGCTGTCGGCGGTCAGCCATGATCTGCGCACCCCGCTGGCCGGGGCGAAGGCGGCGGTATCGAGCTTGCGCAGCGATGACGTCGAGTTCTCGCCCGAGGACACCGCCGAACTGCTCGAGACGGTCGAGGAATCGGTGGACCAGCTCACCGCGCTGGTGGGCAATCTGCTGGATTCGTCGCGACTGGCCGTCGGTGTGGTGTCACCGCAGCTGCGGCAGGTCTACCTGGACGAGGTGGTGCACCGTGCGCTGGTCGGGGTCGGGATGGGGGCGCGTGGCCTGCGTCGCGCCGCGATGGACCGGGTGGAGGTCACGGTGGATTCGCTGTCGGTCCGCGCGGACGGTGGCCTGCTCGAACGAGTGCTGGCCAACCTCATCGACAATGCGTTGCGCCATTCCACCCCCGCCACCCCGATCCGGATCACCGCCGAACGCGACGGGGACAAGGTCGCCATCGCGGTGGTCGATATCGGACCCGGTATTCCGGCCGGTGCCGAGGAGCAGCTGTTCGAGCCGTTCCAGCGACTCGGGGACCGCGACAACACCACCGGGGTCGGTCTCGGGCTGTCGGTCGTGCGCGGCTTCGTCGAGGCGATGGGCGGGAGCGTGCACGCCGAGCCCACGCCGGGAGGAGGATTGACCATGCTGGTCGAGCTGCCCGCAGGAGATGGTCGCGACCACAGAACCGGGAAGGCGTGATGACCGAGAACAAGCCCGACGCGATCGCAACCAAGGTGCTGGTGATCGACGACGAACCGCAGATCGTGCGCGCGTTGCGCATCAACCTGTCGGTGCGCGGGTACGAGGTGTTCACCGCCGGAAACGGCGCCGCGGCGCTGCGGGTGGCGGCGGACAGGCATCCGGACGTGGTGATCCTGGACCTCGGGCTGCCCGATATCGACGGCATCGATGTGCTGGCCGGGCTGCGTGGCTGGACCTCGGCGCCGGTGATCGTGCTGTCGGCGCGGACCGATTCGGCCGACAAGGTGGAGGCGCTCGACGCGGGCGCCGACGACTACGTCACCAAACCGTTCGGCATGGATGAGCTGCTGGCCCGGCTGCGCGCGGCCGTCAGGCGTGGCGCCACCGACGGCGAATCCGGCGATCCGGTGGTGGTGACCTCGTCGTTCACCGTCGACCTCGCCGCCAAGAAGGTCACCAAGAACGGCGCGAACGTGCATCTGACGCCCACCGAATGGGGCATGCTCGAGATGCTGGTGCGCCACCGCGGCAAGCTCGTCGGACGCCGTGAGCTGCTGCGCGAGGTGTGGGGTCCGTCCTATGCCACCGAGACCCACTATCTGCGCGTCTACCTGGCCCAGCTGCGCCGCAAGCTCGAAGACGACCCGTCGCAGCCCAAGCATCTGCTCACCGAGGCGGGCATGGGTTACCGGTTCCAGGAATGAGCGCACGGGGCGTCGGTGTTGGCAGGCGTGAATCGCCTCCGAGACAGATGGCAGGATCGAGCCCATGGCTGAACAGACCGCCGCACCCGTGACCGACGCCGCCGCACCGGCGAACAGCACCGCATCCGCGAACACCGCCGCACCCGGATCCACGGCCCTGTGGGTCGAGCGCACCGGCACCCGGCGCTACACCGGACGCAGCTCCCGCGGTGCCGAGGTACTGATCGGGTCGGAGAGCGTGCCCGGCGTGTTCACCCCCGGCGAGCTGCTGAAGATCGCGCTCGCCGCCTGCTCCGGGCTCAGCTCGGATTTCCCGCTCTCGCGCCGCCTCGGCGACAACTACGACGCCACCATCCGGGTCTCCGGCGCCGCCGACCGTGAGAACGAGGTGTATCCGCAGCTCGACGAGGTCTTCGAACTCGACCTCAGCGAACTGGACCCGGAGGCCCGGGAGCGACTACTGGTCACGGTGCAGCGCGCCATCGACAAGGTGTGCACCGTCGGCCGCACACTGAAGGCGGGCACCAACGTCACCCTGTCCTTCGATGTCGACACCGCCGACTGATGCCTGCGGGCCCGCAGGAGCCGGTCCGGCTCAGCGCCTGGGTGCACGGGATGGTGCAGGGTGTCGGGTTCCGCTGGTGGACTCGTTCGCGCGCACTGGAACTCGGCCTCACCGGGCATGCGACCAACGCGCGCGACGGGCGGGTACACGTCGTCGCGGAAGGCTCCCGGGTGAATTGTGACCGGCTGCTCGAGTTGCTTCGCTCCGGTGAAACGCCCGGTCGTGTCACCCTGGTGGTGGACAATTGGGAGCCCACGCGCGGTGATCTGAGCGGATTCGAGGAGCGGTAGATTGACCGACCGGGCGAGCGGGGAGGGTAGGCATGAGTGACACTCCGAACGGCGAGAACCGTCCCGAGGACGGGTCGGCAGAACCCGGCGCCGGGAACGGCCCGCCACGGGAGCCCGGTCGATCCGACACCGGTCGGCCCGAACCGGACCGTCCAGAGCCCGGCCCGGCCGAATCGCCCGACCAGCCGCCATCGCTGTCGAAGCCGCCGACCCCGCAGCCTGCGCAAACACCCGCGCCCACACCGCGCCCCGGCAGCATCCAACGCCAGGAACCCGGCAGCACCCAGCCGCGTCCGCCGACGGTGGCCGAATCGCGGGCCAGGGACAAGGCACGCAGGAAGGCCGAAGCCGAGGCGCAGGCCGCTGCCGCCCGAGAGGAGGCCTCCCGGCGTACTCGCAAGCGCGTGATGATCGGCGGCGCGGCCGTCGTCGGTGTGGCGGCGCTGGTCGGTGGCGGCTACCTCGCCTACCGGGCGGTGGCTGCGCCGGATCAGGTCACCGCCTACTGCACCGTCATCGACGAGAACGGCAACGAAACCGTCGTCGAGGACGATCGGTGCAGCCGCGCCAGCTCCGCCGGCCACGCCGGGATCGGTGGCATCTTCATCTACAACGGCATGCAGTACCGGTATTACTACGGCGGTAACAACACCGTCGGCACACCGCCCGTCGGTGGGACGACGGTCAAACCCAAGGGCGCCGAGATCACCACCAAGAGCGGCACGGTCATCCAGCGGGGTGGGCTCGGCAGCAAATCCGGTGGAGGTTCCTGATGCGGCGAGTCCGCGACATACCGCGCGCCGGCTGGCAGGCGATCACCGAGGATCAGGGGCTCGTCTACGGGGCTCCCGGCCGTGACGCCAGCGGTAATCCGCGGCCGTACTGGGACGAATCGGTGCACTACGAATTCGAGATGGACGAGATCCTCGCTCTCGAAGCCGATGTCGAACTTCTGCATTCGATGTGCCTCAATGCCGTGGAACACGTGGTGCTCACCGAGCGTTTCGGTGATTTCGGCCTGCCCGAATGGAGTTGGGGGCCGATCGCCGAATCCTGGCGTCGCGGTGACCCGTACGTGTACGGCCGGTTCGATCTGCGCTACGACGCGCGCCGCCCGGCGAAGTTACTCGAATACAACGCCGACACCCCGACCTCGCTGCTGGAAGCGGCGATCGTGCAATGGCATTGGCTCACCGACCGCTATCCCGGTGGTGACCAATGGAATTCGCTGCACGAAAAGCTGGTCGAACGCTGGTCGCAATTGCGTACATCCCTTCCCGGCGGTCATCTGCACTTCACCTGGTCCGGTGCCGATGCGACCGGCGAGGACAATGTCACCACCGCCTACATGCAGGAAACCGCCGCCGAGGCCGGATTCGACACCATCGCCCTGCCCATCGAGGAAGTCGGCTACGACACCGAACTGGATCGGTTCGTCGATCTGGCCGAGGCGCCGATCGAGGCGATCTTCAAGCTGTACCCGTGGGAATGGGTGCTCGACGACGAATTCGGTAAGCGGGTCGTCGACAGCCTGCCCGAAACCGCGTGGATAGAGCCGCTGTGGAAGACCCTGCTCAGCAACAAAGCAATCCTGGCCGTGCTGTGGGAGATGTATCCGGGGCACCCGAACCTGCTGCCCGCCTATCTCGATCAGCCCAACGAGCTGACCGAATACATTCGCAAACCCAAGCTGGGCCGCGAAGGCGCCAATATGACCATCGTCGGCGCCGGACTCGAAACCGCCACCGGCGGCGTATACGGCGAGGAAGGCTACGTCTACCAGCTGCTCGACCCGCTGCCGATCTTCGATGACATGCGTCCGGTCCTCGGGACCTGGCTCGTCGGCGACGAAGCGGCCGGGCTCGGTATCCGGGAGACCGCGGGTTTGATCACCGACGACGGCGCTGCCTTCGTGCCACATCGGATCATCACCGAATAGATTGCGTGGGCGAGCACCCCGCCGCGCTTCCCGTCCCTCGGAAGGATCACGATGACCGATCTCGCCCTCGATTCGAGCTACTGGAGTTCGCTGGGCGACGGTGTGGGGGCCATCCTCCTCTACGCCATCGTCGGGTTGGTGCTGATGGTGATCGGCTTCTACGGCATCGACCTGACCACACCGGGCAAGTTGCGCACGCTGGTGGTCGAGGGCAGGCCGAACGCCATCGTGGTGACCGCCGCGGGCATGATCAGCATGGCGTTCATCGTGGTGCTCGCGATCTTCGCCGCGGCAGGCAAGCTGGTGGAGGGGTTGATCGCGGCGCTGGTCTTCGGGCTGGTCGGCATCATCGCGCAGATCATCTCGGTGCGCGTGCTGGAGAAGGCGATCGGGATCGATATCGGTGCGGTGCTGCACGCCGACCAGTTCGCAATCGAGGCGCTGATCGTCGCGGCGGCGCACTTCGCGCTGGGCCTGGTCGTCGCCTTCGCCATTCTCTGAGGTCCTCGGCCATTCACTGACGTTCCCGCGTCCTGTTCGCATCGCGGCGACTCTTGACATTCCACAGTGGAAGTCGCATCCTGGATGCGTATTCCACTGTGGAATGTGGCTCGATCGCACGAGCCCCTGTCGTTAGGAACTGCTATGGAGATCTCGCCGGGTACCCGAGCTTCCGATGCCGAACGCGCCCAGACCGTTGAGCTGCTGAACAGGCACCTCGCCGATGGCAGGCTCGACCTCGCCGAATACGACCAGCGGGTCGCGCAGGTCTACGCGACCACCACGCGCGACGATCTCGGCCTCGTGCTGTCGGACCTGCCGAAACTGCCCAAGGTGCCGGGCGAGAAGGCAGTGCGGTCGCGGGCGTCGCGTATCCCCATCTGGCAGCGCATCGAGGCGGCATCCTGGGTGTCGGTCAGCGTGCTGGTGCTCATTATCTGGGGCACCATCTCCCTCGCGGCCGGCGAATTCACCTACCCGTGGCCGATTTGGGTGATCGGCCCGTGGGGCGCGGTGCTGGCGTTCCGGGCACTCACCGGCTTCGAATCCGGGCGGTCCTGTCGACCGGTGTGATCGCACCGATCGCGGGTTCGGTCGCGTTACCCGGATCCCGGACCAGGCGCAATCAGGTTTTGGCCGCGCGGGGCAGTCGCGCGAAAGCTCGCGGTGTGCTGTGCTTGGCGCACACCGCTCGGCGGAGCCGGTGAAATGCCGGACTTTCGGCGGCGGGTCGTTAGCCTGGGGAGGGCCGTGCTCGCAAGGTGGTGGACAGTCAGCCGCTACGATGCCTGGTCGCCGGAGTATGACCGGGCGGTGGTCCCCATGGCAGTACAGAAAGGTCGCCGGATTTGCATCTGAAGAGCTTGACGTTGAAGGGTTTCAAATCCTTCGCGTCCGCGACGACGCTGCGGTTCGAGCCGGGGATCACCTGCGTGGTCGGTCCGAACGGATCCGGGAAATCCAACGTCGTCGACGCGCTCACCTGGGTGATGGGCGAACAGGGCGCCAAGGCGCTGCGCGGCGGAAAGATGCAGGACGTCATCTTCGCGGGCACCGCGGGACGAGCCGCGCTCGGCCGCGCCGAGGTCACGCTCACCATCGACAATTCCGACGGCGCCCTGCCCATCGACTACGCCGAGGTCTCCATCACCCGGCGCATGTTTCGCGACGGCGCGGGCGAGTACGAGATCAACGGGAGCTCCTGCCGGCTGATGGACGTGCAGGAACTGCTCAGCGACTCCGGTATCGGCCGGGAAATGCACGTCATCGTGGGGCAGGGTCAGCTCTCGGCCATCCTGGAGTCCAGGCCAGAGGACCGCCGCGCCTTCATCGAAGAGGCCGCGGGCGTGCTCAAACACCGCAAACGCAAGGAGAAGGCGGTCCGGAAGCTGGAGGCCATGCAGGCCAATCTGGCCCGGCTCACCGACCTCACCACCGAACTGCGCCGCCAGCTCAAACCGCTCGGCAGGCAGGCCGAAGTCGCCCGGCGCGCGCAGACCGTGCAGTCCGATCTGCGCGATGCCCGCCTGCGGCTGGCCGCCGACGATCTGGTGACCCGGCGTCGCGAACTGGAGAGCCAGCAGAGCAAAGAGGCCTACGCCCGCGAACAGCAGATCACGGTGCAGACCGAGCTCGACGCTGCCAACGCCGCACTCGCCCAACAGGAGTTCCAGCTCAGCAAGCTCACCCCGAGCGCCGAAGCCGCGGCTCAGCTGTGGTTCCAGCTCTCGGCACTGGCCGAACGAGTCAACGCGACCATCCGGATCGCCGGCGATCGCGCCCGTCATCTGGACACCAGCGCGCCCGCGGGCACCGGACGCGACCCCGACCAGCTCGAAGCCGAGGCCGACCGGGTGGAGGCCGAGGAGGCCGAACTGCGCGAAGCGGTGGAGATGGCCACCGAAACCCTGGATGCCGCGCGCGACGCGCTGGCCGAACGCGAACACGCCGCGAAGGCGGCCGAGCAGGCGCACCTCGCCGCGGTACGCGCCATCGCCGATCGGCGGGAAGGCCTGGCACGGCTGTCCGGCCAGGTCGATACGTTGCGGACCCGGGCACAATCGGTCGACGCCGAGATCTCCCGGCTGTCGATATCGATCGCCGAGGCCAGGCAGCGCGGCGAGGCCGCGCAGGACGAATTCGACACGGTGCAGACCGAACTCGGTGACCTCGATGCGGGTGAGGCGGGTCTCGACGCCCAGCACGAGCACGCCGTCCAGGCATTGAAACTGGCCGATCAGCGCGTCGACGAACTGCGCGAACAGGATCGCGACGCCGGAAAGCGGGTCGCGTCGCTGACGGCAAGGATCGAAGCGCTCGGTATGAACCTCGCCCGCCGCGATGGTGCGGGCTGGCTCACCGAACATCACGGTCACGACCTGGTCGGTCCGCTGTCGACGCTGATCCGGGTGCATCCGGGATTCGAGGCGGCCGTGGCGGCCGTACTCGGTCCACTCGCCGACGCGGTCGCCGCCGCATCGGGGAGCAGCGCCTACGCCGCGGTGCAGGCGTTGAAGGCTGCCGATGGTGGCCGGGCGGCGCTGGTGTTCGGTGCCGAGGGCGCGCAGTCGGCCGATCGCGCGCCGGCAGGCCCATCGACCACCGACGCACAACCCGGTGACCGCGCGCTCGTCCGAAACGCGGCCTCCGCCGCGGATACCGGCGCATTGCCCGATGACGCGCGCTGGCTGGGAGCGGTGGTCGATTGCGCGGAGGCCGTGCATGGTGCCGTCGCCGCGCTCACCACCGATGTCGTCGTAGTCGACGACCTCGCCGCAGCCGCAGAACTGCTCGCGACCCTCCCGCAGCTGCGCGCGGTGACCAAAGACGGCGATCTGGCGGGCACCGGCTGGCTGCTCGGCGGATCAGACCGCGCGCCGAGCCAACTCGAGATCCAAGCCGATGTCGATGCCGCCGAGGCCGAACTGATCGCCGCGCGTCGTCGCGCCGAGGAACTCGAAGCCGCACTGGCCGGCGCCCTCGCCGAACAGACCGACCGCAAGGACGCCGTCGATCACGCCCTGCTTGCGCTGCACGAATCCGATCAGGCGCTGGTCGCGATCTACGAGCGGCTCGGCAGGCTCGGCCACACCGCGCGTGGCGCGCACGCCGATATCGACCGGCTCACCGCCCAACGTGGCGAAGCCGAAGCCGGACGTGAACAAGCCCTCGCCTCGCTCGCCGAGCTCGAAGACCGGCTCCGTCACGCCGAACTCGAACACTCCGACATCGACGACGACGGTATGGGCGCCGCGGGCACCGAAGCCGCGGGCCGAGCCCGCGAGGAGGCTGCCGCCGCGCTCGCCGAGGCCCGCTCGATGGAGGTCGAGTCGCGCCTGGCTGTGCGCACGGCCGAGGAGCGCGCCGAATCGGTGCGTGGTAAGGCGGATTCGTTGCGTCGTGCCGCCCGCGCCGAACGTGAAACGCGTGCGCGTGCCGAACAGGCCCAGGCCGCGCGCAAGCAGGCGGCCGCGGTCGCTGCCGCCGTCGCCGAGTCCGGTGCGAAGGTGGCAGGAGAACTCGAAGGTGTGGTCGCCGAAGCGGCCGCCCGCCGCGACCAGTTGGTGCGCCGCCGCACCGAATGCGCCGCGCAGGTGGACCAGATCAAAGAGCGGACCCGCGCCCTGACCGCCCAGCTGTCCCAGCTCACCGACGCCGTCCACCGTGATGAGGTGGCAAAGGCGCAGGCGGCGTTGCGGATCGAGCAGCTGGAGGCAACGATCGCCGAACAGTTCGGTATCGCGCTCGGCGACCTCATCGCCGAATATGGTCCGGATACTCCGCTGCCGCCGTCGGCGCTGGAGTGGCACGAATACGAGCAGGCCAAGGAACGCGGTGAGGACGTCACCGCACCGGTGCCCATGCCGTTCGATCGCGCCAGTCAAGAGCGAAGGGCCAAACGGGCGGAGAAGGACCTGGCCACCCTCGGCAAGGTGAATCCGCTTGCGCTGGAAGAGTTCGCCGCGCTCGAGGAACGCTACAACTTCCTCGCCACCCAGCTCGAAGACGTCAAGAACGCGCGCAAAGACCTGCTGGACGTGGTCGCCGAGGTCGACGCCCGTATCCTGCAGGTCTTCACCGAGGCCTACGCCGACGTGGAGCGCGAGTTCGTCGGTGTCTTCTCCAAGCTGTTCCCCGGCGGTGAGGGCAGGCTGCTGCTCACCGATCCCTCCGACATGCTGACCACCGGCATCGAGGTGGAGGCCCGTCCGCCCGGTAAGAAGGTCAAGCGGCTGTCGCTGCTGTCCGGTGGCGAGAAGTCGCTGACAGCGGTGGCGCTGCTGGTATCGATCTTCCGTGCTCGCCCCTCGCCGTTCTACGTCATGGACGAGGTGGAAGCCGCCCTCGACGACACCAACCTGCGCCGCCTGATCGGGCTGTTCGAACAGCTGCGGGAGAAGAGCCAGCTGATCGTCATCACCCACCAGAAGCCGACCATGGAAATCGCCGACGCCCTCTATGGCGTCAGCATGCGCGGCGACGGCATCACCCAGGTGATCTCACAGCGGATGCGCGGGCAGAACTTGGCGCCGGTGGGTGCCGCGTCCGGCTGAGGGGCGAACCGATTCTGCGCCGGAAACAAGATCGGCGCGCCCGTGAATACGCCACTATCGTCGTCGGCATGGTCACCATCGAAGTGCGCGACATTCCCGACGACGATGCCGAGGTACTACGTCAGCGGGCGGCAGCTGCCGGGCTGTCGTTGGAGGAACACGTTCGCGAGCAGTTGATCGCCTCGGCGCGCAGGCAGTACCGGGTCGAAGCGTTGGAAGACATCCGCAAGGCGCTGGCCGCCAGCCCGTTGCCCGGCGAGAATCCGGACAAGGTCGTCGAAGACCTGCGGCGCGAATTCGAGGACTGCTGAGCACTCCGGCTCGAACCATCGGCACACCGGCGACCCGCATCGGGCGGGTTGCCGGAACAGCCGCTCACCCGTTCACAACAGATCGCTGACGTCGTCGGGCACATCGACGGCGTATTTGCGCAAGATGTCCATCGAGATCACTTCCAGAGCGTTCTCATGGGTGGCCGCCAGCACCACCGGCGCGGCGACACCGTCCTCATGCGCGTGTAACCAGCGCACCGCCACCACACACCACCGGTCCCCGGGCTGCAATCCGGGGAAATTGTTCTCCGGGCGCGGGGTGCTCAGGTCGTTGCCGATCGAACCCTGGTGTTCCAGAAACTCGGTCGTGACGACCGTGCACACGGTGTGACTACCCAGGTCCTCTGGGCCGGTGCTGCAGCAGCCGTCCCGATAGAAGCCGGTCAGCGGATCGGTACCGCACTCTTCGAGCGGACCCCCAAGCACGTTTCGATCTGTCACGTCGCCGATCCTATGGGCACGCCGCGAGAAGTTCCGCAGGACAAGAAATCTCACGGGCTGTGTCTGGACGTCTTTCCTGGTCCGGGCGGGTCGATGACCGGCGCGAATCGGTTCTGCAAGGATGGTCGGCGTGAGTTCCGAAGCCTGGATTCTGATCGCGGCGATCGCCGCCGTCCTGCTCGTCGCGCTCGTTGTCGGATTCGTCCGGTATCGCAGCGGGCGGGTTTCGCTGACGGCGCCGACCGAAGACAAGGAGCTGACCGACAAGTCCGGTGGGTACAAGGCCTCCGGCGGATTCAACTTCAGTCAGGGTGGCACGGCCACCGCCACCCCGCCCGAACCGCTGGCGGCCGAACGGACCGACACCGAGGGGCAGCCGCATATCGGCGACGATGCCGCCATTCCGCGGGACGCACCGCGGCGCGGCATCACCAATGTTCCGCTGCCCGAACCGACCGACCTGGCCGAGGCGCCCGGCGGCGCCGCCACCGCTGAGGCGCCCGCCGAGACCACGGCCCCCGAGGCGGCGCCCGAAACGGCACCCACCGAGGCGGCTGCGACCGATACCGAGGCCGTGACCTCGGCGCCCACTGATGAGACCACGGTGCCGGACTCTGTTGCCCCGGACACCGAGACCGCGCCCGCGAAGACCGAGGCCGTCGACACCACGCCGACGGCAGACACAGCCCTTTCGGTCGAAACCGCGCCCGAGGCGCCGCTTGTCCCCGACACTGCCGCCGAGGCCGAGCCCGCCCCCACGCTCGAGGAGATCGAGCCCACCGAGGGCCGCCTGGTGCGGCTGCGTGGGCGCCTGTCGCGCTCGCAGACCGCGGTCGGTAAGAGCCTGCTCGGCCTGCTCGGTGGCGGCGACCTGGACGAGGACTCCTGGGAAGAGGTCGAAGACACGCTCGTCCTCGCCGATCTCGGCACCGCGAGCACTGCGGCCGTCGTGGAACGGCTGCGCGAGGAGATGGCCGCGCGCAGCGTCCGCACCACCGACCAAGCCCGTGCGGTGCTGCGTGACGTCCTGGTCGAGGCGCTGCGCCCCGAACTGGATCGCTCCGTGCGTGCCCTGCCGCACGATGACCACCCGTCGATCCTGTTGGTCGTCGGCGTGAACGGCACCGGCAAGACCACCACCACCGGCAAACTGGCCCGCGTGCTCGTCGCAGACGGTCGCCGGGTGCTGCTCGGCGCCGCCGATACCTTCCGCGCCGCCGCCGCCGATCAGCTGCAGACCTGGGGTGAACGGGTCGGTGCCGATACCGTGCGCGGTAAAGAGGGCGCGGACCCGGCAGCGGTCGCCTTCGACGCCGTCGCCGCGGGTATCGATCGCGGCGTGGACGTCGTGCTCATCGACACCGCGGGTCGCCTGCACACCAAGACCGGCCTGATGGACGAACTCGGCAAGGTCAAGCGGGTCGTGGAGAAGAAGGCCGAGGTCGACGAGGTGCTGCTGGTGCTCGACTCGACCGTCGGTCAGAACGGCCTCATGCAGGCGCGGGTGTTCTCCGAGGTCGTCGACATCACCGGCGTCGTGCTCACCAAGCTCGACGGCACCGCCAAGGGCGGCATCGTCTTCCAGGTGCAGCACGAACTCGGCGTCCCCGTGAAGCTCGTCGGTCTCGGTGAGGGCGCCGACGATCTCGCCCCGTTCGAACCCGGCGCGTTCGTCGACGCACTGCTCGGCTGAGCATCCGGTCCGGATCGAGCATCGCCTGCTCGATCCGGACCGGCTCCGCGATCTCGCGGGCCCCGCCTTGCCGAGCCCGCCATCTCCGCCGATTCCCGCCGAAACCGTCGATCAGCTGCGGGTTCGCTGCCGCGACACGCCGCTCACACGCGGCAGGAAACCTCCTGTGCACAGTTGGAAACGTGGTAGCAACACGGGGGCACCATCCGTTCACGTAGGTGAAACACGGGGGCGCCACGGATGAAACACCGAATGAGCAACCTTCTGTGCAGGTCCATTTCGCCGGAATCGGCGGGGCCCGAGATGAGGAGGACATTAAGGTGGCATTTCCCGTAATCGGCGCGCCGGACGCCGGTGACACCGCATGGATGCTGACCAGTTCAGCGCTCGTGCTGCTGATGACACCCGGACTCGCGTTCTTCTACGGCGGCATGGTCCGCGGCAAGAACGTGCTGAACATGATCATGATGAGCATCAGTGCCATGGGCCTGGTCGCCGTGCTGTGGGTGCTCTACGGCTTCTCGGTCACCTTCGGTGACGACACAGCCAACCTCATCGGTGATCCGGGTCAGTACTTCGGGCTGAAGCAGATCTTCGGTGGCGCGTACCTGGCCGACGCCGATACCGGCGCCGAGGCCGCGATCCCGCTGGCGGGCACCATCCCGCTGACGGTGTTCGTCGCCTTCCAGGCCATGTTCGCGATCATCACCGTCGCCCTCATCTCGGGTGCGGTCGCCGACCGCATGAAGTTCAGCGCCTGGCTGATCTTCGCCGGCATCTGGGCCACCGTCGTCTACTTCCCGGTGGCGCACTGGGTCTTCGCCTTCGACGGCGTCACCGCCGAGGCGGGCGGCTGGATCGCCAACAACCTCAAAGCGATCGACTTCGCCGGTGGTACCGCGGTCCACATCAACGCCGGTGCGGCGGGCCTGGTGCTCGCGATCGTGCTCGGTAAGCGCAAGGGCTGGCCCAAGACGCCGTTCCGTCCGCACAACCTGCCGTTCGTCATGCTCGGTGCCGGTCTGCTGTGGTTCGGCTGGTTCGGCTTCAACGCCGGTTCCGCGGTGGGCTCCAACGGCATCGCCGGTGCCGCCTTCCTGACCACCGTCGTCGCCACCGGTGCGGCGCTGCTGGCCTGGCTCGTGGTGGAAAAGATCCGCGACGGCAAGCCCACCTCGCTGGGCGCCGCCTCGGGCATCGTGGCCGGTCTGGTCGCCATCACCCCGGCGTGTCACTCGGTCAACGTCGTCGGCGCCCTCGCCATCGGTATCACCGCGGGTGCGCTGTGTGCCCTCGCCGTCGGCCTGAAGTTCCGCTTCGGGTTCGACGACTCGCTCGACGTGGTGGGTGTGCACCTGGTCGGTGGTCTACTCGGCACCCTGATGGTCGGCCTGGTCGCGGCGCCGGAAGCGCCCGCGGCGGTGAAGGGCTTGTTCTACGGTGGTGGCATCGAGCAGTTGAAGCTGCAGGCAGTCGGTGCGTTCACGGTGCTGGCCTACTCGCTGGTCGCCACGGCCGTCATCGCCTACCTGATCAAGTTCACGATCGGCCTGCGCGCCGACGAAGAAGGCGAATTCGTCGGCATGGACGAGTCCGAGCACGCGGAAACCGCATACGATTTCGCTGCTGTGGGTGGCACGGCACGTTCGGGCGTCAAGGAGGCATGACGACATGAAACTGATCACCGCAATCGTGAAACCGTTCACGTTGGAGGACGTGAAGACCGGTCTCGAGCAGGCGGGCGTGCTGGGCATGACCGTGAGCGAGGTGCAGGGCTACGGCCGGCAGAAGGGGCACACCGAGGTCTACCGAGGTGCCGAGTACTCGGTGGATTTCGTGCCGAAGGTCCGGGTCGAGGTCGTCGTCGACGACGCCTCCGTAGACAAGGTCGTCGAGGTGATCGTCGAGGCCTCGCGCACCGGCAAGATCGGCGACGGCAAGGTCTGGGTGACCCCGGTCGAGACGATCATCCGGGTGCGCACCGGCGAGCGCGGCACCGACGCGCTGTAGCGGTATTTCGAGTCGAGCGGCGGCCCCGCTCCCGCCGGACCTCCGGCCGGGGCGGGGCCGCACGCGTGAATGGGTGGTGGGCTAGTGGGTAGCAGTCGGCGACAGCACAGCAGTGACGGCCGTGCGGGCGGGGGCGAGGACGCGGTGGTGTCCAACGGCGCGGCCGATCTGGTCAAGGCCAGGCGCCGCCTGCTCGAGGGCGGGCAGCCACGCAATCCGCGCCTGGATGCGGAATCGCTGCGGTCGGCGCTGGTCGATCTGTACGAGCTGTGGCTCACCAGCAAAGGTGCCGAACTCGGCATCACCGCCGACAGCGGGCTCGCCGTCGTCGCGGTCGGCGGTCTCGGCCGCAAGGAGATGCTGCCCTATTCGGATCTGGATCTGGTGCTGTTGCACGACGATGTCGACGCTGCCCGCGTCGCCGAAGTCGCCGATCAGCTCTGGTATCCGCTCTGGGACGCCCACATCAAGCTCGACCACAGTGTGCGCACCGTCCCGCAGGCGTTGCGGGTCGCCAACGATGACATGATCGCCGCCCTCGGCATGCTCGAGGCCAGGCATATCGTCGGCGACGCCGATCTGAGCAGCCTGCTCATCGGCGGCGTGCGCCGGGAATGGCGGACCGGGATCCGATCCCGGTTCGACGAACTGATCGCCCAGGCCAAGGCTCGCTGGGAGCGCAGCGGCGAGATCGCCCACCGCGCCGAACCCGATCTGAAGAACGGCCGCGGCGGCCTGCGTGACATCCAACTACTCGATGCGCTTTCCATCGCCCAGCTGACCGACGCCATGCCCGGCCTCGGCCCGGATGTGCCCGGCGGTGGCGTCCGGCACGCACACCGCCGCCTGCTCGACGTACGCACCGAACTGCACCGGGTCGCCGGTCGCTCGCGTGATCAGCTGAGGGCCCAGGATGCCGACGAGATCGGTGCGGCGCTGCGCATCGGTGACCGCTTCGATCTGGCCCGCACGCTCAGCGATTCGGCACGCACGGTGAGCTACTCGGTCGACGTCGGGCTGCGGACCGCGGCAAACGCTCTGCCTCGTCGCGGCCTGGCCAGGCTGCGACGCATGCCGGTGCGCCGACCACTCGATGAGGGGGTGGTCGAGCACGCCGGTGAGGTGGTGCTGGCGCGGGACGCACGGCCGCAACGCGATCCGGGCCTGATCCTGCGGGTGGCGGCGGCTTCGGCGCAAACCGGCCTGCCGATGTCGGCGAACACGCTCAACCGGTTGTCGGAGGATGCGCCCGAGCTGCGCGAACCCTGGCCGAAGGACGCGCTCAACGATCTGCTGGTGCTGCTCGGAGCAGGCCGCGGCACCATCGACGCGATCGAGGCGCTGGACCGCACCGGGCTGTGGGGCAGGCTGCTGCCGGAATGGGGTGCGGTGCGGGATCTGCCGCCGCGCGATGTGCTGCACACCTGGACCGTCGACCGGCACCTGATGGAAACGGTGGCCTACGCGAGCGCGCTGAGCACCCGGGTGGCGCGGCCGGATCTGCTGGCGCTCGGTGCGCTGCTGCACGACATCGGTAAAGGCCGGGCGGGTGACCACAGTGTGGTCGGCGCCGAACTGGCCACCCATATCGGGCGCAGGCTCGGATTGTGGCCGTCGGATGTGCGGACCCTGAGCGCGATCGTGCGCCATCATCTGCTGCTACCCGATACCGCGACCCGCCGTGACCTGGACGATCCGGCGACGGTGCGGTTCGTGGTCGACGCCCTCGACGGCGATCCACAACTGCTGGAACTGCTGCACACCCTCGCCGAGGCGGACTCCTTGGCCACCGGCCCCGGCGTCTGGGGCGAGTGGAAGGCCTCGCTGATCGGCGAGCTGGTCCGCCGCTGCCGGATGGTCATGGCCGGTGAGGCGCTGCCTCGACCCGAGCCGATCGCGCCCGAGCTGCTCGCCAAGGCCGCTGCGGGCGGGGTGCACGTGACATTGGCGCCGGGCGAGGGCAAACACACCTACACCGTCACCGTCATCGCGCCCGACACGCCCGGCCTGCTCTCCGAGGCCGCCGGTGTGCTGGCCTTGCATTCGTTGCGAGTGCTGTCGGCGGCGCTCGGCGGTGTGGGGGAGTCGGCGATCAACACTTTCGTGGTCTCGCCGAAGTTCGGTGACCCGCCCGATCCCGGGCTGCTGCGTCAAGAACTGATCCGCGCCATCGCAGGCGATCTGGATCTGTCCGGACAGCTGGCCAGACGCGAACGGGAAGCCGTCGGCGCGCAGCTGAGCCCGTACGCGAAGGCACAGCCCCGGCTGATGTGGGCCGAGACGGGGACTGCGGGTCACGTCATCCTGCAGTTGCGTGCCGAGGACCGGATCGGGCTGCTGACCAGGCTCGCCGCAGCGCTGGCCGCCTCCGGTGCGGATGTGCGCTGGGCCAAGGTGGTCACCATGGGTAGCGCGGTCGTCGACGCGTTCTGTCTCGATCTGGGCGCGGATTCCGGACCTGCCCGCCGGGCGGCGATCGAGGAGACGATCATGGCGGTCGTGCCGAAGCCCGCACCCAAGAAATCCGTGGGCGACAACGGTACGCACGAAGGTTCCTGAGCCACTGTAACTTTCACGCTCCGATCGTCGAACTATGCTGTGACCTCGTCGTTATCCGAAAATCGGTCCTTTGCACATGATTTGCTGGAAATCCCTACGACATGGTCATCGGCCCTTAGGATCGGTGAGTCGGGCTGTCGCATACGAGGGGAGCAGGTCGGTGGCAATCGAAGTCGTCGCCTCGTCGATCATGACCAGTGATGTGACCCCGCATGTTGCCCGCTGCGTCGGCGGGGATCTCTGGGTGGTGTCCTGGCTACCCGGCCGTACCCTGAACAGCAAGCAGGCGGTCACCGCGATGACCATCGCGGCGTCGGTCGCCACCTCCGGCCTGCCGGTGGAAGGTGATTGGACCGCGCTCGACGGTCTCGCCCTCGAACTCGGCCTGACCGGACGTGAGGCCGCGTTCATGGTGGCCAGGGAAAACCACGACTATCGGCGCACTCGCATCCCGCGCGGCCGCGCGCCGGAGTAACTTCGCGCACCCAGCACACACCGGCTGCGTGCGCAGTCCGGTGATCCCATTACGCTGGGATGCAGTGACGTCACTCGAGATCAGGAGCGCGATCGGTGTTCGAATCCCTTTCCGACCGGCTTACCGGTGCCCTCAAGGACCTACGCGGTAAGGGACGTCTGTCGCCGGCTGACATCGACGCCACCTGCCGCGAGATCCGCCTCGCGCTGCTGGAAGCCGACGTCGCGCTGCCGGTGGTGCGCGGTTTCATCGCCAAGATCAAGGAGCGCGCCAAGGGCGCCGAGGTCTCCGCGGCGCTGAACCCGGCCCAGCAGGTCGTCAAGATCGTCAACGAGGAACTCGTCGGCATCCTCGGCGGCGAGACCCGCCGCATCACCTTGGCCAAGACCCCGCCGACGGTCGTCATGCTGGCCGGTCTGCAGGGCGCCGGTAAAACCACCTTGGCGGGCAAGCTCGCCAAATGGCTCAAGGGTCAGGGGCATCAGCCGTTGCTGGTGGCCTGTGACCTGCAGCGCCCTGGCGCCGTCACCCAGCTGCAGGTGGTCGGTGAGCGCGCCGGTGTGCCGGTGTTCGCGCCGCATCCCGGCACCTCGGTCGGCGGCGGTCAGAACGCGCTCGGCGTCTCGGCCGCGGATCCGGTTGCGGTCGCCCAGGCCGGTGTGGACGAAGCGAAGCAGAAGCAGTACGACGTGGTGATCGTCGACACCGCCGGTCGCCTCGGCATCGACGCCGAGCTGATGGCCCAGGCCGCCGGTATCCGCGATGCCGTGCAGCCGGACGAGACGCTGTTCGTGCTCGACGCCATGATCGGCCAGGACGCCGTCACCACCGCCGAGGCGTTCCGCGACGGTGTCGGCTTCACCGGCGTGGTGCTCACCAAGCTCGACGGCGACGCCCGCGGTGGTGCCGCGCTCAGCGTCCGCAATGTCACGGGCGCACCGATCATGTTCGCCTCCACCGGTGAGAAGCTCGAAGACTTCGACGTCTTCCACCCGGACCGCATGGCCAGCCGCATCCTCGGCATGGGTGACGTGCTCACCCTGATCGAGCAGGCCGAGCAGGTCTACGACCAGCAGCAGGCCGAGGAAGCCGCACGCAAGATCGGCAGCGGCGAGCTGACCCTCGAGGACTTCCTCGACCAGATGCTCGCCATCCGCAAGATGGGCCCCATCGGCAACCTGCTCGGCATGCTGCCCGGCGCCGGTCAGATGAAGGACGTGCTCGCCCAGGTCGATGACAAGCAGCTCGACCGGGTGCAGGCCATCATCCGCGGCATGACCCCGGCCGAACGCGATAACCCCAAGATCATCAACGCCTCCCGCCGCCTGCGCATCGCCAACGGCTCGGGCGTGCAGGTCTCCGAGGTGAACCAGCTCGTCGACCGCTTCTTCGAGGCCAAAAAGATGATGGCCGCGATGGGTCGCCAGATGGGCATGCCCGGCGCGAACCGGCGCAGCAACAAGAAGGGGAAGAAGGGCAAGAAGGGCGGACGCGGCCCCACCCCGCCGAAGGTGCGCGGCGGTTTCCCGGGCGGCATGCCCGGTATGCCCGCAGGCATGCCCGACCTGTCCGGGATGCCCGCCGGTCTGGATCAGCTCCCGCCGGGGCTCGAGGGCTTCGATCTGTCGAAGCTGAAGTTCCCGAACAAGTAAGCCCGCACAGCACACCGGCTCGGTCGCACGTTTGGCGTGGGACCGAGCCGGTGGCGTTCGGGCTGGTGACTCCTATGCGGACGCCTGCATATCGGCGACTATCGCGGCGACTCGATCACTGGCCTGCGTCGCCAGGTTCGGGTGAGTGGTGACGTAGAGGCGATCGGCCTCGACGGCCGCGAGGATGATCTCGGCGGCTCGAGCGGCAGGCATCATCTCGCTCGCCATCAGAGAGATGACGCCGAGGCCGGGGGCGAGACGTTCCCACTGCTCAGGGGTGAGCGTGCCGAACCACCCTTCGGTGGGCTGTGTGGGCACGCCGTCGCCGAGCAATGATCCGAAGCCGTCGGTGACAACGCGCAGCATCTGAGTGTCGACCGGGCCCGGGCACACCACGGTGGCGCCGATACCGGGTGCCAGGACGGCCAGTTCGCCGTGCAGTGACTCGGTCAACGAGACGACCGCGTGCTTGCTGGCGGTGTACGGCCCGTTGAACAGGCCTGTGGTCACACCGGCCAGCGACGACGTGTTGATGATGTGTCCGCGGCCCGCCGCGATCATGTGCGGAACGAACGCGCGCATCCCGTTGATGACACCCTGGACGTTGACCGCCCAGACCCGTTGCCAGTCATCGGGTTCCACCGCCCAGACCGGCCCGCCTGCGCCCATCCCGGCATTGTTGAACACCAGGTCGACCCGGCCGAAGAGCCGCAGGGTGGTCTCGGCCAGCCGCTGGACCTGTTCGAAATCGGCGACATCGGTCGGTACCGCGGGGGTGTCGTGGCCGATTTCCTCGGCGGCCTTCGCCAGGGCGTCACCGTCGATATCGGCGATCACCACGCGGATTCCACGGGCGTGCAGGGCCTCGGCGACCGCCCGTCCGATGCCATTGGCGGCGCCGGTCAGCACGGCGACCTGTCCGGATTCCAGTTTCATTGTGTTCCTTTCGGTAGGACTTCTCTGATGAATCACTCGGCGGCGGTGGCGCGGTCGAACAACGTGACCAGTTCGGAGGCGAAGAGTTCGACGTCGGCGGCCTGGTCCTCGGCGTATCCGATCGCGATGGTGTCGATGGCCGCACGCAGCGCCACCGCCATCACGTGGGGATCGAAGTCGCGGAAAGCGCCTGCGGCCTGCCCCTCGCGCAGGGCCTGTTCGAGAGCGTCGAGCGGTGACCCGACGGCCGCGTCGTCGACGAACTGGTCCCCGAGCGCCGCCCTGGCATTGCTGTTGAGCTCGATCAACGCCCGCAACACGGCGGTGCGCTCGCGCATGAACTCCATGTTCGCGGTGAGGTAGGCGGCCAGCCAGGCTCGGTGATCGACGGTGGCCGCGATCCGGGGCCCGATGAATTCCACGGCGGCGTCCTTGGCCGCCACCAGCACGTCGCGCATCAACTCGTCTTTGCCGCTGAAGTGGTACGAGATCAGCCGCGTGCTGCTGAGCCCGGCGTGCTCGGCGATCTTCGTGAACGAGGTTTTGGCATAGCCGACCTCGGCCAGAACCTGCATCGTCGCGGCCACGATCTGCCTGCGTCGCTCTGCGGCGGCGGGGGAGAGGGCGGTCGATCCGTCTGTTACTTGCACGAGTAAATTGTTACTCGGCTGAGTAATTCTTGGCAAGCCCGCCGTGTATCGGCAGCGTGGATAGGCTGACGGCCGCGTCATAGACATCCGGAGCGGCCGAGGTGGAGGCGACTGCGGCGATGGAGGCGATTTCAGGCGTGGCCCGAGCGTCTGGCACAATGGTCGATCGTCCGTATGGACAGTGTCAGCCCGTCTCCGGTTACGTACCGCGCGGCGGTCACACACTTCAACCGCAAAACCGGGCTCGCAGACCATGTGGGTCGCCGAATTGCGCCGTGACCAACCTTGAAAGGTAGATCAGCAATGGCTGTTCGCATCAAGCTCACCCGCTTGGGCAAGATCCGTAACCCGCAGTACCGCGTGGTCGTCGCCGACGCGCGCACCCGTCGTGACGGCCGGGCCATCGAGTCCATCGGCAAGTACCACCCGAAGGAAGAGCCCTCGCTGATCGAGATCGATTCCGAGCGCGTGCAGTACTGGCTCGGCGTCGGCGCGCAGCCGACCGAGCCCGTGCAGCGTCTGCTGGAGATCACCGGCGACTGGCAGAAGTTCAAGGGCCTGCCGGGCACCGAAGGCACCCTGAAGGTCAAGGAAGCCAAGACCTCCAAGCTCGACCTGTTCAACGCCGCACTCGCCGCCGCCGACAACGCGCCGGTCGCCGAGGCCGTCACCCCCAAGAAGAAGGCCGCCAAGAAGGACGAGGCCGCCGAGGGCGCCGAGTCGGCTGAGGCTGCCGAGTAATGAGCACTGTCGTCGCCGATGCCGTCGAACATCTGGTTCGCGGCATCGTCGCCAACCCCGATGACGTCCGCGTCGAGCTGATCACCGGCCGCCGCGGACGGACGGTCGAGGTGCACGTCCATCCCGAGGATCTGGGCAAGGTGATCGGCCGCGGTGGACGTACCGCGACCGCACTGCGCACCCTCGTCGCCGGTATCGGCGGCCGGGGCATCCGGGTCGACGTGGTGGACACCGACGCGTAATGGAACTCGTCGTAGGTCGTGTCGCCAAGTCGCACGGCGTGCGCGGTGAACTGGTCGTCGAAGTACGCACCGACGAGCCGGAGGCGCGTTTCGCGCCCGGTTCCACCTTGCGTGGGCGGTTGGCTCGGTCGAAGGAAGTCCGTGACTTCACCGTGGAGTCGGCCCGGGAACACTCGGGCCGGCTCCTCGTGCACTTGACCGGCGTCTCCGACCGCACCGCCGCCGACGAGCTGCGCGGCACGCTGTTCCTGGTGAACAGCGAGGATCTCGGACCGTCGCAGGATCCCGACGAGTACTACGACCACGAGCTCGAGGGTCTGCGCGTCGAACTCGCCGACGGCACCGCGATCGGTACCGTCACCGAGGTTTTGCATTCCGCCGCAGGCGAATTGTTGTCGGTGCGCGCTGCTGACGACGGTCGCGAGATCCTGATCCCGTTCGTCATGGCCATCGTGCCCACGGTGTCGATGACCGACGGGCTGGTCGTTATCGATCCGCCCGAGGGCCTGCTGGATCCCGAATGAGACGGTCGGCGTCATGAAGATCGACGTGGTCACCATCTTTCCCGAGTATCTGGAGCCGCTGCGCACGGCCCTGCTCGGTAAGGCCATCGATAAGGGCCTTATCTCCGTCGACGTCCACGACCTCCGGCGCTGGACCCACGACGTGCACAAATCCGTCGACGATTCCCCCTATGGCGGCGGACCGGGCATGGTGATGAAACCCACCGTCTGGGGTGACGCTCTCGACGAAGTCTGCCCGGATGACGCCGTACTCGTCGTCCCCACTCCCGCCGGGGTTCCGTTCACCCAGGCCACTGCCGAGCGCTGGGCCACCGAGGAACACCTGGTCTTCGCGTGCGGCCGTTACGAAGGCATCGATCAGCGCGTCTTCGACGATGCCGGCCGCCGAGTCCGCGTCGAAGAGGTCAGCATCGGCGATTACGTGCTGATCGGCGGCGAGGCGGCGGTACTGGTCATGACCGAGGCGATGGTGCGCTTGATCCCCGGCGTTCTCGGCAATCAGCAGTCCCATCAAGAGGATTCGTTCTCGGATGGACTACTCGAAGGCCCCAGCTACACCCGTCCGGTGAGCTGGCGCGGCCTCGACGTGCCGCCGATTCTGCTGTCCGGTGATCACGCCAAGGTTGCGGCGTGGCGGCGCGAGCAGTCGTTGATGCGGACCCGTGCGCGGCGCCCGGATCTGCTGCCCGACACCGACTGAATAGTCGCGCACCCGCACTCCGCCCGGTGGTCCGCTGACCTATCACTTTCCAGCGCGAAGTGGCGCGGTCCAGATTTCGACGTCCGCACCCACGTGCCGAGGGCGCGGCCGGTCGCCTTTCCGCCCAGCGAATGTTCTTCCGCTATAAGGAGATTCCGCGGAGCGGCGTGCTGTAGGGGCCAGCCGCTCCAACCTCGAACAGGCGGTCGACGCCGCGTGGCATAGATGCTGTTCGGCCCACGCTACCAGCCGGAGTGAGTAATCAAATATGTGTATGAGCTCCGGTGGACATTATCGGCCGACAGGTCTAGCGTTCACCTTTGCATAGGCAATTAATTGACCATGAGAGGTGGGCGATGCATCCTTTCCGAGCAGCTGTCGAGGCGCGTGATGACGCCGCTATCGAGGCATTGCTGGCCGATGATGTGGTGTTCACCAGTCCGGTGGCGTTCAAGCCCTATCCGGGCAAGGCGATCACCGCCGCGATCCTGCGTGCGGTCATCCGCGTGTTCGAAGACTTCCGTTACGTCCGCGAGATCGGCGACGTGAACGGTCGCGATCATGCCTTAGTGTTCGAGGCCACCGTCGACGGCAAGCGACTGACCGGCTGCGACTTCCTGCACGTCGACGAGAACGGCACGATCGACGACCTCATGGTCATGGTGCGCCCGCTGTCGGCTGCCCAGGCCCTTGCCGCGCGGATGGGTGAGCAGTTCGAGCGCATCACGGCCGAAGCCACCGCGCAGCTCGAGCGAGAGGCGACCGGGGCGTGAGCGACTGCGGCTCGATCGTCATCGGTGCCGGCACCGCCGGACTGGTGGCTGCCGCGATCTCCGATGCGAGGCCCGGCCTGTGAGCGACACGGTCGGCTACTCGCGTTACGTCGCGCTCGGCGACAGCCAGACCGAGGGCGTCGGGGACGGTGACGACCAAGTCGGAGTGCGCGGCCTGGCAGACCGGCTCGCCGAACGGCTCGTGACGATCAACCCCGACCTGCGCTACGCCAACCTCGCTGTCCGGGGCAAGCTCGCAGGTCAGGTGCGCGCCGAACAGCTCGACGCCGCACTGGCCCTGCGGCCCGACCTGGCGACCGTCGTCGCCGGTGTCAACGACGCGCTGCGCCCGGGGTTCGACGCCGACGAAGTGGCCGAGCACTTGGACGCGATGTTCGCAGCACTCACCACGCAGGGCACTGCCGTGGCTACGCTGACCTTCCCCGACGTCGCGCGCATCACCCCACTCGCGCGCCCGATCAGCGGCCGCATCACCGCGCTCAACGATCGCATTCGTGCCAGCGCCGAACGCCACGGCGTTGTCGTCGCCGATACGGCCCGCCACCCCGTCGTCACCGACCCCCGCCTGTGGAGTACGGACCGGCTCCACGCAAGCTCACTCGGGCATCAGCGCATCGCCGATGCCCTCGCCCACGCCCTCGAGCTTCCCGGCGCCGACGACCACTGGACCGCACCCCTGCAACCACCACTGCCCGCCCGAAGCCCACTTACCACCGCGGCAGACGAACTGCGTTGGGTGGCCACTTTTCTCGGGCCGTGGCTACGCCGCCGACTGACCGGACGGTCATCGGGTGACGGCCGCACAGCCAAACGCCCCGAGCTGATGCCGGTCCGCGACCACGCCGACACCAGAGCACGGTGATCCTGCTCGCCGAACGGGGTGCGCCCTACAGCGAGGCAGATCGAGGAGTACCGGCTCGACTGGTCGGGTCGTCGTTACCATGCCCACGCTGTCCACCGGCGGTACTGCCACTCGACGAACCGGTTGAGGTGACGATTCCATTCGCGGTATTGGAGCGGGCCTGACGTCTGAGTTCTCAGTCGCCGAGCCCGAGCAGTGTCCGCGCCATCTCCCGCATTTCCGCCTTGCGTACCTTCCCGGTCACCGTCATCGGGAATTCCTCCACGACATGCACGTACCGCGGCACCTTGAAATGCGCCAGCTTCCCGGCACAGAACACGCGTACTGCGTCGGCGTCCAAGGGCGCGGCGCCTTCGCGCATGCGAACCCATGCCATGAGTTCTTCGCCGTATTTCGGGTCGGGGACGCCGATGACCTGGGCGTCGAGGACGTCGGGGTGGGTGTAGAGGAATTCTTCGATTTCGCGGGGGTAGATGTTCTCGCCGCCGCGGATGACCATGTCTTTGATCCGGCCGGTGATGGCGAGATAGCCGGCTTCGTCCATGACGCCGATGTCGCCGGTGTGCATCCAGCGGGCGGAGTCGATGGCTTCGGCGCTGCGTTCGGCGTCGTTCCAGTAGCCGAGCATCACCGAATAGCCGCGGGTGCACAGTTCGCCGGGTTCACCGCGCCCGACGGTGCGGCCGGTCACGGGATCGACGATCTTGATCTCGAGGTGCGGGCCGACTCGGCCGACGGTGGCGGTGCGGCGATCGATGCTGTCGTCGCGGCGGGTCTGGGTGGAGACGGGTGAGGTTTCGGTCATCCCGTAGCAGATGGACACCTCGCTCATGCCCATCCGATTGATGACACGCTTCATCACCTCTACCGGGCACGGCGAGCCTGCCATGATGCCGGTGCGCAGTGTGGACAGGTCCGCATCGGATTCCTCCAGCTGAGCCAGCATGTCGATGAACATGGTGGGGACGCCGTAGAGCGAAGTGCACCGTTCGGCCGCCACGGCCTCGAGGGTGGCGGCGGGCTGGAACGACGGCGCCGGAATCACGATCGCCGCACCGTGACTCGTGGCTGCCAAGTTGCCCATTACCATGCCGAAGCAGTGATAGAACGGCACGGGAACGCAGATCCGGTCCTGCTCGGTGTAACCGCACAGTTCCCCGACGAAATAGCCGTTGTTGAGAATGTTGTGGTGGCTGAGTGTGGCGCCCTTCGGGAACCCCGTTGTCCCGGAGGTGTACTGGATATTGATCGGATCGTCCATGGACAGCTCGGACGCACGTGCCGCCAGCAGATCCTGATCGGCTGCGGTGCGAGCAAGCTCATCCCACGGTGCGGTACCAAGCACCAGCACTTGTTCCAGGCCCGGGCAATTCGGTCGCACCTGCTCGATCATCGCCACATAGTTCGAGGATTTGAACTCCGGTGCCGAGACCAGCATTCGCACGCCCGCCTGTCCGAGCACATACTCCAATTCGCTGGTGCGGTAGGCAGGATTGATATTGACCAGGATCGCGCCGATCTTCGCGGTCGCGTACTGGACGAGGAACCATTCGGGGCAGTTCGGTGCCCAGATCCCGACCCGATCGCCCGCGACGATGCCACGCGCGGTAAGGCCGGTGGCGAGAGAGTCGACGGCACTACGGAGTTCACGGTAGGTCCAGCGACGCCCGGAGGGGTAGTCCACCAGGGCTTCCCGGTCGCCGAACGCGGCGGCGGTCCGGTCGAGGTTGGCACCGATGGTGTCGCCGAGTAGGGGAGTGTCCGAGATTCCAGAGGTATAGCTCAGCAGTACATTCATCACCGAACCCCCTGCTGCCGCAGCAGGAACCGCTGCACCTTGCCGCTGGGTGTCTTGGGCAGGCTCGGCACGAAATGCACCCGGCGCGGATAGGCGTGCGCGGCGAATTTCCTTTTGACCAGTGTCTGTAGATCGGCTTCCAGTTCCTCGCCGCCGGTGACGCCTTCGCGCACCACGACGAACGCTTCGAGCACCTCACCGCGCAATTCGTCGGGCATGCCGACGACGGCCGCTTCCGCGACATCCTCGTGCAGCACCAGCACACTCTCCACCTCGAACGGGCCGATCCGGTAGCCCGCCATGATGATGACGTCGTCGTCGCGGGCGGAGAAGTGGAAGAACCCGTCGGCGTCCTGGGAACCCGCGTCGCCGGTCAGGTACCAGCGGCCGTCCGGGGTGTAGCGCTGTGCGGTCCGCTCGGGTGCGTCGAGATAGCCGAGGAACCACAGCAGCGGACTGCTCTCGGTGTCGATGGCGATGCGGCCCAGCTCGCCGGTGGGCGCTTCGGTGTCGGCGTCATCGGCGAGCACGGCACAGGACCAGCCGGGCAGCGACCGGCCCATCGAGCCCGCGGGCGCCTCGGTGTTCAGCTCGTCATGCCAGGCATTGCAGATCACCATGCCGTGTTCGGTCTGCCCGTAGTGGTCGCGCACCGCCACGCCGAGGGTATCGGCAGACCAGGCCACGACCTCCGGCGTCAGCGGCTCACCCGCCGACGACGCCCGACGCAACCCCACGTCGGGCATGGCGGAGGTGTCGGCCCGAAGGGCGCGATAGACGGTCGGCGCGGCGGCGAAATTGGTGACGCCGAACTTCTGCATGACCTGCCAGGTCAATGCGGGGGAGAAGCCGGCGTGCAGCAGCAGACTGCGAACACCGCTGGCCAGCGGCCCGAGGATCGCGTAGTAGAGGCCGTACGCCCAGCCGGGGTCGGCGGCATTCCAGAACACATCGTCCGGGCGGACATCCAGCGCGAACTCTTGGTAAGCGTGGAACGAGGCGAGCGCGCGCACCGGAATGGGCACACCCTTGGGGGTTCCGGTCGTTCCGCTGGTGAACAGCTGGACCAGAAGACCGTCGCCGCCGACCGCCACCGGCTCCACCACAGCGTCAGTCGTCAACAGATCTTTCATCCGCAGCACATCGGTCGCCGGACCGTCGCCGGTGACGATGGTGCGCCACGGCGGATCGGCAGGAATATCCTCGCCGGGCGCCAGTTTGCCCGCTTGATCCGGATCGACGACCACGATCGACGCACCGCTGGCCGCCAACCGGAACGCGATCGCCGGCGGCGCGAACGCGGTGAACAGCGGCACATGGACCGCACCGCGTCGCCAGATACCGAGCAGCGCAACCACCAGGTCTTCTGACTTCGCCATCAGTGTGGCGACCCGGTCACCCGGTTCGACGCCGAGCCCCGCCAGTGCCGCTGCGAAGCGCTCGGACTTCGCGCGCAGTTCGCCGTAGGTCAGATCGGTGGACGACAGATCGCTGTCGATGACGGTGAAGGCGATGGCGTCGGCCGGATGCCGGTCACACAGCAGCTCAGCGGCGCTCGCATCGGCGCGGTCGTAGCACTCCAGCAGCTCGCGCACCCGCGCGTTCGGGTCCATGCCCATCTCGCATCTCCTCGGTCGTGATCCAGCTCACCCGGCTGTTGCCATAGGATGTAGCTCACACCTGGTTCGGCACTACCCCCGAAAAGGGGTGACACTCCATGACCAACCCGTCACCGCTGCTCCGTCCGCGCGACGGCGACGCCGTACGCGCCGAGATCCGCCACGTGGCGGGCACGACCGGGGTTCCGTTGCTGTTCGGCGGCGAGGTGCACACCGATACGCTGCTGCTGACCGAGTTCTTCGGCGTGCGGACCAACGGGTTGCGCGGGCTATCGGTATTGCGCACGTCGGGTCTGGGTGGCCAGGTCATGGATTCGGGGCGCCCGGGACTGGTCTCCGACTACCGCAACGCACCGACGATCACCCACCATTACGACGGCCCCGTCGTCGGCGAAGGCATCCGTTCGGTCGTGGCGGTACCGGTCGTGGTAGACGACCATCCACGCGCGGTGCTGTACGCGGCCACCCGCGGCAACGGCGCCGTCGGCGACCGCACCGCGGACGCGCTGCTGCAGGCCGGGCGCAGGCTCGCCACCGAGATCATCGTCCGCGATGAAGTGGACCGGCGCCTACGACTGTTGGAGGTCGCCGCGCCGTCTCCGGCCACCGCCGGTGTGGTGGTCGAGGAACTGCGCGATATTCACGCCGAGCTGCGCGACATCGCCCATTCGGCGGCCGACGCGAAGTTGCGGGACCGGCTGCATGCCGTGGGTGCCCGCTTGACCAGGGCGCTGTCGGGTGCGCCCGCACCCGACGCCCCGCGGTTGTCGCGCCGTGAACTCGACGTGCTGGCCCAGGTCGCGCTCGGCTGTTCCAACCATGAGGTCGCCCAACGTCTCTGCGTCGGATCCGAGACCGTCAAGAGTTATCTGCGCAGCGCCATGAACAAGTTCGACGCCCATTCCCGGCACGAGGCCGTCGTCACCGCTCGCCGTCTCGGTCTGATCCCCTGAGACTCCGTCGATTTCGCGCTCTCGGCTCCGCGTGGCCCGAGGTCTGGCCACGCTTCCTCGCGCCTCTATACTCACCGCCGTGCCGCCGTTGCGAGTAGTCGGACTGTCCCTCGACAGTGCCGACCCCGAAACTCTTGCCCAGTTCTACGTGGATCTGCTCGGCGGAAAGTCGCTGTGGCACAAGGAGAGCAGTGTGGGGGTGCGTATCTCGTCGGGTCTGGCGCTCATCGCCCACCGCGTCGCCGACTATCAACGGCCGATCTGGCCGGGGTCCTCGATCGTGCACCTGGATCTGGCTGCCGACGACGACCGTGATCTCGACGAATGTGTCGACCGCGCCGTCGAATTGGGCGCCACCGTGGCGCCGATGCAGCCGGGCGATCGCTGGCGGGTGCTGCTCGATCCGGCGGGCCACCCGTTCTGCATCACCACGGTGACGCCGCCGGAGTAGCGCCCGGCCGCCGCCTGCGACTTCGCGGGCCGACCCGAGGGCCACGGGCGCCGGTCACCTGTCACCGGGCGACGGTAGTGTGCGGGTCGTGACGACAGCGCCTGAGACCTCGAGTCCCGAGACGACCCGCACCGACCAGACCACGGCCACCGGCACAGCCCCGGTGGTGTCCGGCACCGTCAGCCGTCGCATCGCCGACGAGCTGGCGGTGCGGGAGAATCAGGTCCGTGCCGCCGTCGACATGCTCGACGCCGGCTCGACCGTCCCGTTCATCGCGCGCTACCGCAAAGAGGTCACCGGCGGCCTGGACGACGCCCAGCTCCGCACCCTCGAGGAACGGCTCTACTACCTGCGCGAACTCGACGAGCGCCGGGCCTCGATCGTGGAATCCATTCGCGGCCAGGGCAAACTCGACGACGAACTGCACCGCCAGATCATGCTGGCCGAAACCAAGGCCCGCCTCGAAGACATCTACCTGCCGTACAAGCCCAAGCGGCGCACCAAGGCCCAGATCGCCCGTGAAGCCGGCCATGAGCCCGTTGCCGACGCGCTGATCGGCGACCCGGCTACCGATCCGGCGCAGTACACCGGCGAACAGCTCGACGGCGCCCGTGCCATCCTGGTCGAACGGTTCGCCGAAGATGCCGATCTGGTGGGTGAACTGCGTGAACTCATGTGGCAGCGTGGCCAGGTCAGCTCCACCGTGCGGGCAGGCAAAGAAGAGGCGGGCGCGAAGTTCGCCGACTACTTCGAATTCAGCGAGCCGTTCAGCAAGCTGCCCTCGCATCGCATTCTCGCGCTGCTGCGTGGCGAGAAGGAAGAGGTGCTGACCCTGCACCTGCAGCCCGACACCGAAGAACCGGAGCCGGGTGAGCGCACGATCTACGAAGGCCGCATCGCGGTGCGCTTCGACATCGCCGAGCAGGGCCGTCCGGCCGACAGCTGGCTGCTGGACACCGTGCGCTGGGCCTGGCGCACCAAGCTCCAGGTGAGCCTCGGCATCGACACCAGGATGCGGTTGCGGCAGGCGGCCGAGAAGGACGCCGTCGACGTCTTCGCCGCCAACCTGCGAGACCTGCTTCTGGCCGCACCCGGCGGCACCCGCACCACCATGGGTCTGGACCCGGGCTACCGCACCGGCGTCAAGGTTGCCGTTGTCGACGGCACCGGCAAGGTGGTCGCCACCGAGGTCATCTACCCGCACAAACCGCAGGGCCAGACCGAGAAATCCCTCGCGGTGCTCGCCGCGTTGGTCGCGCGATTCGGTGTGGAACTGATCGCCATCGGCAACGGCACCGCCTCCCGCGAAACCGATGCCCTTGCCGCCGAGCTCATCTCCCGCATTCCGGAGAACAAGCCCACCAAGATCGTGGTCTCCGAGGCGGGCGCCTCGGTGTATTCCGCCTCGGCCTACGCCTCCCAGGAACTGCCCGATATGGACGTCTCGCTGCGCGGCGCGGTGTCCATCGCACGCCGACTGCAGGATCCGCTGGCCGAACTGGTGAAGATCGACCCGAAATCCATCGGCGTCGGCCAGTACCAGCACGACGTCTCCGAGACCCTGCTGGCCCGCTCGCTCGGCGCCGTCGTCGAGGACGCGGTAAACGCGGTCGGCGTCGATGTGAACACCGCGTCGGTGCCGCTGCTGTCGCGGGTATCCGGGATCGCCGGATCGCTGGCCGAAAGCATTGTGTCGCACCGCGATCAGCACGGACCGTTCCAAAGCCGCACCGCGCTGCTGGACGTGGCGCGACTGGGGCCCAAGGCGTTCGAGCAGTGCGCGGGCTTCCTGCGCATCCGCGGCGGCGACGACCCGCTCGATACCTCCGCGGTGCATCCGGAGGCGTACCCGGTGGTGCGGCGCATCTTGGAATCGACCGGACGCGGCGTCGCCGAGATCATCGGCAACACCAGTGCCCTGCGGGCGCTGAGCCCCGCCGAGTTCACCGACGAGCGATTCGGTGTCCCCACCGTCACCGACATCATCAGCGAGTTGGAGAAGCCGGGACGCGACCCCCGCCCCGAGTTCAAGACCGCCGAATTCGCCGCTGGTGTGGAGAAGGTCGCCGACCTCGAACCGGGCATGGTGCTCGAGGGCGTGGTCACCAATGTGGCGGCCTTCGGCGCGTTCGTCGACGTGGGTGTGCATCAGGACGGTCTTGTGCACGTCTCGGCCATGTCGCACAACTTCGTCAAGGACCCCCGCGAGGTCGTGAAATCGGGGGACGTGGTCAAGGTGAAGGTGCTCGAGGTCGACGTGGCACGCCAGCGCATCGGGCTGTCGCTGCGGCTGGACGACGAGCCGGGTGCGGCGAAGCCGGAGCGGGGTCGCGGGCCGGGTGAGCGTGGTCGGGGCGGTGCTGAAGGGCAGGCGAAACAGGGGCGTGGCCAGGGTCAGGGCCGCAACCAGGGCCAGAACCGTCAAAGCCAGGGCCAGGGTCAGAACCGTGGTCAGGGCCAGGGGCAGGGCCGAGGCCAGGGTCAGGGCCGGAATCCGCGCAGGGATGCCGCACCGGCGAACGGGGCGATGGCCGACGCGCTGCGCCGCGCCGGTTTCGGAAAGTAGCGACCGGACTCGGGAGCGGGGGCAGGCATGCGGCGGTGGATCGACGACGATGTGATCGCGCAGGGCAGGCTCCCGCTGCTGTGCTTCCTGCTCGGCTTCATCCTCGGCTTCCTGGTGATCCGGGTCAGCGTCCGGCTGATCCGGGCCAAGGTGCGCTGGTGGCCGGGCAATGTGCGCGCCGGTGACACCCACATCCACCACATGGTGTTCGGAGTGATCCTGGTGCTGCTGTGTGGTATCGGGATGATCAGCACCTTCGACGACGGAAGCGACGCCACCGGGGCATTGCTCGCGGCGGGATTCGGCGTCGGTGCGGCGCTGGTGCTCGACGAGTTCGCGCTGATCTACTACCTGCGCGACGTGTACTGGGAGGAACAGGGCCGCACCTCGGTCGACGCGGTCTTCGTGGCCGTGGCCGTGACCGGACTGCTCCTGCTCGGTCTGCATCCGCTGTGGATGCTCGACATCAACGATTTCCGCCAGGATCCCAGCCTCCCGGCCCGGGTACTGGTCGTCGTGTTCGCGGTGGTGAACCTGATCCTGGCCGCCATCGTGATCGCCAAGGGCAAAATCTGGACCGGGCTGTTCGGGATGTTCTTCCTGCCGCTGCTTGTCGTCGGTGCGCTGCGGTTGAGCAGGCCGGGCGCGCCATGGGCCCGCTGGCGCTACGGCGACAACCGCAGGCTGATGTACCGGTCGATCGTCCGGGAGCGGCGCTACCGTCGCCCGGTGATCCGCGCCAAGATCTTCGTCCAGGACCTGGTGGCGGGCAAACCCGACGTCGCCCACGTGCGCTCGGCCGCCGAAGCCGAACTGCAACGCACAGTGGTCGCCGCGCCACCGGCCCCGCATCGGCACCATCCCCTCTGGTTGCACGACCATGGTGCGTCGAGCTGAGCGGGGGCGGTACCGTTCACGGAAGCCAGGGAACCGGCCGATTTCCGACCCACCGGGCCCGTCTGGCACAATGCACAGGTTGCCCTGGGTGATATCGGCCCCGGCGCACCCCTTATTCGGAGCATGAACCGGTAGAGCACGTGCCGCCAGGTTCCTCTGTTCGCGCGAACTCCAGAAGGATGAAAATGAACACCCTTGACTTCGTCGACGAGAAGTCGCTGCGCAGCGATGTCCCCGACTTCCGGCCCGGTGACACCCTCAATGTGCACGTGAAGGTCATCGAAGGCTCGAAGGAGCGCATCCAGGTCTTCAAGGGCGTCGTCATCCGGCGCCAGGGCGGCGGTATCCGCGAGACCTTCACCGTCCGCAAGGTGTCGTTCGGTGTCGGCGTGGAGCGCACCTTCCCGGTGCACAGCCCCAACATCGACCACATCGATGTCGTGACTCGTGGCGATGTTCGCCGCGCCAAGCTGTACTACCTGCGCGATCTGCGCGGCAAGGCCGCCAAGATCAAGGAAAAGCGCTGAGCTGCTGTTCCGCGCCGCTACCCCGGTTCCTCTCCGAGCAGCGGTAGCGCACAGAAATTCCCGGATAGCCCGGCACCGCACGCTTTCTCGCGGTGCCGGGCTAATCTGTTCGGCGTGGCAGACGAAAGTGGGTCGGTGACCGTTCCCGGTGCAGACGACGGGCAACCGCAGGGACGTCGCGCACGGCGCGGCCGACGCGGGCGCAAGGACAAGAAACAGCGGCCCTTCTGGCAGGAACTGCCGATTCTGCTGGTCATCGCGGCCGTCATCGCCGCACTGATGGTGACCTTTGTCGGACGCCCGTACGTCATTCCGTCGCAGTCGATGGAACCCACCCTGCACGGCTGCGCCGGCTGCACCGGTGACCGCATCTATGTGCAGAAACTCAGCTACTACTGGGGCGACCCGAAACCCGGTGACGTGGTCGTATTCGTCGGCCCGGACTCCTGGAACACCCACTACCGCTCCATCCGCTCGGACAACCCGGTGGTTCGCGGTGTGCAGAACTTCTTCTCTTTCTTCGGACTCGTCCCGCCCGATGAGAACGATCTGGTCAAGCGGGTGATCGCGGTCGGCGGTCAGACGGTCGAATGCTGCGATGAGCAGGGCCGGGTCCTGGTCGACGGCAAACCGCTGGACGAGCCATACGTCGAGGACGACTTCCCGTGGGTCCCCGGTCAGAAGAACGCCTCCTACCCCGTCGGACGGGTGTTCGGGCCGATTACCGTCCCTGAGGGCAACCTGTGGGTGATGGGCGACAACCGCAACGAATCCGCCGATTCACGCGCGCACGTCGGCGATGAACTGCAGGGCACCGTCCCGGTGGACAATGTCAGGGGCAAAGCGGTGTTCAAGATCTGGCCGCCAGGGCGCATCGGCCCCGTGCGTGCGCAAGACCCACAGACCAACTGATGGGCGTTCGCGCGATAATCGGTCTGTGGGGTGCGTTGACCGATTCGAGAACCACACCCGGCCGGCGGTGACGCCGATGCCTCGATCTCAGCGTCGCCTGCCGACCGTGGAGCGGGTGAGCTGGCCGCCGCGTGTGGTCATGCGGAAAGCGGCCGGGCTGCGCACCCTCGAAGCGGCCCTGATCCGCAGCGGCCTCGGTCCCGTCGCCGGTGTCGACGAGGCCGGTCGCGGACCGAGCGCAGGGCCACTGGTGGTCGCGGCGTGCATGCTGGCGCCCAAGGCGCACGACGCCTTGGCCGGGCTCGACGATTCGAAGAAGCTCACCGAGGCGACCCGTGAGGCGCTGTACCCGGTGATCACCAGGCTGGCGCTGGCCTGGCATGTGGTGGTGATCCCGGCCTGGGAGATCGACGCGATCGGTATCCATGTCGCCAACCTCGAAGGCATGCGCCGCGCCGTCGCCGGCCTGGGCCGTACGCCGGGCTATGTGCTCACCGACGGCTTCCGGGTGCCGGGAATCCCCTGTCCCTCGCTTCCGGTCGTTGGCGGTGACGCGACCGCCGCCTGTATCGCGGCGGCCAGCGTGCTTGCCAAGGTCACCCGCGACCGGATGATGGTCGAGCTGGATCATCGGCTGCCCGGGTACGGGTTCGCCGCGCACAAGGGGTACAACACGCCCGAGCACAATGCCGCGTTACAGCAGCTCGGACCGTGTGTCGAACATCGGCGTTCGTGGCGCAATGTGCGCGAGCACGAGCCGCAGGGGGCGGTCGGAAGGCCGGTGCGGCATGAGGTCGTCGCGACCTCCGGCACGGTAATCGTGGATCAGGTCACGTCGAACCGACTGGCTACCGACGCGTTGCATACGCGATGATGTCAGCACACGCAATGCCGCGAGAAGGAGGACGTCCCACCCGATGAGCGCCGAGGACCTCGAGAAGTACGAAACCGAGATGGAACTGTCCCTGTACCGGGAGTACAAGGACATCGTCGGCCAGTTCTCGTACGTGGTGGAGACCGAGCGCCGGTTCTACCTGGCGAATTCCGTGGAACTGCGCCCGCAGAACGCCGACGGTGAGGTGTATTTCGAGGTCAGGATGAGCGATGCCTGGGTCTGGGACATGTACCGGCCCGCCCGCTTCGTCAAGCACGTCCGGGTGATCACCTTCAAGGACGTCAATATCGAGGAGCTGGAGAAGCCGGATCTGCGGTTGCCGGAGTAGCGGCGGGCCGTAGTTATCCACAGGCCGGGTTATCCACAGGGATTCTGTTTTCCCAGGTGAGCCAACTGTGCCGAGCCTGCGTCACCCGCATGCTGACCCGGTGGCACATAACTTGGCGCTCGGCGCACACGGGGAAGACCTGGCGGCACGATTCCTGGAAGCCGCGGGCATGGACATCGTCTGCCGTAACTGGCGCTGCCGGTACGGCGAACTGGACCTGATCGGACGCGACGGCGACATCACCGCATTCGTCGAGGTCAAAACCAGAGCCGGTCTCGGCTTTGGCACGCCGGCCGAGGCGGTGACCTTCACCAAACGGCAGCGGATACGCAGGCTGGCGCTGCTGTGGTTGTCCGAACAGGACGGTCCATGGCAGCGCATCCGGTTCGACGTGGTCTCGGTGCTCGTCGCGCGGGAACGCGAACCCGTGATCGAACACCTGAAAGCGGTGTTCTGATGGCGCTCGGGCGGGCCTGCTCGGTCGCGGTGAGCGGCGTGGACGGCCAACTGGTGGAGATCGAGGCCGATATCGGCCAGGGGTTGCCGTCGGTGCATCTGGTCGGATTGCCCGATACCTCACTGTCGGAATCGCGCGACCGGGTACGCGCGGCGGTGGCAAACTCCGGGGAGAAGTGGCCGGATGGGCGCGTCATCCTCGCGTTGTCGCCGGCGACTCTGCCGAAAGTGGGCAGCGTCTACGATCTGGCCCTCGCGGCGGCAGTCATGGATGCGGCCGACGCCATCCCCTCCACCAAACTGGCGCACACCGTGCTGCTGGGGGAGTTGGCGCTGGACGGGCGAATCCGGCGTGTGCGTGGCATCCTGCCTGCGGTGCTCGCCGCCAGGAAGGCCGGTTGGGCGACCGTGGTCGTGCCGGAGGCCGCTCTGCCCGAAGCGGGACTGGTGGACGGCATCGAGGTCCTCGGTGCGGCGAGTCTGCGCGGTGCGCTGGCCTGGCTCCGCGGGGAAGCCACTCTGACCGAACCGGATCGCGAGCTGCCCGAGCAGCCACGCACCGTCGGCGATCTGAGCGAGGTCGTCGGCCAGCACGAGGCGCGCTGGGCGCTGGAAGTAGCGGCCGCAGGCGGACACCACATCCTGCTGACCGGTCCACCGGGCATCGGAAAAACCATGCTGGCCCAGCGGCTTCCCGGACTACTACCACCGCTGTCGGATGCCGAGGCGCTCGAGGTCACCGCGATCCATTCGGTCGCGGGCACACTGTCCGGCGACCATCCGCTGATCACGATGCCGCCGTTCGTCGCGCCGCACCACTCGACCTCGGCCACCGCGATGGTCGGCGGCGGGTCCGGCTCGGCCAGGCCCGGCGCGGTCAGCCGAGCGCATCGCGGGGTGCTGTTCCTCGATGAATGCGCCGAGATCGGCGCCAAAGTGCTGGAAGCCATGCGGACCCCGCTCGAGGAGGGAGAGGTGCGTATCGCCCGCCGCGATGGTGTCGCCCGGTATCCGGCGCGGTTCCAGCTGATGCTGGCGGCCAATCCCTGCCCGTGTGCGCCCGCCCGCGACGTCGATTGCATCTGTGCGCCGCTGGCCCGTCGCCGATACCTGGGCAAACTGTCGGGGCCGCTGATGGATCGGATCGATATCTGGGTGCAGATGTACGGGATGGCGGGCGGCACCTTCGGCGCCGAGGAATCCGAGAGCAGCGCCACCGTTCGTGAGCGGGTGACCGTCGCGCGCCGTGCCGCCGCGCATCGCTGGCGGGAATTCGGCTGGCTCACCAATGCGGAGGTCCCCGGACATATACTGCGGCAGCGGTTTCGGCTGCCGTCGGAGGTGACGGCCCCGGTGGAGGCCGGGCTGCGCATGGGCAGGCTCTCGGCGCGCGGAGCCGACCGAGCCATCCGGGTGGCGTGGACGATCTGTGATCTGCGTGGTGGGGATGTGCCGAATGCGAAGGACGTCATGCAGGCATTGAACTTCCGGCAGCGAGGCGCGCAATGACCGCCAAGATCTCGGCCCGGGCGGAGGGCGGCGGCGTTGCCGATGACGCCGAGGCGCGGCTACTGGCGTGGGTGTATCTGTCGAGAGTCGTGCTGGGGCCGTGCGCGGCATTGACGGCGTTGATCGATTCGGTGGGAGTGTTGGAAGCGGCACGCGCCGTGCGGGAATGCAGGTTGCCGCAGGTACTGCGAGCGGCCACGGCGACGCGACGCGGCCTCGATCAGGCCGCGGAAGATATCGAGCGCATCCGGCTACTCGGTGGACGCGTCGTCACACCCGACGACCCGGAATGGCCGGCGTGGCGGCTCCTGGGGCTGAGTCAGCTCGAGCCGGGCAGGGACGCCGATGGCGCGGTACCGCTGGTGTTGTGGGTGCGCGGCCCGCTCTCGCTCCTCGGCGCCAGCGAACGGGCGCTCGCCGTGGTCGGAGCGCGATGCAGCAGTGGTTACGGTGACCGCGCCACCGGGGAGATCGCGGGAGATCTCGCCGCCAAGGGCTGGACCATCGTCTCCGGTGCCGCCTTCGGTATCGACGCCATGGCCCACCGGGCGGCGCTGGCAGTCGGCGGGTCCACGATCGCGGTGCTGGCCTGCGGGGTCGATAGGGCGTACCCGGCTCAGCATGACCGCCTGCTGGCACAGATCGCCGAAACCGGGCTGGTGGTCAGCGAATATCCGCCAGGCACTGCCGCACGCAAGCATCATTTCCTGGCGCGCAACCGTCTGGTGGCGTCGCTGGCCGACGGTGTGCTCGTGGTCGAAGCCGGGCTTCGCAGCGGCGCGCGTAACACCGTGAAATGGGCTCGGCGCCTCGGCCGTCCGGCACTCGCCGTGCCCGGGCCCATCACTTCCGCGTCCTCCGTCGGCTGTCATCGCATGATCCGGGAGGGGGAGGCGCTGTTGGTGACCGGCGCCGAAGAGGTCATCGATGAAGCGGGGCCGCTGCGTTTGTCGCTGCCCACCGCCGTGGTGGCCGATCCGGCCGATGGACTCATAGGGGAGCAGCAGCTCGTCTACGCGGCCCTGCTGGTGGCCGGCTCGCGCGTTCCGCACGAGCTTGCGACCAAAGCCTCGCTACCGATTCCTACGGTGCGAGCTGTGCTCGCCGAGCTGGAACTCGCGGGGCTGGTCGGACTCGGGGGAGAGGGGTGGTTTCGGGTCGGATTCGATCCGCCGCCGACCTAGCGTGGTGTGGATTCGCGCTGTGTTCTGCCGACGGGGCGGCACTCCGGCCCTGACGTCGGGATGCTCGTCGCCCGCCGTCCCCGAGGGTCGCGCTGTGGCGGAGCCCGCCCTGAGCCTGGAACGAGAGAGGACGACTGGACGACCTCACGCACCCGTGCACAGCTGACGCGACGCACTCGCGCACAGATGATGGTCCGGCGCGAACCGGGAAAGGCGGGCGGCGGTGTCCCGGACTCTGTTGTCCGCGAACACCGCCGCTGCATGCTCGTCGAGATATCCGGCGAGCGCTTCGCTCACTCGATCCGGATGGAGGATCCGAATGCGTCTATGTCCGAACCGGGGACCACTGTCTCGGTGATCGGACCGGCGCAGCCGGCCTCCAAGTGCACCGTGGCGACCGAGCCGGTGTCATTCATGATCTGAAGCGGTGACGGCTGATCGGCGACGGGAAGACAGCCGCTGGGATTCTCATGGGCTGTGTCGTTGACGATGAGCACTCCCTCGGCACCGGTGGCGGTGCCTGCCGCACTGAGGATCAGTGTTCCTGCGACAGCACACACAGTTGCGATATGACGCACGGGTTGTCCCTTTCTGTGAGCATCGATGAATCGACTGATCGAACCGGGCAATCTTCGCAGTCGGGACATCGGAACCGCGGTAGGTGATGGACTGATCAGGCAAAACGGTTCATGAGCGGGGAAGCGGCGCGCCGACTTGCCAACCCGTGTGTCGCGGGTGACGGTGGAGTGGTGGATGCGCTGCCCGAGGATCTGGACGCTTTGCTGGCCGAATACGGGCGCACCCTGCGGCTCGGGAGTAACCGCTCGCCACATACCGTGCGCGCCTATGTCGGCGACGCGCGATCGTTGCTGACGCATCTGGTCGCGCGATCGTCGGATTCCTCGGTGCGGGAACTGGATCTGGCGCTGTTGCGATCCTGGCTCGCCGAACAGTCCGCTGCGGGCGCCGCGCGGACGACGATGGCGCGCCGGTCGTCCTCGGCTCGGACCTTCACCGCATGGCTCACCAGGAACGGTCATCTGAGCGCTGACCCGGGGCTTCGACTCGGCGCGCCGAAAGCCCACCGGGTGCTGCCGGCGGTGCTCGGGAAGCAGCAGGCCGCCGCGGCGATGGACGCCGCGGAATCCGGTGCAGTGCAGCGTGATCCGATGGCCCTGCGTGATCGGTTGATCGCGGAGCTGCTCTACTCGACCGGCATCCGGGTCAGCGAGTTGTGCGGTCTCGATATCGACGATGTGGACCGAGAACGCCGCTTGGTGCGGGTACTCGGCAAGGGAAACAAGGAGCGCTCGGCGCCCTTCGGTGCCCCGGCCGACGACGCGATCGGCAACTGGCTGCGTTTCGGCCGCCCCGATTTCGCCACCGCGGAATCCGGCCGCGCCTTACTGCTGGGTCGTCGCGGTCGCCGCCTCGACCCGCGCCAAGCCAGAACCGCAGTGCACGAGGTGATCTCGGCCATTCCCGGCGCGCCCGACGTGGGCCCGCACGGCCTGCGGCACACCGCCGCCACTCACTTCCTCGAAGGCGGCGCCGATCTGCGCGTCGTTCAGGAACTACTGGGCCACGCCAGCATGGCCACCACCCAGCTCTACACCCACGTCTCCGTCGAACGACTCAAGAAGGTGCACGACCAGGCGCACCCACGAGCGCTATGACTCTCCCGAATCCGGACGCCGAATCCGAGGACGGCGAAGAGGACGTCGACTACCGCTTCACCCTCGCCAATGAACGCACCTTCCTCGCCTGGATGCGTACCTCGCTGGGACTGCTTGCAGGCGGGGTCGCGGTGCACACCCTTGTCGAACCGTTCCGCCTGGCCGGTTTCCGGCGTGCCATCGTGCTGTGCTGCCTGGCCCTTGCTCTGATCTTGGCGGTCGGTGCCTACGCCCACTGGCGACGAGTCGGTGACGCCATGCGGCAGGGTCGCGCCCTGCCTGGGACCGTCCTGGTCCCGGTTCTGTCGGCAGGCATCACCGCCACTGCGCTGCTCGCGTGCCTGGCGGTGCTGCTGCGATGACGGCCACCGGCCTCGCCGCCGAACGCACCGCGCTGGCCTGGCGCCGCACCGCCCTGGCAGCGACGGTGGTCACGATGTTGTTCCTGAACGTCGCCGTCTCCGACGGCTGGCGGCTCACCGCACTGGCCCCGCTGGCCGCAGCACTCGCCACGGCGGTCCTCGCGTTCGTTGGCACGATGCGCAGTCATGGACTGCGTCATGGCCGGTATCAGCACGGGGCACGCGCAGTCCGGTTCGCGCTGGCGTCGATCGTGATGGCAGCCCTGGTCGCAGTGGTGATCGGGGTGACCCACCCGGTCATGTAATGGTCTGCGCGGATACGTCGACGGCGACGTTGCTCGCGCTGGCCGCCACTGCGGGCCAGGAGATTCGGACTCGGTGCCGGTCGCAAGCATCCCGTCGGGTCCCGGGCACGCGATGACACCGACGCACCGCAGCGATAACGGCCTCGGCCGCCGTAGCGCGGCTTCTCCGTCGGCACCGATGTTCGACCGAGTCGACTCTCCTGGACGGAACGACAGCGGCAGCGCGGTAACGCGGACTGTCGCGCACTAGCCGGAGCGCGGGAGTGTGTCGATGTACTTGCCTGCGATGAAGCGCTGGACGATGCGGGCCGCGGGCCCGCCGAGTCGCGTGTACCAGTTGGCGCTACGCGAGAACGCACTGACGAGGCCGTAGACGCTGTCGTCGGACTCGTCGTATTCGACCGCGAACAGCTCCTCACCGGACTCCGGGTGGCCGGGGAGCGTGCCGTAGGCGAAACCGCGGCGGTTCGGCTCGTCGAGGACGTAGACGACGCGGCACGGTGCGGTGATAGCCAGTGGGCCGACACCGAGACGTACCGTGAGCAGGGTGCCCGGTTCGGCGGTGGGCGTGCTCGCCGAGTCGAAGATGCCGGTGCCGCGTTGCATCCGGTAGGCGTTGATGGCGTCGGCAGCCAGGTCGAACAGGGCCCGGCCGTGGCCGATGCGGCGGCGCAGGGTGAAGTGGTGGTAGTCGGCTGGAAGCGGGCCATTCGTGGCACCGACCTCGGCGTAGGTGAACGGTGGATCCTGCGGCGCGTTCTGCATGGTTCGATCATGGTCGGCGGACGGGTTGTCGGGAAGCACCCGGCGGTTGCACCGGCTTCAATCGCAGCGGGCCGAGCTGCAGCAGCCCGAGTGGATCCAAATATTCGCGGCGCTGGCGTCCGCCCGATTCGCGTCGCAGACCCCAATGCAAACAGGCCGCGGCCGTGCAGCCCTCGTGCCCCGCCTCCAGCACGCCGATTCGGCTGCCACGCGCGACCCGCCGCCCCACCGGTACCTCGGCTGTCACCGGTTCGTAGGTGGTGCGCAAACCGCCCGCATGGTCGATCGACACCACCGGTTTGCCCGCCACTGAACCCGCGAAAACGACGATCCCGTCGCCCGCCGCGAGCACCGCCTGTCCGGCCGAACCCGCCAGATCCACCCCGCGATGCCCGGGCAGCCAGTCCTGCGCCGGCTTGTCGAACCGTCTCTCGACCGCGGGCCGCGGCCGCAACGGCCAGTCGAACCGCGTGTCCGGCGCCGCCGCCGCAACCGGCCCGCCCGCGAGTAGCGCGCAGGCCAGCACACACGACCCGAGCCGCCCGCGAACACCAGCACGTCCCATCGGCAGTCATCGGGACCCGGAAGGAGTGCGCGGCAGCGGCGCTGTCCGCACCAGCCCGCGCAGCAACGGTGCGAGCACGCAGGCCGATCCGGTGCTGCCGATCGCACACTCGCGCGGCTGCCGGTGCGCTCCCGGCGCCCCGGCCACCGCCTCGGCGGTCACGATCGACCTCGACCCGGCCACGCTGGCAGGCACGGCGGCTACATCGCCGTCCGGAACGTTCGCAACCAACAGTCCCACCAACAGCCCCAACGGCAGCAGGCCCGACACCAGCCGTCGCAGCACCCGCGCACCTGCGCGCGGCCGTTGGCCCGGCCATCCGGGGTATCGGCCGCACGCTCCGGCGGGCCGGTGCGCCTGTGTGGAACCGTGCGGATCGGTGCGATCGAGCCCGGTCCGCGAGGCAGTGTCGTCCAGCGAGCGGGTAGGCGGTCGAGCAGGGCGAGAAGACGCGGCGATCGAGCAGTGGCAGGCAGCAGGTGTCATGGCTCAACGATGACCCCGACAGTGTCGGGGAAGTACCCCCGATTCGTCGGGTGTGGACAACCCGAACAGGTGTGGATAAACCGCCTTTCACCTGTGCGATTTCAATGGTGGGAGTCCACGCCGTAGACTGTCCGGGCGGTCTGTGTCTTCCATGGACCGACTCCGCGCGCCACCGTGCTCGTTCGTATGGCGCTGATCGATCCGGCCGCACTTCGCAAGAAGTGTGCCCGGTCGCGCCAGCGCAGCAATGGACGGGGAATCGTCGGCTGGTCCCGATCGCCAGATCGGGTCCGACGGTTCGGGGCGCCAGGGCAGCAGGCCGCCGGCTTGCTGCGTCAACCGGCAACGAAAGAGAGATACGGGAGCTATGGCTGTCGTAACAATGAAGCAGCTGCTCGATAGCGGCGCGCACTTCGGGCACCAGACCCGTCGCTGGAACCCGAAGATGAAGCGGTTCATCTTCACCGACCGCAACGGCATCTACATCATCGACCTGCAGCAGACGCTGACCTACATCGACAAGGCCTACGAGTTCGTCAAGGAGACCGTCGCCCACGGTGGCACCGTTCTCTTCGTCGGCACCAAGAAGCAGGCCCAGGAGTCGATCGCGGCCGAGGCGACTCGCGTCGGGATGCCCTATGTCAACCAGCGCTGGCTGGGTGGCATGCTCACCAACTTCTCCACCGTGCACAAGCGCCTGCAGCGCCTCAAGGAGCTCGAGGCCATGGAGCAGACCGGTGGCTTCGAGGGTCGCACCAAGAAGGAAATCCTCATGCTCACGCGTGAGATGAACAAGCTGGACCGCACCCTCGGTGGTATCCGCGACATGGCCAAGGTGCCCTCGGCCATCTGGGTCGTCGACACCAACAAGGAGCACATCGCCGTCGGCGAGGCGCGCAAGCTGAACATCCCGGTCATCGCGATCCTGGACACCAACTGCGATCCCGACCTGGTCGACTACCCGATCCCGGGTAACGACGACGCGATCCGTTCGGCCGCGCTGCTGACCAAGGTCGTCGCCTCCGCCGTCGCCGAGGGTGTGCAGGCCCGTGCGGGCCGCGCCGCCGGTGACGACAAGCCCGAGGCGGGCGCAGGCGAGCCGCTGGCCGAGTGGGAGCAGGAGCTGCTGTCGCAGGCGGCCCCCGCCGTCGAGGCTCCGGCCGAGGCTCCCGCCGCCGAGGCCGCTCCGACCGAGACCCCGGCCGAGGCCTGAGTTTCGTAATCCGCTGTTCCAGTGGTGGCCACATGGCACTGCCATCGTGGCCACCACTGCCCGGTACCTACCCTTTTCGAAGGAGGCTCGCCCCAGATGGCGAACTACACCGCCGCTGACGTGAAGCGGCTCCGGGAGCTGACCGGCTCCGGGATGATGGACTGCAAGAACGCGCTGGCCGAGACCGACGGTGATTTCGACAAGGCCGTCGAGCTGCTGCGCATCAAGGGCGCCAAGGACGTCGGCAAGCGTGCCGAGCGCACCACCGCCGAAGGTCTCGTCGTCGCCAAGGACGGCGTCATGGTCGAGATCAACTCCGAGACCGACTTCGTCGCCAAGAACGCCGAGTTCCAGACGCTGGCCGACCAGATCGTGACCGCTGCCGCGGCCGCCAAGCCTGCCGACCTGGAGGCGCTGAAGGCCCTGGATCTGGGTGGCAAGACCGTCGACGCCGCGACCCAGGAACTGGCCGCCAAGATCGGCGAGAAGCTGGAGCTGCGTCGCGTCGTCTCCCTCGACGGCCCGGTCGCCACCTACCTGCACAAGCGTGCCTCGGACCTGCCGCCGGCCGTCGGCGTGCTGGTCGAGTACACCGGTTCCGGTGACGCCGCTGCTGAAGCTGCGCGCGCCGCCGCCATGCAGGTCGCTGCCCTCAAGGCCAAGTACGTGACCCGCGACGAGGTTCCCGCCGACATCGTGGACAACGAGCGCCGCATCGCCGAGCAGACCGCTCGCGAGGAAGGCAAGCCCGAGGCCGCGCTGCCGAAGATCACCGAGGGCCGCGTCAACGGCTTCTTCAAGGATGTCGTGCTGCTCGAGCAGTCGTCGGTCACCGATTCGAAGAAGACCGTCAAGGCCCTGCTGGACGAGGCCGGTGTCACCGTGACCCGCTTCGCGCGGTTCGAGGTCGGTGCGGGCTAAGCCCTCGCACAGCTAGCGAGCAGGCCCCTCGTCGCACCGATCATCCGGTCGACGGGGGGCCTTCTGCTGCCGCTCCAACCGAATAAGGCAGGATAGGGACGCTCTGAGTTGCTGAATGCCTGATGTCGCCGCGCTCGACGATCGAGCCGGCGCCAGTCGAGAACACGCCCATCGCCGAAGGAGACCCAGACCGATGACCGACCCGGGGACCGACCGCCCAGGATTTCGCCGGGTACTGCTGAAACTCGGCGGTGAGATGTTCGGCGGCGGCAAAGTGGGGCTCGATCCCGATGTGGTCCAGACGGTCGCCGAGCAGATCGCCGAGATCGTCGAAACCGGCGTGCAGGTGGCCGTCGTGATCGGTGGCGGCAACTTCTTCCGCGGCGCCGAACTCGAGGAACGCGGTATGGAGCGGGCCCGTTCGGACTACATGGGCATGCTCGGCACCGTGATGAACAGCCTTGCGCTGCAGGACTTCCTGCAGAAGCAGGGCATCGACACCCGGGTGCAGACCGCGATCACGATGGGGCAGGTCGCCGAGCCGTATCTGCCGCTGCGGGCCAAGCGTCATCTGGAGAAGGGGCGCGTGGTGATCTTCGGCGCCGGTATGGGCATGCCGTACTTCTCCACCGACACCACCGCGGCGCAGCGGGCCCTGGAGATCGGTGCCGATGTGGTGTTGATGGCCAAGGCCGTCGACGGGGTCTTCACCGCGGACCCGCGGGTCGACCCCGACGCCACGATGTACACCGAGATCACCCATAAAGCGGCGATCGAGCGCGATCTGAAGGTCGCCGATGCCACGGCCTTCAGCCTGTGCATGGACAATCAGATGCCGATGCTGGTGTTCAATTTGTTGACCAAGGGCAATATCGCCCGGGCTGTCGCCGGTGAGAAGATCGGCACATTGGTTCGTTCCTGACCCCGCGAGCCCGCGGATCATGACGATGACGACGCTGTGGAGGAAACGGTCGTGATTGAAGAAGCGCTCTTCGACGCCGAGGAGAAGATGGAGAAGGCCGTCTCGGTGGCGAAGGACGATCTCGGCACCATCCGCACCGGTCGCGCGAATCCGGGCATGTTCTCCCGGGTCGTCGTCGACTACTACGGATCGCCTACCCCCATCACCCAGATGTCGAGTATCACCGTGCCGGAACCGCGAATGGTGGTGATCAAGCCCTATGAGCAGGCGCAGCTGGGTGCGATCGAGACCGCGATCCGCAACTCCGATCTCGGCGTGAACCCGACCAACAACGGTGACATCCTGCGCATCTCGGTTCCGCAGCTCACCGAGGAACGCCGTCGCGAGATGGTCAAGCAGGCCAAGTCCAAGGGTGAGGACGCCAAGGTCGCGATTCGCAACGTGCGCCGCAAGGCCATGGATGAACTCTCGCGCATCCAGAAGGATGGCGAAGCGGGCGAGGACGAGGTCGGCCGGGCCGAGAAGGAGCTCGACAAGACCACCGCCAGGTATGTCGGCCAGGTCGATGAGCTGGTCAAGCACAAGGAAGCCGAACTGCTCGAGGTCTGACCCAGATCTTGCGGGCCCGCCCGGGCGGGGGACGAAACGGAAACGACGAGTTGAGCGACGGGACAATCGTGGCCGAGAACACCGCTGCGGCCGGTGCGGCGGGGCAGCAGGCACCGGACGACGACGGCACCATCGAAGCCGCTGCCGCCGGTACACCGGACGCGCCGGCGAGCGTGAGTGAACCGGCCGAGCAGGCGCCCGCCGCGCCCAAGTCGCGGGCCGGGCGCAACCTACCCGCGGCGTTGATCGTCGGCCTCGGTCTCGGGCTCTCGCTCATCGCGATCCTGCTGTTCGTGCCGAAGGTGTTCATCGGGGTGGCCGGTGCGGCGATCGCGGTGGCGACCTGGGAGGTCGCCAAACGGCTGCGTGAGGCCGATGTGCTCGTGCCGCGGATCCCGTTGATCGTCGGCGGTCAGGCCGTGTTCTGGCTGGGCTGGCCGTTAGGGCCCGAGGGTGTTGCGGGTGCGTTCGCGGCGACGGCGCTGGTCTGCATGGTGTGGCGGCTGTTCGATCACGGCCTGCAGACCGCACCGCGAAACTTCCTGCGCGACACCTCGATCGCGATCTTCACCCTGGCGTGGATTCCGCTGCTGGCCTCGTTCGCTGTGTTGCTGCTGCTCGAACCCGACGGCAACTTGCGGGTCCTGACCTTCATGATCTTGGTCGTCTGCTCCGATGTCGGCGGTTATGTCGCGGGCGTGTTGTTCGGCAGGCATCCGATGGTGCCCTCGATCAGTCCGAAGAAGTCGTGGGAGGGGTTCTGCGGCTCGCTGGTGTTCAGCGTGATCGGTGGTCTGCTCACCGTGACGCTGCTGCTGGATGCCAATTCCATGGTCGGCGTGGTGCTCGGCGTCGGCCTGGTGCTCGTGGCGACCATCGGCGATCTCATCGAATCCCAGATCAAGCGCGAACTCGGCATCAAGGACATGGGCGCGCTGCTGCCAGGGCACGGCGGCATCATGGACCGGCTCGATTCGATGCTGCCCTCGGCGTTCGTCTCGTGGCTGGTGCTCAGCACTCTGCTGTGAGGCCGCAGAGCGCGATCGCCGTTACGGGCGTTTGGCGGCGCGGCGCAACTGCATGATGCGCACGCCGCCGACCAGCGCCATGACCAGCGCTCCGGTGATGACCGACATCAGCACCGACACTCCGAGTGGCAGCCCGAAGCTCCAGAACAGCAGATCGACCTCGACGTGCTCCAGGTTCTGCAGGATGAAGATCAAGAGCACGACACCGAGCAGAGCGGCCACGACCAGGCCGACCCAGGTGTAACCCGTCTTCGACTTCTCCAGCGTGCGGCGGGTGCGTGGTGTGGTGACCGGTTCGGTGCCAGGTTCGGTGCGTGGAATGGGCTCCGGCTCCGGCACCTGGTCAGCGGCGTGGGTGGACATAGATCGATCATTGCCGAAAGCTATCGCGCATGCACGGATTTCCTGCTGGACGGCGGTGTCTGACGGTGTCGAGGGGATGTGATGCGGGCGACGGCCCGGGGGATGGGACACTGGAGAAACTATGACCGTCTCCCTGCCCCTGGTTTTCGATGCCCCGCGCCGTGGCATGCCGCCGCGCCACCTGGCCGATCTGGACGCCGACGGCCGGCGCGCCGCGATGGCCGAACTCGGGCTGCCCGCCTTTCGCGCCGATCAGATCGCGCGCCAGTACTACGGGCGTCTGCAGGCCGATCCGGAGCAGATGACCGACCTGCCCGCGCCGATGCGCGCGAAGGTCGCCGAGGCGTTGTTCCCGCCGCTGCTGTCACCGGTCAAGCATGTCGCCTGCGACAGCGGCGAAACCCGCAAGACGCTGTGGCGCGCAGGCGACGGCACGCTGCTCGAGAGCGTGCTCATGCGCTACCCGGATCGGGCCACCCTGTGCATTTCCAGCCAGGCGGGCTGTGGCATGGCCTGCCCGTTCTGTGCGACCGGGCAGGGCGGGTTGAACCGGAACCTGTCGACGGCCGAGATCGTCGATCAGGTGCGCGCCGCGGCCGCCGCACTGCGCGACGGTGAGGTCGCAGGCGGACCCGGCCGACTGTCGAACATCGTGTTCATGGGTATGGGCGAACCGCTGGCCAACTACAAGCGGGTATTGAACGCGGTCCGGCGCATCACCGCGCCCGCACCGGATGGTTTGGGGATCTCCCAGCGCAATGTCGTCGTCTCCACGGTGGGCCTCGCCCCTGCGATCCGCAAACTGGCCGACGAGGGCCTGTCGGTGACGCTCGCGGTATCGCTGCACACCCCCGATGACGAGCTGCGCGACACCCTGGTCCCGGTGAACAACCGCTGGCCGGTCGCCGAGGTGCTCGACGCCGCACGCTATTACGCCGATAAGACCGGCCGCCGAGTCTCGGTGGAATACGCCCTGATCCGCGATATCAACGATCAGCCGTGGCGGGCGGACATGCTGGGGGAGAAGCTGCACAAGGCGCTGGGTTCGCGCGTGCATGTGAATGTGATTCCGCTGAACCCGACTCCAGGAAGCAAATGGGATGCCAGCCCGAAGCCGGTGGAGCAGGAATTCGTGCGCCGGGTCAACGCCAAGGGCGTGCCGTGCACGGTCCGCGATACCCGCGGCCAGGAGATCGCCGCGGCCTGCGGGCAGTTGGCGGCGGAGAACTGAGCTGATGAAAAGACCGGCCCGCAGGAGTACGGGCCGGTCGTCTCGGTGGTCCTAGCGGGGCTTGCGGGCCAGGATGCTCTGCCGGATCAGGATGCCTGCCAGCAGCGCGGCGAACCCGACGAGGAACATGTAGCCGACATTGCCGGTGCCCGACGAGCTGCCCTGCGGTCCCTCGAACAGCATCGCCAGCAGGGCGAGCACGACGAACCAGCCCGCGATGCGGAAGGTGCGCTTGGACTCGCCGCTCCAACCCCATGCGGCCGACGGGACCTCGGCGGGATCCACAGTGGTGACAGCGCGCTCACTGGTGGTGGTTTCGAGTTCCGTGGCGGCCACGATCGCTCCTCAGCTCGAGAATCGGATACTGCCCGATATCGTGGCATACGACCGGCCGTCGTAGCCAGCAGGGTGCGGTGTCCGTAAGAATGTGCGGGTGTCCGATGTCGTAAGAGTTCTCCTGCTCGGCAGCACCGGTTCCATCGGAACCCAGGCGCTGGAGGTGATCGCCGCCAACCCAGACAAGTTCGAAGTCGTCGGCCTGGCCGCGCGTGGCGGCAATACCGATCTGCTCGCCGCGCAGATGGCGTCGACCGGCACCGGCAATGTCGCGGTCGCCGATCCTGCCGCGGCCCAGCGGCTCGGGGTCGCGCTGGGTGGGCCCGGTGCGGTGACCGAACTGGTGCGCCGCACAGAGGCCGATGTGGTGCTCAACGCGTTGGTCGGCTCGCTCGGCCTCGAACCGACCCTTGCCACCCTGCACTCCGGTGCGCGGTTGGCACTGGCGAACAAGGAATCCCTTGTCGCGGGCGGATCGTTGGTGACGAAGGCCGCCACGCCCGGGCAGATCGTCCCGGTGGACTCCGAGCATTCGGCGCTGGCGCAATGTCTGCGCGGCGGACGCGCCGAGGAAGTGGACCGGCTGATTCTCACCGCCTCCGGCGGCCCGTTCCGCGGCTGGAGCACCGAGATGCTGGAAGCGGTGAACCCCGCCGAGGCGAAAACCCATCCGACCTGGTCCATGGGCCCGATGAACACGCTCAACTCGGCGTCACTGGTGAACAAGGGCCTCGAACTGATCGAAACCCATCTGCTGTTCGGCATTCCGTACGACCGCATCGACGTCACCGTGCATCCGCAGTCGATCGTGCATTCGATGGTCACCTTCACCGACGGTTCGACTTTGGCGCAAGCCAGCCCGCCCGATATGAAACTGCCGATCGCGCTGGCACTCGGCTGGCCCGACCGGGTTCCCGGTGCCGCGGCGGCTTGCGACTTCTCCACCGCCTCGACCTGGGAGTTCGAGCCGGTGAACAACGACGTGTTTCCCGCGGTGGAGCTGGCAAGGCAGGCCGGGACGGCAGGCGGTTGCGTGACCGCGGTCTACAACGCGGCCAACGAGGTGGCGGTGCAGGCGTTCCTGGACGGCATCATCAAGTTCCCGGAGATCGTGCGCACGGTCGGGCTCGCGATCGCGGCCGCCGACGAATGGCGTGCCGAGCCGACGAGTCTGGACGAGGTGCTGGCCGCCGACGCGTGGGCGCGCGAATACGCCAGGAAACTGGTTGTCTCGTAGCCGCGCCGGACGCAACCGGTCGCCGCGCGCGGCTGCCGGTACTGTGAACGGGTGCTCGCGGCCGACCATGGACGCGTGCGTGCCGGGTATTGACGAGCTGCGCAACGCAGGAGGGCTGTAGAGCAAATGGTGTTCGCGTTCGGTTTCGCGCTGTTCGCCCTCGGCATCACAATTTCGATCGCGCTACACGAGTGCGGGCATATGTGGGCCGCACAGGCGACCGGGATGAAAGTGCGGCGGTATTTCATCGGCTTCGGGCCGCGTATCTTCTCCTTCCGGCGCGGCGAGACCGAGTACGGCCTGAAGGCGCTACCGCTGGGCGGTTTCTGCGATATCGCGGGCATGACCGCGCTCGACGAGCTCGAGCCCGAGGAGCTGGACCGGGCCATGTACCGGCAGGCCACCTGGAAGCGTCTTGTCGTCATGTTCGGCGGCATCGCGATGAACTTTCTGCTCGGTTTCCTTCTGGTGGTGGTACTGGCCGTCGGTTGGGGCCTGCCGAGTTTCGACCAGCCACCGGCCACCGCTCTCGGCGAGATGAGCTGTGTCGCCCAGCAGAAGCCGGACGGCACCCTGGCCGACTGCACGGGTACCGGACCCGCGCAACGGGCCGGATTGCAGCGCGGCGACGTGGTGACCGCCGTCAACGGTGTCGAGGTCGAGACCTGGCGGGAATTCCAGGCCGAGACCCAGAACCAGACCGGCCCGTTCACCTACACGGTCGAGCGCGACGGCCAGACGCTGACGATCCCGGTCACGCCCGAAACTGTTACCCGCTACCCGTCCGATGGTGGGCCCGGTCGTGAGGTGAGCGCCGTCGGCGTCGGCTCCGACTACTACGGACCGGTCAAATACAACGTGCTGACCGCCATCCCCGCCGCGGGCGCGTTCACCGGTGACATGTTCGTGCGCACCTTCGAATCGCTGGCCCAGATGCCCGCCAAGGTGGCCGACCTGTGGACCGCGGTGACCGGCGGCGAGCGCGATCCGGAAACTCCGGTGAGCGTCTACGGCGCCTCCAAGATCGGTGGAGAGACCGCCGAACGCGGCCTGTGGGGCCTGTTCATCCTGGTGCTGGCCAGCCTGAACTTCTTCCTCGGTGCGTTCAACCTGCTGCCGTTGCTCCCGCTCGACGGCGGGCATATCGCGGTGGTGCTCTACGAAAAATTCCGCAATACCGTCCGCGGATGGAAGGGGCTGGCGCCCGGCGCGCCGGTCGACTACCTGAAATTGCTGCCGGTGACCTACGTGGCGGTGGTGATCGGCGGCGCGTACATGGTGTTGACGCTGGTCGCCGATATCGTCAACCCGATCGAACTGTTCCCCTGACCAGCGCACCGAATGGTCGGGTGACGGCCGTCGCCCTGTCACGGTGGTCACAGGGGAACCTCGTATCTGCGCGACTAGACTCGCAGGCGAGAAGGCCCGAACCAGACGAAAGCAGGCAGCCGAAGGTGACCACCACAATCGGATTGGGGATGCCGCCCGCGCCCGCGGCCGTGCTGGCTCCCCGCCGCAAGACCCGTCAGCTGATGGTTGGCAACGTCGGTGTGGGTAGCGATCACCCGATCTCGGTGCAGTCGATGACGACCACCAAGACCCATGACATCAACGCGACCTTGCAGCAGATCGCGGAGCTGACCGCGTCGGGTTGTGACATCGTGCGAGTGGCCTGTCCCCGCCAGGAAGACGCCGACGCGCTGCCGGTGATCGCGAAGAAATCGCAGATCCCGGTGATCGCCGACATCCATTTCCAGCCGCGCTACATCTTCGCCGCGATCGACGCCGGATGCGCCGCGGTGCGCGTCAACCCTGGCAACATCAAGGAGTTCGACGGCCGGGTCAAGGAAGTCGCCAAGGCCGCCGGTGCCGCCGGTATCCCGATCCGCATCGGAGTGAACGCGGGCTCGCTCGACAAACGGATGCTGGAGAAGTACGGCAAGGCCACCCCGGAGGCGCTGGTCGAATCGGCGCTGTGGGAGGCGGGCCTGTTCGAGGAACACGGCTTCGGCGATATCAAGATCTCGGTCAAGCACAACGACCCGGTGATCATGGTGGAGGCCTACCGGCAGCTGGCCGCCCAGTGCGACTACCCGCTGCACCTCGGCGTGACCGAGGCGGGCCCGGCGTTCCAAGGCACCATCAAGTCGGCGGTGGCCTTCGGTGCGCTGCTGAGCGAGGGCATCGGCGACACCATTCGGGTATCGCTGTCGGCGCCGCCCGCGGAGGAGATCAAGGTCGGCGGGCAGATCCTGCAGTCGCTGAACCTGCGTCCGCGCAAGCTCGAGATCGTCTCCTGCCCCTCGTGTGGCCGTGCCCAGGTCGACGTCTACACCCTCGCCAACGAGGTGAGCGCCGGGCTGGAGGGCATGGAGGTGCCACTGCGGGTCGCCGTGATGGGTTGTGTGGTCAACGGCCCCGGTGAGGCGCGCGAAGCCGACCTCGGGGTTGCCTCCGGAAACGGGAAGGGGCAGATCTTCGTCAAGGGTGAGGTCATCAAGACCGTGCCGGAGGCGCAGATCGTGGAGACCCTGATCGAAGAGGCCATGCGCATCGCCGAGGAGATGGGCGAGGATGTCGTCGCCGGGGATCCGGTCGTCACCGTCGGTTGAACGCCCCACCGGACCAGGGGTTTCGGGATACCCGGGGCGCGCCGCCCCGGTTCATGGCAGGCTGTGAGACGTGCGGAGTCTGCTGGAGCCGACGCGACGTGCGAAGAACCTCCCCGCGCGTCAGCTCGCCAAGCGGGACCTGGCGCAGGTCCTGCGAGTGCTGGATGCCGATCCGGTGGCCTGCTGTATGGTCGCGGCCCGGTTACAGGAATTCGGCATCGATACCAGCGGCGGGCAAGGTGAGCTGTGGAGCCGTGGTGGGCCGGCCGAGTCGCTGTGCTTCTCCGGGGTGAATCTGGTCCCACTGCTCGGTGATCAGGGCTCGCTGCGCGCCTTCGCCGACCGCGCCATCCGCTGGCCACGCATCTGCTCATCGGTCGTCGGCCGTCAGGAGCTGGCGATGCCGCTGTGGGAGATGCTGGCCGAGCAGTGGGGGCCCCCGCGCGAACTGCGCGCCGACCAACCGTTGCTCGCCCTGGACGAGCCCGCCGCGGCTGCGCCCGATCCGCAGGTGCGCCGGGTGCGGGTCGACGAGATCGACCGCTACCTCCAGGCCGCGATCGCGATGTTCATCGAAGAGGTCGGTGTCGACCCTCGTGCGGGCGACGGTGGTCGCGGCTACCGCAGGCGGGTCACCGGCCTGATCGAATCCGGGCGCGCGTGGGCCAGATTCGAGGACGGCCGCGTGGTGTACAAGGCCGAAGTGGGGTCGCTCTCGCGCCGCACCGGCCAGATCCAGGGCGTATGGGTGCATCCCGACCGGCGCGGCAACGGCGTCGGCACCGCGGGCACCGCAGCGGTGGCCAATGCGGTGGTGGCCTCCGGGCGCACGGCCAGCCTCTACGTCAACGACTACAACGAGATCGCGCGTAAGGCCTATCGCCGCGTCGGTTTCCGGCAGATCGCCACCTTCACTACGGTGCTGCTGGACTGACGGCCGCCGAACTCCGGTGCGCCACAGGTGTTTGCCCGCCGATGGCCGGTTACCATCGGTCCGATGTCGATTCGCCTGTTCCTCGTGCTGTCGGTCGCCGCGCTCGCGGTCGCCGCAACGGGCTGTGCGGCGGGCCCGCAGGGGCCGATCACCGCCGCCGACGCCTTCGTCAGCGCTTTCGCCGGACATGATGTGGAATCCGCGTCCGAGCACACCAGTCAACCCGAACGGGCAAGGCCGGCACTGACTTCGGCATGGACGGGGTTGCAGGCCGAACAGTTGACCGCGCATACCGGCGCCGCCCGCGTCACCGGTGACACCGCGACTGTCGACTACACCTACGAATGGGTGCTGCCGAAGAACCGGGTGTGGACCTATTCAGGAAAACTGCAGATGGCCCGCACCGACGGACGCTGGATGGTGCGCTGGACCTCGTCGAACATCCATCCAGAACTCGGCGACACCCAGGAGATGGCGCTGCGTTCGGAACCGGCACCGCGCGCCAGAGTCAACGAACAGTCCGGCAGCGACGTGCTGATCCCCGGCAAGGTCTCGAGGGTGAGCTTCCGCGCCGCCGACGCATCCGACCCGGGCTCGGTGGCCGGTGCGCTCTCGGCCGCGCTGATCCGGTTCGACAAGGATCTGACCGCATCGGCGATTCTCGACGCGGCCCGCCGTGCGCAGGGCGCCTACACCGTCGCCAAGCTGAGCGAGTTCGAATTCGACCAGGTCAGCATTGATCTCATCGGCCTGCCCGGGGTGACGCTGACCCAGGAGTGGGATCTGGTGCCCACCGAGCGCGGCTTCGCACCCGATCTGATGACGCAGGTCAGGCAGACGGTGATCGACGAGGTCGACGGCAAGGCGGGCTGGAGTGTGGTTCTGGAGAACGCCAACGGCGTCGAGACCGGAGTACTGACCGAGGTGGCCGCGCAGCCCGCGCCGTCGTTCTCGCTCAGCGTCGACCGCAATGTGCAGAACGCCGCCCAGTACGCGGTGTCGCTGCGCAAGGAGCAGACCATGATGGTGGTGATCGAGCCGTCGACCGGCGCGATCGTCGCGGTCGCGCAGAACGAGGCCGCCGATCGCGACGGCCCGGTCGCGACCATCGGCCAGTATCCGCCTGGTTCGATTTTCAAGACCGTCACCGCGGCGGCGGCGATGACCGAGGGCCTCGCTACCCCCGACACCGTGCTGCCGTGCCCGAGCCAGACCGTGATCGGTGAGCGAACCATCCCCAACTACGACCACTTCACCGTGGGCAGCGTGCCGATGGCGACCGCCTATGAACGCTCGTGCAACACCACGTTCGCGAAGCTGGCCAGCGGGCTGTCGGCGGACGCGCTGCACGATATGGCGGCCGCGTTCGGGATCGGGCCGGTCTACACGGTGGCCGGGCTGCCGACGGCGTCGGGTTCGGTGCCATCCGCCGACGATGAGGTCCAGCGTGCCGAGGACGGAATCGGACAGGGCCGCGTCGTGGTCAGCCCGTTCGCGATGGCGCTGGTCGCCGCCACGGTCGCGCACGGCTCCGTGCCGGTGCCCTATCTGATCGCGGGGCGCGAGACCACCGTGGACGGTGACCGGCCCGCCGTCGACCCGGCCGTGATCGACGGCCTGCGGATGATGATGCGCAAGGTGGTCACCGGCGGCACCGCAGGCCGGATCGCCGACCAGGGCGAGGTGCACGGCAAGACCGGTGAGGCCGAGGTCGACGGCGGCTCACACTCATGGTTCATCGGCTATCGCGGTGATCTCGCATTCGCGACGCTGCTGGTGAAGGGCGGAAGCTCCGATCACGCCGTCGCCGTCACCCGGGATATGTTCGCGGCGCTGCCGCCGGGCTACTGAGAGGTCGGTCCGCTGCCGACAACGCCGAACGCAGCTGTACGGCAGCGGTGAGGTAGGTGGCGGAGAAGAGCTGGGCCGCGGGGCCTGCGAAGACTGTCGCGTTCGGATAACTCTCGGGGGATTCACGCACCGGTTCGGTCTCGCGGATGACGGCCGGATGAACGGCGCCACCAGAAGCCGCGGTGTCGGTGCCGATGATTTCGACGACGCCGGCGCCGCTCAAAATCATTCCGGCGGTGATGAGGACAAGGGTAGAACGCTTCATAGCCGGCTCCCTCGAATCAGGGTGTGCGGGAAGAGCTCGTGCTGCAGCCTCGTTGCGGCAAGTGAATTCGCCAGAGAATGACTGGATGTTTGCTGTTGAGGCCAACCTAAGCGCTAACTACGGGCCGAGACAAGAAGAATGTGGCCGACCGTATATCCGACCGGAAATCGTGACCCTAGCCACGACCGATTCGTGACCCTCCCGTTATCCGAGCGAGGAGGGTGCCGAGCAGGTCAGGCGCGCCGCAGCGTTGCTGCCAGATGGTGTTGCAGTGGCTCGCCAACGGCCGCCATCCGCAACGTGTAGTCGATGACGTCGCCGGATTGCCGAATCGAGCGGCCGAGTGCGGTCACCGATTTCGCGGTGCTGCTGAGCCCGATATTCGTCGACTCGAATTCGAAACGAATTTCGCCGTCGGAGACGATGAGCCCGCCCTCGCATATTTCGGTGATCCCCGTCGGATGCGCCAGGATCAGTTCGACACGATCCGGTCGCGGGCACCGCAGATACCCGGTTTCGGCATGTAGCGGGCGGTTGTCGTCGGCGGCGCGGGTGCGTTGCCGGTAGGTGAGGAATGGCCGGCCGATATGGCCGAAATGGATTTCCTCCAGGTAGTCGAACGACGCGATCGTCGGGTACTCGCCGTGTCCGGTACCGCGCCAGGTGCCGAGCAAAGGGGCCAGCGGGGCGATATCGGGATGGGGCGCGACGGGCGGCTGGGGTTCGACCACGGCGGCCAGCTTAAACCCATGGCGGAGGCGATGTTTCCCGGCTCCCTTGTTTCTTACACGCTAAGGTGAGCCACGCCTGATGGGTGAGGGGCTGTGTTGTCGGAAGGGACAAGAATGCTGTACGGACACCGGGCCGATTCCGGTAACTGGCGCTCACGCGCGCGCAAGAATCTGCTGCGCGTTTCGGCACTCGGTGCCGCGCTCGTGGTCGCCGCCGCCTGCTCGGATGCCGATTCCGGGACCGATGACTTCGCGCTGGACGACAACCGTTATGTACTCACCGCCCTTGCCGCGGGCGACGCCGACGCGCATGCCGCGGTCACGGTGTCCGAGCTGGTGAACGCGTGGGGGTTCGCCGACCGGGCGGGCGGCCACTTCCTGGTCGGTGCGGGCGGCAAGGCCTTCGGTTTCCTCGGTGACGTCCGTTCGGCGGCGAAGCCCGAACTGCGCACCCTGTCCCAGGACGGTTTCGCGGCGATGACAGTGCCCGGCGCCGATTCCGATACCTCGGACAAGAGTGCGGGCACCGTGACCGGCGTCGTGGCGAACCCGGCGCCGCCGAATTCGGACCTGTTCGTCGTGCGTGATCAGCCGGTTCCGTTCGAAGGCGTACCCCCACTGCTGCTGACCGGATCGGCCCGCAACATCATCGCCACCGATTCCGGCAGGATCTCCGCGTGGACCGATGTGGCGCCCGACGGTGCCGTCATCCGTCATGACGGTCCGGCGAACCTGGTGTTCGACGGTTCGGCGCAGAAAATGGCGTTCTTCGGTATCGCGCTGGCGCCCTCGGGTGACACACTGCTGGCCGCCGATTTCGGCGCCGAACCGCAGGTGCGCACCTTCGACAAGAACTGGCAGCCGGTGGCGACCTCCGGATTCGCCAACCCGTTCGCCACCGGCGAGGCGGTCGACGCCGATAAGCCGGAACTCGGCCGCAAGGCGGTGCCGGGCGATGCGGCGCCGTTCAACATCAGCACCGTCGGTGACCGGGTCTTCGTCTCCTACGCGGTGACCACGCCCGATTCCGATGACCCCGAAGAGTTCGCGGTCGGTGAACGCCAGGTGGCCGAGGGCGCCGACGCGGACAAGCCTGCCAAGGGCAAGGTCGCCGAGTTCGCCGCCGACGGCACCCTGGTCCGCATCCTCGATGACGGTGGCAGGCTCAACGCGCCGTGGGCGGTGACCGTCACGCCGTCTACCTTCGGTCCGCTCAGTGGCAAGCTGCTGATCGGCAATACCGGTGGCGCGGGCCGCATCCTCGCCTACGACGACACCACCGGTGAGTTCGTCGACTATGTGCGCGACACCGCGGGCGCCCCGCTGTCGGTGCCGGGTCTGCGTGGGCTGGAATTCGGCAACGGTGCTTCCCTCGGTGACTCCGACGCGCTGTATCTGACGGCGGCGCCGACGCCGAAGACGGCGCACTTCTCCAGCATTCGCCTCAAGTGATCCGGTGAACTCGCCGGGCGGCGCTATGGTTCGCCCGGCGAGTCGGTCGCCGTTGGTGTCCAGTGCTGCGACCAGGTCCACAGCGGTTCGAGCGCCTCGCCGAGATCGGTGCCCGCCGGGGTGAGTTCGTAGGTCTTATCGGCGTTCTTGGTGACCAGGCCCGCGGTCTGCAGGTGCTGTAAGCGCGTCGACAACATGCTCGACGAGCAGTTGCCCATGCGTCGGCGCAGCTCCAGGAAGCCGAGCCTGCCCGGTTCCAGTTCCCAGATCACGCGCAGCACCCAGCGCTGTCCGAGTAGATCCATGGCCGCCAGCATCGGCGCGTGGGCCGGATCGTGCTGTCCGCGCGACGGCGTCGCCTCACTTGCGCTTCTCATTTAGAACCACCATAGTGATTCTAAATCAGAAGCATTGTGCCGGGTATGGACGGGAAGGCGTGCCGGATGGGCGAATCCGAGGCGAAGGCGGCATCGGAAGCGAAGGGAGCGCAGCGCACGGTCGTGATCACGGGCGCCTCGCGCGGCATCGGCGCCGAAACGGCGCGGGTGCTCGCGGCAGGCGGCGACCATGTCGTCATCAACTACCGCGAGAAGCGCAAACGCGCCGAGACGCTGGCGACCGAGATCATCGCGACCGGCGGCGCCGCGTCCATCGCGGGCGCCGATATCTGCGACGAAGCCTCGACGCAGACCCTGATCGACGCGGTGATCGAGCGGCACGGGCAGCTGGACGTGCTGGTGCTCAACGCGTCGGGCGGGCTCGAACGCGGCGCCGCACCGGATTACGCGATGACGATCAACCGCGACGCGCAGGTGCGGTTGGTGTGGCTGGCCTTGCCGCATATGCCCGCCGGCTCCCGCATCGTCTTCGTCACCAGCCATCAGGCGCACTTTCACGGACGCAAGCCGGTGCCTGCCGACTACGAGCCCATCGCGGCTAGCAAACGCGCCGGCGAGGACGCCTTGCGCGCGATGATCCCGGAACTGGCCGAGCGCGATATCCGGGTGCTCATCGTGTCCGGCGACATGATCGACGGCACCATCATCGTGCGGCTGCTGGAACGGCGGGACCCGGATGCGGTCTCGGCGCGCCGTGATCACGCCGAGCTGCCGACGATCGGTGAATTCGCCGCCGCGGTGGCGGCTGCCGCTTCGAGTACCGCGGAGTCCGGCACCACCACCTACGTCGGCGGACCGGACTATCTCGCCGGTTCGGCCTCGCGCGTTTCGGCCTGAATCCGCTGCCGAAAACAGGCGATTCGGGCAGCTCGCCGATCGGTGACACCGAGAGTTGCGGAAAACGGTGACGGCTGCCGGGAAGTGGTGGACGCTATCGGGGTGAACGGTGCACCGAGTCCGAGGCGGCGGCGACAGTCGGAGCCTCGGTCCCTAGTGCGCCGGGGACGCGCGAGGGCGAGGTGGTACCGGTGATTCCGAGCAAGGAGCTGGTGCTCGCCGCGTGCCGCGGTCTGCCGCACGCCGATCACCCGATGCTGGACGCCGCCGGTGAGCTGACCCAGCTGCACGAGCTGCGCGAGCGCACCCCGGTCAGCGCCCTGGCGAAGGTGGATCGGCGGCGTGGGCAGCTGGTCCGCGCGATCGACCGCTGGGTGACGCTTGCGACGCCGATACCGCACGGAACGGCGCGGATGCACACCGAAACGGTCGGCAATATCGTCGACCGGATGGCGCAGCTGACCGTGCACGCCTTCGTGGCATCGGCGCATGCGCCGGACACGGTCTACTACGACGCCTGGGTGCGGTTACACGAAGTCGCCGACACCTATCAGGACCTCATCGTGGAATTGCGGGTCGGCAACCGCAGACTGCCCGACGCCGCAGGGGAGTGGTGAGCGGGCGCGGCAGGCCTCAGCGACCGCGACCGAACAGGCGGAACGAGCGTTGTTTGCGGCGCGGCAGGGTCGCGTAGACCATGGTCATCTCCGCGAAGACGCCGGCGTCGCGTTCGCGTTCGTCGCCGAAATCGTCGCGGCCGAGCACATGAGCGACCGATCCGGGCGACATCGACGACAGCACCGAGGCCAATGTGGGGGACAGTTCCGCCGCGGGTGCGTCGAGATCGCCGTGTCCGAGCAGCATATGGCCGACGGCGTGCAACACGATGTGCTCGGTGTTGCGGCCGGACGCCGCCGCGTCGTAGACGATGATGTCGTCGTATTTGCGCGCGATCCACAACCCGTTACCGCCGCAACCGATATCGGCCAGCACCGACCGGTGCACGGGCTGCAGCGACAGCGGCCTGCTCCGGTAGGCGGCCACCTGAGCGAGGTAGGCGTTCAGGTCCCACGGGTGCGGGAGCGGTACCGTCCGCGCCGCCTCACCCAACCGGGCTTCCATGCTGTTCATCGACGGATACGTTACCGATCCGAACTTGTCTCGTCACCTTCGTGAACGGGCTGGCGAAACATCCGGCATATCGAGCGCCTTCGTGGTCGAAACCGCTGGGCAGAGGTCGATTTCGTGCTGACGGCAGTTGGCTCCGGAGCTCGTTGCTCGCCCCGCGATGCCCCGCGGTCGGCCACTTGGTGTGGGCTTTCACACGCACCGCCGAGTAGCGCCCCACGCCGTGACCGCGATGTGGTGGTCTCGCGCCGCCGATCGGAGGACGATGAGCAGGTGTCGAGTTCAGGTCCGAGGTGGTGAGCGCGCCGGTCGGTCGCCGGGTCGCGGTGCACGCGGGCATCGCACGGCAGTGGTGGGTGCTCACTTGCCGGCTGGTCCGGCCGTCCTGGCGTAATGGCGAACTGCTGACCGCCGTGCTGGCCCCGACGGTGTTCACGCTGGGTTTCTACGTTCCGCTGAACATGGTGATGAGCTTCTACGGTCACGGGCTCAGTAGTTACGCGCAGTTCCTGATGCCGATGATCGTGATGCAGTCGGTGGCGTTCTGTGCGGGCTCGGCCGCCCTGCGGGCCGCCACCGACGCCCGCGACGGCTTGGACACGCGGTTCGGTTCGATGCCGATCGCCGCGACCGCGCCGCTGGCCGCACGCATGTCCGCGGCGCTGTTCCGCACCGCGGTGTCGCTGGCCGCGGCGGTGGTGTGCGGCACGGTGATCGGATTCCGGTTCTACGGCAGCTGGTGGCACACCGCGGGGTTTCTCGCGTTGTCGTTGCTGATCGCGGCCGCGTTCGCGCTGGGCGCGGACTGGTTGGGCCGGTTGACGCGCAATCCCGAGGCGACCACCCAGTTCCTGGTGCTGCCGCAACTGATCCTCGGCATGGTGTCGACCGGGTTCGCCCCGGCCGACCAATTCCCGTCCTGGATCCAGGGTTTCGCGACCTATCAGCCGATCTCCCGGTTCATCGACGCCCTGCGCGCGCTCGCAGGCGACTCGACCGGCAACGCGGGTGCGGTGGACTGGCCGATCATGGGTCCGGCGCTCGCCTGGGTATTCGGGCTGATGCTGGTGTTCGGCAGCCTGGCCGTGGCGGAATCGGTGCGCAGGCGATGACCACCGCGACACCCGAACCCGAACGAGTGCATGAGCTGCCCGCGGTCACCGGCACGACCGAGACCCTGCGCCGGGTGGTGCCGCAAACCCTCATCCAAGCCAAACGACTCTTGCTGCGCTGGTGGCGCGACCCGCTGACGCTCATGCAGTCGTTGCTGTTCCCGGCCCTGCTGCTGGTGATGCTGCAGACCGTCCTCGGCAAGCAGATCACCGCGTTCTCCGGTGCCAGCGCGCTCTACGGTTCGGTGCCGATGGTGGCGCTGGTCGGGGTGATGTCGGGTTCGCTGGCCGGTGCGATCACCCTCGGCCGGGAACGCGACGCCGGTCTGCTTGCGCGGTTCTGGGTACTTCCGGTGCATCGCGCCTCCGGGTTGGCGGCGCGGATCGTTGCCGAGGGTGTGCGCATCCTGACCTGCACGGTGGTGCTTTTCGCAGTGGGTGTGGTGCTCGGTTTCCGGTTCGAACAGGGAATCGCTGCGGCGGTGGCGCTGCTGATGGTGCCGTTGTTGTTCGGGCTGGCATTCGCGACCGCGGTGACCACGGTCGCGGTGTTCGGGGCGAGAGCAGCCGTGGTCGAGGCGATTTCATTGGGTTCGTCGATGATGATGTTCTTCAGCACCGGTTTCGTGCCCTTGGCCGCGTATCCGGGGTGGGCGCGCCCGATCGTCGAGCATCAGCCGATGAGCCATGCCATCAACGCCATGCGCGGGCTGTCGCTCGGCGGGCCGGTTCGTGAGCCGCTGCTGGCGACGCTGGCCTGGTCGGTGGGCACGATCGTGGTGTTCGCGATCCCGGCGGCCATCGGCTACCGCCGCGCCAGCAGGCGTTAGCTCAAGTTGCTCGCGGCCTCGGAAATGAGTGCGGCGGAATCGCGCGGGCTCAGCGCCATGGCGCGCAGCTGGTCGAATATGACGCCGAATCGCCGGATCTCGTTATGTCCCTCGATCAGCGCGTCGCCGGAGATGCTCTCCACGTACACCAGTTCCGGGTCGGCGGGATCATGGAAGTCCAGCAGGGTGAACGCGCCTGCCATCCCCGGATGGGCGCCCGCGTCGAACGGCAGGATCTGCAGGATCACATTCTTTTTCAGCACTTCTTCCAGCAGTCGATGCAGCTGTCCGCGCATGATCTCCGGTCCGCCGACGACGCGCCGGATCGCGGCCTCGTCCAGCACCACCCACAGTTCCAGCGGTTCGTCCTTGGTCAGCACCGCCGCGCGGTCCATCCGGGCGCGCGCCCTGCGCTCCATGATCGCGGCGTCGACCTTCGGCATCGACGTATCGATCACCGCCAGCGCGTACTGCTCGGTTTGCAGCAGACCGGGCACATACGAGGTCTGGTAGTGCCGCGCCGACAGCGCCACGGACTCGAAATTGATATACGCCGCATAGACTTCGGTGAGACTGGCCTCGTACGGCCGTGACATTCCCGGCTTCTGCGCGTCGGTCAGCAATTCCAGCGCGTCCTCGCGCCGCTGATCGTCGATGCCGTACAGGTCCAGCATCGTCAGCAGGGTGCGCCGCTGCGGCCGTGCCTGCGCGCGTTCGATCCGGTACAGCGTGGTGACGTTGATACCGGTCTTGGCGCTGACCTCCTCCTTGGTCAGATTCGCCTGCTCGCGCATCTCCGACAGCAGCACCGACAGCCGCCGCAACCCCGCGGTGAGGATCGTGCGCTTGCCCGCCATGGCAACCCCTTCGCTTCGCGTATTGCCTCGAATCTACGACGTCCGAGGCAGTTCTACGAGCGTATGGGTAGATGCGGGCTCTCGGTCGCCGCTACGCGAGGCGTCCACCGACGGTGTGGAACCGACGGTGGACGCCTATGCGTTATGCGCGGGAATGCCCGTTCCCGGTGTGTCCGGTATGGCCTGCCAGTAGCTGGGCGAAGGGTGTCGGTGTCGCGAGCGAGTTGCCGGAGTGACGCTGCCTGCGTGGTTCGTCCGGCACGAAGCCCGCGACCGCGGTCTGTTCGGCGACGATCAACGTCGCGAACTCCGCGGCGGCCCGGTGCACCCGCTCGCCGAGCCCCGGCGAACCGAAATCTTCGGTGGCGGCGAAGATTCCGGTGGGCACGACGACGGCCCGCAGATAAGTGAACAGCGGTCGCATGGCGTGCTCGAGCACGAGCGAATGCCGTGGCGTGCCCGCGGTGGCGGCGATCAGCACCGGCATCCCGTTGAGCGATTCCGGATCGAGGACGTCGATGAACATTTTGAACAGGCCGCTGTAGCTCGCGGCGAATACCGGCGTCACGGCGATGACCCCATCGGCGGCCGACACCTGCTCCCGAACCGCGGCGACCGCCGGTGTCGGCAGTCCGCCGGTGATGACGGTCGTCGCCAATTCGGTGGCCAGATCACGAAGTTCGACCACCTCGAATTCGACGGCTTCGCCGCGCGCGGTCACCGCCGCCGATACGGCATCGGCCAGCTGATCGGCCAGCAGCCTGCTCGACGACGGCTGCGACAGCCCCGCGGTGAGCACCACAACTCGACGTGTCATCGCCTCACTCCTCATTCGCTGCGGCGAGCACACGCTCACGGGCAGGTTCGACCAGGCGGTGCGGCGCCTGCGGCCCGGCCGCGACCAGGCTCGCGTGCGTGGGCGGATCGCTGGGCACATGCGCCGGACGTCGAGTCTCGAACTCCTTGCGCAGCGTCGGAACCACCTCGCGGCCCAGGATCTCGATCTGTTCGAGCACCACCTCGAGCGGAAGCCCGGCATGGTCGAGCAGGAACAGCTGACGCTGGTAATCACCCACATTGTCGGCGAACCCGAGCGTCCGCTCGATCACCTGCTCCGGCGTGCCCACGGTCAACGGGGTCAACTCGGTGAACTCCTCCATCGACGGCCCGTGCCCGTAGACGGGCGCGTTGTCGAAGTAAGGGCGGAAGAACTTCTTGGCCGCGGCCTCGGTCTCGGCCATGAACACCTGCCCGCCGAGCCCGACGATCGCCTGGTCGGCGGCGCCGTGGCCGTAATGCTCGAAGCGCTGCCGGTACAGCGCCACCATCTGGGCGGTGTGCTCCTTGTTCCAGAAGATGTTGTTGTGGAAGAAACCGTCACCGTAGTAGGCGGCCTGCTCGGCGATCTCCGGCGAACGGATCGAACCGTGCCAGACGAACGGAGGGGTCTGATCCAGTGGCGCGGGCGTCGAGGTGAAGCCCTGCAGCGGCGAACGGAACTTGCCCTGCCAATCGACCTTGGGTTCACGCCACAGCCTGCGCAACAGGTGATAGTTCTCCACGGCCAGCGGGATGCCGTCGCGGATGTCCTTGCCGAACCACGGGTACACCGGGCCGGTGTTGCCGCGGCCGAGCATCAGATCCACCCTGCCGTCGGCCAGGTGCTGCAGCATCGCGAAGTCCTCGGCGATCTTCACCGGATCATTGGTGGTGATCAGGGTCGTCGCGGTGGACAGCCGCAGATTCTGGGTGCGGGCGGCCACATAGCCGAGCATCGTCGTCGGCGATGACGGCACGAACGGCGGATTGTGATGCTCACCGGTGGCGAAGACATCCAGCCCGACCTCCTCGGCCCGCAGCGCGATCGCGACCATGGCCTTGATCCGCTCCGCTTCGCTCGGGGCGCGGCCGGTCGTTGGATCGACGGTGACGTCCCCGACGGTGAAGATTCCGAACTGCACGATGCCCTCCTCCTCTCGTCCACCCATATGGTGGACATGGCAACCAAAGGAACGCGGGGGCGTGCGGAGCTATTCCCGCAGGGTGGCGGACCGGGCCGCCGCATCGGCTGTGTGGTGGTGGTTTGCGGGGTCTGCGCCGGTGCGCCGGAGCGGTCGGTGACCGTCAGGGCGGCTGCTCGGCCGGTGTTAGGGTCGATAGATGAGCATGGCTCGACGCGAACGGCTGGCACTGGCCGACGCGATGATCGCAGCGGGGCCCGACGCGTCGACGTTGTGCGGGGAATGGACCGTCCGAGATCTGGCCGCGCATCTGGTGGTTCGGGAGCGGCGCCCCGACGCGGCGCCCGGCATCCTGATCAAACGGTTCGCCGGGTATCTCGATCGGGTGCAGGCCGACGCCGCACAACGCCCGTTTCCGGAACTGATCGACGAAGTGCGCAGCGGACCGCCCTGGTGGTCGCCGCTGCGTCCGGTCGATGCGGTGGTGAATCTGTCCGAGATGTTCATCCACCACGAGGACGTTCGCCGTGCCGCGGAGGAATGGGAGCCCCGTGAGCTGCCCGCGGCCGACCAGGACCAGCTCTGGAAGCTGGTGACCCGCACCGCGCGCATGTCCTACCGCAACTGTCCCGTGGCGGTCGTTCTCGAGGCCCCGGGCGGACGCCGTGTCAGCGCCGGCGCCGATACCGACGAAGTGGTGCTTCGCGGTGAACCCGCCGAACTGCTCCTGCACGCCTTCGGCCGCGACAACGTCCGCATCGAGGCCTCAGGCGAAACCCTGGCCATCGAAGCCGCCCTGACCTGTGATCGAAGTGTGTGAAGCACTGACGATGTGCCAGTAGGCCCCGTAGCACCGCGTGGCTCGAGTAGCCGGTCGGCGCGAACCCCGCGCAGGCCGGTCGCTGTCGGCTCGGGCGGTGAGGTGAGGTGGCGATTGCCTTCCCAGTCGTGGAAAACATGCCATGTCAAGGCGTCGATAAGGTCCGAACAAAACACGCTCGGGTGAGGCCGCGCGGCGCGAAATCGCCGTCGGCTCCGGTACCCGGCGGACCGGATCGACCCTGAGAGTGAACCGCCCCCCGTATGACTGCCACTCGCTCTTCGGGGCGCCGCCGTACCACCAATCGCCGCTCTCGTAGCCTGCTGCTGGTCCATCTGCTGACCGCAATGGTCGACACGGCAGCCGATTCGGTCGCGATTCGTGACAACCCGACCGGCGATGCCGCTGACCAGCGCACCCTGACCTACCGCGAGGTCGACGAGGCGTCCTCGCGGTTGGCTCGATATTTGATCGAACGCGGGCTCGGACCAGGCGACTTCATCGCAGTGGCCATCACTCGCTCGGTGGAGTCCGTGCTCGCGGTGTGGGCGATCGCCAAGACCGGTGCGACCTACGTTCCGGTGGACCCCGGCTACCCGACCGAGCGGATCGCCCACATGCTGGCGGACTCCGGTGCGGCGGTCGGGATCACCGCCGAGGCCCACCGTGGCGAGCTGCCGAGTGCCGGGATCGAATGGATCGCGGTCGACGACATCGCGGTCCGCACGAGCGTCGCGGCGCGCGCCGGGCACCCGGTGTCCTATCAGGATCGGGTACGGCCGCTGACCCACCAGCACGTCGCGTACGTCATCTACACCTCGGGATCCACCGGAAAACCGAAGGGTGTCGCGGTGACCCATGCCGGGCTGGCCACCCTGGCCGCATCGGAGATCTCGCTGCGCGGTGTCGACCGGGACTCGCGGGTGACGCATCTGTGTTCGCCGAGCTTCGACTTCTCGGTGATCGAGATGCTGCTCGCCTTCACCGCCGGTGCCACGCTGGTCGTGGTGCCGCCGATGGTGTTCGGCGGCACCGAACTCGCCGAGCTGCTGCTGCGCGAACGCGTCACGCATCTGTGCATCACCCCGGCCGCGCTGGAATCGGTCGATCCGACCGGCTTGGACGAACTGCGTGCCGTTCTGTGTGGCGGTGACCGGCTCCGTTCCGAACTGGTGGATCGGTGGGCGCGGGGTGGTCGTCGCGTGTTCAACGTGTACGGCCCCACCGAGACCACCATCTTCGCCAGCACCGCCGCGCTGCTGGCCGGGGATTCGGTGCATATCGGCACCACGGTGCCGGGTATGGCCGCGTACGTGCTGGATTCGCGGTTGCGCATGGTGCCCGACGGGACAGTCGGTGAGCTGTATCTGGCGGGGCCGGCGCTCGCGCAGGGGTACCTGCACCGCCGCGGGCTCAGCGCCGAGCGTTTCGTGGCCGATCCGTTCTCGATGGGGGAGGACAGCGGTACCAGGATGTACCGCACCGGAGATATGGTGCGGCGGACCGTGTCCGGGGTTCTGGAATACCACGGTCGTGTCGATTTCCAGGTGAAGATCCGCGGCCTGCGCATCGAACTGCACGAGATCGATGCCGCGCTGACCGCCCACCCGGACATCGATTACGCCGCCACACTGGGTGTGGCACTCCCGACGGGCAGCGCGCTGGCGTCCTATGTGCTGCCGCGCTCGTGCTCGCCGAGCGAACCCGGCGCGGGGCGGGTAGCCGTGGACACCGGCGAACTCGCCGAGTTCCTCGCCGAGACGTTGCCGACGTACATGATCCCCGCGGCGATCACCGTCCTCGACGAACTGCCCCTCACCCCGGTGGGCAAATTGGATCGCGCCGCATTGCCCGCCCCGGTGTTGCGCACCCGGCAGTTCCGTGCGCCCGCGACACCCGCCGAGCAGCAGGTCGCGGCGATTTTCACCGAACTGCTCATGTCAGCCGACACAGGCGATGACGTTCGCGTCGGCGCCGACGACGACTTCTTCGAACTCGGCGGCAATTCGCTGCTCGCGACACAGGCGACCGCGCGCCTGGGCACGGTGTCGGGTACTCGCGTGCCGGTCGCCTGGCTGTTCGAGGCGCCGACGGTGGCGAAGCTGGCCGCACGCGTGCAGGCCTCGGCCGACCGGTCCTACTCCGCACCGCGTCCGGTCGCCCGACCCGACCGCATACCGCTGTCGTATGCGCAGCAGCGGATGTGGTTCCTCAACCGGTTCGACCCGATGGCCGCCACCAACAATATTCCGCTGGCCGTCCGGTTGACCGGGCAGCTGGACGAGCCCGCACTGCGTGCCGCGATCACCGACCTCGTGGCGCGGCACGAGGTGTTGCGGACCAGCTATCCGGAGCACGACGGCATCGGCACCCAGCGTGTGCACAGCCCTGCCGACCCGCTGGCGACGCCAGAGCTGCTCGTTGTCGCGAGCACCGAATCCGAACTGGCCGAGCGGGTCCTGGACACCGTGCTCGCGGGATTCGATGTCACCGCGGCACCGCCGATCCGGCTGCGGTTGCTGCGGGTGGGCGAGAACGAGCATGTGCTGATCAGCGTGATGCACCACATCGCTGGTGACGGCACATCCATGGCACCGCTGGCTCGCGATCTGATGACCGCGTACTCTGCCCGCGCGCTGGGCTCGGCACCGGCCTGGCAGCCACTGCCGGTGCAGTACGCCGACTACACGCTGTGGCAGCGGGAGATGCTCGGCGACGAATCCGATCCGACCGCACTGCTCGCGCGCCAGATCGCGTTCTGGCGCGATCGGCTTGCGGGTCTGCCGCAGCATCTGGATCTGCCCGCCGACCATCCGCGTCCGGCGGTGTTCTCCGGTCGCGGCGCGACCAGCGAATTCGAGATCGACGCGACCGTGCACGCGGCGCTGGAGCGGCTGGCGCAGCGCCACGACGGCACGCTGTTCATGGTGGTGCACACGGCGTTCGCGCTACTGCTCGCCCGGTTGTCGGGTACTCGTGACATCTGCGTCGGGACACCGGTGGCCGGCCGTGCCGACGCGTCGCTGAGCGAGCTGATCGGCATGTTCGTCAACACCGTCGCCCTGCGCACCGAGGTCGACGCCGAATACACCTTCACCCAATTGCTCGAGCACGTCCGCACCCGCGACATCGAAGCCTTCGGCCACGTCGATGTGCCGTTCGAGCGACTGGTGGAACTGCTCGATCCGGTCCGGTCGGGTGCGCATCATCCGCTGTTCCAGGTGATGCTGACGTTCCAGAACTTCGCGTCCGAGGCACTGGAGCTACCCGAGCTGACCGTCTCCACCGTCGATATGGCGGTGCCGCTGGCCAAGGTCGACCTCGAACTGACCATGGTGCCGCGTGCCGACGGCCGCAGCCCCGCGGGGATCTCCGCGGCGTTCACCTACGCCACCGACCTGTTCGAGGCGGCGACGGTGGCGGGGTTCGCCCGGCGGCTCGGCGCGATACTCGCGGCCGTCGCGGAATCTGCGGACCAGGTCGTCGGCGATATCGACCTGCTCGACACCGACGAGCGCGTCGCCATTCTGGCCGACTGGAACGCCACCGACCATCCTCTGGTCACCGAACCTGTTCTCGCCGGCTACCGGCGCGCGGTCGCACGGCACCCCGGCGCGGTCGCCCTCAGGTACGCGGACACCGCCCTCACCTACGCCGAGTTCGATACCAGGGTCAACCGGCTGGCGCGTGTGCTCATCAGCCACGGCGTCGGTGCGGAGACGCTGGTCGGCCTCGCTGTCCGGCGTTCGGTCGACCTCGTGGTCGGCATGTACGCGATCCTCACCGCGGGCGGTGCCTACGTGCCCGTCGATCCCGATCATCCGATCGAGCGGATCGCGCATGTACTCGATACCGCCCGGCCCGTGTGTGTGCTCACCACCGGTGCCGATGCGCCGCGGATGCCGCAGCACGTCGCGGTGCTGCGGATGGACACCATCGGTACTGCGCTGCTGTCCGGTACGCCGATCGGTGCCGATGAGTTGTTGCGCCCGGTGTTGCCGCAGCATCCCGCGTACGTGATCTTCACCTCCGGTTCGACCGGCCGCCCCAAGGGTGTCGCGGTGTCGCACGCGGCGATCGACAACCAGATCCGTTGGATGCTCGCGCAGTATCCGATGCATCTGGGGGATGTGTACCTGCAGAAGACAGCAACCACCTTCGACGTTTCACTGTGGGGCTATCTCATGCCACTGCGGGCGGGCGCCGAACTGGTCGTCGCCGATCACGACGGGCACCGGGATCCGGAGTACCTCGCGCAGCTCATTGCCGCCCACCGTGTCACGGTGACCGATTTCGTCCCCTCGATGCTGACCGTGTTTGCCGCACATGCCCCGGCCACGGCCCTGGAGAGCTTGCGCGACATCTTCGTCATCGGCGAGGCGCTGCCCCCGGAAACCGTGCGCGCGGTCCGGGCCGTCACCGAGGCGCAGGTGCACAATCTGTACGGGCCCACCGAGGCCGCGGTATCGGTCACCTACTGGCCGGCGGGCGACGGCACGCAGGCGAGTGTCCCGATCGGGCTCCCGCAATGGAATACGCGAGTGTATGTGCTGGACTCGCGGCTGCGACCGGTACCGGCGGGTGTGCGCGGCGAACTCTATCTGGCGGGCGACCAGCTGGCACGCGGCTATCTCAGCCAGGCCGCGCAGACCGCCGGACGATTCGTCGCGAACCCCTTCGACACCGGCGCGCGGATGTATCGCACCGGCGATCTGGTGGTCTGGCGCGCGCCGAGCACAGCCGAACCGGCGCGGCTCGAGTACCTGGGGCGCACCGACTTTCAGGTGAAATTCCGTGGCCAGCGGATCGAGCTCGGTGAGATCGAGTCGGCATTGCTCGCGCAGCCGGGGGTGAGCCAGGCGGTGGCCATGGTGCGGCCGTCGGATGTCGGCGACCGGTTGGTGGCCTATGCGGTGCCGCGACCGGGGCACACGATGGAGCAGCGAGATCTGCTCGACGCCGCCGCCGAATTCTTGCCCGCGTACATGGTGCCGTCCGCAGTCGTCGTCCTCGCGGATCTGCCGTTGAACGCCAGCGGCAAATTGGATCGCCAGGCGTTGCCGGAGCCGGTGTTCGAGGTCGGTGAGTTCCGGCCGCCGACCGATCCGAAGGAGCAAGCCGTCGCGGGGGTCTTCGCGGATCTGCTCGGCGTGGAGCGTGTCGGTGCCGACGACGACTTCTTCGCACTGGGCGGAAACTCGTTGCTCGCCACGCGGGTGGTTGCCCGCCTCAACGAAGCCCTCGACACCGAGGTCTCCGTACGTGACCTCTTCGACGCACCCCGGGTGTCCGCGCTCGCCACCCGGATGAGCTCCCGGCACGGCAGCACTCGTGCACCACTGGTCCGTAGGCAACGCCCGGCGCGGGTGCCGCTGTCACTCGCGCAACAGCGAATGTGGGTACTCAACCGGATCGAACCGGAGTCCGGCGCTTACAACATGCCGTTCGCGATCCGGTTGTCCGGTCGGCTGGACCGCACCGCGCTCGGCGCCGCCGTCTGCGATGTTCTCGAGCGCCACGAGGCGCTGCGGACGCGGTTCCCCGCCGACGCCGACGGATTGCCATACCAGCAGATCCTGCCGGTGCGGGAGGTACTTCCCGACGGCCTCGTCGTCGAGGACGACGTCGCCGATGTGACCGGCACAGTCGCAGGCTTGATGGCGACGGGCTTCGACATCACCACTGCCGCGCCGGTGCGCTTGCGGCTGTTCAGTTCCGGCGACGATCACCTGCTCGCCATGGTGGTGCACCACATCGCGGCCGACGGTGCGTCGCTGGCACCGTTGGCTCGCGACCTGATGGCCGCCTATCTCGCGCGCACGAGCGGGTCCGCACCGGACTGGCCGGCGCTACCGGTGCAGTACGCGGACTACGCGATCTGGCAGCGTGCGGCCATCGGCGACTACGAGTCCACGACCTCGATCGCCGCCGAGCAGCTGAAGTATTGGCGTGAGTCACTGGCCGGACTCGCCGGAGTACCGGAACTGCCGGCCGATCGTCCACGGCCGCAGACACCGTCGGCGCGCGGCGGTTCGACGGCGATCACCGTCGAGCCCCGAGTCCACCACCAGCTGATCGGTCTCGCGCGCAAGCACAACGCGACGATGTTCATGGTCCTGCACGCGGCGCTCGCGGTGCTGCTCGCACGGCTGAGCGGTAGCGCCGATACCGTCATCGGCACACCGGTCGCCGGTCGCGGGGAGCGTGTACTCGACGACCTGGTCGGCATGTTCGTCAACACCCTCGCCCTGCGCGTCGAGGTCGCGCCGTCGGCCGGCTTCGCGACCCTGCTCGATCAGGTGCGTGAGACCGATCTGTCGGCGTTCGTCAACGCCGACGTCCCGTTCGAACGGGTCGTCGAGGAGGTCGACGCGGCGCGCAGCGCGACCGGCAACCCCTTGTTCTCGGTGGTCTTGTCGTTCGACAACCTCGAACAGCCCGCACTGGAATTGCCCGGCCTGACCGTCCGCGCGCTCGACACCGGCGAGATCACCGCGAAATTCGATCTCCAGGTGATCGTCGAGCCCACTCATGGCGACGACGGTGCTCCGGCACAGATCGCCGTGGTCTTCGCCTACGCCGCGGATCTTTTCGACGAGCCCACCGTTGCGGCCTTCGCCCGCCGATTCGTGCGTGTGCTGACCGCGGTGGCCGCCGATCCGTCTGCTCCGGTAGGCGATATCGACATCCTGGACAACAACGAAGCCCGCCTCGTCGGTGGCAGGGCCGCGCCGCGTCCGGTGGACGCCGAGCACGCCGACATCGCCCTGCTGCCGGATCTGCTCGCCGACGCCGTCGAGAACAACCCCGACGGGGTCGCGGTGATCCTCGCCGACGGCACGCAGACGCTGGATCAACTGGACTATCTCGACCTCGACGAACGATCCACCCGGCTGGCGCGGGCCCTGCTCGCACGCGGGATCGGACCGGAAGACCTTGTTGCGGTGGGAATCCCCCGATCCGCCGAATCGGTGCTCGCGGTATGGGCGATCGCGAAAACCGGTGCGGCGTTCGTGCCGGTCGACCCGGACTATCCCGCCGACCGGATCGCGCATATGGTCGCGGATTCTCGCGCGGTCCTCGGTCTCACCGTTGCCGCGGTACAAGGCTCGCTGCCAGGGCCGATCGAGTGGCTGGCGCTCGATTCGGCTGACTGCGCCGACGAACTCGCCTCGGTGAAGGCCGATCCGATCACCGACCGTGATCGGGTGCGGCCACTGCGTCCGCAGCACCCGGCTTATGTCATCTATACCTCCGGGTCCACCGGTACCCCGAAGGGTGTCGTGGTCAGCCAGGCAGGCCTGTCCGGGTTCTGCGCCGAACAGCGCGATCGCTACCGGGTGACCAGCAGTTCGCGCACACTGCATTTCGCCTCGCCCTCGTTCGACGCCTCGGTTCTGGAACTGCTGCTCGCGGTCGGCGGCGCGACCACCATGGTGGTCGTCGCACCGACGGTCTACGGCGGCGCAGAGCTGACCGAGCTACTGCGGCGGGAGCGGGTGACCCATGCGTTCATCACGCCTGCGGCGTTGACATCGATGGATCCCGCGGGCCTGGATCGACTGCGCGTGGTGATCTCCGGTGGTGAGGCCTGCCCGCCCGAGCTGGTGCGGCGCTGGGTGCTGCCGATCGCGGGCAGGCGGACCCGGGAGTTCTACAACGGCTACGGGCCCACCGAGACCACCATCATGACCAACATCAGCGAACCACTGGTTCCGGATGCCCCGGTCACGATCGGCGCACCGATCCCCGGCATGTGCTCACTGGTGCTCGACAGCAGATTGCGTCCGGTGCCCGAGGGGGTCACCGGAGAGCATTACCTCGCGGGCGCGCAGCTCGCGCGTGGCTACCACGACCGGCCCGGGCTGACCGCCGCGCGCTTCGTCGCCGACCCGTACGGCCCGCCCGGTGCGCGGCTGTATCGCAGCGGTGACCTCGTGCGCCACCGGGTCACCGACGGTGGGCCGACCGTGGAGTATGTGGGACGCAATGATTTCCAGGTGAAGGTCCGCGGGTTCCGGATCGAACTCGGCGAGATCGACGCCGTACTGGGCGACCGTCCGGAGGTGGACTTCGCCGTCACCGTCGGACGCGCCTCCGGATCCGGGGCGACCATCCTCGTGTCGTACGTGCTTCCCGCCGCAGGCGCCACAGTGGACACGGCCGCGGTCGTCACTGCGCTCGGTCGCGTCCTTCCCGCACATATGGTGCCGACCGCGATCGTCGTTCTCGATGAGATCCCGCTGACCCCGGTGGGCAAACTCGACCGCCGGGCCCTGCCCGAGCCGCAGTTGCACGCCACCGGGTTCCGGGCTCCGTCAGGAAGATTCGAACAGGCCGTCGCGTCGGTGTTCACCGAACTGCTCCATCCCACACGTCCGCTCGGCGCCGACGACGACTTCTTCCAGCTGGGCGGGAACTCGTTGATCGCCACCCAGGCCGCGACCCGGCTCGGTGCGAGGCTCGAGGTACAGGTCCCGGTCCGGCTGCTGTTCGAGGCGCCGACGGTGTCCGCGTTGGCGGCGCGCGCCGAGGAAGACACAGGCACGCAAGGCCGTGCGCCGCTGACAGCCACGTCGCGCCCCGCGCATATCCCGCTCTCGCCCGCGCAGCAGCGCATGTGGTTCCTCAATCAGTTCGACACCACGTCAACGGCCTACAACGTGCCGATCGCGATCCGTCTCACCGGGGAACTGGACGTGCCCGCGCTGCGTTCGGCGATCACCGACGTGGTGGCCAGACATGAGATCCTTCGCACGGTCTACCCGCGGACAGAGCACGGCCCCGGCCAGGTGATCCTCCCGGTGGAGCAGGCGTTGCCCCACCTCGACGAGCGAGTCGTGGCGGGTGCGGACGTCGAATCGACGGTAGCCGAGCTGATCTCGACGACCTTCGACGTCACCCGCGCCGTACCCGTCGCGATGGCGCTGTTGCGGGTGGCCGAGGCGGCTGTGGCCGAGCATGTGCTCGTCATGGTGGTGCACCACATCTGCGCCGACGGCTCGTCGTTCGGGCCACTGACCCGTGACCTGATGACCGCCTATACCGCGCGACTGGCCGCAACCACTCCCGCATGGCCGCCGCTGCCGGTGCAGTATGCCGATTACAGCCTCTGGCAGCGCGAACTGCTCGGCGACGACGCGGATCCGGCGTCGATGGCGGCCACGCAGCTCGACCATTGGCAGCGGAATCTGGCCGGACTGCCCGACCGGATCGATCTGCCGACCGACCGGCCGCGACCTGCCGTGCAGACGTATGCGGGTGGCAAGGTCGAGGTCGCCATCGATGCCGGAACGCACCGGGCTCTGGTCGATCTCGCGCGTGCGCACAACGCGACGCTGTTCATGGTGGTGCAAGCCGCCTTCTCGGTGCTACTGGCCCGGTTGTCGCGGTCTGCGGATGTCGCCATCGGCACCCCGATCGCGGGGCGCGGTGAGGCGGTGCTCGACGATCTCATCGGCATGTTCGTCAACACCCTGGTCTTCCGTACCCGGGTCGACGCAGGCGAACCGTTCGACGAGCTGCTGGTCCGGCAGCGAGAGAACGCGATCGCGGCCTTCGCGAACGCCGATATCCCGTTCGAGCGGCTGGTCGAGGTCTTGAACCCGGCCCGTTCCACCGCGCGTCACCCGCTGTTCCAGGTGGGATTGTCGTTCCAGAATCTGGCCGAAGCGACGCTGGAACTGCCCGGTCTGTCGGTCAGTCCGGTATCGGTCGACGCCGCGGTCTCACAGTTCGACCTGCACCTGATCGTGAGCGACAGCTACACCGGCGAGGGCGCCCCGGCGGGTATCGGAGGCTACCTCACCTACGCCCACGATCTGTTCGACCAGGCGTCCGCGCAGCGTATCGCCGCTCGTTTCACGCGGCTGCTGGCCGCTGTCGCGGTCGATCCAGCCGCGCCGGTCGGGGCGATCGAGATTCTGGGCGACGCCGAGCGCGCCGATATCTTCGACGGCCGCAACCGCACCGACCACGTGGTCGACCCGACGGCGACGCTGGCCTCGCTACTGGATGAAACCATCGCCGCGACACCGCATGCGGTAGCCCTGGTCGCCGATACCGCGGAGGGCACCGTCGAGGTGACCTATGGCGAACTCGATGCCAGGGTCAATCGGCTCGCGCGCTATCTCATCTCCATGGGGGTCGGCCCGGAGAACCGGGTGGCACTGGTCTTCGAGCGGTCGATCGATCTGGTCGTCGCGATGTACGCGGTGACCAAGTCGGGTGCCGCGTATGTGCCGGTGGATCCGAGTCACCCCGTGCGGCGCGTCCAGCACATCCTGGCCACCACCGCGCCGGTCTGTGTGCTCGCGGGCACCGACATCGACACCGATATCGCGCCCGTGGTGCGGCCTGTGGACCTCGATCTCTCCGCGTTCGCGGCGACACCCATCCGCGACGTGGACCGGGTGACGGAACTGCGGCCCGCGCATACCGCGTATGTCATCTTCACCTCGGGGTCCACCGGACAGCCGAAGGGTGTCGCGGTGCCGCACGCCGCGATCGTGAATCAATTGGTCTGGAAGGCCGCCGAATTCGGCCTCGATGCCGCTGACGCGGTACTGCTGAAGACCACCGCGGCTTTCGACCTGTCGGTCTGGGAGTTCTGGACGGCTGCGATCTGCGGTGGCCGGCTGGTGATCGCCGCCCCCGACGGCCACCGTGATCCGGCCTACCTCGCTGAACTGATGACGCGCGAATGGGTCACCACCCTCCATGCGGTGCCGTCCATGCTGGACGCGCTGGTCACCGCCGGGATGCCCGACTCGGTGTGGCGCATCCTCGCGATCGGGGAGGCACTGCCGGCCGGCCTCGCCCAGCGGGTGCGCCGCGCACACCCGCGCACGGAACTGTTCAATCTCTACGGTCCCACCGAGACCGCCGTCTCGGTAACCAGCTATCGGGTCCACACAGTCGACGGCGCCTCGGTGCCGATCGGTGTACCAGCCTGGAACACCCGCGTCTATGTCCTCGACGAGCTGTTGCGTCCCGTCCCCGACGGCGTCGTAGGGGAGTTGTATCTGGCCGGTGCGCAGCTCGCCCGTGGCTACCACGGGCGACCGGAGCTGACCGCGGACCGGTTCGTGGCCGATCCGTTCGGTACCGGCGGCCGCATGTACCGCACCGGCGATCTGGTCTCCTGGAACGGTGCGGGCGAGCTCGGCTATCACGGACGCGACGACTCGCAGGTGAAGGTTCACGGCTTCCGGATCGAACTCGGCGAAATCGAGGCCGCGCTGCTGGCCATGCCTGCGGTCGCGCGGGCCGCGGCGATGGTGCGATCGCACCCCCACCTCGGCGACCGCGTCGTCGCCTACGTCGTCGCGACCGATATCGGTCCGGCTCAGATTGTTTCGGCACTTCGTGAGCAGCTGCCGTCCTATCTGGTGCCCGCTGACATCGTGATACTCGAGGCACTGCCACTGACCGCGAACGGCAAACTCGACCGGTCGGCCTTGCCGGAACCCGACATCGAGACCATGCCCTCGCGTGCGCCCTCGACCCCGTTCGAAGAGATCGTCGCCGGCGTATTCGCGGATGTCCTCGGAGTCGGCCGGGTCGGCGCCGATGACGACTTCTTCGCCCGCGGTGGCAATTCCCTGCTGGCCACCCAGGTCGCCGTGCGGATCGGTACCGCGCTCGGCACCACCGTGCCCGTGCGTGCCCTGTTCGAAGCTCCCACCGTCGCGGGCCTTGCGGCGCTGGCCGCACACGGTGCCGACCACGCCCGTCCGGCACTGGTGGCGCGTCCCCGACCGGATCGCATCCCGCTGTCTTTGCCACAGCAGCGGATGTGGTTCCTCAACCAGTTCGACACCGATTCGGCCGCGTACAACGTCCCGGTCGCGGTGCGGTTGACCGGAGAGCTGGATGTCGCTGCCCTCGGGCAGGCCGTCGCGGACCTGATCACCCGGCACGAAATCCTGCGCACCGTCTATCCGAAGACCAGCAGCGGCCCGGTGCAGGTCGTGCTGCCCGCGAACTCGGTATCGCTCGACCCCGTCGACGTCGCAGGCGATGAGATCGAATCCGCGGTCGCGGCGGTGATCTCGGCCGGCTTCGACGTCACCGCGGAGGTTCCGCTGCGGATCGCGCTGTTCCGTATCGTCGACGCACTGACCGGCACGCCGGAACACGTGCTGGCCATGGTGATTCACCACATCTGCGGCGACGGCTCGTCGGTGGGGCCGATGACCCGAGATCTGATGACCGCGTACATGGCTCGGTCGGCAGGTTCGGCGCCGACCTGGACACCGCTCGCGGTGCAGTACGCCGACTACAGCATCTGGCAGCGCGAGCTGCTCGGCGCCGAGGACGACCCCGCCTCCGCCGCGGCTACCCAGCTCGCGTACTGGACCGCCGAACTCGCTGATCTACCGGACCAGCTGGATCTACCGTCGGACCGGCCGCGTCCGGCCACTCAGTCTTACGCGGGCGGAAAGGTGTCGGTGCGGATCGACGCCGCCACTCATCAGGCGCTGATCCAGCTCGCCCGCAGCGAGGGCGCGACCCTGTTCATGGTGCTGCACACCGCGTTCGCGGTTCTGCTTGCGCGCCTTTCCGGCGGCGACGACATCGCGATCGGGACCCCGACGGCGGGTCGCGGCGACGCGGTAGTGGACGAGCTGATCGGCATGTTCGTCAACACCCTGGTGTTCCGCACCAGGGTCGACCCGGCGTACACCTTCCCTGAACTGCTGGCGCGGCAACGCGAAACCGATATTCAGGCCTTCACCCACGCCGATGTGCCGTTCGAGCGTCTGGTCGAGGTGCTGAACCCGGTGCGCTCCACCGCACGTCATCCGCTGTTCCAGGTGGGTCTGTCGTTCCAGAACTTTGCCTCCGCGGCGCTGGAGCTGCCAGGCCTCACCGTCTCCGGACTGGACGTCGACACCGGAATCTCGCAGTTCGACCTGCATCTGATCGTGGCCGACGGCTACGACGATTCGGGCGCGCCCACCGGTATCGAGGGGGTCCTCACCTACGCGAGCGACCTCTTCGACGATTCGACCGCACACGGCTTCGCCGACCGGCTGATTCGAATCCTGACAATCATCACCTCCGACACCACCACGGCGATCGGTGATCTCGAGATCATGACTCCGGACGAGCGGCAGGTCGTGCTGGTGGAGCGAAACTCCACCGCGGTCCCGGTCGACAGCGTGACGACCCTGAGTTCGCTGTTCGCCGCCACTGCTGCCAGTTCGGTGGATACTGTCGCCGTCGCCGCGGATGTGCCGGACCACGGGCGGGTCGTGCTGACCTACGGTCAACTCGAGGCGAGGGTGAATCGCCTGGCCCGGTACCTGATATCGCGTGGTGTCGGTCCGGAGACGCGGGTGGCGCTGGCGCTGCGGCGTTCGGTGGATCTGGTGGTGGCCATGTACGCGGTGGCCGCCTCGGGTGGTGCCTATGTGCCGGTCGATCCCGATCAGCCCGCCGAACGTATCGGCCACATCCTGGAGACTGCCGCGCCGATCTGTGTGCTCACCACGGGCCCGGCCGAATTCAGCACCGCGGTCGCGCCGGTGGTGTCGCTGGCGGATCTACGGCTCGACCACGTCGATTCCGCGCCCGTCACCGATGCCGACCGGATCGCGCCACTGCGCCCGCAGCACACCGCCTACGTGATCTTCACTTCCGGTTCGACCGGACGGCCCAAGGGCGTTGCGGTGACCCATGCGGCGATCGTCAACCAGTTGCGGTATCAGAACGACCACTTCGGTCTGAGCGCGGCGGACACGATGCTGCTGAAGACGGCGGCCACCTTCGATCTGTCGGTGTGGGAGTTCTGGGGAGCGGCAGCCTGCGGCGGCCGCATGGTGATCGCAGCGCCCGACGGCCATCGCGATCCGTCGTACCTGAGCGGGTTGATCTCCCGTGAGCGCGTGAGCACCCTGCATGTGGTGCCATCCATGCTGGATGTCCTGCTCACGGCCGGGATTCCGGAATCGGTGCGGCGCGTGCTCGCCATCGGTGAGGAACTGCCTGCCACGCTCGCGCGACGATTCCGGCGGGAACATCCGCACGCGGAGCTGTTCAACCTCTATGGTCCGACCGAGGCCGCGGTATCGGTCACCAGCCACCTGGTCACCGACGCCGACGAACTGTCGGTGCCGATCGGTACGCCGCAGTGGAACAGCCGGGTCTATGTGCTGGACCGCCGCCTGCGACCCGTCCCGGCCGGCGTCGTCGGCGAGTTGTATCTGGCCGGTGCGCAATTGGCGCGTGCGTACTACGCCCGCCCGGATCTGACGGCCGAACGGTTCACCGCAGACCCCTTCGCTGCCGGCGATCGGATGTATCGCACCGGCGATCTGGTCGCGTGGAATCGCCGTGGCGAACTCGAATTCCGGGGTCGCAGCGATTTCCAGGTCAAGATCCGCGGCTTCCGCATCGAATTGGGAGAGATCGAGGCAGCGTTGCTCGCGGTGCCCTCGATCGCCCGGACCGCGGTGATCGCGCATACCGACGCGCGCGCCGGTGACCGGCTGGTGGCCTACCTGGTGCCATCCGGCGCGACGGGCATCGATATCGCGCAGGTCGTTTCGTCGCTGGAGGCGGCGCTGCCCTCGTATATGGTGCCCGCGGCGTTCGTGGTGCTGGACGCGCTGCCGCTGAACGTCAACGGCAAACTCGACCGAAGCGCGCTGCCCGAACCGGAGTTCGCGACCCGCGCTCACCGCGCGCCGTCGACCCCGATCGAGGAGATCGTCGCCGGCGCATACGCCGAGGTGCTCGGTCGGGAACGGGTCGGCGCCGAGGACGATTTCTTCGCACTCGGCGGGACGTCGCTGTTGGCGACCCAGGTGGTCGCGCGCGTGGCCGCCGCGCTCGACACGACGGTCGGGGTGCGGGAGCTGTTCGAGGCGCCGACGGTGGCCGAGCTCGCGGTGCGGGTCGAACGGCACGCGGGTTCCGGGAGCCGCCGTCCGCTGGTGGCGGGCCCACGACCGGAGCATATTCCGTTGTCGGCGGCCCAGCGGCGGATGTGGTTCCTCAACCAGTTCGAGCCCGCCTCGGCGGCATACAACATTCCGGTCGCGATCCGGCTGACCGGTCGCCTCGACGTCGATGCCCTCCGCAGCGCCGTGATCGATGTCGTCGACCGGCACGAATCGCTGCGCACGCTCTACCCGCAGACACCGGACGGGCCGATCCAGCGAATACTCGATACGGCCGACGCGGCGGTCGCGCTCGACGTCTCCCCGGTCGACCCCGCAGATGTCCCCGCTGTGGTCCACCGGCTGGTCACCACGGGCTTCGATGTGACCACCGAAGTACCGTTCCGCATCGCGCTGCTGCGCCCGGCGGACCACGAATTCATCCTGGTGTTCGTCGCCCACCATGTCAGCGCCGACGGCTGGTCGATGGCCCCGCTCACCCGGGACCTGATGCTCGCCTATGCCGCCCGCGCGGCGGGTATGGCGCCGGGTTGGTCTGCGCCAACGATTCAGTACGCGGACTACGGCCTCTGGCAGCACGACATGCTGGGCTCCATCGACGATCCGGACAGCGTCATCGCGGGCCAGACGCGCTACTGGCGCAACGCGCTGGCGGAGCTGCCCGAGGAACTGGCCCTGCCCACCGACCGTCCGCGCCCCGCGGTGCAGACCTTCGCCGGTGACCGGATCCGGTTCGAGATCGACGCCGATGTGCATCGCACCCTGCGCAAACTCGCCCGCGACCAGAACGCGACGCTGTTCATGGTGGTGCATGCGGCGCTCGCAGTGCTGCTGGCGCGGATCTCAGGCACCGATGACATCGCCATCGGCGCTCCGGTCGCCGGGCGCGGCGAACGTGAACTCGACGATGTGATCGGCATGTTCGTCAACACCCTCGTCTTGCGCACCAGGGTGCCGGGGAAACTGTCGTTCGAGCAGCTGCTCGCCGAGACCCGCAGTACCGACCTCCAGGCCTTCGCGCATGCCGATCTGCCCTTCGAACATCTGGTGGAGCTGCTCGAACCGGAACGTTCCACCGGGCGTCATCCGCTGTTCCAAGTGGCCTTGACCTTCGACAATCTGCCCGCCAGCAGTCTCGATCTGCCCGGGTTGCAGGTCGAGGCGCTGGATTTCGAGACCGAAACCGCGAAATTCGACCTCTCACTGACAATCCGGGAAGCCGGCACCAGCGTCGACGCCGATCATGGCGAGGTGGGGATGTACGCGGAGTTCGGCTTCGCCTCGGATCTGTTCGATCCCGCTACGGTGCGCGGCTTCGCCGACCGATTCGGCCGAATCCTGGCGGCGGTGGCCTGCGATCCCACACTGCCGGTCGGCGATATCGACCTGCTCACCCCGGAGGAACGCGCCGCGCTGCTGCCCGACCGGGTGCTGCCCCATCCCGTCGCACCCGAGGCAACACTGCCCGAATTGGTCGGCGCGCAGGCCCGGCATCGTCCCGAGGCGATGGCCGTGCGCTTCGATTCGGTGGCACTGAGCTACGGGCAGTTGTACCGGCGTGCCAACCAGGTAGCGCGCGCGCTGGCGGCTGCCGGTGCGGGACCGGAAACCCTGGTGGCGGTGGCAGTCGAGCGCACCGAAGACCTTCCGGTGGCATTGCTCGGTGTGCTCACCGCCGGCGCGGCGTATCTGCCCATCGATCTCGCCTACCCGGTCCAGCGCCTGCGCTACGTGCTCGCCGACGCCGCGCCGGTCTGCGTGTTGACCACCGCCGACCGGCAGTCGGCCGTCCCGGAGATCGATGTGCCGACAGTGCTGCTGGAGCAGGCCGAGGCGTTCGAGGACGGCCCGATGACCGATCGGGACCGGACGGCGCCACTGCGGCCGGACAACCTCGCCTACGTCATCTACACCTCCGGCTCCACGGGAATGCCCAAGGGCGTCGGGGTCACCCATCGCAATGCGATCGAGCTGTTCACCAGCACCCAGCCGTTGTTCGAATTCGACTCCAGCGATGTCTGGACCCTGTTCCATTCGTTCGCCTTCGACTTCTCGGTCTGGGAGCTGTGGTGCGCACTCGTGACCGGTGGCAGCGTCGTCGTCGTCGACTACGCTGCGTCACGATCACCGGAGCTGCTGCGTGAGCTGCTGATTCGCGAGCGGGTCACCGTGCTGAACCAGACACCGTCGGCGTTCTATCAGCTGGTGGCCTTCGATCACACTGCGGCGGCGGACGACGAGTTCGCCTTGCGCTACGTGATCTTCGGCGGCGAGGCGCTGGATCTGCGGCAGCTCGGCCGCTGGTACGAACGTCACCCGGTGGACGCGCCACGCCTGGTCAACATGTACGGCATCACCGAGACCACGGTGCACGTCTCCTTCCTGACACTCGACGAACAGATGGTCGACGACCCCGCCAGCCTCATCGGCCGCGCACTGCCCGGACTGGACACCTATGTCCTCGACCGGCGTCTGCATCCGGCGCCGGTCGGCACACCGGGGGAGATCCACGTCGCGGGCGCGCAACTGTCGCGGGGGTACCGGGGCCGGCCGGGCCTGACCGCCACGCGGTTCGTCGCCGATCCGTTCGGGCCGCCCGGATCCCGGATGTATCGTTCCGGCGACCTTGCGCGCTGGGCCGGCGCCGACGCAGGCCTCGCCTACGCGGGCCGCGGCGACCAGCAGGTGCAGTTGCGGGGCTTCCGGATCGAACTCGGCGAGATCGAATCGGCCATGCTGCGTTGTGCAGGCGTGCGCCAGGCCCTCGCCGTGGTCCACGCCGACGCCACTCTCGGTGATCAGCTGGTCGGCTACGTGCTGCCCGAGGCAGGGGTGGAGCTGGATCCAGGCGAGGTGCGCACGCGAGTGGGGCAATTCCTGACCGGCTACATGGTGCCTGCCACGATCATGGTGCTCGACACATTCCCACTGACCGCGAACGGCAAGCTCGATCGTCGCGCATTGCCCGCTCCGCGGTTCCGGGCCCGTGCCTACCGTGCACCGGCCGCTCCGCTCGCGGAAACCGTGGCCGCGAGCTTCGCGGCCGTGCTCGGCGTCGAACGCTTCGGTATGGACGACAACTTCTTCGAACAGGGTGGAAACTCGCTGATCGCGGCGAAACTGACGGTGCGGCTGTCCGAGGCGCTCGGTACCCGGATTCCGGTGATGCGAGTGTTCACCGCACCGACTCCCGCGGAATTCGTCACCGACCTCGCACGACGAGCCAACGACGGTATCGATACCGAGGCGGCTTTCGACGTACTGCTGCCTTTGCGTCCGGAGGGTTCGGCCGAGCCGCTGTTCTGTATCCACCCGGTATCCGGGATTTCCTGGTCCTATGCGGGCTTGGCGGCCCATCTCGATGCGGACCGGCCCATCTACGGGCTGCAGACACCCGTTCTCGCCGGGGCCGCGGCATTGCCGGAATCGATCGAGGAGTGGGCACAGCATTACCTCGAACGGATCCGTTCGGTCCAGCCCAGCGGGCCGTACCACCTGCTGGCGTGGTCGTTCGGCGGTGTCATAGCCCATGAGATCGCCGTGCGGATGCGGCGCGAGGGCGAGCAGGTGGCCGTTCTGGCGGTGATGGACAGCTATATGTCCGATCCGCCGGGGACGGTGACAAGTGATACCGGTCAGGTGCCGGTCGCCGAACTGATCGGCGGCCTGCTCGGTGATCTGACCGGTGATCTCGGCAATGTCGCCGACTTGGATTGGGCGGCGTTGCCACAGTTGATTGCCGAGCTGCCGGAGCCGTTCGCCTCCTTCGGCGCCGAGCGGGTCGGCCGGATCCTGGATGCCGCCGTGCACTCGGTGCAGTTGCGCAGTGCCTACACTCCGCCGACCTATCACGGCGACGTCATCTATTTCACCGCAGGACTCGACGATCCGACGGGTGCCGTCGGCGCGACGATCTGGGGTGAGGTCGTCGATGGGACGGTCCACAACCACGTGGTGACGACAACGCACTGGCGCATGACCACCGCCGCAGGGCTCTCCCAGATCGCCGCTGTCCTGAAGGAGGTATGGCACGGGGGCCGATAGCCGCCCGGTGTTCATATGTCGGTAGCGCGAAGGTGAACACCGGTGAGATTTTCGAAGCCATTGGTTTGCAGGAACTCTCGGTATCTGTGCGGCTCACCGCAGTGCCGGCTTCGGCTACTGCCGAGTAGCTGAATCGGGCAAGGACGGATCCGTCCAGACCGCCCGCCGTGGGGACGGGTTTGTGGCACAATACGTTTCGTGTCTCAGCCCGGCCATAGCAACTCTGCAGCACCAGTGGTGCCGCAGGTTGCCGTGATCGTTGTGGCGGTCGAGCAGAACACACAAATCACGAAGTCGGAGGTCGAGGCCGTCGAGCCGGACCCTCCGGACGGAGCGAATTCGCGCGGTGTCGGAGTTGGGATCAGTGATGCCCGACAGTCGTCCGGTGCAGCGGCATCTGTGAGATGCCGCGCCGTGACCGCATGCGCCGACACGGCTTGGGGGTGGGCAGCGTAGCCGGCCTTATCGGTGAACTCACCTGAGGCTCGTGGTGCATTGATCTTTCGATGTGAACCCGCGCGATCGTTTCGATTTCTCAATTGTGTTTCGAAAGGGATGGACAATGGCACGCACAGCGCTGGCCGAGCTTATTCGGCATGGCAACCCGGAGATTCATGAGCAGTTGCAGGAGATTCTGAGTAACCCGGACTTCGCCGTCACGGAGCAGCAGAGCCAGGAGCAGCGACGTCTCAACGCGTATGACCAATTGCGGTACCTGGTGGGCAAGCTCGGCAGCTCCAAGACCATCGCGACCGATCTGCCCTCCCTGTTCGCGGTGTTCGACTGGTCCGCAGTGCTGGCCACCGACCTGATCCCGCTGATCTCGGGGCACTACAACCTGGCCTCGGGCAGCCTGGCCACGCTGACCGACTCCGACTCCGCGGCGCCGTATCTCCAGGACCTCGACGATGCTTCCAGTGTCGGCGTCATGCTCCTCACCGAGTACGGGTGTGGCTCCAATATCGGCTTCATGGAGACCACCGCGACCTGGGACGGCGACGGGTTCGTGCTCAACACCCCGCACCCGCGGGCGCGAAAGTTCATGCCCAGTGTCGGGATCCCGGTATCGCGAGTCTGCGTCATCGGCGCGCGCTACATCGACGGTGCGGGTGTCGACCAGGGCGTGCACCTGTTCACGGCTCGGCTGCGTGACGCCAACGGCGACCCGGCCCCCGGCGTGACGATCACCCAGCTCGACCATCAGCCGCTGGTCATCATGGACAACTCGATCATCAGCTTCGACAATCTCCGGGTCGAGCGGAGCGCCTGGCTGAGTAACGACCTGGCCACCATCGATGACAACGGTGTGCTGACCTGGCGTGACGAGAAGAGCCAGAAGCGCGCGTTCCCCTCGGCGATCAGCCAGCTGACCGTCGGCCGGATGGCGCTATCGTCCTGCCTGAACGCCACGGCCCGCTCCGCGCTCTACGTCGCGCTGAGCTACGCCAATAAGCGCGTGGTTCCGATGACGGCTGTCGACCGGCCGCTGATGCTCGACCTTCCGCACGTGCGCGACACCCTGCTCACCGATCTGGCAGGCACTGTCGCACGCACGGTCTACGGCAACGAGATCAAGACCTTCCTCGCGGGCGGCGACCTCACCGATCGCGACACCGTGGTGACGGTCATGCTGGCCAAGTACTTCATCCAGCCGCATGCTTTGCAAACGGTCACCCACTCTCGCATCAAGATGGGTGCGCAGGGCATGTTCAGCGCCAACCGCGTCGCCGACTACCTCGGCGTATGCCATGCCGCCATCACCGGTGAGGGCGACTGCCACGTCCTCGGTTCCGTCGGCGGTCGCGTGCTGGCCAAACAGCTCGGGGCCACGCCGCTGCCCGAACTCCGTCTCCACGATCCCGCCGACCCGCAGGACCGCGCGCGCTTGCTCGATGCTCGGACGCTGACGATCGCGCACGAGGCGCAGCCGCAGCTGAACAATCCCGCACTCGCTGATCGGCTGGCTGTCATTCCGGCCGCGCTCGACGTCGCCGGGGCCTATTGCGCCGCAGAGGCCTTGGGGATGCTCGACAAGCATGCCGAGCACGCCGAGATCGCCGCGGTGCGCGACGTCTTCGCACTGCACTACCTCGACGAACACGCCACGTGGTATCTCACCCATGGCCTGCTCGACATCGCCGCTGTCAAGACGGTGCAGCAGCTGCTCGGCCAGGCCATCGACGACCTCGCAGCTAATCTGCCCGCACTGCTGGACGCCTTCGGTTTCGACGACGAGATTCTCGGCGCACCGGTGTTGTCCGATGATCTGGTCGCCGCGTGGGACTCCCACGTCGAGCAAGTGCGCCGCCGCTGAGTCGGTAAGGCAGCTCCGCGCCCAGCGCGCCCCGTCGGTCGGACGGGGCGCGCTGGGCGCTGTTGTGGCCGAGGGCAGCCGAAGGTGAGATAACACCCTGCCGCAACACCGCCGGTCGGAGTACGGTACACAAGGCCCGGCGATGTGGGTGGTTGAAGCACCAACCTGGCTGACAGAATCTTGTTGGCAGGGAACGGCATAGCAACCTGATGGCCTCGCTCGGTCCTCGCCTCGAAAGCTATGCTGCCGGAACCGATGTCAAGGAGACTACGTGCATTCGCAGCCCACGCAGGGTGCCAGCGCCGACGCATTTTCGCCGATCGAGGGCATAGGTCCTCGAATCCCGATCTACAGCGAGGAATTCGCGGCCGACCCGCACGGGGCGTACCGGCAGATGCGTCGGGACTACGGTCCGCTGGTACCGATCGAGATGTGGCCGGGAGTGCCCGCGACCCTGGTGACCAAATATCGCACCGCTGTGCGCATTCTCAACGACCCCGAGCATTTCCCGGCCGATCCGCGGGCCTGGCAGAAGACCGCACCGGCCGATATACCGATCATGCCGATGGTCGAGTACCGACCCAACGCGCTGCGTACCAGCGGTGCGGAGCACAACCGCTACCGCGGTGCGATGAACGACGCCTTGTCCGGGATCGACCTGAACACGCTGCGAGCGATGGTGGAGAACTCCGCCATCCCGATCACCAACACGTTCTGCGAGGACGGCTCCGCCGACGTATTGAGCCAGTACGTCCTGCCGCTGGTCTTCTCGGTCCTCTGCCAGGTACTCGGGTGCCCGCAGGACATCGGTGAGGAGGTCGCGGCCGCCAGCGCGGCGATGTTCGACGGTGTGGACACCGAAACGGTCAACGCGCAGATGGGCAATGCGTTGCTCGAGCTCACCGCTATGAAGCGCTCCCACCCCGCCGATGACGTCACCACGAGGCTGGTACAGCATTACGCCGGTCTGTCCGACGAGGAGATGGTGCAACAGCTCGTCCTGTTGTTCGCCGCCGGTGTCGAGCCGCCGGTGAACCTCATCGCCAACACTCTGGTGATGATGCTGAGCGATCCCCGCTTCACCAGCGTCGATCACAGTCTGCCCTTGTCGACCAGGACCGCACTCGATGAGATGCTGGCCATCGACCCGCCGATGGCGAACTACTGCATCACCTATCCGCGTCAGCCGATCCTGATCGAAAAGGTCTGGCTGCCCGCGAATCAGCCGGTGATCATCAGCATGGCCGCGTGCAATAACGACCCCGACATCAACACGGGCGAATTCGCGGGTAACGGATGGAATCTGGCCTTCAGCTCCGGCCCGCATGCCTGCCCCGCGCACGCGCGCCCGTTCTCCTATCTGCTCGCCCAGGACGCCATTGATCAGCTGCTGGACGCTCTCCCGGAACTGCGGCTCGCGGTGCCCAAGGAGCAGCTCGTGTGGCGTCCCGGACCGTTCCACCGCGCGTTGACGGCGCTGCCGGTGGTGTTCCCGCCCTCACCTCCGTTGAATCTCTGACGGTGTAGCCCCTTCGGGTGCAGGGCAGGGCAGGGCCGGTCGGATCGGCGACCCTGCCCCGCGCCCGCATGCCATTCCACGTACCGTCCGGTACGCATAAAGTAGTTCGCAACATTGCGTTCTGAGGTCTTGTGTTCTTGCATCGGTAAGTGCAAAATCCACGTAGCCTTGTTGTGAACAAGCGATCCGATCCGGATAACCGAACAGAGAGCCAATCATGTTGGTACAAAGTGTGATGGTGTCGGGTGAGTTCGGGGTGTGGGGATGAGCGCGCCGACGGTGGGGGTTCTGCCGACCGCGCCGCAGTTGCTGTGTGCCTTCCAAGGGCGACGATTCCAAGACCGCGAGATGCTGCGCTCGGCGCATGCGCTGGTCGAGCTGCACGAACGTCGCGGTCAATTGCGTGATACGGCTTTGGTAGCCGAAATCGACTGTCGCAGGGTGGAACTCGTCGACGACATCAATGAGTGGATCACTCAGGAGGTGCCGCAGCATCGCAACGGCGCCGCACTGCACACCGAGAGCCTCGGCGCGGTGATCGACCGAATGGCGCGCAGCTGGGTCAACGCCAACCAGGCCATCGACGTCACCGGCGCCCGCAGCGACAATACGCACAAGCACTGGTACCACTTGGCCGAACTCGTCGACGGATACACCGATTTGATCGCCGATGTGACCGGCGGCCGGCGGCGTCTTCCGGAGCAGTAGCGCCCGCACGGCGGTGCGATTCTGTCGAGCCCTCTCGACATCACGCCTATCGTTCGGCAGGTGCCCGTCATCGGATGGTGACGGGCACCGTCGGTCAGCGGAGCGCGGCGCGGCCCTTGATGCGCCCCAGCAGGATGAGTGCGAGCAGGGTGACCAGGACGAGGACGGTGGTGCCCGCTGCGGCGTCGAAGACCTCGCCGCGGTCGGTGAGGGCGAAGATGCTGACGGGCAGCGTCTTCCACGTCGCCGGATAGACCATGATGGTCGCGCCGAGTTCGCCCATGGACAGTGCGATGGCCAGGCCCGCGGCGGCGCCGAGCGCGGGCAACAGCAGCGGCAGGGTGACCTGGCACAGCACCCGGACCGGGCCCGCGCCCAGCGATTCGGCGGCCTGACGGTAGGCCGGGTCGAGGCGTTCGAGTGCGGCCGACACCGCACTGAACGCATATGCCAGGACCAGCACCGAATGCGCCACGATGACAATCCATGTGGTGCCACCGAGTAGTAGCGGTTGCTCGTTGAACGCGATCAGCACCCCGAGGCCGATTGCCACCGAGGGCACCGCGACCGGCAGATGGAACACCGCATCGGTCAGCTTGCGCCACCATCGCGGCGCCTCCCGGCCCGCCAGTGCCGCCCATGTGCCGAGCACCAGCGACACCGCACCCGCCGACAGCGCGGTCTGCACGCTGACCGACAGACTGGCCAATTGTTCACCCGACAGCGATCTTTCGAGGTTGGCGGTACCGAGATTCGACGGAAAGGGCCCGGTCCAACTGTCGGCCAAAGCCGCCGCCACCACGGTGGCGATGGGAGCCGCGAAGACCACGAGCACCACGACCGCGAAGACCGCGAGCACTACCGCGCGTCCGCGTCCGGTCCACACCAGCATGGGTCAGCGCTCCTTCCTGGCCGAGCCGGTGACCTTGGCGAAGATCAGCCGGTAGCCGAGATACAAGGTCAGCGACAATGCGACCTGGACGGTGGCGAGCACGGCGGCGCCCGGCAGATCGAAGGTGACGATGCCGCGCGTGTAGATCAGCGCGGGCAGCGTGATCACCCCTTTCGCGCCGGTGAACAACACGATGCCGAACTCGTTGAGCGTCAACAGCAGAACCAGGCTGCCCCCCGCCGCGAGCGCGGGCCACGCCTCCGGAAGCACCACCTGACGCAGCACCCGCCACGGGCTCGCGCCCAGGCTCGCGGCGACGTCGAGTTGCTCGCGCGGCAGCTGTGCGAACGCGGCCAGCAGCGGACGCACCACGAACGGTGTGAAGAAGGTGATCTCGGCAAGGATGACGCCGGTCGGCGTGGTGAGGAAGTCGAGTGCGGGCCCGTCGCCTCCGGTGATCCGGCTGATCAGCGCATTGACCGCGCCCGCGGTGCCGTACAGGAAGGTGAAGGCGAGGGTGATCAGGAACGACGGCAACGTCAGGACGGTATCGATGAGGCGCCCCACCACCGTGGCACCGGGGAACGGCACGAAGGCCAGCACGATTGCCAGGAAGGTGCCGAGAATCAGGCATCCGATGGTCGAGCAGGCCGCGATAGATACCGTGCGCCACAAGGCGTCCCGGAAGGCAGCCGAACCGAGGACTTGTGACCAGGTGCCGGTGCCACGCCCATTCGGGGTGGCCGTCGATTCCGTCAGCACGCGGATGATCGGGTAGACCGCGATGACGAGTACGACCAGTACCGGCGGCAGTCCCCAGAGAATCGGTCGCCAGTTGCGTTGTGGTGCGGACTCCGCACTCATGGCCGGATCCCGTTGTCAGGGTCGAGAGAGGGCGGGATGAGGACACCTGCGGGGTCGGGGAGGTGCACCCCGACCACTGCATTGACCGCGGTCTCCGCATGCCCCGCAACGTCGGCGGTGAGCTCGCCGGGCAGCCCGTCGACGGTCAACCGTACCCTGGTGGAGGCGCCGCGCCATACCGCGCTCAGCACCGTCGCGCGCAGAGCACCTCGTTCGCTGGTCGCGCCGATGCGCACGGTGTGCGGCCGGATACACAGCAGCGCATCGGCATCCGGTGCCCATACCGGTCGCCCGACGCCGGGCTCCGGTGCTCGAGCCCGTAGCGTCCTGGTGCCCGCGGTGACCAGCGCACTGCCGCCGGACACCCGGTTGACGGTGCAGGGCACCAGATTCGCGCCACCGAGGAATGCCGCCGTGAAATCCGACGGCGGCCGCTGCCACAGGTTGGCTGCGGTGTCGATATCGACCAGGCGTGCCTCGCGCATCACCGCGATGCGATCGGCCAGCGCGAGCGCCTCGGTCTGGTCGTGGGTGACATACAGCATGGCCGTGTCCGGCAATGCCTGCCGAAGTTGTTGCAGCTCACCGAGCATGGATTGGCGCAGCTGCGCATCGAGCGCGGCGAGTGGTTCGTCCAGCAGCAGGACCGGCGGCCGGATGGCCAGCGCGCGTGCGATGGCCACCCGTTGCTGCTGGCCGCCGGACAGCTCACGCGGCAGCCGCGTGGCGTAGTCACCCATGCCGACCATCTGCAGCGCCTCGCCGACACGGGCATTGATCTCCCTTCGCGGCACCCGATGCGCTTTCAGGCCGAAGGCGACATTGCCGTGCACGGTCATATGCGGGAACAGCGCATAGGACTGGACGACGACGCCGATGCCGCGTTCGGCGGGCGAGAGCCCGGTGACCTCGCGCCCGGCCAACCGCACCGAGCCCGAGGTGGGCCGGACGAAACCGGCCAGGGCTTTGAGCGCGGTGGACTTGCCGGAGCCACTCGGCCCGAGCAGCGCGACGGTCTCGCCCGCCGCGACCCGTAGCGAGAAGTCGGCCAAGGCGACGGTTGCGGTGCGGCCGCGGCCGTAACTGACTCCCACCCGGTCGAACACGATCGCGGGTTCGGTCGCGGCGGAGCGGGTGGCGGTGGTGGCTGTGGTCGTCGGCGCGTCACCGGCGGACATATCGGCTCCTGTTGTCGCGGCGGGTCAGCTGCCGGTGGCCTGCTGGTAGGCGGCGATATCGCCGTCGAGTTCGGTCAGCACCGTGTTCCAGTTGACCGGCAGCACCTCGACGCCTGCCAGTAGGGTGCTCGGCGACGGCTCGGTACCTGTTGGCACCTCGCGCAATTCGGTGCGCGCAGGGACCGCGAACGCCTCCCGCGCCAAGGTCTGCTGCGCGGGCGTCGAGAGCAGAAACTCCATCAGTTGCTTGGCTTCGGCTTGGTGCGGTGCGGTCTTGCTCAGGCCCATGACGTACGGAACCGCGACCGTGGCGCGCTTACCGTCGGCCGATGCCGGGAAGAAGATGGAGAACTTCGAATCCTTCTCCGCGATGGTCGCCAGGTTCATCTGGATATCGCCGTTGGCGATGAGCAGTTCGGCCTTGTCGACCTTGGCTTGCAGCTTGCCGGTCGACGAGGACGGCCCGACATTGTTGGCCTGCAGCTTCGCCAGGTAGTCGAGTGCGCCCTGCTTGCCGAGCAACTGCTGCAGCAGGATCAGTACCGCGGTGCCGTCACCGGCCTGCCCGGGTGTCGAATACTGCAGCTTGCCCTTGAATTCCGGCTTCAGCAGGTCGTCCCAGGTCAGGCCCGCGGTGTCGACCGAGGGGTTGGCGATGAAGCACAGGTAGTTCTCGGCGAGGGTGACGTACTGGCCGTCCGGGTCCTTATCGCCCGCGGGCACCGCACCGGTGTCGATACCGCTGTCGGCGAGCAAGCCGGCGCTCTTCGCCTTCTGGATGAACGGCGGCAGGGTGACCAGCACGTCGGCTTGAGGGTTGTTCTGTTCCATATCGACGCGGTTGACCACCTCGCCGGAGCCTGCCTCGACCAGATTCACCGCGATACCGGTCTGCTCGGTGAACTCGGCGAAACGCTTGTCGTACCAACCGGCCATTCCGTCGGCGGAGTAGACGGTGACCGATCGACCGCCGGTGGCGTCTGCGCCGGTACCGCCACACGCCGCGGTGAACGCGACCGCGGTTGTCGCGGCGACCAGCAGGGCGGTCCTGGACAGGGTGCGTGCCAGGCCGCGGCCCGGTGTCTTCGAAGTACGCACGGTGACTGCAACTTTCGTTCTGGGAGCGAGTGAGGAGTCGAAGGGACGGGGGAGGGAATCAGTTCAGGACGAGGTCGGCGAATTCGCTGACCGACGGCACGATGTGGGTCGCGCCCGCCGCGCGCAATGCGTCCGCGTCATGGGCGCCGGTCAGCGTGCCCGCGACGATCCGGGCACCCGCGGCGAGACCGGTGGCGATATCGCTGGTGGTATCGCCGAGTACCGCGACCCGGTCGACGGCGTCGGCCCCGAGGTGCAGCAGCGCGGTGAGCACCAGGTCGGGGTAGGGGCGGCCGCGACCGGCGTCCGAGGGCGCCAGGGTCAGATCGGCGATATCGGTCCAGCCCAGCGCATTGAGCAGACGGTCCTGGGTGCCGCGGCTGAACCCGGTGGTGAGCGCGACCTTGACCCCGGCCGAGCGCAGCGACCGAATGGCGTCGGCGGCACCGGGAATGGGGGCGATATCGGAGTCGTCGATCAGGGCGTCGTAGGCGGTTTCGAAGGCGCGGTTGGCTTGTTGCGCCTTGTCCTCGTCGCCGAGCAGGGCGCGGAAAACGGCGATCTTCGACTGGCCCATGGTGTCGAGGACGTAGGTACGCGCGTGGTCGCGCTGCGGGCCGTCGGCGGGGATGCCTGCGGCGGTCGCGGCCTCCTCGAAGGCACGCAAAACCAGTCCGCCGTCGGCGACGGTGGTGCCGGCCATATCGAGGACGGCGAGCTGAATGGTGGTGTCGGGCATGGTCGTCCTCACAGGTTCAGCAGGTCGGCGGTTTCTTCGCCGAGCGCGGGTCCGAGGGTCATGCCGCGCCCACCAGGGCCGGTCACCACCCAGATGTGGTCGTCGGCACGGGCGCGGGTGACCAGCGCGTCGGGGTCGATGCTCTGGCTGTACACCCCGGCCCAGCGGCGCACGATCGGCGGCAGCTTGCGGCCGAGCAGTTCCTCGGTGACGGCGGTGAGGTGCTCATACGGTGCCTCGTCGACGTCGAAAGGGAACGGTTCGGTGTACTCGTGGGTGTCGCCGATGGTGAGGCCGCCGTGCAGGCGTTGTACGCACAGCAGCTGCATCTTGTGCTCGGCGGCAGTGGCGGTCTGGGACTGCTCGCGTGCGAGTGCCTCGACCTGTGGGCCGGCGAAGCCGGGGTAGTAGCGGAAGCTGTCGCCGTCGGCGATGGCCGTAGTGAGCGGTTCGCCCAGCGGGGCAGTCTGCATCATCTGCAAACGCACCCGGCGCACCGGCAGCTCGCCGACGAGATCGCGGGTGAGGCCGGTGTGCGCGGCGCCCGCGCACACCAGCACCAGATCGGCCTCGAACCGGCGGCCCTGGTCGTCGCGTACGACCGCGCCGCTGCCGGTGTTCTCGACCGCCCTGGCCTCGGTGCCCGCGTGGAAGGTGTATCGACCCGAACCCGCCATGTAGGCGCGCAGTGCGGGCAGCGCCTGACGGGACTCCACCGCGGCGTCGGTCGAACAATGCAGTCCCGCAAGGAACTTGCCGCGCAGGGCGGGCTCGAGTGCCTGTACCTGCTCCGGCTCGAGTAGTTCGAAGCCACGCTGCTCGGCGGTCGGCCCTGCGGCAGCGGCCTCCGCCACGGCGAGTTCGGCGGGTGTGCGGACCAGCGTCAGCGAACCGGCCGGGCGGAATCCGACGCCGGGGACCCGTCCGCCGATCTCCTCCCACAGTTGCCGCGACCGTAACGTCAGCTCCAACTCCGGCGCCGAGCGCCCGGATACCCAGACCAGGCCGAAATTGCGTACCGTGGCGCCGCGGGCTTCGGGCTCACGCTCCAGCTGCACGACCTCGTGACCGCGTCCGATCGCGGCCAGGGCGTGTGCGGTGCCGAGGATGCCGCCGCCGATGATGACCAATCGCATGAGCCCATGGTGCACATTGGTCTAGACCGATGGGTGTGGACGGAGCGAACGCTGGGTTAACAATTGGTATAGACCAATTGCGGGTACGCTGAGGGCATGGACACGACGGATGTGGTGGGGGCGGATACCCAGTGGCCCATGGCTTTTCCGAAGACAATGCCCACGGTGGTCGGCAAGGCATATCAGGTGCGCACCGAGATCGAGCGGATCCTCGACGATCTCGGCGAAGGTGATCCGGTCCCGTCCGAACGCGAACTCGCGACCCGCTTCGAGGTCGCCCGTGAAACGGTGCGGCAGGCGTTGCGCGACCTGCTGGTGGAGGGACGTATCCGCAGGCAGGGGCGTGGGACGGTGGTGTCGCGGCCGAAGATGGTGCAGCCGCTGGCCTTGCAGTCCTATACCGAGGCCGCGCTGAGCCTCGGCCGGGTGCCCGGTCGCCTGGTGGTCGGCTGGCGTGATGTGCCCGCCGACGCCGACACCGCGCGCGAGCTCGACATCGAAGCGGGCGCGCAGGTCATGCATCTGGAAAGAGTGCTGCTCGCCGACGGCGAACGCATCGGCCTGGAGAGCACCTTTCTCCCGTTGGACCGCTTCGCCGGTTTGCGCGGCAACTATGACCCGACGACCTCGTTGTATGCCGCGATCCGTGCCGCAGGCGTGGAATTCGCCTCGGCGACCGAGCGGATCGAAACCGTCCTCGCGTCTCCGCGTGAGGCCGCCTTGCTGGAATGCAGCACCGCGCTGCCGCTGATCCTGCTGAACCGACGCAGTGTCGATGACGCGAGTACGCCTATCGAGCGGGTGCGGTCGCTGTATCGAGGTGATCGCATCGCGTTCGAGGCGCGGTTGACCAGGTGATCCAGGGGTGGGGGCTCGCGCCGGGTCCGGGCCCGCCGTGCCGACCCGCGTGAGGTTGTTCGCTCGGCGAAACATGCTCGGTACGGTGAGCACATGCCCGAAACGACGTCGCCCCGAGTGGGCCGCCCGCGCGACCGTGACGTGGACGCGGCCTTGCTCGAGGCCACGGCGCGCCTGGTCGTGGAGCGCGGATACGGTGCCCTCACGCTGCAGGCGGTCGCGGATGAGGCGGAAACGAGCAGGCCAACGATTTATCGCCGGTACGCCGACCGCGCCGAACTCGTGATGGCCGTGCTGATCGATCGATTCGGGTTGCAGCCGGGTGGGCAGGACCTTGGCGGGCTCGAAGCCGAGATGCTGGCAATTCAGCAACACCAGCGGGAACTGTTCAACGAACCCGTGATGAGCAAGGCGCTGCCGGGGCTGCTGGCCGATCTGTCGAGCAACCCCGAGGCGGCGCGCCGATTCCAAGATCGTTTCCTGACGCCTCGGCGGGACTCCACCGCCTCCATCATGGATCGTGCGGTCGCTCGCGGGGAAATCGAGCCTGGCACGGATCCGGAATGGATCTGCGATCTGATCACCGGCCCGATGGTGATGCGGGCACTGATGCCATCGCTGGGTCCGATCGATGACGAGCTGGTGCGGCTGACCGTCCGGTCCGCGCTGGACGCGCTCGGATACCGCCGCGGACGCTGAGCTGAAGATGTGGTTGACGCCACATTTCTGACCCTCTACTCTCAATTACGTTACGGAATGTAATTGAATTGGAGGCGCAGTATGCGGGTCGATACGTCATTCCTCAGCAACGGCGTGGCCTTACGCGGCTGGCTGTACCGGCCCGAGACCAGCGCGCCAACCGGTGCGCCGCTGGTGGTCATGACGCACGGGTTCGCCGGGGTCAAGGAATGGGTGGCGCCATTCGCCGAGGTGCTCAGCGCCGCAGGCCTTGCCTGTCTGGTGTACGACCACCCCGGCTTCGGGACCTCCGACGGCGCGCCCCGTTACGAGGTGGACCCGAACGCCCAGATCGCGGGCTACCGCGATGCCATCACCTTCGCGCAGACCTTGGAAGGGATCGACCCGGATCGGATCGGGATCTGGGGTACCAGCTACGCCGGCGCGCATGTGCTGGTCGTCGCCGCCACCGACCGGCGGGTACGCGCCGTCGTTTCCCAGGTGCCGCTGACCGACGGCTGGTCCACCTTCAGTCGACTGGTTCCGCCGACCATGATGTCGACCATGCATGAGGCCATCGCCGCAGATCGGCTCGCCGTCGCGGCAGGCAAACCGCATCAGATGATCAAGGCAGCCTCCGACGACCCCACCGACATGGTCGCCATGCCGGGCCTCGAGGTCTACCAGTGGCTGATGGAGAACGGTCCGCAGGTCGCCACCTGGCGCAACGAGGTCACTCTGTCCAGTGTCGACAAATTCCAGTCCTATGCGCCGGAAGCGTTCGTGCGACGGGTGTCGCCGACCCCCTTGCTGATGATCGTCGCCGATCACGACACGCTCACCCCGACCGACATCGCCCTGACCAGCTATCACGAGGCGCTCGAGCCCAAACAGCTGGAACTCGTTCCCGGCGGACACTTCTCGGTGTACGGCGAACAGTTCGATCGGGCGGTCGGTGCGGCGCGTGCCTTCCTGTGTGCCCACCTGATCGGATGACCATGCCGACATCGGTGATCACCCGCCGTGGCCCGGCGGCCGAGCGTGCGATGGAGGTCGATCGATGACAGTACTGGCGTTGGCGATCGGTTCGGAGGTCCTCACGGCGGGCCGGGTGCGCTCCAGCGGCACCCACGCGATCCGGTACAAACGGCTGCCCGCCACGGCGGTGTGGTGGTCGTGCCGTGATCTGTTGCTCGATGTCGCCGGTGACGACGAGATCACCGCGGTCGGTATCGCCTGCGCCGGGCGGATCGGAGGCCCGGCCGGGACGGTCGTTTGGGCGGGAATCCCCGGGCGCTGCGGCGGATTCGGGATGGTCGCGGCGGTGCGGAAGATGTTTCCCGCCGCCGTGGTGCGGATGGGCACCGATGGGCTGTGTGAGGCGCTCGCGGCACAGCAGTCGCGCACCGGATGCGGCGAGGATCCGGTGCTCGCCGGAGCCGAGCTGCTCGCCCTGATCGCCGAGGAACGCTCGATCCTCAGCTGGCCACCCGAGCAGGATGACGGCCGCCGCGCGCTGCCTCGCGGGTTGTGCGGTCGGTACCGGTGATCGCGCGGGCGCAGAGCCGGCGCGTGGGCGTGACGACGAGCGCGGACACCGGTGGTGGCAGGCCCGCCGACGGGGTGGGCCGCTAGGGTGGACCCCATGTCCGTGCGCACCCGTCAGCCCCTTGTTCCCGGTACGCAATCGCCGATCCGGGAGGTTCCGCGCGCCATCGAGCGCCCGGAATACGCGTGGAAGAAGACCGTCGACGAGGGGCACGAGCCCTGGGTTCAGACGCCGGAGACGATCGAGAAGATGCGCGTCGCGGGGCGGATCGCGGCACAGGCGCTCGCGGAAGCGGGCAAGGCTGTCGCGCCCGGTGTGACCACCGATGAGCTGGACCGGATCGCGCACGAATATCTGTGCGACCACGGCGCCTACCCGTCGACGCTGGGCTACAAGGGGTTCCCGAAGTCGTGCTGCACCTCGCTGAACGAGGTCATCTGCCACGGCATCCCGGATTCGACCGTCATCGAAGACGGTGACATCGTCAATATCGACGTCACCGCCTACATCGACGGCGTCCACGGCGACACCAACAAAACCTACCTCGCCGGTGATGTCGACGAGGAGGTGCGGTTGCTGGTCGAGCGCACCGAAGAAGCCACCATGCGCGCCATCAAGGCGGTGCGGCCCGGACGCGCGCTCAATGTCATCGGGCGCGTCATCGAGTCCTACGCCAACCGGTTCGGCTACGGCGTCGTCCGCGATTTCACCGGTCACGGTGTCGGCCCGACCTTCCACAGCGGCTTGGTGATCCTGCATTACGACCAGCCGTCGGTGGATTCGGTGATCGAGCCGGGCATGACCTTCACCATCGAGCCGATGATCAACCTCGGCGGTATCGATTACGAGATCTGGGACGACGGCTGGACCGTGGTCACCAAGGACCGCAAGTGGACGGCCCAGTTCGAGCACACCCTGGTCGTCACCGACACCGGCGCGGAAATCCTGACGCTGCCGTGAACACGGCGGTCGGCACCCGGCCCGCGGCGCGCGGGTTGCGCTCTGCCGGCCGAGTCACGCGCCTCGCTCGTGAGCAGCATCGACGCGGTCTCCCTGCCATTGCTGCTCAGGGCAGGGTCCGCGGATCTTCTGCGGGCCGGGCATGAACGGCGCGCTGCTGGTCGCAGGCACGACCTCGGATGCGGGCAAGAGCGTCCTGGTGGCCGGGATCTGCCGGATGCTGGCCCGGCGTGGTGTGCGGGTGGCGCCGTTCAAAGCGCAGAACATGTCGAACAACTCGGTCGTCACCCTCGACGGCGGGGAGATCGGGCGTGCACAAGCCTTGCAGGCGCGGGCTTGCGGGCTCGAGCCCAGCGTGCGGTTCAATCCGGTGCTGCTCAAACCGGGCAGCGATCGGCGCTCCCAGCTCGTGGTGCGCGGACGGGCCGTCGATACCGTGGGGGCGGGCGACTATTTCCGGCATCGGCAATGGCTGCGCGGGGTCGTCGCCGACGAACTCGCCGCGCTGCGCACCGATTTCGATGTGGTGATCTGTGAAGGCGCCGGATCACCCGCCGAGATCAATCTGCGCGCCACCGATCTGGCGAATATGGGCCTGGCTCGCGCGGCCGGGCTTCCCGTGCTTGTCGTCGGCGATATCGATCGCGGTGGGGTGCTGGCCCATCTGTTCGGCACCCTGGCCATCCTGGAACCGGAAGACCAGCAACTGATCTCCGGATTCGTGATCAACAAATTCCGCGGTGATGTCGAACTGCTGCGCCCTGGACTCGATCAGCTCGACGCTCTCACCGGCCGCCCGACACTCGGCGTCATCCCCTACAGCGACGAGCTGTGGATCGACGCCGAGGATTCTCTCGGAACCGTCGCCGATGCTCCGGTCGGGCGCCCGCTTCCGCCGGTGGGCACCGAATGGCTGACCGTCGCCGCCATCCGGCTGCCCCGCATCTCCAACTCCACCGACGTGGAGGCGCTGGCCTGCGAACCCGGCGTCTCGGTGCGCTGGGTGACCGAGCCGTCGCGACTGACCGGCGCCGATCTGGTGGTGCTGCCCGGCAGTAAAGCAACCGTCGACGACCTGGGCTGGTTGCGGCGCACCGGATTGGCCGATGCGCTGATCGCCCGCGCGGCGGCGGGCGGGCCGATCCTGGGGATCTGCGGGGGGTATCAGATGCTGGGCGCCCACATTGCCGACGAGGTGGAATCGGCGGCGGGATCCGTCGCCGGTCTCGGCCTGCTCGACCTCGACGTCGAATTCGCCGAACCCAAGGTCTTGCGGCGCGTCGTCGGCGCCGACGGGGCAGGGATCGCGTTGCACGGGTACGAAATCCATCACGGCCGAGTGCGGCGCACCGGCGACCGGCACTGGCTTCGCCTCATGCCCGAGGACCGTCCAAGCCACGCCGCCGCGTCGCCCGAAGGTGTCAACGGCCCGTTGCCCGCTCACCATGGCGTTGCTGCGCCGGAAGGCTCAGCGGCGCCGGAGGCCCGCGCCACTGGCGCAGGATTCGGTTCCGGTACCGGGCCGAGCGCCCGCGACGGTGACCCCGAGCCGGGCGTACCGGAGGGCAGCAGGCGAGGGCCGGTCTGGGGTACCCATGTGCATGGACTGATGGAAGCCGACGAGTTCCGCCGGGCCTGGCTCACCGAGGTAGCTGCGGCGGCGGGGCGCACCGGATTCCGCGCCGCGTCCGGCACCTCGGTCGCAGCCGTTCGCCTCGCCCAACTCGATCTGCTCGCCGACCTCGTCGAGAACCACCTCGACGTGGACGCACTCGAAGCCTTGATCGCCACCGGAGCACCGGCGGGTCTGCCGATGGTCACGGCCGCCAGGATCGACGCGGTCGGCACCACTGGTTGATATACGCAAGTGCGCGGACGCACGGTGGGTGTGTATCGCCGAGCACCGCTGAGGCCGCCCGCCTCCCGACTGCGATCGGCATGCCGCGCTCATGCCCGAAATCAGCCCAGACCAGCGGTTTCGGCTGACAAGTCCCTACTGTTCGCGCCCGCGGTGTAGCGTCCTTCGGCATGAAGTCTCGGCGGATTGCGGTCGGCGACCGGGAATGGACGGTACGGGTCGACGGCCCGGAAACTCAGCACAGCGTATTGCTGCTACCCGATGCGGGGGACCCGCCCGACGTCTTCGATCGGGTGTGCGCGCGGCTGCACAATTCCGATCTGCGCACCATCGCGGTGGAGACGATCGATCGACTCGACACCACCGGCGTCTACGCCATCCTGGACGAGCTCGGGGTGCCCTGGGTGAACGTGGCGGGCCGCGGTGCCGGAGCGAGCGTCGCCTGGCAGGTGTGCGCCACCGGATTCGGGCGCTTCATCAGCTTGGTCGTCGCCGACCGCGGCCATCCCGCAGTACCGGATGCCGAGGGCGCGGTGCTCGACCCGGACTGCCGGGCCGTGGAGCTGCCGACCACGGTGCTGGTCACCAAGGCGCTGCCGCGCTCGGTGGCCGATACCTCCGGCCGCTACGTCTATGGGGAGTTCCGGGTGGTCGGCGTCGATGTCGACAATGTCGCGCTCGAGGCCGACCACGAATTGGCCACCGAGATCGTGCTACGCACCAGCCTCTGGTGAGGCGGCCAGGCTGCGGCGGTAGCTCACCAGCCAGTCCAGCCAGGCATCCAGTTCCGCGAACGCCTCGGCCAGCGGCTGCGGCGAGGACAGGAACACGTCGTGGCGCGCGCCATCGATCGGCACGATCGAGGTGCGATCACCCAGGCAGCCCGCCCAGCGCTGGATCTGCCTGACGTCGAGCACCGCGTCCGCCACGTCGACGGCGGGGCCGTATTTGCGGGCGAACTTCGTCAGCCGCGAACGCAACAGCAGCGACGGCACCCCGATATCGAGACCGGCGTGCAACTGCGCATGCCCGCGCCGGATCGCGCGCAGCCAGCCGAAGCGCACCGGGAAACCCTGCAGCGGTTTCCAGTCCAGGTTGTAATCCCATTCGCCGGACGCGGTGTGATGCAGGCTCGCGCCGTAGGCGTCGGTCTTGGCCAGCGGCAGCTCGTCCCTGGACCGGAAACGGCCGAGCGCGTGGATGAGCGGGGTGCCGACGGTGCGGTAGTAGGACGGGCCCTGCAGATCGAACCAGGGGCTGTTGAGCACCAGTCCGGTGATGCCAGCGGCCGCGGTGCCGCCGGCCCGGTTCAACCGGTCCAGCCACAGCGGCAGCACCAGACCACCCGTGGAATGCGCGACCAGCAGCACGTCGTTGCCGGATTCGGCGCGGACGATGCGCAGCGCCTCGTTCAGCTCGTCGTCGTAGAGCGCCAGATCGCTGACGTAGTGCGGTGTCTGCCCCTCACGCAGCGAACGACCGCATTTACGAAGGTCGAGGGCGTAGAAGCGGTGGCCGCGGGCGGCGAAATGCTCGGCCAGATGCTCCTGGAAGAAGTAGTCGGTGAAACCGTGGACGTAGAGCACCGCGCTCTCGGTGGTCGCCGTGCCGGTGGGGACGTGGCGCACCAGCGTGGCCACCGCCTCGCCTTCGCCGTCGGGATCCGGTCCGAAGTCGAGGGTGCGCTGCTCGTAGTCGGCGCCGAGGATATCGGGCTGCCAGTCGGCGGTCCGGGTCGTGGTGGCGGAGCCGACCGAGGTCTCGTGTGTCACCACCTCAATCTAAGCGACGCCCACCCGGCAGGCGAAGACCCGCCCATCGAGCGGGCGTAGCGACGCGCCGGGAGGAATCTTTGTCACATTCGGCAGGTTCGTTGCTGGTCTGTGCGGTGGCGAGGTGCACAATTGGCGATAGGTGAACGGCGGGTAACCTACATCCCGCCGACGCCCGTGTCGGTGACGATGCGGGATTTGGTTACAACCGCATAGTGCCCGTGCCCAGGCGGAGCCACCGCAGCCGGTGAAACCGCGCACAAGGACAAGGAAGTCGATCTACCCGTGCCGAACGCTGACCTGACTGAAAAGACCGATGTAGTACTCATCGGTGCCGGCATCATGAGCGCCACCCTGGGTGCGCTGCTTCGTCAGCTGCAGCCGGATTGGTCGATCTCGGTGTTCGAGCGCCTCGACGCCGCCGCGGCCGAGAGCAGCGACCCGTGGAACAACGCGGGCACCGGCCACTCGGCGCTGTGTGAGCTCAATTACAGCCCGCAGAAGCCCGACGGCTCGGTCGACGTGAGCAAGGCCGTCGACATCAACGAGCGCTTCCAGGTCTCGCGGCAGTTCTGGGCCTACGCCGTGGAGAACGGTGTGCTCGATGATCCGTCCCGGTTCATCAACCCCATCCCGCACGTCAGCTTCACCCACGGCGCCGACGGCGCGCAGTACCTGCGCAAGCGCTACGAGGCGCTGGCACCGCACCCGCTGTTCGCCGGCATGGAGTTCATCGACAGCCCCGACGAGTTCTCCCGCAGGCTGCCGCTGATGGCGCGCGGGCGCGACTTCTCCGAACCCGTCGCGCTGAACTGGACCGACGCGGGCACCGATATCGACTTCGGCTCGCTGACCAAGCAGCTGCTCGCCTACATCGGCTCGACCGGCGCCGACATCGCCTTCGGCCATGAGGTGCGCGATCTCAGCAAGCAGTCCGACGGCACCTGGCGGGTCAAGGTTCGCAACCTGCGCACCGGCAAGTCCCGCACCCTGATCAGCAAGTTCGTCTTCGTCGGCGCGGGTGGTGGCGCGCTGCCGCTGCTGCAGAAGTCGGGCATCAAGGAGATCAAGGGCTTCGCCGGGTTCCCGGTCAGCGGCCAGTTCCTGCGCTGCACCAACCCGGAGCTCATCGCCAGCCACGACGCCAAGGTCTACGGCAAGGCCGCGGTCGGCGCTCCGCCGATGTCGGTGCCGCATCTGGACACCCGCGTCATCAACGGCAAGCCCGGCCTGCTGTTCGGCCCGTACGCGGGTTGGACCCCGATGTTCCTCAAGGACGGCAAGTACACCGACCTGTTCAAGTCGATCCGGCCCGGCAATATCGCGCCCATGCTCGGCGTCGGCGTCACCGAACTGGGTCTGGTCAAGTATCTGGTGTCCGAGCTCGCCAAGTCGCAGGCGGGCAAGGTGTACACGATGGAGGAGTTCATCCCGCGCGCCGACGGCGGCGACTGGGAGATCATCACCGCCGGTCAGCGCGTGCAGATCATCCGCCGTAAGGGCATCGGTGGTGTGCTCGAGCTCGGCACCGCCGTCATCGCGGCGCAGGACGGCACCATCGCCGGTCTGCTCGGGGCCTCGCCCGGTGCCTCTACCTGCGTCACCGCCATGCTCGATGTCCTGCAGCGCTGCTTCCCGCGCGAGTACGCCGACTGGACCCCGAAGCTGAAGGAAATGGTGCCCTCGCTCGGGGTGAAGCTCTCGGAGAACCAGGCGCTGTTCCAGGAGGTCTGGGACTGGACGTCCAAGGCCCTGCAGCTCGATTCCGTCGCCACGCCGAACACCGTGGGGGTCGCGCCGACGGCGTAGGTGTGATAGCAAGACTCGATGATGTCAACGGTTGCACTCAAACGGTCATGGGCGCAGGATCTCGATACCGCCACCCTGTACCAGCTGTTGAAACTTCGCGTCGAAGTGTTTGTCGTAGAACAGAAATGCGCGTACCCGGAGTTGGACGGACTCGATCTCCTACCGGAGACGCGTCACCTGTGGCTCGACGATGAAGGTGAGGTCATCGCGACCCTGCGGCTGCTCGAAGAGCACCACGAGGGCGTGAAGACCTTCCGCATCGGACGCCTGTGCACCGCGGTTCCGGCCCGCGGGCACGGGTACACCACCCGCCTGCTGCAAGCCGCACTGGCCGAAGCGGGTTCGGTGACCGTGCGCATCAACGCACAGACCTACCTGATCGACCTCTACCGCAAGCACGGGTTCGAGGTCGACGGCGAGGAGTTCGTCGACGACGGGGTCGCGCACGTCCCGATGCGCAAGGGGTAGATATCCCGGCGTCGGACCGGTCGGCCGAGCGGCCTAGAGTCGATGTGTGTCCGTGTCGCATGTCGAAACCGCAGGGTCGTCCTCCGCGCCTGGTACAGGCCGTCCGCACCGCGGAACCGGTGTCGGTGACGAGGCCGGTTTCCCGTTCTCCGCGGTGGTCGGGCAGGAGCGGCTGCAACTGGCGCTGATCCTGTGTGCGGTGCACCCCGGTATCGGCGGTGTGCTGGTGCGCGGTGAAAAAGGCACCGCCAAGTCGACGGTGGTGCGCGCACTGGCGCAGCTGCTGCCGCCGGTAGTGGACGAGACCGGGGCGCGGCCGGCTCGGCTGGTGGAGCTGCCGGTCGGCGCCACCGAAGACCGCGTGGTCGGCTCCTTGGACCTGGAGCGCGTCCTGCGCGACGGCGAGCAGGCGTTCCGGCCCGGTCTGCTGGCGGCCGCCCATCACGGCGTGCTCTACGTCGACGAGGTGAACCTGCTGCACGACCACCTGGTGGACGTGCTGCTCGACGCCGCCGCGATGGGCCGGGTGCACATCGAGCGTGATGGCGTCTCGCATTCGCATCCCGCGCGCTTCGTGCTGGTCGGCACCATGAACCCGGAAGAGGGCGAACTGCGGCCGCAGCTGCTGGACCGCTTCGGCTTGACCGTCGATGTCGCCGCCTCGCGCGAGGTCGACGTGCGCATGGCGGTGGTGCGTCGCCGCCTCGACTACGAGGCCGACCCGGCCGGATTCGCCGCCCGCTACACCGCTGCCGACCGCGAGGTCGCCGAACGCATCCTCACCGCCCGCGACCGGCTGCCCGAAGTCGCGCTCGATGATGTGGAGCTGCGCCGGATCGCGGCGCTGTGCGCCGCTTTCGACGTCGACGGGATGCGCGCGGACCTGGTCGTCGCCCGCACCGCCACCGCGCATGCCGCCTGGCGTGGCAGCGACACCGTCACCGAGGACGACGTGCGGGTCGCCGCCGAACTCGCCCTGCCGCATCGGCGTAGGCGCGATCCTTTCGACGAGCCGGGCATCAGCGAGGACCAGCTCGACGAGGCCATGCGTGACGCCGCCGAAGAAGCCGAGCGGACACCCGAGCCGGAATCCGGTGAGAGCCAAGGGCAGCCCGACGATGCCGGCGGGGAGCAGCCCAGCTATTCCGCCGAACCGCAGGACGGCCCCGACGACGACCCCGACGGTGGACCGGATTCGCCTGGCGGCGGGCAGGATTCACCGGAAGGCCAGGGCAGTGCGGGCCGCACCGGAGCGCCTGCGCCGTCGTCGGTGACGCCGCCGCGCTGGGAAGTCCCCGGTGTCGGCGAAGGTGCGCCCGGCCGTCGCTCCCGGGCGCAGACCCGGCAGGGCCGAATGGTGCGCCCGGATACCGAAACGACGGGCGGACTGCATCTGCTCGGCACCGTGTTCGCCGCCGCGCCGCATCAGCGTGCGCGCGGCCGGGCGAACGGGCCGCTGCGGTTGGAGTCCGACGATCTGCGCGGGGCCTATCGCGAAGGGCGCGAAGGCAATCTGGTGGTGTTCGTAGTCGACGCCTCCGGTTCGATGGCGGCGCGGGATCGCCTATCAGCCGTGACCGGCGCGGTGGTCACGCTGCTGCGCGACGCCTATCAGCGCCGGGACAAGGTCGCGGTGATCACAGTGCGCGGAGCCGAGGCGGAGCTGGTGTTGCCGCCCACCTCATCGGTCGATATCGCCGTGCGACGGCTGTCCGGCATGCGCACCGGCGGAAAGACCCCCCTGGCGGCTGGCCTGTTGAAGACGCGCGAGGTCGTGCAGCGCGAACGCGTCCGTGACCCGCGCCGCCGCCCGATGCTGGTGCTGCTCACCGACGGCCGCGCGACCGGCGGCACCGATCCGGTGATCCGCGCCCGCACCGCCGCCCGGCTGCTGGCCATGGATTCGGTTACCGCGATGGTCGTCGATTGCGAGCGCGGGATGATCCGATTGGGTCTGGCTGCCGAACTGGCCCGCGAATTGCGCGGTGAGTGCGTGCGATTGGGTGAGCTGACCGGTGACGCCGTTGCCGGAGTCGTCCGGGAATCGGCTCGGACAATCGGAGCGGGGTCGATCCGAGCGGCGTGAATCCGTGGCGCCGGACGTCGGTTCGACAGGTGGCCGCCGCACCGGCCAGTGGGACCGATTTCGAGGCTGCACATGCAGCTGACACGATGCCCTCGGCGGGCCGTGCCGACGGGCGGTCCGGTGACCGGGCAATCGGTCGCGTCGCCAGCCGGGATGCAGCTCGGCTGCGGGCCCATCGTCATGTGTCCGACCGATGCAGTGCAGGCGGCCGCGCAGGCAGCGCGCACGTGACAGCAGAACACAGTGAGGAGATTCGATGCCCAAGGGAGTGCCGGAGACCGTTCCGGACGACGGTCTGACGACGCGGCAGCGCCGCAACCAGCCGGTGCTCGCCGTGCACACCGGACCGGGCAAGGGCAAGTCCACCGCCGCGTTCGGGATGGCGTTGCGGGCCTGGAATCAGGGCTTCGACATCGCCGTGTTCCAGTTCGTGAAAAGTGCCAAATGGAAAGTCGGCGAGGAAGCGGCCTTCCGGACCCTCGGCACCCTGCACGACGAGACCGGTGCAGGCGGCGCGGTCGAATGGCACAAGATGGGCGAAGGCTGGTCCTGGACCCGTAAGCACGGCACCGAAGAAGACCACGCTGCCGCAGCGCTGGCCGGATGGCAGGAGATCGCCCGTCGGCTCGCGGCCGAACAGCACCGCTTCTACGTGCTGGACGAGTTCACCTACCCGCTGAAATGGGGCTGGGTGGATGTGGACGAAGTCGTCGACACGCTGCGCAACCGTCCGGGCAACCAGCATGTCGTCATCACCGGCCGCGATGCCCCCGCCGCCCTGATCGACGCCGCCGACCTGGTCACCGAAATGACCAAGATCAAGCACCCGATGGATGCCGGGCGCAAGGGCCAGCGCGGGATCGAATGGTGAGCGCCGCGGCGTGCGCCGGGCCGCGGAGCCTGCGGTGAGCGCACCCGCGGTGGTGATCGCCGCGCCTGCGTCGGGCAGCGGGAAGACGACCGTGGCGACCGGCCTGGTCGGTGCGTTGCGGCGAGCCGGACATCGAGTGGCGCCGTTCAAGGTGGGGCCGGACTACATCGATCCCGGATATCACGGCTTGGCGGCCGGTCGGCCGGGGCGCAATCTGGACCCTGTGCTGGTCGGCATCGACCGAGTGGTGCCGCTCTACCGGCACGGGGCCGCGGGCTGCGATCTGGCGGTGGTCGAGGGCGTGATGGGCTTGTTCGACGGCCGAATCGACGCCGACGATGCCCGTCCGGTTGCGGAGGGCTCGACCGCGCAGGTGGCCGGGCTGCTCGGCGCGCCCGTCGTGCTGGTGGTCGATGCCCGTGGCCACAGCCAGAGCCTGGCGGCCCTGCTGCACGGGTTCGCCACCTATGACAGTTCGATCCGACTGGGCGGGGTGATTCTCAACCGAGTCGGCAGCGAACGCCATGAGCAGGTCCTGCGCGCCGCATGTGACCGTGTCGGCCTACCAGTGCTCGGCTCCCTGCCGCGCATGCCCGAACTCGAGGTCCCGTCCCGGCACCTCGGCCTGATCCCGGCCGTCGAACACGGCACCGCCGCCACCGCCGCCGTCGCGGCAATGACCGACCTCGTCGCCGCCCACGTCGACCTGCGCAGCATCGCTGCACTAGCCGCTTCCTCGATTACCGGCCCGGCCTGGGACCCCGAAACCGCACTTCGCGGCGGGGCAGCCGCTGCCCATGATTCTGCCGGCGTGGGCGAGCTCGAGCGTCGAGCCGAAGGTGCCGGCGTCAGTAGGCGCCGGACGGTGGCCGACTTCAACGGCGAAGAGACCGAAGGAGCCCCGGCTCGTCGGAGGACAGTGCCCGACGCGGACGCGGTCGGCTCAGGTACCGACCGCTGTGGGGCTGCCTTGGCGCCGTCGGCGGCCGACAGTGGCGATTCAGCCCGTTTCGAGCAAGCGCCCCCGGCGCCAGGTGGTACACCAGTGATCGCGATGGCTGGGGGAGCGGCGTTCACATTCGGGTATGCCGAGCACCGGGAACTACTCGTCGCGGCCGGGGCAACGGTTGCGGTGTTCGACCCGCTGCACGACGAATTGCCCACGGGTACCGCAGGGTTGGTGCTACCCGGGGGATTTCCGGAGGAGCACGCCGCCGACCTCGCCGCCAATACGCAGCTGCTGACGGCAGTGGCTGCCCTCGCGCGGCGCGGGATGCCGATCCACGCCGAATGCGCGGGCCTGCTGTATCTGACTCGCTCACTCGACGGGCACACGATGGCCGGAGTCATCGACGCGACAGCCGAATTCGGCCCCCGACTCACTCTCGGCTACCGCGATGCGGTCGCGCTGGTCGATTCACCGCTGTGGCGGGCAGGGGAACGGGTCCGCGGCCACGAATTCCACCGCACCCGGTTGCTGACCACCGGCACCAACCCACCTGCCTGGGGTTGGCACACTGCCGGTGAACGCATCCGCGAGGGTTCCGCCGTGCACCGCGTCCACGCCTCCTACCTGCACACCCACCCGGCCGGAAACCCCGAATCGGTTCACCGCTTCGTCACCGCCGCCGCAGATTTCGCCCGCACCGATGCCGCCGACTGATCCGCTCGGCCACGTCGGCGACGTGCCCGCCCCGGCCCAGCTGGCAGTCGGGCTCGGCCTGCGCCCAGGAACATCGGCCGAGCGGATCGTTGCTGCGGTGCGCGCCGTGGTCGGCGCACACCCGATCGCATGCCTCGCCACCATCGACCGTCGCGCGGCGGAACCAGGCCTTCGGTCCGCCGCCGATGAGCTCGGCGTTCCGGTTTACCCGTTCACCACCACAGAGCTCGCCTCCGTGCATGTGCCGAATCCGTCGGCACATGTCACGACCGCCCTCGGTGTTCCTGGCGTCGCCGAAGCGGCGGCGCTGCTGGCAGGGACTGGGGTGCTGGTGATCCCTCGACAGATTGCCGGGAGCGTGGTGGTCGCCGCAGCTGTTCACCTCCCACGAGCCTCCGGCTACGGTTCGCTCAGGTCTGGTGCCCGCGACGCGTGACCCATGTCCCACGTCCTGTTCATGGCTTGATACGGTCCGCCTACTCGAGGTGCGGCGACTGCTGGGTCCAATGGAATCCACGCTCCACCAGCGCGAACCGCTCCAGCGGAATAGATTCCAGCACCATGTGCACCTTGCGAATACCGAGCGTTCCATCCAGGATCAGCCGGTCAGGCGCGGGCTGCTCGTAGGTGAAACTGCCCAGACGCCACTTGGCGGCGGGGTCGCTGAACAGGGTGATGGTGCGCTGTTCGGGATCCACTGCGGCGGGAACCGGCGTCAGTCTGTCGTCCATGCCTTGCAGATGGATTCCGTCGACGGTATCGAAAACGATGCGGCGCAGTCGGGCCGAGGTCGGGTCGGCGAATGGGTTCGGAGCGGTGAGCAGCGGCGGCAACTCCTGGCCCGCAACCGAGTATTCGGTGACATTCCAGATGCCGTACAGCGGTGACCGCGGCCGGGCGGCGCCGTAGGCGTGCCAGGCGTCCCAACCCTCGAGCGCTGTTGTCACCAGCAGCCACAGACCGAGCAGGACCTGGGCGATCAGCGCGAACCGATTCGGCCGCGCTGTGGTGAAGAGCTCGGTGTCATCGGCGGGCGGCACGGGCCTGCCGGAGAACAGAACCGTTGCCAGGCGGCGGCTTTCGGGTGCCAGCAGCGCGATCGAGAGGACCAGCATCTGCAAACTGAAGAGCTTGACCGGCACATCGAAGGTCATGTTGAGCAGGAAGACCTGCGCCATCGCCACGGTCGAGAGCGCCGCGCCCGCGGTGACGGTGGCCGGCAGGATCAGCAGGAGTCCCGCCCCGATCTCGGCGAAGCCGAGCGCGATCTCGTAGGGCTTGGACGCCGCGGTCTGCGACCACAGCACCCCCATCGGCGTCATATCGCCGAACGGTTCGATCAGCCGGTGCAGCGCGAAAACCATCTGCGACGGCATGACTTTCACCATCCCGTACAGCAGCAGCGAGCCCGCCAGAGCGAACCGCAGCAGCACCCGCAGCCACTGATCGAGCCGACGATAGTCGGGCCGGTGCCGATCCAGCACGCTCCAGATCCCCGCCACCACCGCGGCGACGACCAGCCAGCTGAAAGCCGCCACCCAGAAGGTTGCGGTATCACCGCTACCGGTCGGGACGTAGATGAGCGGTTCCTCGATACCGAATAGGTTCGCGGCGAACCAATCGGTCAGCGGCGCCAACTTCCACCACTGAGCAACGGTTCCCACAGCGGTCTCGGGAATACCGACCGAACGGAGCAATTGGGCCAGTAGCCAGTGCGCCGCGGTGCCCACTCCCAGGTACACGAACACGAATCGGAACAGGACACGCGTAGCCGGATGCCACGGCGCCGGTAGCGCGGCCGGAGACAACACATCCGGTTCCCGCTTCGGCGCCTCCGACTCAACCAGGGTTGCCACTGTTCACCTTTCCCTACTCCACGCACGAACTGACGTTTGCCGGGACAACGCTAGGGCAGATCACAGGTTCGCCGCGTCTGGGAATATCAGTGCCCCCAAAGCTGTGTGCACCGGGTTTGGGGGCACGGCCTCAGCGGAAGTCGGGATAGTCCTGGATCCAACGGAATTCGCCGCTGCGCAACGGGAACGCATCGAGATCCATCTGGTTCAGCACGATGGCGGTCGGTGTCCCGTTCAGCTCGCCGTTCAAGCGCAGCTGCTCGGGCGTCGGGCGCTCGAAGGTGAAAGTGCCGATCGGTGCCGGTGTGGCGTTGGGCGATTGTGGTGGTGCGGTCATGGTGATGGTGTGCGCTTCGGAATCGATGGTGACCGCGGTAGGCATCAACTCACCGTCCATCCGCTGGATGAACATCACGCCCGGGTCGTCGAAAACAGCGCGCTGCCAGCGGTTCGCATCGGTCAGCAAGGGCGGTACGGGGTGCCCGGCCGCGGTGAACTCGGTGACCGACCAGATGCCGTACAGCTCCGACTTCTCCCGGCCACCACCGAAGTCGTTCCACGCCGTCAAGCCTGTGTTCACCGTGCCCACCAGCATCCACACGCCGATCAGCACCTGGACGAGAGCCGCGATCCGATTGGCCTCGGCGCTGTCGAACAGCCGCGGTTGCGTCGCCGGTTCCGACGGACGCTCCAATACCAGAACGTTGGCCAGGCGCTGCGCCTGCGGCGCCAGCAACAGCAACGACAGCAACAGCAGATGGAACGACAGGATCTTGACCGGCACACCGTAGGTCATGTTCAGCACGAACACCTGCGCCATGCTCACCACACTGAGCATCGCGCCGAGAGTGGCGGTGCGCGGCAGGAACAGCAGCAGGCCGGCGAGCATCTCCGCGACACCGAGCAGGATCTGATACACCGGCGACGAACCCACCTGTAGCCACAGCACCGACATGAGGCTGAAGTCGCCGTAGGGTTGCAGCAGCGCGTTCAGCGGGGGCGACGGCATCTGCGTCGGGATGACCTTGGCGATGCCGTAGAACAGCATCTGACCGCCGAGGCACAGCCGGATGAAGGTGAAGAACCATGCGCTCAGCTTCGGGTAGCCGGTGCGGCGCCGGTCGAGCACCGACCAGGTCAGCGTCGCGACCGCCGCGACGACGAGGATGCAGAACATCATCACCCAGATGACGGTCTGATCACCGCTGCCCGAATCCTCGTGCAGCACAGCGTCCACACCGAACACGTGACGTCCGACCCACTCCAGGACCGGCGCCAGCAACTTCATCTGCCAGATGATCGCCAGATCCGGCAGCCATCGGCCGACGATGCCGGTGAAAGCGAACATGATCTGGGCGAACAGCAGGCAGAACAGGCCGAAATAGACGACACAGAACCGGAATGCGACTCGTGTCACCGGATGCCACGGGCGAGGCCTGGACGCCTCGGCGGGAACCTCATCGTCTTGTCGTTCGAGAACGTCGACGCCGACCATGTGGCGACCCCTCACTGTGCCGATCTGATGCTGTGCGCCGAACCTATCGACGGGGCGGTGCAACCTACAACCGGATAAACCCTGAGCGAAACCCCTAATCCGAATCATTCGTAGGATGTATCTGGTGTCATCCTTCTGGCGTAGTTCGCCCAGGCCTGCCGCATGTCACGGACGTATTTCACACTTTCCCGGAAGGCAAACCTGAAACGCGTTACAGTCACGGCATCCGCGGCATGACGCCGGGGACGCGGGCCGTCCGCGGCATTCGACGCCGGACTGCGACGCCCGCGCACCACCGCTGTACGGCATCAGGAGGACGATGATGGCCGACGATCCCACACCCACCGAGCAACGCCGACTGACCACCAGTGACCGCGATCTGGACTCCTTCGCCGCGGATCTGTCGCGCTGGCTTGGCGAACGTGTCGGCGCCGACGAACCACCGACGATCACCGGGCTGTCGCGGCCGCAGGCGGGTGGGATGTCGAGTTCGTCAGTGCTGTTCGACGCCGAATGGAGCGTGGCAGGGCAGCGCGACGGTGGGTCGTTCGTGGCGCGGATGGCGCCGGAGGACGAATCGTTTCCCGTGTTCGAGACCTATGATCTGGCAACGCAATACCAGGTCATGGCCGGTGTGGCGGACGCGACCGAGCTGCCAGTCCCGCCGCTGCGCTGGCTCGAGAACGACCCGGCCGTGCTCGGGACGCCGTTCTTCGTGATGGACCGCATCGATGGCCGGGTGCCCACCGACAACCCGCCCTACGTCTTCGTCGGCTGGCTGTTCGACGCCACCGCCGAGGAGCGGGCGCGGTTGACCGATGCCACGGTCGAGGTCATCGCGAAGGTGCACGCCATCCCTGATCCGGAGCGGCGTTTCCCGATGCTGGCCGGACCCGGCGACTCGCTGCGGCGTCATGTGGATGCCCAGCGCGCGTGGTACCGCTGGGCGCTCGCCGATGACGGCTACCAGATCCCGATCATCGAACGCGGCTTCGACTGGCTCGAGGCGCATTGGCCGGCCGACCCCGGACCCGACGTGCTGACCTGGGGCGACGCCCGACCGGGCAATATCATCTACCGCGGCTTCGAACCGGCGGCGGTGCTGGACTGGGAGATGGCGGCCATCGGCCCGCGCGAACTCGATGTCGCGTGGATCATCTTCCTGCACCGGTTCTTCCAGGACATCGCCACCCGCTTCGACCAGCCCGGCCTGCCGGACTTCTTGCGCCGCGACGACGTGGTGGCGAAATACGAAGCGGCCAGCGGGCATACCGTGCGCGACCTCGACTTCTACCTGGTCTACACCGCGCTGCGGCATGCCATCGTGATGGCGCGGATCAAGCGCCGGATGATCCACTTCGGCGAGGACACCGACACCGCCGACCGCGACGACTATGTGATGCACCGAGCGAGTCTGGAAGCTCTGCTCGACGGAACCTACGAATGGGATTGAGCGACACCATGACCGATGCCTCCGGCCGGGTCCCAGGATCGTCACCGGCACCGCTGGACGAATTCCCGATCCACCAGACGCCGCTGTCGCTGGCCCGGGTGGCCAGCAGCGACCGCAACTTCTACGACCGCAGCTATTTCAACGCCCACAACCGCGACGGCGCCACCATGCTGGTTACCGGCTTCGGCGTCTACCCCAATCTCGGCGTCACCGACGCCTATGTCGCACTGCGCGACGGGGATACGGTGCGTACCGTGCGGTTCTCCGATGCGCTCGGCGACCGCAGCCTGGATATGCGGGTCGGTGGCTACCGGATCGAGGTGCTCGAACCGCTGCAGCGGCTGCGGTTGGTGTGCGAGCACGAGGAGCTCAGCGCCGACCTGACCTGGACCGGCGCGTTCCCCACGGTGCAGGAACAGCCGCACCTGATTCTGAACGGCAATCGCCCGATCATCGAGGCGTCCCGGTTCGCGCAGGTCGGGTCCTGGTCGGGGACACTGCAGCTCGATGGCCGTGAGATCGCCGTCGACCCGGAGGTGTGGACCGGTACCAGGGACAGGTCGTGGGGAATCCGGCCGGTCGGCGAGTCCGAGCCACCCGGACGGGCGGCCGCGGAACCGTCGGGCGGATTCTGGTGGCTGTACATGCCGTTGCGGTTCGACGACTTCGCGATTGTGGTCATCGTGCAGGAGGAACCCGACGGCCGCCGCACGCTCAACGACGCCACCCGCGTCTGGCCCGACGGCCGCACCGAACAGCTCGGCTGGCCGCGCATCGCCATCGACTACCGCTCCGGCACCCGGCTACCCACCGCCGCCCGCATCGAACTCACCACACCCGACGGCAAGCCGATCGAAGTGGAGATCCGCACAGTCACCGATATCCCGCTGCACGTCGGCTGCGGGTACGGCGGGGATCCCGACTGGCAGCACGGCCAGTGGAAAGGCCGCGACTGGACCTCGAGCGACCGCTATGACCTCACCGATCCCGCGGTGGCCGGGCGGATACCGTACGGCGTCATCGACCACGTGGCGCACGCGCGCTGTGGGGACGCCGAGGGATGGGGGTTGTTCGAGCACGCGAGCATCGGACGCCATGATCCCACCGGGTTCGCCGATTTCCTGTCGGTGGCGCCCTGAGCTGTGTGCCGTCGTCGGCGCTGACAGCCTCGGCGGGCACGGCAGCCGGGGACTACCTCGGCGCCAGGTCGATGACGACCGGTATCCCGTGATCGAACCAGTGCTGGTGCAGGCGCTGTATTTTGGCGCGCGTCGGCCTACCCGCCGAGTGGAAGCGGCATTCGGCGAAGTCGAACGGCTTCACCGCTGTGGTGTAGACCTGCCGGGCCCGCGCTACCTGGACCGGGTCGGTGATTTCCTCGGCGACACCGGCCCGGGTTCCACCTGGCACTCGGAGCCGCACCTTCGGGTCGGCGCGGACGTTGTGCAGCCACGCGGCGATCGACTGCTCCTTGGGTAGACCCGTCATGACCGGCCCGAGCATCACCAGGTAGGCCCGGTCTCCATCGAGCACGGCACGAACACAGCGATGGCGTGGCTTGGCGCTCTTGCGACCGGTCGTGGTGAGGATCCCGAAGTTCGCGGGCGGGCGGATCCGGAAGAACGGCTCCTGCAGTGCGCTCAGGGTACGCCCACCCCGCGGTGAATGTATGAACGGATTCCGCGCGCGTTCCGTCGGTGCCGGTAGCGCACCGGCACCGGTGCGGTCGGCGCCTGCTGATTCGTCGCTCATAGTGCTCACCTACCGACGAGGGCGTGGCTATCCCGACGAGCCCAGGATAGCCCCGGCTATCTGCATCCAGACGGCGATCAGCGTCGGTTCGAGTCCCATCGGTGTCGATCCGGCACGTGTCCTCCGGCCCCGCGATAGCGGCGGGACGGACTTTCACCCACTGCACGATGCGCCGCCGGTATGCTGCGGCTGGTATGTCGACCAGCACCACGAAAGTCTCGGGGAGGTGTTGAAATCTGTTGAACCGCAGTCAAATGTCGCAGAGTCACCACTACAGTTGGGAGATCGCGTTCACCGGTCGCGAGACTCGGGGCGAGAACGGGACGGGAGTGCTCGGCAAGCCGGATCCGCTCACCAGTCGAACCTGTTCGACTTATGCCGAAGTCGGCACGGTGGTGTTCGATCTACTATGCGATGACATCGTTGCCGATCACCGGTATGCCGTGCTCGATGCGCGGGTGGCCGGTGAGCCCGACCCGGAGCCGCCCGCCGCCACCACCACGTTCGTGGTGCGTGATCACGCCGGGGTGGAGAAGGTCGCGATGTCGGCCGAGCTGATGTATCCGCCGGTATCCGCCAAGGCTGTCGTGACCCACCGCCGAGATGCCGAGGCGAGTGCGAAATGGGAGGCGGCACGTCGTGTGCGCCGCGAGAAGGCCGAAGCGGCGGCACGCGCGCTGCCGGAATCGGATCGGGCGGTCCCGCTGGATCCGCAGGTCCGCAGGGTGGTGAGCACCCTGCGGGTCGCCGCGGCGTCGTTGCGTGAAGACGTCCCCACGCTCGAGTTCTGCCGCGAGCAGCTGACCGTCGCGCAGAACACGTTGAAGGCGGCGGCGAGGGCTCTGGTCGCGGCGGAAACCGCAGGCAACGTGCGCGAAGCCGAGCACGCTCGGCGGCATACCCGGTGGTGGCGCCGCGGGGTGGACCGGTGGACACACCTCACCGAGTTGGTGACCGAGGCCTATTTGGACGCCGAGGAGGTCGACGACTACGCCGACAGCCTCTCCGCACCGCCGACCTCGGCAAAGTAGTCGCCCAGACGCACTGGTGAGCTGCCGAGGCCGGACGATACCGGCCCCGTGGCCAGGACTGCGTCGAGCCGCGCTGTGCCATGACCTGAATCAAGCGGGTTCGATCGCCGGGTGCCTGCGCCCGGCGATCGACGCGCCCCGTAATCTCGACACTTGTGCCGAACACGTCAGCCGATACCGAGGACCAGCCAGAGGGCGACCCGAACTACCTGGTCGGGCTCGATCTGAACGGGCGAAGGGTCGTCGTCGTCGGCGGCGGTACGGTCGCCCAGCGCAGGCTCGGTCTGCTCATCGCCTCGGGCGCCGATGTGCACGTCATCAGTCGCGAGGCCACCCCGGCCGTCGAGGGCATGGCCACCTCCGGCCAACTGACGCTCACCCTGCGCGCCTACGCCGACGGCGACCTGGACCGTGCCTGGTACGCCATCGCCTGCACCGATGAACCCGATACCAACGCCGCCGTCGTCGCCGAGGCCGCGCGCCGACGCGTCTTCTGCGTGCGCGCCGACAACGCCAGACTCGGCACCGCCGTCACCCCCGCCACCGCTCGCTATGACGGCCTCACCCTCGGTGTGCTCGCCGGCGGCAGGCACAAGCGGTCGGCCGCCGTGCGCAATGCGCTGCTGGAAGCCCTGCAATCGGGTGTGGTGACCGATGATTCGACTCCGGTCGCCCCGGGTGTCGCGCTGGTCGGCGGCGGTCCCGGCGACCCTGATCTGATCACTGTGCGCGGACGCAGGCTGCTCGCACGCGCCGACCTCGTCGTCGCCGATCGGCTCGCGCCGCCGGAACTGCTGGCCGAACTCGGCCCGGAGGTCGAGGTCGTCGACGCCGCGAAGATCCCGTACGGGCGCGCCATGGCGCAGGAGGCGATCAACACCACGCTGGTAGAGGGCGCCAAGGCGGGCAAGTTCGTGGTGCGGCTCAAGGGCGGCGACCCGTACGTGTTCGGTCGCGGGTTCGAAGAAGTCGAGGCGTGCGTGGCGGCGGGTGTGCCGGTCACCGTGGTTCCGGGCATCACCAGCCCGATCGCGGTGCCCTCGGCCGCCGGAATTCCGGTCACCCATCGCGGTGTCACCCACGAGTTCGTCGTGGTCAGCGGGCACGTCGCGCCGGATCATCCGGACTCTCTCGTGGACTGGCCTGCGCTCGCGCGCCTGCGCGGCACCTTGGTGCTCATGATGGCGGTCGAGCGCATCGAGCAGTTCGCCGATGCGCTGCTCGCGGGCGGACGGCCCGCCGATTCCCCGGCCACCGTGATCCAGGAGGGCACGCTGCGTACCCAGCGGGTGCTGCGTGCGGACCTCGCGACGGTGGCCGAGCGGGTGCGGGCCGAAGGTATTCGTCCGCCCGCCATCGTGGTGATCGGTCCTACCGCAGCCTTCTCCGCGGATGCGGACTCCGCTGCGCGCGACTGATCGGATGTCAGTGGTTGCGGCCGCCGGGGCTCGGCGTGCTCCGGGGCGCAGGGGCAGAGGGTTCGGCCCGGACGTACCGAACGGTGTGCTTGTGACGGTCGATTACAGTGACTCCCTGTGCTCGACAAAGCCGCTGCGACGATGCAGTACCCCGTGACGCGGCGGGCCTTCGGGCTCGCGATCCTCGTTCTGAGCGGACTCCAGCTCATGGTGGTGCTCGACGGCACCGTGGTGATCCTGGCGCTGCCGCGGTTGCAGGAAGAGATGGGCCTGTCCAGTTCCGGCAGTGCCTGGATGGTCACCGCCTATGGTCTGCCGTTCGCCGGTCTGATGCTGCTCGGCGGCCGCATCGGTGACTCCTTCGGCCGCAGGCGCATGTTCCTGCTCGGCGTCTCCTTGTTCACGCTGGCGTCGCTGCTGTGCGGGCTGGCCCAGAACGAAGGCATGCTCATCGCGGCCCGCGCCTTCCAGGGCACCGGCGCCGCGCTGGCGGCACCGACCGCGTTCGCGCTGGTCGCCAGCACCTTCGCCCCGGGACCGGTCCGCAATCAGGCGTTCGCGATCTTCGGCTCGATGGCGGCGCTCGGTTCGGTCGGCGGATTGGTGATCGGTGGTGCGCTCACCGAGGTCAGCTGGCGGTGGATCTTCCTGATCAATGTGCCCATCGGCGCGCTGATCATCCTGGGTGCTGTCGTCGCATTGCGCGACACCACCCATCACCGGCTCACCCTGGACGTGCGCGGCGCGATCCTCGGCACGCTGGCCTGCGCGCTGATCGTCTTCGGCGCGACCGAAGGGCCGGAGTTCGGCTGGGACAGCCCGGCCGTCTACGGCTCGCTGATAGGCGGTGTGGTGCTGCTGGTGGTGTTCGTGCTGGCCGAACGCTCGGTGACCAACCCGCTGCTGCCGTGGTCGCTGTTCGACCACCGTGACCGCAACGCCACCTTCCTCATCATCCTGCTCGCCAGCGGCGTGCTCGGCGCGACGACCTACTTCGCCGGGCTGTTCGTGCAGAACGTCGTCGGCTACAGCCCGCTGATCGCGGGTGTGTCCTTCATTCCGTTCACCGTCGGTATCGGGATCGGTGGTGCGCTGTCGTCGAAGCTGGCGATGGTGGTCGCGCCGCGCTGGCTGCTCAGCAGCGCCGCCGTCATCCTGGTGGCTGGACTGGTCTTCGGGTCGACCCTCGACGGCGACGTGCAGTACGTCCCCACGCTGCTCGGCCTGTTCCTGGTGATCGGCTTCGGTATGGGCCTGGCGATCGTGCTGATCCCGTTGTGTGTGCTGGTCGGCGTGCCACAGGACGAGATCGGACCGCTCTCGGCGATCGGCCAGATGTTCCTGAGCCTCGGCACCCCGATCGCGATCGGACTGCTCACCCCGCTGGCGGCCTCGCGCACCTTGTCGGAGGGCGGGCGCACCGGCAAACCCGCGGATATGACCGCCGCCGAGCTGACCGCCCTTGGTAGCGGCTACACGCTGGTGCTGTTCGTCGCAGCGATCGGCGCCCTGCTGGTCGGCATCCTCGCACTGACCCTGCGCTACACCCCGAAGGAAGTCGCGCAGGCTCAGCACGCGCAGGAAGAGGCCCAGCAGGCCTGAGCTCGGCTCAGAACCGGCCGGCGACCTTGTGCGGCGTGACGCGCACGGTGATCCGGTCACCGTCGTGCACCGAGGCCGGGTTGAACTCGCGGTACGGCTTGCCCGTGTACTTCCGCGACAGCTTGTCCGGCAACGCCCGCTCAGGGTCAGGGGTCACAGTGCTCGAGCCGCGGATCTCGGCGTAGATGTAGGGCTTGTCCGGCGGGTTGATCATCACGGTCACCCGAGGGTCGCGCGCGAGATTGCGGCCCTGCACCCGGTCGACGGTGGTGGAGAACAGCAGATCGTCGCCCTCACGCATGATCCAGACAACGGTCAAATGCGGGTGCCCATCCTTGCCCACGGTCGCGACGGTGGCGTAGACCCGCTCTTCGTCGAGATACTTCTTCAGCTCTTCGGACAATGTGGCTGTAGTAGTGGTCACAACATCCACCAACACCCGGCGCCCGCAGCACATTCCGGTCCGAGCCATACGTGCTCCAGCGCTTACGGCGGCGGACGCAGGCGCAGACGGAGCCGCGCGATCCCGGGCGCCTGCGAATCCGGCAGCAACAGCGATTCGGGTCGGGCGGCAGGCGCATGCCGCCCGGCCGAGGTGAATTCCAGGAAATCGGCTGTGGTGTCGGTCAGGCGGTAAGGGTTGGCGGTGAGCCGATAGCCGATTAGAGAACGCAGCCGGGTGAGTTCGGCACGGATGGTGCCGGGTTTACCCGCGCTGCCGTAGATGGCGCGGGCGAGGTCGTTCGCGGTCAGCCCATTCGGGTCGGCCAGCAGCAATACCACGATCTCGCTGTGCCGCAGCCCGAGTCGCCTGCTCACCCCGTCGACACTGATCTGGGCGAAGCGCCGGCCCAGCACGGTCACCCGCGCGAGCGGGTCGCCACCGGGCACGGCGTACACCGCGAACGGTCCCGACGTACCGAGCTGTTCGATCACGACACGGCGTCCGTCCGGCAGGGTCACCGGGCCTTCCACCGGCGTACCCGGCCACAGCCGCGGCAGCCAACCCGGCGGTTCGGCATGCACGACGCGCCCGTCGGGGGTCAACAGGCCGACGTGCGCGCCCGATCGGCGTACCACCCGCTCCAGGTAGCGGGTGCGGATCTGGGCGTCACGCCGCGCAGCGAGTTCGGCCAGCCGGGCCTCGGCCAGCCGTGCCGCCGCCGTGACCAGCGGTAGCGCCAGGGGGCGTGCATCACGGCTGCGGCAGGTGACGTCCACGACGCCAACGATGGTTCCGGTGGCGGGGTCGCGGATCGGTGCCGCCGAACAGGTGTAGGAGGCTGCGATCGACAGATAGTGTTCGGCACCGCGCACCTGGAACGGTTTGCCAAGGGCCAGAGCGGTACCCACGCCGTTGGTGCCCGCCGCGTCCTCATGCCAGTCCGCACCGGCGACCAGTTGAGCACGCTCGGCGGAGCGGCGGGCGGTGCTGTCGCCGAGCACCCACAGTAGATGGCCGTCGGCGTCTCCGGCGAACAGCAGATGGCCTGGCTCGTCGGCGGCGCTGCCGAGCGTCGACAGCAGCACCGGCCATACCGCCGCCAGTCCACCCTGGGCCCGGCGGTGCGCGAGCTCGGCCTCGCCCACCGCGACTTGTGGCAGATGCCGATCCGGATGCAATCCGCGCCGTTGTGCGCGATCCCATGACGCGCGCACGTCCCCGCGCAGCTGTTGTCCCCGCCCGCCGGATCTCCGGTCGGCGCGGGGCGTGCCCCGCATGCCCTCCGTATCGTTCATCGCGGCAACCGAACCTACGAGGCCGCGCCGAGTCGTGCAACACGAAGGTTGCAACCCTTGTGCAACCCCGGGTGGCGGGATTGCCCGCGCCCGTTACGCGGGTGGAAAGTTCCACCAGAGTTGTCCGCGTTGAACTGGAGGTCGCATGCCCTATTTCGAACTGCCCGACGGTGTTCCGATGTTCTATGAGGACCAGGGTTCCGGTCGTGCAGTGGTGCTACTGCACGGATGGACGATGAACAGCACCTTCTGGCAGGCCAATGTGCCCGCGCTCGCCGAGGGGAACCGGGTCATCGCACCGGACTTCCGTGGCCACGGCTCGTCGGGCAAGACCGATGCCGGGCATACTCTCGATCAATACGCGCGCGATGTCCGGAGCCTGCTCGATCATCTCGGCCTGGACGAGGTATGCCTGGTCGGTTGGTCGATGGGCACCGCAGTGATCCTGTCCTACATCGGCCAATTCGGTTGCGCCGGACTGCGTTCAGTGGCCTTCGTCGACCAGTCTCCGCGTTTCCTGGACGGCGAGGACTGGGATTTCCCGCTCATGGGTGGTTACTCTCAGGCTGATCTTTCGGTATTCGTCCAAGCGCTCGAGCATTCCCGGCCATCGGTGATCAAACCGTTCATCGCCGCCTGTTTCGCCGACACGCCGCCGGCCGCGATCGTCGACGCGGCCTACGCCGAGACCACGAAGACACCGACCTCGATCGCCAAGGCCATCTGGTACGACCTCGCCTTCGCCGATTTCCGGGCGATACTGCCGCAAGTGCAGGTGCCTGCCCTGCTGATCTACGGCGCGCGCAGCCAGATATTCCCCGGCCCGATCGACGACTGGCTGGCCGCGCGGTTGCCCGAAGCGAAGACGGTGCGCTTCGACAACAGTGGACATGTGCCGTTCGCCGACGAGACCGAGAAATTCAACGAGGTCATGCGCGAGTTCCTCTGACGTGTCGTCCGGCGGTCCCGTGACCGGCAGGGCCGCCGGAGCGTCACTCCGTGATGATCAGAAGTTCGGTGGGGGAGGCTATTTCGGTGCGTAGGCCGGCCTTGGTCGCGATGCGGGCGACGGCGCGGATGTCGGTGGGTTCGGCGCGGGTGAGGACCAGGGCGCGGGCGAGCAGGCCCTTGTGGTGTTTGTTGAAATGGGAGACGACGGTGCGGGAACCGTCCGAGTGTTCGGTGAGCACATTGGCGGTGATGGCACCGGGTACCCGGCCGAGCTGCTGGTAGGTGCCCGAACGCAGGTCGATCACCAGCTCCTCGCCCGCCTCGGCGCGCAGGGCGGCGGGCAGATGGTCGCGCCACACCGCCGACAGGGTGGGCACGCCGGGCAGTTTGGAGCCGCCGGACAGGCGATAGGCGGGGATCGGGTCGCCGGCGCGTACTGCGCCGAACAGCGCGGAACCGATGCCGAGCCGGGCGTGGGCCTTGGCGCGCTGCACCTTGGTGAAGGATCGAGCGTCGAGGGCGTCGTAGAGGACGCCGGTGTAGCGCTCGAGTGCGGGCCGCGTGGGGGAGGTGCGCACTGCCGCGTTGCGCGCGATCTCGGCGTCGGCTCCCTTACCCAGCCCCAGCGCGATACGTGAGGCGTCCGGATCACCGGCCAACCGTGTCACTTCGCCGAGTAGCTGTTCCCGCACCTCGGTGAGCTGCGGCATCGCCAGCTCGCTGAGCTCCAACGGCGCACCCGATCCGCCGTCGGATTTGGTTTCGGAGGGAGGTAGCAGCACCAGCACGAGCGACAACGGTAATCGCCGCACCGTCGCGGCGCGGCGACCACCCCGGACGTGCCGTGCGGTTCGGTTCGGCGCACGGTGTGGGCACACCTACCGGCGTTGCGGGGATGAGGGGCAGGCCGCCCTCAGCGCACCGCCCGCAGAAAAGCCTTGGTCCGCTCGTTGTGCGGGTCCTCGAACAGTTGCTGCGGCGGCCCCTGCTCCACCACGCGACCACCGTCGAACATCATCACCCGGTCGGAGACATCGCGGGCGAAGCGCATCTCATGAGTGACGATGAGCATGGTGATATCGGTGGTCTCGGCGATATCGCGCAGGACGTCGAGCACATCGCCGACCAGTTCCGGGTCCAGCGCGGAGGTCACCTCGTCGAGCAACATGACCTTCGGGTCCATGGCGAGGCATCGGGCGATCGCGACGCGCTGCTGCTGGCCACCGGAGAGCTGGGAGGGATGCGCGTGCGCCTTGTCGGCGAGCCCGATCATCTCGAGCAGGCCGATCGCGCGTTCACGTGCCTGGTCTTTGGACTGCCCGAGGACGTGCACCGGTGCCTCGGTGATGTTGTCGAGCACATTCATGTTCGGGAACAGGTTGAACTGCTGGAACACCATGCCGATCTTCTTGCGCACCGCACGCAGGTGTTTCTCCTTGGCGGGCACCAGCTTCGCGCCGCGCTTCTCATGGGTCAGCGGCTCGCCGTCGACCCAGATCACCCCGCCGCTGACCCGCTCGAGCGTCATCAGCAGACGCAGGATCGTGGTTTTGCCCGAACCCGACGGGCCGATCAGGGTGACCTTTTCACCACGCCCGACACCGAAGTCCAGGTCGTCGAGCACCACCAGCTTGCCGAAACGCTTGACGACTTTGTCGAAGCGGATCATCGGGTCCTTGTCGAGGCGGACCGTGTCGTCAGTAGTAGGCAAGGCGCTTCTCCAGTCTTCTGATCAGCACAGACGTCGGGTAGCTCGCGATGAGGAAGAAGACGCCCGCCAGGGTCAGCGGTTCCAGGTATTGGAAGTTGCGTGCCCCGAACTGCTGGGCCGCGGTGACGAGTTCGACCACCGAAATGGCGAACAGGAACGGGGTGTCCTTGAACATCGACACCGCGTTCGTGCCGAGCGCGGGCAGGCTTGCGCGGATGGCTTGCGGCAAGATCACCGCGCGCCACGTGCGGTACGGGGGTAGCGACAGTGCCCGCGTGGCCTCCCACTGACCCTTCGGCACCGCCTCGATTCCGGCCCGGTAGACCTCGGCCAGATAACTCGAATAGTGGATGCCGAGGACGGTGATACCGATCTGTAGCGCGGTGAACTGCGGTAGCAGGCTGTAGGCGAACAGTAGTTGCACCACCAGCGGCGTCAGCCGGATGAATTCGGCCACCGCGTGCACCGGCGCCGCCACCCACCGCGGGAACGACTGGCGCACGATAGCGATCCCCAGCCCGATCACCGCCGCGATCGCGAAACCGACGAAGGTTGCCAGCAACGTGATCTTGAACCCGTCCCACAGCACGGGCAGCGACTCCCACGCGCGTTCCCAACTCCATTCGACGGTCATCGCGCCACCGCCTCGACCGGCTCGTCCGGCGCGAGCCGCAGCATTTCCTTCAGCGTCGGCCCTCGACCGAGCTTGCTCTTGGCGCGGGTCTCCACCAGGTTCATCACCACTGTCAGGAGATAGGCGAGAACGAAGTAGATCAGCAGGCCGACACCGAAGGCGAACAAGGTGTCACCGGTCGACTGGCGTAGCTTGTTGATCTCGAACGTCAAGTCCTGCAACGTGATGTAGGAGGCCACCGCCGTTCCCTTGAGTAGGTGGACCAGTAGGTTCGTCAGCGGCGGCACCATCAGCGCCCACGCCTGCGGGAACAGCACCCGATGCAACCGCTGCCACGGGCTGAAGTTCAGCGCGACCGCCGCCTCCCACTGGGTGCGCGGCACCGCGTTCAGCGCGCCGCGCACCACCTCCGCCCCGTACGCGCCGTAATTGAGGCCGAGCGCGAGGATTCCGCAGAACACCGGTTCGAGTTGATAGCCGAACAATGGCAGCACATAGAACAGCCAGAAGATCTGCACCAGCAGCGAGGTGCCGCGGAAGAACTCGATCAGCACCCGCGAGGTGCCGCGCAACGCGAGATTGCGCACCCGGACCACGGTGCCGAGAACCAGCGCGATCAGGAATGCCAGCAGGGCGCCGCCGAGGGTGAGTTGCAGTGTGACGACGATGCCATCCCAGATACCGGGCAGGGCCTCGCGCAAGGAATCCATGTTGGTCATGGCGCGGCCCGGTGGATCAGACTTCGCCCTTGCAGAGCTTTTCGGTGGTCATATTCGGGTCCGGCAGCTCACGTTCGGTGAATCCGAACGGGCCGACGATCGCCAGGTACTTCTCCTTGTCCGAGGTGATCTTCTTCAGCTCGGCGTTATAGGCCGCGAGCAGGTCTTCGTCGTTGGTGCGGAAGACGGTGCCGCCCGCACCGATCTGGGGTTTGCCGTCGATGACCGCCACGAACGACGGCGTCACCTCCACCTCGGCGCCAGGCGAGTGGTTCTTCAGCCAGTTCAGTGAGATCGCGGTCAGCGCGAACACATCGGCACGGCCGGAGGTGACCGCGTCCAGCCCGTCCTGCGGCGTGCCGACCAGGGTGGCGTCGATGCCGAGTGAGGCCGCGTAGTCGGATTCGATGGCACCGGTCATCGCGGTCATGCGGGCGCCGCTGTCCTTGACCGACTGCATATCCGTCAGGTTCATGGGGTTGCCGGACTTCACCATCAATGCGGTGGTGTACATGAATTCGGGTTCGCTGAACGCGGCTTGTTCGCAGCGTTTGGGCAGGATCGACATTCCGGCGCTCACGGCGTCGAAACGCTGGGCCTGCAGGCCGGGGATGAGCGCGCCGAATTCGGTCTGCACGCCGTCGACGGTGTCGATGCCCAGATTCCTGAAGATCTCCCGGTGCAGGGCGACGGTCGCGCCGGTCAGCTGCCCGTCCTGTTCGAAGGAGTACGGCGCCTCGCCGGCGAAGCCGACGGTGACGGTGCCGCTGTCCTGCAGCGATTGCAGGAGGTCTCCGTCAGCGGAGGTATCGGTCTTGGTGCATCCGGCCAGCGTCGCAGCGAACAGCGTCGCTCCCGCGAACGCCGCAGCGTAACGCACCAATCTCCCGTGTGTGTCGACCACTGCCTCACCTTTCGACAGGGGTGGCTGGCCATGATGTCGCGGAGGGAGATCGGGCGACCCCAATTATCGACACCCCCGCAGGTCAGCGGCCCGTTATGTGGTTGTTCGCGCCGGTAATTCGGCACTCCAACAGTATTCAGCGCGTATTCATGGCATGGGCGAAGTTATGTTCTTGTGATCTAAAGTTTGAACGGTCCGAACAGTGGGTAATTCACTTTCCTATTGTTGTGTCGAGATCAACTTCGACTCGTGCCCTGGCCCGCCGCCGACCGGCGCGCGCGGCCGAACCCCTAATCCGGTGTCATCAGTCCCGGACCAGCGACTACCCTGTGCTTCCGTGATCACCCGCCTCTCCCGCCTGTTCCTGCGCACCCTGCGAGACGATCCCGCCGACGCCGAGGTGCCGAGCCACAAGCTATTGGTGCGCGCCGGATACGTGCGCCGCGTCGCCCCTGGCGTCTACTCGTGGCTGCCGCTGGGCCTGCGGGTGCTGCGCAAGGTGGAACAGGTGGTGCGGGAGGAGATGGACGCCATCGGCGGCCAGGAGATCTCGCTGCCCGCGCTGCTGCCCCGCGACCCTTACGAGACCACCAACCGGTGGACCGAATACGGTGATGCGCTGTTCCGTCTCAAGGACCGCAAGGGCGCCGACTACCTGCTCGGCCCCACCCATGAGGAACTTTTCGCGCTCACGGTCAAGGGCGAATACAACTCCTACAAGGACCTGCCGGTCACGCTCTACCAGATCCAGGACAAGTACCGCGACGAGGAGCGGCCCCGGGCAGGCATCCTGCGTGGGCGCGAATTCGTCATGAAGGACTCCTACTCCTTCGACCTGGACGAGGACGGGCTGAAGGCGAGCTACAACGCGCACCGCGAGGCCTACCAGCGCATCTTCCAGCGGCTCGGCGTCAAGTACGTCATCGTCGCCGCCACCTCCGGCGCCATGGGCGGCAGCGCGTCCGAGGAGTTCCTCGCCGAGAGCCCCATCGGTGAGGACACCTACGTGCGCTGCCCCGAATCCGGGTACGCCGCCAATGTGGAGGCCGTGGTCACCCCCGCACCCGAACCGCTGGCGATCGAGGGGCAGCCGGAGGCCGTCGTCCACGACACCCCCGACACCCCCACCATCGCGACCCTGGTCGACTGGGCCAACGGCGCCGGTATCGCCGAGCGCTTCGGACGCCCGGTCACCGCGGCCGACACCTTGAAGAACGTCATGGTCAAGCTGCGCCACCCGGACGGCAAGACCGAGATCGTCGGCGTCGGCATCCCCGGCGACCGTGAGGTCGACGACAAGCGCCTCGGCGCCTCGGTCGAGCCTGCCGAGGTGGAGCTGCTCACCGACGCCGACTTCGCCGCCAACCCCTTCCTCGTCAAGGGCTACATCGGGCCGAAGGGCCTGCAGGCCAATGGCGTCCGCTATCTGGTCGACCCGCGCGTGGTGACCGGAACGTCGTGGATCACCGGCGCCGATGAGCAGGGCAAGCACGTCGTCGGCTTGGTCGCCGGCCGTGACTTCACCCCCGACGGCACCATCGAAGCCGCCGAGGTCCGCGACGGCGACCCCTCGCCCGACGGCCGCGGCACCCTGGTGTCGGCGCGCGGCATCGAGATCGGCCATATCTTCCAGCTCGGCTACAAGTACACCGACGCCTTCGAGGTCGATGTGCTCGGTGAGAACGGCAAGCCGGTCCGCCTGGTCATGGGCTCCTACGGTGTGGGCGTGTCCCGCATGGTCGCCGTGATCGCCGAACAGCAGCACGACGACAAGGGCTTGCGCTGGCCCGACTCCGCCGCGCCGTTCGACATCCACGTCGTCATCGCCAACAAGGATGCCGCCGCCCGCGCCGGCGCCGAAGAAGTCGTCGCAGGCCTCGACGCCAACGGCCTCGACGTGCTCTTCGACGACCGCACGGCATCGCCCGGCGTCAAGTTCAAGGACGCCGAGCTCCTCGGCATGCCCTGGGTGCTGGTCATCGGCCGCGGCTGGGCCGATGGCAAGGTCGAACTGCGCAACCGCTTCACCGGGGAATCCGAGGACATCCCCGCCGAATCCGCCGTCGACGCGGTGATCGCCAAGATCCGCGCCTGACACTCGGTTCTCCCTGCGCCCCGGTTCCGTTCTGGACCGGGGCTCAGGCGTATGCGGGTCGAATTGCCTTCGGCCCTGCCGATACGCGATTCTTCGGGCGTGGAGATTTGGACGGACGGCACCCGGCGCTTCGAGGTGAACTCCTACTACTGCCTGCCCGACAGCGCGTGGACCTGGGAACTGGTCGAGCTCTCCGACTCGTACAACGCCACCCCCCGCCTATCGGTCTCGGTCCCGGACGCCACCCCCGAGGACGGCCAGTTCGTCCCCGAAGACGTCACCCAGGTCGACGTGCTGTGCAGTAACGGCCGGGTGCCTTGGCGAATCCTGCGCCGCTTCATCGGCCTCATCGAGGAATCCGGCGACATCCGCGACGCCGCGGCGGAAAACTGAATGCCGCATCGGGCCAGGTGCTGCACAGCACTCTGGCCGCACGTGCATTGCGTTCGAGGCGGGCAGAAGGATTGGAGGGGCTGTGCCGCATCAGATCATTCGAGCGGGTGATGGCTGGGACGCGCGGTTCGCGGCCGGATTGAGCGTCACCGGGATCCGGCTGGAATTGCATTTTCAGCTGCACATCGGCCCCGGTGGCGTGGAGGTGTACTCGCCGGGCGAGCTCATGACCGATGACGACATCTATCACGTCCATGCTTGGTCCCGGGCGAACCTGGGGCGGGTCGCTGAGCTGCTCGGGCTGGTGGTGCGACAGATTTACGCGGCTGATTCCGGTGAGCTGACGATTCGGTTCACCAATGACTGGGAGCTGCTGATTCCCGTCAGCCACGAAACCCTCGGGTGGTCGGTGTACCTGTACGGCAGCAGGTTGAGATCGCTACCTGGTGGCGGCGTGCGTGCCGACCTCGGCGGCGGCCCGAGCGCGGCTGGGTGAGCCGTCCGGCAAAGGTGCGCCGGTCGGTCGCGGACGAGATCATCGGCGATCGGGTAGGCACGGATCCCACTGAGAGGGATTGTTCGGGCGGGGTGGGGTGGGTCGGCCGCCACCATGGGCGTGGGCTCCGGGATGGGACCACGGGCTGTGGAAAGGATTCGGGATGGGTGACGTGCGGGTCGATGAGGAATTCGATGTGGTCGTCGTCGGGGTGGGGGCGGCGGGTGCTGCCGCGGCGTTGAGTGCGCATGCGACGGGGGCGCGGGTCGTGGTGCTGGAGAAGGCGGATGCGGCGACCGCGGGTGGGAATACCCGGGTATCCGGGGCGGGGTGGTTCATCAACCGTGATCCGGAGCGTGCGGCGCAGTTCCTGCGCTCACTGTGCGGTGCCTACCCCGTCGCCGATGATGTCGTCGAGGCATGGGCTCGCGAAACCGCGCTGAACTCCGACTGGCTGCGCGCACTGGGAGCCGAGGTGGGGGCGAGTGCGCAGTACCACACCGAAGCCGAGTACCTGACGCTCGACGGCGCCGATTGCTACGCGGGCATGGACACCGTCGGCGCGCAGATGGGCAACTTCCTGCTCTACGACTTCCTGCTCGGCGTCCTCGACGACCGTGGCATCGAGGTGCGTTTTTCGACACCGGCCGAGGAACTGATCACCGCGGCCGGGGCGGTGATCGGAGTGCGCACCGCGGACGGGCAGCGGATCCACGCCCGCGGCGGAGTCGTCCTGGCGACAGGAGGGTTCGCCGCGAATGCCCGGATGGTTCGCGACTACCTGCGCCTGACCGACGCACCGATCTGGGGATCACCACACTCCACCGGCGACGGCCACCGCATGGCTCAGCGCATCGGCGCCGACCTGTGGCATATGAACAACATGATGACCATCACCGGCGTCCGCATCGACGACGGTCCCGGCGCGTTCCTCGCTCTGTGTGCGGCCCACCACTACCTCTTCGTCGGCCAGGACGGCCTGCGCTTCGTCGATGAAACCGCGGAGAACCGGCACGGCCACATCTACCGCAACGGCGAGCTCGAACTCTTCCCGCTGCGCCCATTCCACCTGATCTTCGATGAGCGGATGCGCGCCGCGGGCCCGTTGAGCCCCACCCGGGAGGTGCTGCCCGTGGGATGGAAGCTGCTGATGGAGAACTTCACCTGGAGCGCCGACAACAGCGAGGAGATCGCGCGCGGGCTGATCCGGCGCGCGGACACGATCGCCGAGCTCGCCGGACTCATCGGCATCGATCCGGCCACCCTCGAGCGCACGGTCGCGCGGTACAACAAGGCCTGCGAATACGGTCGCGACGACAGCTTCGGGCGAGCTCCGAGCACGATGGCCCCGGTGTCGGAGGCGCCGTTCTACGTGCTCGATGTCGCGCCCTTGCTCGGCTGGAGCAATGGCGGCCCGCGTCGCGATGGCCGGGCGCAGGTCGTGGACGTCGACGGGGCGGTGATCGCGGGCCTGTACGCCGCAGGCGAGGTGAGCTCGACCTACAGCTGGGCCAAGGACGGCGGATTCCATATCGCCGACGCCCTGGCCTTCGGCCGGGTGGCAGGGCGCGAGGCCGCAGGTCGCGCGTCCGGCCACGAGACCGCGGATCGTACCCGGCGCATGGAACCTACGGTTACGTAGGGGGAATCGCAGGTCAGGCCGGTGATTCTGTGCTACCCACTGGTAAGTTGGCGCGCATGACGAGCTCCGATGCGTTGCTGTTCAATCCGGCCTCCTACGACCCGCAGCATTTCGATGCCGAGACGCGGCGGCTGCTGCGGGCGACGATCGAGTGGTTCGAGTCGCGTGGAAAGAAGCAGCTACTCGCCGATGACGACGAGGCGGTGTTCACGGCGGAGTTCCTGGAGTTCGTGAAGCAGGAAAAGCTGTTCGCCACCTTCCTCACGCCGTCCGCCTATGCCGACGGTGACGACAACCGGCGCTGGGACGCAGCCCGCAACGCCGCACTGTCGGAGATCTTCGGTTTCTACGGCCTGGCCTACTGGTACGCCGAACAGGTCACCATCCTCGGGCTCGGGCCGATCTGGCAGAGCGACAACGAGACCGCCAAACAACGTGCGTCGCGTGACCTGGCCGCGGGTGAGGTGATGGCATTCGGGCTGTCCGAGCGTGAGCACGGCGCCGACATCTACAACACCGACCTGGTACTCACCCCGACCGAACCGGGCAGCGCCGACGCCGAGGCCGGAATCCTGTTCCGCGCCAACGGCGAGAAGTACTACATCGGCAACGGAAACGTCGCGAGCATGGTCTCGGTGTTCTCCCGCCGCGCCGACGTCGAGGGCGCCGACGGCTACGTCTGGTTCGCCGCCGACAGCAGGCACGAGAACTACCACCTGCTCGGCAATGTGGTGCATCAGCAGATGTATGTGAGCACCTTCCGCCTGGAGAACTACCCGGTGCGTGCCGAGGACATCCTGCACACCGGCCCGGAAGCCTTCAGCGCCGCGCTCAACACCGTCAATGTCGGCAAGTTCAACCTGTGCCACGGCGGCATCGGCATGGTCGAGCACTCGTTCTATGAGGCCATCACCCACGCCAACAACCGGATCCTCTACGGCAACCCGGTCACCGACTTCCCGCATGTCCGCACCAATTTCGTCGACGCCTACGCCCGCATCGTCGCGATGAAACTGTTCAGCGACCGCGCCGTCGACTACTTCCGCAGCGCGAGCCTCGACGACCGCCGCTACCTGCTGTTCAACCCGATGACCAAGTCGAAGGTGACCTCCGAGGGCGAGGTCGTGATGACGCTGCTGCTGGACGTGCTCGCGGCCAAGGGTTTCGAGAAGAACACCTACTTCGCGCAGGTCGCCCGGCTGATCAACACACTGCCCCGGCTGGAGGGCACGGTGCACGTCAACGTCGGCCAGATCCTGAAGTTCATGCCGAACTACCTGTTCAACCCGAAGGACTACCCCGAGATCGGCACCCGCCTCGATGTCGCCGACGACGAGTTCTTCTGGCAGCAGGGCCCCGCTCGTGGCGCGGGCAAGGTGCAGTTCGCGGACTGGACCCCGGTCTACGACAAGCACACCGACATCGCGAACGTCGCCCGCTTCTACGAGCAGGCCCAGGCCCTGCGCACCCTGCTCACCACCGCGGCGCCCGACGCCGACCAGCAGCGCGACCTGGACTTCATGCTGACCATCGGCCATCTGTTCTCGCTGGTCGTCTACGGGCAGCTGATCCTGGAGCAGGCCGCCATCACCGGCCTGAACCCGGACCTGCTCGCCCAGATCTTCGACTTCCAGATCCGTGACTTCAACAACTACGCCACCACCCTCTACGGCAAGCCCTCCGCCACTGAGGCCCAGCAGCAGTGGGCGCAGGGCGCCCTGCGCACCCCGATCGCCGACCGCGAGCGGTTCGACCGGGTGTGGAGCGAGGTCGTCTCCTACGACGGGGTCTACGCAATGCGCCCCTGATCGCGCGGCCGGCTTCTTGCCATGCATAAGAAGGCAGGGCGCCCGAACCGATAGACAACCGAACAAAGTCCCAGCACGCCCCCGCCGAGTGGTATTCGGCGGGGGCGTGCTGTCAGGACCCGGAAAAATTGCCATATGCGCGCGCGGGTGAACCCTGGCAAGAATGGCGGAGCAGGCACATTCGATCAGGGAGGACATACGGTGACAATCTTGGTGACCGGCGCGACGGGGAACATCGGCCGGAAGGTAGTGGATCACCTACTGGCACGCGGGGCGACGGGAGTGCGAGCCCTGACCAACGATCCGGTCAAGGCGGCGTTGCCCGCGGAAGTCGAAGTGGCCGAAGGGTATGTGCGGCGGGTGCAGACGCTGCCTGCCGCTTTCGACGGTGTGGATCGCATGTATCTCGCGCCGACACCGGACACCGTCGGCGAGGTCCTGGAGCTCGCGCGTGCGGCGGGTGTGCGGCACGTGGTCGACCTGTCCGGCGAACCGGAGAGCTGGTGGGGGAGCGTGACCGGTGCGGTCGAGGCCAGCGGTCTGGAGTGGACCCATCTGTGGCCCGGTGACTTCATGGAGAACACCCAGACCTGGGCCCAGCAGATCCGCGATACCGGCGCCGTCCGGGAACCGTTTCCCGATATCGCGAGTGCGCCGATCGCGATGGACGATATCGCAGCCGTCGCCGCGGTCGCGCTGCTGGACACCGAGGCGCACGCAGGGAAGGCCCACTGGCTCGCCGGCCCCGAAATCCTGACCAGGCGGGAGTTGGTGCGTCAGCTCGGTGCGGCACTCGGCCGTGACATCGAGTTCCTCCGCGTCTCCCGCGACGAGGCGGTGGCCGCGTTGACGCCGAGTATGGGCGAGACCACCGAATGGTATGTCGACAATGTGCTCGGCGGCGGCGAGGAAGACCCGACCGCCCCGACCGAGAGCGTCGAGAAGCTCACCGGCCGCCCTGCCACCACCTTCGCCCAGTGGGCGCGAGAAAACACCGCAGCGTTCGGCATCTAGGCGCCCGCATCGGTGGGTCGAGAATCCCCGACAGGAGCGCCTGATCCCGGTGCGGGCGTGCCTGTTCGCCCCGGCAGTGACAGCGGGCCGGTGTGCGCCGGAACTACGGCTGACCGGGGAACGGCGCGGTCGGCGGCGACACCCCGAGTATCGACTGCCATATCGCCAGGCGCACTGCGCATTCGGTGAGCGCGTCGACACCCATCCGGCGGGCGGACTCGGATTCGCCCTGTTCGACCACCGAGCGCCAGGCGACCGCGGTATCGGATTCGATCGTGGCGGCCAGTTGAGCCGCCGCGACCGGATCGGTCACCGGGAAAGGCATCGTGTAAGCGGCATCCGGCGGCGGCACGGTGATACCCGCCGACTCGACCGCGTCGATGGTTGTCTCGCGGCGCGCGCGGTGGGCAGCGGTGTGCTCGGCCACCAACTGGCCGCGTTCGGGAGAGGCGTAGGCCGCGATCAGGCCGTAGGCATAGACGGCGGCGTGCTCGGCACTGAGTGCGTCCAGCAGCGCGCGACGTTCGGACTCGGTCATGCGGCGTCCTTCGTGGCGCGGTATCTCGGCTCGGTCATGTCAGCAACACCCCGGCATGCACCGCGCAGGCGGCACTGATCGAGGCCAGCAGGCCGGCCCGGTATCCGGACTGGGTGGTCGCGAGATCGGCGGCCGCACGCTGGGAACCGGCGAGTTGGTCGCGCAAGGTGGCGACGTCGACCGGTGCGGCGGGGGCGACGGTCACCTCCGGCTGACGGCGGCTCGGTAAGGTGCCGTCGCCGTAGACGCCGACGAGACGGTCGATCTCGGTGCGCAATGCCTCGGCGTGCGCGGTGCGTTCGGCGGATACCAGTGTGAGCGCGCCGTGGCGCTGCGGATCGAGCGCGATGGCCGCGGTGGCGGCAGCGGCGTCGGTGCGCGCCAGAAGCTCTTGTGCGGTAAGCGGATCGGGCTCTGGCGCCGATTCCTCGGCACACCCGGTGACAGCGGCGAGTGCGGCGACACCGACCACGCCACCACCGGCCAGCCGCAATGCGGTGCGGCGGTTCACCGGACGGAAGCGGGGATCGTGCCGATCGATCGGTATGCCGGAAGTACACCCGGCCTCGGGCCGGATGGGAAGGCGGTTGGGCACCGCACTATCGTGCCAGACGCCCGCCCTGCACCCGCGCAAGGTCGGCGTCGCGCCGCCCTCCCGCACCCCTTCCGCCGCCACGCGGTCCGTCCGCAACGCCACGCGCTGGGGAAACTTGCTTGTTGCCGATCGTCCTTTACACTCTCCGGGCGCGTTACGCTAGACCTTCGGTACAGAAAATTTCCGCTCGCGCCACAACTGAACCAGGAGCCGCCCCACATGCCGATGCCGACCGAGGAAAGGGTGAGCCAGCTCGTTGCTGGACTCGTCGAACGCCGGGGATTCGATCTCGAGGGCGTCGAGATCTCGACGGCCGGACGGCATGCCGATGCCGAGGCTCGGGTTCGGGTGATCGTGGACAGCGACGACCCCGCCGACCTCGATGCCATCGCCGACCTCAGCCACGAGGTCTCGGCCCAGCTCGATGACGCCGGTGATTTCGGCGAGTCGCCCTACCTACTCGAGGTCTCGACCCCGGGTGTCGACCGCCCGCTGAGCACCGAACGGCAGTGGCGGCGAGCCCAGGGCCGCAAGGTGCGAGTAACGCTGCGCCCCGGCGCGGAACCCCCCGATCCCGGCGGAAAGGCGAGCTTCGACGCCCGAGTGGGCAAGCTCGCCGACGACACCGTCGCGCTTGTGCTCGGCGGCAAAGCCAAGCCGCACCGGGTGAGCCTCGCGCTGGCCGATATCGCCACCGCCGTCGTCCAGGTGGAGTTCTCCCCGCCGAGCCCCCGCGAACTCGAACTCGCGGGCGGAGTGGCGCCCGGTAGGCCTGCCCCCGGCAGCGAGCCGGACACAACTGTTCCCGCGGGAGCCGACGCCGCGGACACCCGAGGAACCACCGGGGCAGCGCCCCAGCCTGTTGCAGCGTCCGACTCGACCGAAGGGACCGTGGAATGAACATCGAAATCGAAGCCTTGCGCGCGATCGTCGCCGACAAGGGGATCTCGATCGAGACCGTGATCTCCGCGATCGAGTCCGCGCTGCTGACCGCCTATCGGCATACCGATGGCCATCAACCCAACGCGCGCATCGACATCAACCAGAAGACCGGTGTGGTGCGGGTGATGGCGCGCGAACTCGACGCCGACGGCAATGTCATCTCCGAATGGGACGACACCCCGGAGGGTTTCGGCCGTATAGCGGCCACCACCGCCCGCCAGGTCGTGCTACAGCGGCTGCGCGACGCGGAGAACGAGAAATCCTTCGGCGAATTCTCCACCCATGAGGGCGATATCGTCGGCGGCGTCGTCCAGCGCGACGCCCGCGCCAACGCCCGCGGCACCATCGTGGTGCGCATCGGCAGCGAACTGCACGGCGCCGAGGGCCTGATCCCGCCCGCCGAACAGGTGCCGGGCGAAAGCTACGAGCACGGCGACCGCATCAAGTGCTACGTCGTCGGGGTCTCGCGTGGCCCGCGCGGTCCGCAGATCACGCTGTCGCGGACGCACCCGAATCTGGTGCGGCGCCTGTTCGCGCTCGAAGTACCCGAGATCGCCGACGGGTCGGTGGAGATCGTCGCCGTCGCGCGCGAGGCGGGGCACCGGTCCAAGATCGCGGTGCGGTCCACGGTGTCGGGGGTCAACGCCAAGGGCGCGTGTATCGGCCCGATGGGCCAGCGCGTGCGCAACGTGATGAGCGAACTGGCCGGCGAGAAGATCGACATCATCGATTACGCCGAGGATCCGGCGGCCTTCGTTGGCAATGCACTGTCCCCGTCGAAGGTGGTGTCGGTCACAATTGTCGACCCGGATGCGCGGGCCGCGCGCGTCGTCGTCCCCGATTTCCAGCTCTCGCTGGCCATCGGCAAGGAGGGCCAGAACGCCCGCCTGGCCGCCCGGCTGACGGGCTGGCGCATCGATATCCGCAGCGACGCCGCACCTGACGCCGGTGGCGGGGTGCGTACGGAGGCCCGGCACAGTTGACCGACGCTCGACGATCCCGGCCCGGTTCGGCGGCGCGGGGAACAACCGGCCGGGATGACATGTTGGTAACTTCGGCAGGGGCGGGGTTCGGTGATCGGACCGTGGCAGCGGTAGAGTGGTCCAAGGTTCAGCACGAGCCGTCGGTTTCCCCGCCCGAACGCACCACCGAGCATCCCTCGGCGCCCCAGCGCCCGGCCGCTCCGGTGCGAACGTGTATCGGATGCCGAAAGCGCGAGCTGGCCGCCGAACTGTTGCGGATCGTGGCACGAGAAGAAGACGACGGCGACGTCGTCGCGATCGTCCCTGATGCGCGGCGCAGACTTCCCGGAAGGGGTGCCTGGTTGCACCCCGTTTCCGCCTGTCTGAGCACTGCGGTTCGGCGCCGAGCGATCGGCAGAGCACTACGAGTGTCCGGACATCTGGATATCTCAGCCCTGGAGCATTACCTCGAGAACAGGCACGAGCACTCATGAGCACACCGTGAAGTACCAACGATGACGTCCATCGGAGATAACCCGAGGTCGTGCGGGCCCCGTCCCTGAACAACGGCGGCGCTGCTCGACCTCTCAGTGAGGAGAGCAGTGGCAGGCAAGGCCCGCGTGCACGAGTTGGCCAAGGAACTCGGTGTCACAAGCAAGGAACTACTCGCAAAGCTCAAGGAGCAGGGCGAGTTCGTGAAGTCGGCGTCGTCGACGGTGGAAGCACCCGTCGCGCGCCGTCTGCGTGAATCGGTCGCGTCGAAGTCCGCACCCGCGGACGGCGCCAAGGCCGGAGCGAAGCCCGGTCCCGCGACCACGGCCCGTCCGGCCGCCAAACCCGCCGCGGGTGGCCCCCGTCCGGGTCCGCGTACCCCGGCACCCGCCCCGGCTGCCGCCGCCCCCGCGGCGCCGGCCACTCCGGCCCCGCGGCCCGGCCCGGCCGCGAAGCCGGCCCCGGCGCCCGCTCCCGCTCAGGAAGTGGCGCAGGCGCCGAGCCCCGCTCCGGTCGCCAAGGCTCCGCAGGCCCAGCCCGGTACCCGGCCCACGCCGGGTGCCCCGCGCCCCGGCCAGCAGCGTCCCGGTGCGCCCGCGCAGGGTGGTCCGCGTCCGGCCGGTCCCAAGCCGGGTCCGAAGACCCCGCGTGTCGGTAACAATCCGTTCTCATCCGCGCCCGAACGTGAGCGCGAGCGTCCGGCCCCGCGTCCCGGTGGCCCCGGCCAGACCGGTGGCCGTCCGGCGCCCGGCCAGGGCGGTCCGCGTCCCGGACCGGCACAGGGTGGCCCGCGTCCCGGTGGTCCGGGCCAGGGTGGCCCGCGTCCGGCCGCTGCGCAGGGCGGTGGCCCGCGTCCCGGCGGTCCGCGTCCGAGCCCGGGTTCGATGCCCCCGCGTCCCAGCCCCGGTGCCATGCCTGCGCGTTCGGCGCGTCCCGGCCCCGGTGGTGGCGCCGGTCGTCCCGGTGGCGGCGGCGGTCGCCCGGGTGGTCCCGGCGGTCGTCCCGGTGGTGGCGGCGGCGGTGGCGGCTACCGCGGTGGCGGTGGCGGTGCCCCCGGTGCCGGTGCCGGTGCACCCGCGGCCGGTGGTTTCCGTGGTCGTCCCGGTGGTGGCGGCGGTCGTCCGGGTGGTCCCGGCGGCCGTGGTGGTGCGGCCGGTGCGTTCGGTCGTCCAGGTGGCGCTCCGCGTCGTGGCCGTAAGTCGAAGCGGGCGAAGCGCGCCGAATACGAGAACATGCAGGCGCCCGCCGTCGGCGGCGTGCGGCTGCCCCGCGGCAACGGCGAGATCATCCGGCTCGCCCGCGGCGCCTCGCTGTCGGACTTCGCCGAGAAGATCGACGCGAACCCGGCCTCGCTGGTGCAGGCCCTGTTCAACCTCGGTGAGATGGTCACCGCGACCCAGTCGGTGAACGACGAGACCCTCGAGCTGCTCGGCAGCGAGATGAACTACGTCGTCCACGTGGTCAGCCCCGAGGACGAGGACCGCGAGCTGCTGGAATCGTTCGACCTCACCTACGGCGAGGACGAAGGCGGCGAGGAAGACCTCGAGCAGCGTCCGCCGGTGGTGACCGTCATGGGTCACGTCGACCACGGTAAGACCCGACTGCTGGACACCATCCGTAAGGCCAATGTCCGTGAGGGCGAGGCCGGTGGTATCACCCAGCACATCGGTGCCTACCAGGTGCTGACCAGCCTCAACGACGACGATCGCCTGATCACCTTCATCGACACCCCGGGTCACGAGGCGTTCACCGCCATGCGTGCCCGCGGTGCCAAGGCCACCGATATCGCGATCCTGGTGGTCGCCGCCGACGACGGCGTCATGCCGCAGACGGTGGAGGCGATCAACCATGCGCAGGCGGCCGACGTGCCGATCGTGGTCGCGGTCAACAAGATCGACAAGGAAGGCGCGAACCCGGAGAAGATCCGGCAGCAGCTGACCGAATACAACCTGGTGGCCGAGGAGTACGGCGGCGAAACCATGTTCGTCGACATCTCCGCCAAGCAGGGCACCAATATCGAGGCCCTGCTCGAAGCGGTGCTGCTCACCGCGGACGCGTCGCTGGACCTGCGGGCCAACCCGGATATGGACGCCCAGGGTGTTGCCATCGAAGCGCATCTGGACCGCGGTCGCGGCCCGGTCGCCACGGTGCTGATCCAGCGCGGCACGCTGCGTGTCGGCGATTCGATCGTGGCGGGCGACGCCTACGGTCGCGTGCGCCGCATGGTGGACGAGCACGGCGAGGACGTCGAGGCGGCCCTGCCGTCGCGGCCGGTCCAGGTCGTCGGTTTCACCTCGGTGCCCGGTGCCGGTGACAACCTGCTGGTCGTCGACGAGGACCGCATCGCCCGTCAGATCGCCGACCGGCGCAATGCACGCAAGCGCAACGCGCTGGCCGCACGCAGCCGCAAGCGGATCAGCCTGGAAGATCTGGATGCCGCGCTGAAGGAGACTTCGGAGCTGAACCTGATCCTCAAGGGCGACAACTCCGGTACCGTCGAGGCCCTCGAAGAGGCGCTGCTCGGTATCGAGGTCGACGACGAGGTGCGTCTGCGGGTCATCGACCGCGGTGTCGGTGGCGTCACCGAGACCAACGTCAACCTGGCGTCGGCGTCGAACGCGATCATCATCGGGTTCAACGTCCGGGCCGAGGGCAAGGCCACCGAGCTGGCCAACCGCGAGGGTGTCGACATCCGGTACTACTCGGTGATCTACCAGGCCATCGACGAGATCGAGAAGGCCCTCAAGGGCATGCTCAAGCCGATCTACGAAGAGGTCGAGCTGGGTCGGGCCGAGATCCGGGCGATCTTCCGTTCGTCGAAGGTCGGCAATATCGCCGGTTGCATGGTCACCTCGGGTTCGGTCAAGCGCAACGCCAAGGCGCGGCTGCTGCGCGACAACGTGGTTGTCGCCGAGACCGTCACCATCTCCTCGCTCAAGCGGGAGAAGGACGATGCCACCGAGGTCCGCGAGGGCTTCGAATGCGGTTTGACGCTCACCTACTCCGATATCAAGGAAGGCGACGTCATCGAGGCATACGAGTTGCGCGAGAAGCCGCGCGACTGATCGCGACCGATATCGGGTGACCGGTGGGTACGACACCCACCGGTCACCCGGTCGCGTCGCTCGGAACTGGAGGTTGTGTGTACCTCGGTGCACTCGAGTTCGACATCCTGCTCGGAGACGTGCATTCGCTGAAAGAGAAGCGCTCGGTGATCCGGCCGATCCTGGCCGAGCTGCAGCGCTTCGGAGTGAGTGCCGCCGAGGGCGGGGAACATGACCGCTACCGCCGCACGTTGCTCGGAGTGGCCATGGTCAGTGCCGGAATGGACCACCTCAGCGAGGTCCTCGACAAGTGTGAACGCCACGTCGCGGCACGTCCGGAGTTACAGTTGCTGGCGGTACGCCGCCGGGTCTTCGGACCTGAAGATTGATCTTTGGAATAGTGAGGAAGGAGCGGCCATGGCGGATCAAGCCAGGGCACGCCGACTCGCCAAGCGGATCTCGGCGATCGTCGCTACCGCGATCGAATACGAGGTGAAGGATCCGCGGCTGCGGTTCGTGACCATCACCGACGCGAAGGTGACCGGCGACCTACGGGATGCCACCGTGTACTACACGGTGATGGGCGAAACCATCGACGCGGAACCGGATTACGCGGCAGCGAAGGCGGGTCTGGACAAGGCCAAGGGCGTACTGCGCTCGAAGGTGGGTGAGGGAACCGGCGTCAAGTTCACCCCGACGCTGGCATTCATCCTCGATACCGTGCCGGATGCGGCGAAGCAGATGGAGGATCTGCTGGCCAAGGCCAGGGCCTCCGACGACGAGGTGGCGAAGGTGGCGGCCAATGCCACCCACGCCGGCGACGCCGACCCCTACAAGGCGGAAACCGATGAGGACTAGGCATCGGCGATCGTCATGGATCGATAAGCGTCAGTGCTCCCCGCGCAGGCGGGGATGATCCGGACTCGCGGTAGATGACGACAACTGGACAGACGGCAGGTGCGGCTGAACCGATGAGCGACCAGGATGCCGCCCGACCCGGCGTCGGTGACTTCACCGCGGCCGCGCAGGCCTTGTCGGCCGCCACATCGGTCACCATTCTGTGCCACGTCCAGCCCGATGCCGACACGATCGGCAGCGGGCTGGCCTTGGCTCAGGTGCTGCATCGGCGGGGGATTCCCGTGTGGGTGTCCTTCGCCGAACCCGCGGACCTGCCGGTCTCGATGGGTTCCCTGCCCGGCGCGCAGCATCTGGTGCCGCCCGCCGAGGTGCCTGACGAGGTGGACCTGCTGGTCGCCGTGGACTGCGGTAGCGCGGCACGGCTCGGCGCGCTGGCGGATCGGCTCACCGGCGCTCGTGACACGCTGGTCATCGACCATCATCGGTCCAACACCCGCTTCGGGACACTGAACCTCATCGACCCCTCGGCGGAGTCCACCACCAGCGTGCTCACCCGGCTGCTCGACGCCTGGGGCGAGCCGATCGACCGGCCCGTCGCCCACTGCCTCTACGCAGGCCTGGTGACGGATACGGGTTCGTTCCGCTGGGTGCGTCCCGGCACCCATGAACTGGCCGAACGTCTGCTGGCCACCGGCATCGACGGCGCCGAGATCGCACAGACCCTGCTCGACACCCACCCCTTCGGCTGGCTGCCGATGCTGTCTCGGGTCCTCGGCTCGGCCCGGCTGGAGCCGGACGCGCACGGCGGCGTCGGGCTCGTGTACGCCTTCGTTCGGCGTGCGGATCTGGACGGAGTGACCCAGGAAGAAGCCGAAAGCGTCGTCGATATCGTGCGCACCACGGCCGAAGCCGGTGTGGCCGCCGTGTTCAAGGAATCTCCTGACCCCGGCCGCTGGACGGTCTCGCTGCGCTCCAAGGACAGCGGTCCCGACCGCCACGATGGCCTCGACGTCTCCGCAGTCGCGACCGCACTCGGCGGCGGCGGTCACCGCTACGCAGCGGGTTACACCGCGCACGGCACACCGGAGGAGATCGTCGCCGCACTACTGGCCGGGCTCGGCTGACGATGGTGGACCAGGAGTCCGACCGGCAGACGGTCGCACCGTCTGGTGCCGGCGAGACCTCCGTGATGGACGCGGGCCCGCGACGCATTCTCGCGCTGGCGCTGCCAACACTCGGTGTGCTGGTCGCCGAACCTCTCTACCTGCTGTTCGATCTCGCCGTGGTCGGGCGGCTGGGCGCGCTGGCGCTGGCGGGGCTCGCCGTCGGCGGATTGATTCTGGCGCAGGTGAGTTCGCAACTGACCTTCCTCGCCTATGGCACCACTGCCCGCGCGGCGCGCAGGCACGGTGCCGGTGACGAACGTGGTGCCGTGGCCGAAGGGGTGCAGGCGAGCTGGCTGGCGGCGGGGATCGGGCTGGCCATCGTCGCGGTCGTGCAGATCTTCGCGCGGCCGATCATCGGGGCGGTCTCGGGCGGCGGCGACATCGCCGACGAGGCGCTGGACTGGGTGCGGATCGCGCTGTTCGGTGTGCCGCTGATCCTGCTGTCCATGGCGGGCAACGGCTGGATGCGTGGAGTGCAGCAGACGCGGCGGCCGTTGACGTATGTCGTTGCCGGACTGGCATTGTCAGCGGTGCTTTGTCCGGTCCTTGTGCACGGGTTGCTGGGTGCGCCGCGAATGGAGCTGCCCGGATCGGCGGTGGCCAACGTCATCGGTCAGGCGGTGACGGCCGCGCTGTTCGTCGCGGCGCTGGTGCGAGAACGAGTCGCGCTGGCACCACGGCCGTCGGTCATGCGGGCGCAGCTGGTGCTCGGCCGTGACCTGATCGCGCGCAGCCTCGCCTTTCAGGCATGTTTCGTGTCGGCCGCCGCGGTGGCGTCGCGATTCGGTGCGGCGTCGGTGGCGGCACATCAGCTGGTGCTGCAGTTGTGGAACTTCCTTGCGCTGACCTTGGATTCACTGGCCATTGCGGCCCAGACCCTGGTCGGTGCCGCGCTCGGCGCGGGCAATGCGCCCGGCGCGCGGGCGCTTGCCCGCCGGATCACCGGCTGGTCGGAGGTGTTCGCGCTGATCCTGGCCGCGATCTTCGCCGCCGGTGCCGCGGTGATCCCGCCGCTGTTCACCGATGACCCAGCCGTGTTGGACCGTACCGGGGTGGCCTGGTGGTTCTTCGTGGCGCTGATTCCGGTGGCAGGCATCGTATTCGCGCTCGACGGTGTGCTGCTGGGCGCGGGCGACGCCGCTTACTTGCGTACGACGACACTCGGTGCGGCTCTGGTCGGTTTCCTGCCCGCCATCTGGCTGTCGCTGGTCTTCGATTGGGGGATTGCCGGTATCTGGTCCGGGCTGGTCGCGTTCATGATGCTGCGGCTGGTGGCTGTTGTGTGGCGGGCGACGTCCGGCCGCTGGGCCACGGTCGGCGCCGAGATCCCACGCGGCGGCCAGTGAGGCACGGGTGCGTGCTCCTGAGCGCATCGTTCGGCGCGGTCGATGAGGGCAACCTCGTTTCCGGTCGGGCCACGGTGCCGGCCCCGCTGCGGTGGTTCGGCCCGTCGATGTACCGGAAGCTGTGCGCGCCACTTGTGTCGTAGGGAGGTATCCTGTGAGGGTCCGCCGGCGCGATATTCGTCATCGCCGTCGCGGGTGGTGCCCGAACCGCGCGCATGTCCTTATGCCAAGGTGGGTGTGGTGATACCCAAGTTGATGGCGGTGAGCGACATTCATGTCGGGCACCAGGGCAATCGTCCCGTCGTCGAGCAGATCCAGCCCGATTCGCCGGAGGACTGGCTGATCGTGGCCGGTGATGTCGCGGAGAAGTCCGACGACATCCGGTGGTCGCTGGAACTGCTGCGCAGCCGCTTCAAGACCGTGATCTGGGTGCCGGGCAACCATGAGCTGTGGACAACGGCCAAGGATCCGGTGCAGATGCACGGCGTCGCCCGCTACGAGTACCTGGTCTCGATCTGCCGGGACCTGGATGTGCTCACCCCGGAGGACCCGTTCCCGGTCTGGCGCGGCGCGGGTTCGGAGGCCTACGGCGGTGCGGTGACGCTCGCGCCGATGTTCCTGCTCTACGACTACTCGTTCCTGCCCGAAGGCACCAAGACCAAGGCCGAGGGCCTGGCGCTGGCCAGGGAACGCAATGTCGTGGCCACCGACGAATTCCTGCTCTCGCCCGACCCTTACCTCACCCGCGACGCCTGGTGCCACGCCCGAGTGCAGGTGACCCAACGCAAGCTCGACGCGTTGCCAGAGGGCACGCCGCTGGTGCTGATCAACCATTTCCCGCTGGTCCGCGAACCCACCGACGTCCTGTTCTACCCGGAATTCGCGCTCTGGTGCGGCACCGACCTGACCGCCGACTGGCACATCCGCTACAACGTGATCTGCTCGGTCTACGGCCACCTGCACATCCCGCGTACCACCCATTACGAAGGCGTCCGCTTCGAAGAGGTGTCGCTCGGCTATCCGCGCGAATGGCAGCGTCGTGGTCTGCCAGACAACCTGCTGCGCCAGATCCTGCCCGTCCCCGAGTACCCGCCCGGCACCCTGAACTCCTGGGGCGGCCACTTCAAGGTCACTCCGGAGATGGAGGCGGCCGCCGCCGAGATGCGCAGTAAGGCGCAACGCCGCCGCGGACAGTAGCGATCCCGGCCCGATGTCTGCCGAGTGGTCCTCGCTCTGCTCGGCATCGGGGCTGCGGGCGGTTGCGCGATAGCGCACCCATTAGGCTCGGTCGCGATGATCGAGAACATTCTGCCCGCCGGGGTCGCGTCGGCCGAGCTGTTGGCGTACCCGGAAGGGCTGCGGGCGCATCCGGCCGAGGAACATCTGATCGCGAAGTCGGTGGAGAAGCGGCGACGTGACTTCATCGGCGCGCGCCATTGCGCCCGGCTGGCGATGGCGCAGCTGGGGGAGCCCGAGGTCGCGATCGGCAAGGGGGAGCGGGGCGCGCCGGTGTGGCCGCGTGGGATCGTCGGCAGCCTTACCCATTGCGAGGGCTATCGGGCGGCGGCGCTGGCGCACAAGTTGCGCTTTCGCTCCGTTGGCATCGATGCCGAACCGCACGACACCCTGCCCGAGGGGGTGCTCGATTCGGTGAGCCTGCCTCCGGAACGGGAATGGTTGCGCGCCACCGATTCCGACCTGCATCTGGATCGGCTGCTGTTCTGCGCGAAAGAGGCCACCTACAAGGCGTGGTGGCCGCTCACCGCGCGCTGGCTCGGTTTCGAGGACGCACACATCACCTTCACCATCGATGACGCCTCCGACAAGGCCTCCGGCACCTTCCACAGCGAACTGCTGGTCCCCGGCCAGGTGAATGACGGCGGTGTGCCGCTCACCTCGTTCGACGGCCGCTGGCAGATCGCCGACGGTCTCATCCTCACCGCGATCGTGCACGCCTGATGGCCGCGGACAAGCCGGTATTGGGACCGGATGGGCTCGGCGGCCTGCTGATCGTCGACAAGGACGGCGGACTGACCAGCCACGACGTGGTCGCTCGCTGCCGCAAACTGTTGCGCACCAAGAAGGTCGGCCATGCGGGAACCCTCGACCCGATGGCGACGGGCGTGCTGGTGCTCGGTATCGAACGGGCCACCAAGCTGCTCGGGCTGCTCACTCTGACCACCAAGGCCTACACCGCTACCATCCGGCTCGGGCAGGCGACGACTACCGACGATGCCGAGGGCGAGATCATCTCGACGAACCCGGCGACCGCCGTCGCCGACGCCGATATCGCGGCCGGGATCGCCGGACTGACCGGCGAGATCCAGCAGGTCCCCGCGACGGTCAGCGCCATCAAGGTCGACGGCGAGCGCGCCTACGCCCGCCACCGCGCCGGCGAGGAGGTGCGGTTGGCCGCACGGCCGGTCACCGTGTCCCGCTTCGAGCTGCTCGCCCGCCGCGACGTCGGCGAATTCGTGGATCTGGATGTTGTGGTGGAGTGCTCGTCGGGCACCTACGTGCGCGCGCTGGCCCGCGATCTGGGCGCCGCGCTCGGCGTGGGCGGCCATCTGACCGCACTGCGCCGCACCCGAGTCGGGCCGTTCACCCTCGACCATGCCCGCACCCTCGACCAGCTCGCCGACAACCCGGATCTGAGCCTCGATATCGATGCCGCGGTCCGTACCGCATTCCCGCACCGGGTGATCGACGACGCCCAGTCGGAATCGTTGCGCGACGGGCGCTGGCTCGACCCGATCGGCATGTCCGGGGTGTACGTGGCGCTGACCGAGGACGGCACCGCCATCGCCCTGCTGGAGGAGAAGGGCAAGCGGGCCTCGCCGGTCATGGTGATCCGGCCGCGCGGTCTGGTCTGAGCTCGGTCAGCCGTTCAGCGGGTGATTGGCCAGATCCAGCAGCGGATCGAGGGCTCCCAGCAGTGCTCCGACGCTGACCTGATGCAATTGCTCCCGGGTGAGGCTGCGGTTTTCCAGCCATTCGATCGTCAGCACGCGGACGAAGGTCAGCCACGACATCAGCACCGCCGACGTGGCCGCACGCAGTTGGCCGTGCACGCCGAGGATATCGAGCAATCGTGTCCGTAATTCGCCCAGTTCGCCGGAGATGATCGCCTGGATGGTCGGGTCGGTCGCCAGCACCCGGTTGGCAGCGATCACCGAATGGGCGTTGGTCTCGAAGTAGTCGAAGTGGGCGTCCAGCCCGGCGGCCAGCTGTTCGGCGAGCGGTGTGGTGGTGTCGAACTCGGTGGCCACCAGCAGATCAGCGGAGGCGCGCTCGTAGACAGCCGCGAAGAGGTCGCGCTTGTTGGGAAAGTGCCGATAGAGCAGGGCGCGTGAGACGCCCGCCGCCGTGGCGACGTCCTCCATCAGCACCGCGTCGTACGGTCGTTCGGCGAACAGTTGCGCGCCGGCATCCAGGAGCAGTCGGCGGCGTTCCTCCGGGGCGAGTCGGCGGCGGGTACTCATTCGCTCAGCTTAGTTGACGCGTGTCTACTAACGGTCGTATGGTCTTGGTAGACGCACGTCTACTAATGCGCCGGTGGGGAGCACGCGGCGCGGCAACCGAATTCACGCCGACCGAATTCATGCTGATCGGAGGGTCCTCATGACTCGCGCACTCACCTGGCTGACCTGGACGATGGGCGTCTCCTGCGTCGCGATCGGCTTCTATCACATGGCACTGGGCATCGACTCGGTTCCCGATATGGAGTGGAACGGGGTCACGGCCGACAGTCAGAGCCGCTTCTTCGGCGCGATCTTCGTCGGCTACGGCCTGGCCTGGATCTGGGCGGTGCGGCAGACGCCGATCAATCTATCCGCAGTGCGCTGGCTCGCCGCGATCTTCGCACTCGGAGCCCTCGGCCGGTTGGTGTCGCTGGCCGTGCACGGCTGGCCGCACTGGTTCCAAATCGTGCTGACCGTCATCGAACTGGTGCTACCGCCGGTGTTCTTCGTTCTCGCAGCGGGAGCCGAACGGCGTGTCGACGCGCGGGTCGCGGTGGCATGATTACCTCGGATGAACTGGGGTAACTCTCGGCGATATCCGTGCGATAGGCGGGTAACACTGGTCTACCTCGAGGTGGCGGCCATGCGCATGCGCAAGAGTTTGCACACGGTATTCGGGGTCGTCGCGGCGCTTGCGCTGCTGACGGCCTGCGGCGACGACGGCGGTCCCGGCCCCTCGGGGTCGGGTACGACCTCGGTGATCGGCGCCAAGACGACCTACCCGGCCGTGTCGAGCGGCGTGCACGACGCCACCGGGCGGGGACCGTCCATCGCCTCACCCCCGGCACGGGGACAGCGGCCCGCCGCGCCGGAACCCGCACCAGCGCAACAACCACCGGGCGCACCGCCGGTGGCCCAGCCGCCACCGGCACAGGCCTACGGCACCGCCGTCATCCGCACCCAGACACTGTCCGGAGTAGGTGTCCCCGACGTACCGGTCAACGTGCGGCTGGTCCAGCCCTGCGATCCGGCCACCCACGACATTCCCGTCGGCGAGACCACCGAGGTACTGCGCCGCGACGGCGTCACCGACGCGACCGGCGTGACGAGCTTCCAGGTGCCGGTCGGCTGCTACTTCTTCGGCATGGACCCGCCGCCCGGAACCACACCGGTGCCGGAGGGGATGCACAGCCTGTTCATTACTCGCGCCGGTGAAACCGTGGCCGGGACATTACGTTTCGATGAACCGGGGCTTCCGTCACCCTGCGCTGCGGAGACCATCGAGCACGATCTCGAGGTCGGCCCCGAACTGGCGAACGCGTCGGCGACGGTCACTGAATGCGACGGCCAGTGGGCGATCATCGTGTGGGATACCCCTGGCGACAGCCAGCGCCTAGTCCGTCACGACGGCACGGTCTGGACCACTTATGTGTCGTTCCCGCACGAGACCTGCTGGTCCCAGGCCACGGCCGACGGCGTGCCGGCCCGCTTCCAGCGGTACTTCCCGGACTGCTAGCCCTGCGCGGAGGGGCCGAACCTGCCGTGATCAACGGCGACGAGGAACGCATCCCAGGCAACCGGCGTGAAGAGGAGTGCTGGGCCTGTGGGGTTCTTGGAATCCCGGACGCCCACCAAGGTTTGGTCTAGGTGGGCGACCTCTACGCATTCCTGCCCCCCGCCGCTGTGGCTGCTCTTGAACCATGACTGGTCGACGTGCGCGACCTCCACGCAATCCTGGGATGCACTGCTGTGGCTGCTCTTGAACCAGGCCTGATCGAGGTGCGCGACCTCGACACACTCCTGCCCGCCGCTGCTATGACTGCTCTTGAACCAGTTGGCCGTGGACAGATCAACGCGCACGATCATGCTCCTTCGCTACTTCGCGTAACAGGTCCCGGCTGGGTTGCACGCCGAGCGCGGCTCCCTCGATGACCTGGTATGCCTCACGGTACCTGGTGAGATCTGACGTCCGCTCGAGGAAGACGCCGCCCGTGAAGCTCTCGACGTACACAACGCTGGGTTCGGTGGGCTTGTTCTTCTTATCGAGTCCGAAATCGAGTACGACGAACGGGCCTGCTGACATCCCGACCGGGAGCCCCGCCCAGAAGGGCAGCACACGAATGTCGATATTGGGCTGAGTGCTGAGATCGGCAAGGTGGCGCAACTGTGCCGCAGTGATCTTCCGCGAGCCGATGACGGTACGCAGCACCGACTCATGCAGGACGGCCCGCAGCGTCGCGGGGCGGTTCCGGCGCGTGATAAGCCCCTGGCGGCGAATACGGAGCTGGACACGCTTATCGATCTCATCGGCAGAGTCGTTCGGGAAGTAGATCAGGTCGAGACTTCGCGCGTACGCGGCCGTTTGGAGTAGGCCGGGCACAACCGATGGCTGAAAGATGGTCAGCTCGCGGGCAGAGGACTCTAGGCCCATGTACACGTCGAACGCGGGAGTGATCAACGAGCCGTAGTCATGCCACCACGATGTGGCCGCGGTTTGTTCGGCGAGGGCCAGAAGATCAGCCGTTGCATCCTCGCCCAGCTGGTACTGGTCGCAGAGCGTGCGAACGTCGTGTTTGCGAATCCGCTCTGACTGCCCCTTCTCCAGCCTTTGCAGGCTGCTCTTACTCCACTCCATGAGCCCAGCCGACTCGATCAAGGTCATGCCGATTGCGTCGCGCGCTTCACGCAGATGGCGGCCGAGCTGACGGCGCGGAAGCGTACTTCCGGTGTTCTCGTCTGTCATCGCTTCCCCCTTGGGGTAGATGGACTTCCCACTCTGGGAAATGCTGGGATTTCGAGTGAGTATTTTTCGCTTGGTGTTTCGGGTTCTCCGAGGTCACAAGCAGCGGTGTGCTGGATGTGCGCTGCGCCGGGAAACACCGTCGATCCTCCGCAAACTCCGGCAGGTAGCGCTTCCCGCACTCGGCGGGGCACACCCAACCACACCGACCCGAAAGTCCAGCGATGGAACATATTCCGTTCGGCGACACCCCACACACCCGCTGCCTCTACTACCGCCGAGTATGCGATCTACCCGCGTGGATCGATCCCCCTGAGATCGGGCGCATCGTGATGCGTGCCGAGGTGGTGTGGGCGTTGATGATGCCGTCGGCGCTCGGACTGGCGGTGAACAACGACCTGCGACGGTGTCGCGATCACGACGCCGGGTCGGGCGCTGGGCCGATCATGTCGCATGTGCGGTCGGGTCGATGGACGTTTCTGGTTCGACCGGACCTGCCCGACGAAACCGCGCTGTTCGCAGAGATGTTCCGGCTCGATGTCTCCGTCGTCCGCACCGGAGCGACGATCGCCCTCCCATCTCCCTCGGATCGCGGAGAACGGTTCCGTCGCTGGATCCAACCCCCGCGCTGCCCTTTCCGTCCCTCGGGGCTTTCCGTCGTCGACTCGATTCGTGCCTGCGCCGCCCGTGGTGGGTGGTTGCGCACACCGAGCAGCGGGCAGCGATGATGACGCAGCCTTCTCCACGCCCCGAAGAGCCCGACGTGCACCTCAGCGTCCAGTTCCACGGATTGCGCCTAGATTTCGTCGCCTGTCTAACGGCCGCAGCGCTTTTCGCCCGCGAATGGCGGGCCACTCATCACGCGGATGCCGCCGAGATCGTGCCCGGCGTGACCGCTGGGCTGCCGCGCCTTCCCAATGAGCGGCTGTACCTCGAATGATCTCTACTCGTCGAACTAAAGGCGGCGGTCGTCACGCGGCAGGAGAACCGGGTGGCAAGCAGGGCTGGGTATCATTTGCATGCGCGCGGACGCTCGGCGTCGAGCGTCCGTAATGCTCGATTGGGGGGATTTCTATGACTGATGCTCAGCCGGTGCAGGTGGAGCCGGAGGATTTGCGGACTCACGCGGGGAACGTGGAGGGTTTGCAGGGGCCGATGGGTCAGGCGTTGGAGGCGGCGAAGGCGGTGTCGGCGCCGTCGGATGCGTTCGGGAAACTGTGTGCGTTTCTGCCGCCGTTGTTCGTGGATTCGGTGGAGACCGAGGGGATCACCGCGTTGGAGACGGCGTTGACAGCGTTGTCCGAGGATGCAGGGAAGCTGCGTTCAGCGGCGGATTCGTTCACCCAGGCTGACACCTCGAATGCGGCGGCGGTGCGTGCGGCGGGTAACGGAGTGTCGCAGTGACTGGCCCGCGGGCGGCGATCGCGCCTCGGTTTTCGGCCGAGTCGTGGTGTGGGCAGTCCAGCCTCGTCGGGGGTGATGGTCTCGCGCTCGACCCGATCGTCGGGGTCGGCGTGCCCGGCGGGGCCGCGTCGCCGCCGGCCGTGCCTGGCGCGGCGGGTTGTGGGGTGTCGCAGTGACCGACACGGCGTCGAATCCGTTGATCGCTGCGCGTGAGGATTCGACCGAGTGGTATTCCGGTGTCACGTTGTTCGAGTCGGTCGCCGATGTGGGTGATGCGATCTCGTCGGGGTCGTGGATCGAGGCCGGTGTCGGGATCGCGGCCGCCGGTATGGAAGTCGCGGCGATGGTGGTCGATCCGATCGGCACCTTGGCCGGGTTCGGTGTCAGCTTTCTGATCGAGCACGTGCAGCCACTCTCGGATGCCCTGGATTGGGTGGCCGGGGATCCTGATCAGATCACCGCGTATGCGAAGACGTGGGAAAACGTTGCTACGCAAATCAGTTCGGCGGTCGATACGCACAAGCAGGCCGTTTCTGCTGATATCGCGAACTGGACCGGGGCGTCGGCGTCGGCGTATCGGGCGCGGGCGGCGGAAACTTCGGATGCGTTGGCGGCGGCCTCGGCGGCGGCGACAGCGGCGTCGCAGGCGATCGAGATGGCGGGCGGGATCGTGGCCGCGGTGCGGATGACCGTCCGTGACATTGTCGCCCAAGCCGTGGGACGCCTTGCGGTGTGGGCGGCGGAGGCGGTGTTCTCGTTGGGCACCGCGACCCCGATCATCGCCGCCCAGGCAGCGACGTTCGTGGCGAAGACGATGACCACGATCTCGCGGTTGTTTGCGAAGGTGGCGTCGACGTTTTCGAAGCTGAAACCGCTGCTGGCGAAGTTGAAGGATGCGTGGAAGGCGATCGCCCGCACCCTCGGCAAGGGCGGAAAGTCCACACCATCTTCGACGAAGAAGACCTCCACCGACACCTCGACCGCCTCGACAGATACCCCGAAGAAGACAACCGATCCCGATACCCCGAGCAAGCCGGGCGACAAGTCCCCGGACACCACGACAGCATCGACCGATTCACCGTCGAAGACCGGCGACCCCGACAGCCCACAGCGCACCCCGGACCAGTCCGGGAAGCCGGAGAACCAAGCCAAGGCCGACGAAGGCGCCGGCGACAAAGCGACGGAGGGCGGCCCGAAGAACACCCAGGACGACAAGGACGTCACCGAATGCAACGACCCCGTCGACGTCGCGACCGGTGAATTCCTGCTCCCGGAAACCGACCTGACCCTGCCCGGCGTCTTACCCCTGGTACTACTGCGGCGCCATCGTTCGAGCTACCGATTCGGCCGCTGGTTCGGCCCGTCGTGGTCGGCGACGCTGGACATGCGCGTGGTGATCGAGGACGAGACGGTCACCTTCATCGGCGAACACGGCCTGCTACTGGTCTACCCACACGCCGAGGTCGGCAAGCCCGTCCGCCCCAGCAATGGCGGCCAACGCTGGACCCTGACCCGCACCGACACAGGCGGATACCGCGTCTACGACCCCGACCGCGAACTGACCTGGCATTTCGACCCCGCCCACGAACTCGGCGGCCTGGATGCTCTGCTCGGCAACTACGCGATCTCCGCGATCACCGACCGTCACCACAACCACATCCGCTTCCACTACGACCGCGACGGCGCACCCGTCGAGATCACCCACTCCGGCGGATACCGGATGCGCGTCACCACCGATGATGCTCGGATCACGAGCTTGTCGGTCGTGGGTTCCACGGCTGAAGGCACCGAAGTCTCCACACGAATCCGTGAATTCGGTTACGAGGCGGGCGAGCTGGTTTCGATCACGAACGGTGTCGGCGCGACCACCGGTTATGAGTACGACGACGAGCATCGCCTGACCGCGTGGAGCGATTCCAACGGCAACCGCATGGTCAACACCTACGACCCCGACGGCCGTGTCGTAGCCCAGCACGGCAATTCCGGCATCCTCAACGCCACTTTCGACTACTTCACCACCCCCGACAACAGCACCCACCGCACCATCCACACCGACTCGACCGGCGCGCCCACCACCTTCGTCTTCAACGCCGACCTCCGCTTGATCGAACAGATCGATCCGGCGGGTGCGCGCACCCGCACCGACTACGACGACGACCGCCGCCCCACCCAAGTGATCGCCCCCGACGGCGCGGTCACCACGTACCAGTACACCCCGGCCGGCGACCTCTACCGCATCACGCGCCCCGACGGCCTACCCATCGACATCACCTACCAGGCTCACAACCGGCCGATCACCGTCACCAATGTCGACGGCACGATCACCCGCCAGGAATGGACCATCGACGGCAACCTCACCGCCGTCATCGACCCCGCCGGAAACCGCACTACCTACACCCACCACGATTCCGGCGCGATCGCCACGGTCACCGAAGCCACCGGCGCAGTCACCACCGTCGACACCGATGCTGCCGGGCTCCCGACCCGTGTCACCGACCCTTACGGCGCAGTCACCACGATCGAACGCGACCACTTCGGCCGCCCGAAACGTGTGACCGATCCCCTCGGCTCGACCGTGCAATACATCTGGTCCGGCGAGGGCAAACTCCTTCGCCGTATCGACCCCGACGATATCGGCGAATCCTGGGTCTGGGACGGTGAACTCAACCTCACCGCCCACGTCGACCGCGCGAACGGCATCACCCGCTACGTCTACGGTGCGTTCGACCTGCTGACTGCCCGCACCGAACCCGACGGCGCCATGACCCACTACCGCTGGGACACCCAACGCCGCCTCACTGCCGTCGCCAACCCCATCGGCCACACCTGGCATTACACCTACAACCCCGCCGGCCACCTTGCCTCGGAAACCGACTACACCGGCGCCACCACCCACTACACCCACGACGCTGCAGGCCGTGTTCAGACGGTCACCCCCGCGACCGGGGTAACGCGCCACCACACCCACGACGTCCTCGGCCGCCTAGTCTCCATCACCGCCGACACCGGCGAATGGATCCATTACACCCACGACATCGCCGGCCGAGTCAAGACAGCAGTCTCCGGCACCGGCGAAACCCGAACCCACACCCTCCAATTCACCCACACCCCCACCGGCCAACTCGCCTCCCAACAGGTCGACGACCAACCAGCGATGGTCTTCACCCACGACGAGCACGGCCGCCGCACTTCACGCACCACACCCTCTGGCGGTGTCACCACCTGGTCTCACGACCGGACCGGCCGTGTCACGGAAATGACCACCGACGGCCACACGATCTCCTTCGCCCATGATCCGTTGGGCCGCACCACCGGCTGGCGCATCGGCAACATCTCCATCGACCGTGCCTTCACCCCTGTCGGGCACACCACCCATCAGATCGTCACCTCGCACCTACCCGGCGCACCCGCGAACCCTGCTGGGGGCGAAGCGAACCCGCAGCCCGGAAATGGTGAATACCCAGGCTTCGCCAGCGCGCCAGGCGCGTACCCGGCCTACGGAACACCTGCGGGCGCACCTTCGCCCGCGGCCTACCCTGGGCCGGCGGGCCCGATGGACCACACGCGCGGAGCCGGACCGCTCGACCCGGACAACTACGTCTCGCCCAGCCAGAACGCATCCCCCCACATCCTCCGCCGCGACGACTACACCTGGCGCCCCGACGGCTATCTCACCTCCCACACCGCGACCCACCCCAACGGAACCCCCGACCACCGCCAATTCACCCTCGACCCCATCGGCCGAGTCACCACCATCACCCGCAACGGCACCCTCACCGAGCAATACACCTACGACAAACTCAGCAACATCACCTCAGGCGGCGTAGTCACCCCCGACGCCACCAGCCCCGGAAACGCACCCACACTCCCAACCACTACCCCAGACCAATACAACCCACCAGGCATCCCTCCGAATCCCGCTGCCGCGCGAGGCAACTCGCCTGCCTACACCCGCCGCGAATACCACCACAATCTCCTCATCCGAGACGGCCGCAACCACTACCACTACGACCCCGCCGGCCGCCTCATCCGCAAAACCACCACCCGCCTCTCCCGCAAACCCGACACCTGGCACTACCGCTACAACGCCTTCGACCAACTTTCCGACGTATACACGCCGGATCAACAGTGGTGGCACTACACCTACGATGCATTCGGCCGCCGGATCACCAAACAGCGCCTGACTAACCAACGAGTTATCGCAGAGCAGTTGACCTATCTATGGGACGGCACCCGTCTGGTTGGGCAGATCAATCCCGCAGAAGAGGTGCGCTGGAGTTACCTCCCGGGGTCGTTTTCACCCGTGACACAGACCGTCAGACTGTCGTCGGGTGGACGCAGATTCGATGCGATCGTTACCGATCTCGTCGGCTCTCCCGTTCAGCTCGTCGACCCGACGGCTGGGAGATCCATCGCGGCTGCCTCAATCGCACTATGGGGGCGGGCTGAATGGGGCAACGATAGTGTCATGCCTCTCCGTTTTCCTGGTCAGATATACGACCCGGAATCCGGACTCCACTATAATCTGTATCGTATTTACGATCCGTCCAGCGGCCGCTTCCTTACTGGTGACCCGCTTGGCCTGAGGCCCGCACCCAATCCGAACACTTACGTCCACAACCCAACGACATGGAGCGACCCTCTCGGGCTCACTGCCGGAGACTGTCAATTCAGGGACTTTGCCCACGGCACGTCCCGCCGCTTCGCCGAAGATATCGTAAATAATGGCCTCGATGCAGATGCCGGTCGGGCTGCGACCCATGGGGGCTCTATGAGTCGGCCAGGATCGTTCTTTATGCACGCGGTGGACGGTGGCGGATCTCCGGGATTCCAGGCGGCCTATGAATGGGGCCTTAGAGTTGACCCAAATTCACCGTCGACTGTTATCGTTGGGAGGTTGCCAGAGGAAACGTATCAGCGCCTGGTTGCTGACGGCCTTGTTGAAGTGAGACAGGTTGGCGAAGGCGTTCCAGACGAAACCATCTTCCGCCCCGGAGCATTTGAAACACTGAATCGAGAGATGGAATGGATTCACATGGTGACACCATGAATAGAGGAGAACCAGAGTATTCTTCGTCCGATATTCGGAAGACTGTCTGGGGGGAGTACATCCCCCTCGCGGACGGGAGTTGGTCGACCGTGTGGCAACTGAAGTTCTCCTCGCCGCAACCCGAACAAACAATTGATATTATCGATGACCTCGCGGTCGGATTCAAGGCTGTTCTCGAAACAAGCGATGTACTGGGGAAGTTGCGTACCGTCACCCGAGAGCACGCAATGTCGGCAGTCAACTACCCGTTGACATACAAGTGCTTCCGGATCGTGAATGACACTATTGGAGAGATCCGTACGATCCAGGGCCTTCCGCGAGATTGGTATGCCCCATTTCGATAAGGGCCGAGTTTCGTGTGTCATCATATTCATCGGACGGCGGGGGCGGACACGTCGGGACCACCCCGCTCCTACTTTCCGGAGCTCGCGCTCGCCCAGGGCTGGCAGTGCGCTGGGGCCGCATGTACGAGTTTGATCCAATGACATATTTTGCAGATGGTTCGCCGTACTCCTACCAGCCGGCGTTCGAGGACGGAGCAATCAACATCGGCTGGCTGGACGGGCGAGTCGCGTATCCCCAAGGGGACGTGTCACACGATGTCATCGACAAGCTGATAGAACTTTGCCGCAACTCGGTGAACCGAATGCGGGGGTGGCACGCCTGCAACCTGTGTCCTTCAACTGAATCCATGCCGTCGCCAACCATGATGAATTCGCGGGACGGAGACGTCCCTGTGGGATTCGGCGAGATCCGCGTCGAGGGGAGCGATGGCATCTTGTAGGCGGCACCGGACATGATTGCTCATTACGTCGTCGAGCACGGCTACCGTCCGCCAGCCGAATTTATAGCGGCACTAGAAGTGGGCACAATCGCGGACGAGAGCACACCCTAGCGAATCGGTGATGCTCACCCCGACGCTATTCCGCGTAGCGGTCCCGCAGCCGACGCACCGCGTCGTCCATGTGCTCGGCGAGCATCGCACGCGCGGTGGAAGCAGGCCCCGCGCCGATTGCCTCGCGTAACTCGATATGTTCGCGGGCCTGTTCGCGCAGGTCGGGGTAGGTGGTTTGGAGGGCGCCGAGGCACATGCGTGTCTCGATCAGGAGGGTTCGGGCGGCGCGGACGAGTCGCGGGCTGCCTGCGCTGTCGACGAGAGCTTCGTGGAAGGCTTGGTCGGCGTCGGAGACCGCGGTCGCATCACCCTGTTCGGCGTGCGCGAGCATCGCAGTGACACTCGGTTCCAAGGCCTTGTAGGCGATCTCGCGGCGGCCGTCGAGGATCAGTGTGAGTGCACCGCCCTCGAGCGCGGATCTGGCGCGGTAGATATCGATGAGATCGTCGAGGGTGAGATCGATGACGAAGATCCCGCGGTTGCGGATGCTGGTGAGCAGGCCCTCCGAGACGAGCCGTTGCATCGCCTCGCGGACTGGGCCGCGCGATACGCCGAATCGGGTGGCGAGTTCGGCTTCGCCCAGCTGATCGCCGGGTGCCAGGCCGCCGCGCATGATCGCTTCGCGTAGCCGGTCAGCGATCATCTCGGCTGTCGATTGCCGGTTGACCGGCTCGAAATCAACGACGGGCATGGTGGCGACCTTTCGATACGGGATCTGGCATGACCCGGAGTCCTCGGTGATTACGCAAGTTGCCTCCGCTGATCCAGCCGAGACGTGCCGGTGAACAGTGCGCCGAACTCGGTGCAGTGGCGCGTGGTGGCGCAGAGCCGGAGCCCCTCCCAGACGGTGACCTGGTTAGCGGTGAGCACCGGTTTGCCCAGCGCCTCCTCCAGGCGGGGCAGCACGGCGAGGGTGTGCATGGCGGTGTCGGGGATCAGCAGCGCCTGTGCGTCGGGATGGTCGTTGTTGACGGCCAGCTCGAGCACCTGCTCGGAGGTGAGAGTGCCGACCTCAGCGGCGGTGTCGATGCTCGCACTCGACATCGCGACCACGGTGATGCCTGCGTCGGCGAGGAAGTCCACGAACAGGCGCGCTACCTCGTCGGGGTAGCTGGCCGCGACGGCGACCGTGCGCACCGACAATGCGCGCGCCGCCTCTACGAACGCGATGCTGGTGCTCGACGCAGGCACTCCGGCGACCGCGGACAACTGCCGGACCTGTTCGCGCGCGCCCTCGGGCCCGAACACGAAACTGCCCGAGGTACATGCCCACACCACCGCGGCTGGCCGATGCGAGGCGAGCAGCCTCGCCCCGTGGCGCAGCTTGTCCGGACTGCCCAGATCCAGCAGCTCGGGGACCGCGTGCAAGTCGGTGCCATAGATGTGCGCGACCTCGAGCCGGACCCCGAGCGCGGCGGCGGCCAAGGCGTAGTCGTCCTCGGCCGCATGGTCGGGGTAGATGAAACCTACGGTTGGCACGTCCATCGTCGACCTTTCTCGTGCAGGGGATCCCGGTTCAGAACACATCCAGCAGCCACTTCCCCGGACCCATCATCGGCAGTTTCATCCGGCCGAGACAGGCCCACATGGTGAGTTGATTCGCGGTAAGGACCGGTTTACCGAGTGCCATCTCGAGCGGCTCGATGATGTCGTAGGTGGGCAGGTTGGTGCAGCTGACGAAGATCGCCTCGGCATCGGGGTGGTCGGCGCCGAAGATGCGCTCGGCGATGGTGCGGTAGTTGACCTTCCAGATTCCGCCGCCGAGCCCGAGATGATCCGAGCGCACCACCCCGCAGCCTGCTTCGCCGAGGAACTCGTGCAGTCGGTGGGTCAGGACCTCGTCATACGGAGTGATGACCGAGATCCGGGAGATGCCGAGATGGCCGATGGCCTCCACCAGTGCGCCCGAGGTGGTGACCGCGTCCTGCGCGCCGGCTCGGCAGATGATCTCCCGCAGCGATCTTTCGTGGGCGAGGCCCTTGATGAAGCTCCCCGAAGTGCACAGGTAGGCAACGACTTCGGGTTCTACGTGCAGCACGTCGCGGGTGGCGGCGGTCAGATGCGCCGGGTTGGACACCAATTCGGCCATGGCCAGTGAGACCGGGACCGGTTCGTAGGGGGTGCGGGCCAGATGCAGGCTGACCTCGAGGGGTGCCCAGCGCCAGAGTTCGCGTTCGAGCGCGAGGTCGAACGGCGCGATGATTCCGATGCCCCGTTGCGCGACGGGGCCCTCGATATCAGGGAAACTGAGTTCCACTTCGGCCCCTCTCGCGCTCAGCCGGGAAGACCTCCGAACACGATCGGATTGTTGACAATCATACGATGTGATCTTACTGTGTCAATGTGAAAGAGGGCCCAGTTGTCGCCGTCCTGCACAGTGACAGTGTGCCCGACTCGGAACTGATGGCCCGGGTGAGTGCCCGGGCCACTGTGCGCTACACGGAGGCATCCGGGCTGGCCGAGGCGCTGCATGGGGCGGAAGCCTTGTTCGTCTACGACTTCCTGTCCCAGGCGCTACCGGACGCGTGGCATGCGGCCGACCGGCTGCGCTGGCTGCATATGGGCGCGACCGGTGTCGACCCGGTGATGTTTCCCGAGCTGAGAGCGAGCGAGGTGATGGTCACCAATACCCGTGGCGTTTTCGACGCGGCCATTGCCGAATACGTCCTCGGTCAGATCCTCGCCTTCGCCAAGGACCTGCCGGAATCGGTCCGGCTCCAGCAGCGGCACTCCTGGCAGCACCGCGAGTCCGAGCGCGTCGCCGGATCCACCGTGCTGATCGTCGGTACCGGCGCTATCGGACGGACCATCGCGCGCATGCTGCGCGCGGTCGGCATGCGGGTGCGTGGGGTGGGCAGGCGAGCGCGCGGCGACGATCCGGATTTCGGGACCATCGGCGCCGACCTGCACGCGGAACTGCCGTGGGCCGATTACGTCATCTCGATCGCGCCACTGACGGAGTTCACCCGGAAGATGTTCGACGCCAGAGCCTTCGCCGCGATGAAACCGCACGCGAGGTTTGTCAATGTCGGACGCGGGGAACTCGTGGTTACCGACGATCTGGTGGCCGCCCTCGGCGATGGAACGATCGCCGGTGCTGCTTTGGACGTGGTGGACCCGGAGCCGTTGCCGCCGGGGCACCCGCTGTGGGATATGCCGAACGTGCAGATCACTCCGCACAATTCGGGCGACGTCGTCGGCTGGCGCACCGAGGTCGTCCGGGCGTTCACCGACAACTTCGATCGGTGGATGGACGGCCGTCCGCTGGACAATGTGGTCGATAAGACGCTGGGGTATGTGCCCGGCTGAAGGAGGGCCAAGCAATGAGCTACCCCGATATCAACCGTCCCACCGACCCCGCCGCGATGACGGCGGTCGAGTTGGTCTCCGCTTACACCGCGGGCGCCTTGTCGCCGGTGGAGGCGACCGAGGCGATCCTGGCTGCTATCGCCGAGCGCGACGACAAGCTCAATGCCTACTGCCTGGTCGATCCGGATCGGGCGCTGGTGCAGGCCAAGGAATCGGAGGGCCGTTGGCAGGCGGGGCACGCCCGCGGGCTGCTCGACGGGGTGCCGATCTCGATCAAAGACGTGTTTCTGACCGAGGGCTGGCCGACCCGGCGCGGCTCGACCTCCATCGATCCGGCCGGCCCGTGGCCGGTGGACAGCCCGGTGGCGGCGAGGGTGCGCGAAGACGGGATGGTGCTGCTCGGCAAGACCACCACACCCGAGATCGCGTGGAAGGCGGTGACCGACAGCCCGCTCACAGGCGTCACCCGCAATCCCGTCGATCCCGCGCTCACCGCGGGTGGTTCGTCCGGCGGTAGTGCCGCGGCGGTAGCGGCCGGACTCGGCCCGGTGTCGGTCGGTACCGACGGTGGCGGCAGTGTCCGTATTCCGGCGTCGTTCTGCGGCATCGTCGGATTCAAGCCGACCCACGGGCGCATTCCGCTGTACCCGGCCAGCCCCTTCGGTCCGCTCGCCCATGCCGGTCCGATGGCGCGCACGGTGGAGGACGCCGCGCTGCTGATGGACATCCTGTCGCTGCCCGATCCCCGCGACCCCACCGCGCTCGCACCCACCTTGACCACCTTCCGCAGCCAGATGCAGCGCGACGTGCGTGGCATCACCGTGGCCTGGTCGCCGACGCTCGGGTTCGTCGACGTCGATCCGGAGGTGGCGGCGATCGTCGAGCGGGCGGTCACCCGGCTCGGCGAGGCCGAATTGCGGGTGGTGCCCGCCGATCCCGGCTTCGGTGATCCACGGGAGGCGTTCGAGCTGCTGTGGGCGGTGGGCGCGGCGGCCATGCTCGCGTCGTTCCCGCCCGGTGCCCGCGAACAGGTCGACCCCGGACTACGGCAGGTGTGGGATCGCGGCGAATCCATCGGTGGCGTCGACTATCTCGCCGCGCGTGATGTCGCTGCCGGGATCGGCATCGCCATGGGGCTGTTCCACACCGCATACGACGTGCTGATCACCCCGACCATGCCGATCCCCGCCTTCCCCGCGGGTCACGACGTCCCGCCGGACAGCGGCCTGACCAGCTGGCCGCAGTGGACGCCGTTCACCTACCCCTTCAACCTCAGTCAGCAGCCCGCCATCAGCATCCCGGTGGGGACCACCGCTGCCGGTCTGCCTGTTGGCTTGCAGATCGTGGGGCCGCGGCATTCCGACGATCTCGTGCTGGCCGTCGCTCGGTACGCCGAGTACGTGCTCGCTTCCTGACACCGCGTTCTCCGGGTGGCGACCCGGAAGGTCTACGCCCTACAGCGCGGGTTCTGCCGGCTCGCTGGTGCCGACCGTCGGCGCCGCACTCCATAGCGCGCAATACCTGGCCGGCGCCACCACCGACCGGCGGTAATCGACGGACTCGTCTGGGCCGGCACCTGGTCCGTGTGGCTCGGATTCGCGAGCGACCGTGTCCATGCCGACCGTCACCATCGGCTGCCGACACCTACCTGTCGACCCTACCGAACGCGAGGGATTCACCCTCGACTCCATAGCGCCACAGATCGTTACAGGCGGCCGCCATCTCGGCGAGACCGTCCTCGATGGTCGCGAAGACACTGCCTGGGACCCAGCCGAGGTCGCCGTTGATCAGCAGGTTGTTGCGCCCATAGAAGATGGCCAGATCCGTGGCCCCCTGGCCATGGTGGGCGGCAGAGCCGGGCTCGTAACCGTAGGCGGGATTGCCGATTTCCCACGGCTCGAAATCGAACAGGCAGACGTCGCCGGGAATGGGCGTGACGGTCGGATTCTCCCGATGCGGCGCGGCCGTGAGGCGCGGGACCAGGGTGTAGACCTCGTTGCGGGCGTATTTGGCGTGGTAGGCGTCGCCGATCTGAGGCAGCGCGTCCCAGACCGCGGCGCAGGTGTGTGGCGCCTCGGCGTCGAGTAGCCGGGCTCGGCAGGCCACGCCTGCTTTGGTGAGGGTGATGATGATGTAGCGGTCCATGGGCCTGCTTTCTTGGCGCTATGGCTGGGTGGGGCCGGGGAGTTCGGCGAGGACCTGCGACCAGATCGCCAGTGCGTCGTCGATCTGTGCCGCGCTCACCACCAGCGGCGGGATCATCCGCACCACGTTCATATGCGCGCCGCAGGTGAGTAGCAGCAGTCCTTTCTCGACTGCCAGCCGCTGGGCCAGGGTGGCAGTCTCCCGATCGGGTTCGCCTGCTGCCGTGGTGAATTCCGCGCCGACGAGCAGGCCGAGTCCGCGCACGTCACCGATCGCTTTGCTGTCGCAGTCGCGCAGCCCGGCCAGCAGTTGATCGCCACGTGCGGCCGCGTTCTGTACGAGGCCCTCCGATTCGATGACCTCCAGCGTCGCGATGGCGGCGGCGCAAGCCACGGCATTGCCACCGTAGGTACCGCCCTGCGATCCCGGCCAAGCCTTGGCCATCAAGTCATGCGATGCGGCGATCCCCGAGAGCGGGAATCCGCTCGCCAAGCCCTTGGCGATGGTGATGACATCGGGCCGGACGTCGAAATGCTGGTGGCCGAAGAACTTTCCGGTCCGGCCGAATCCGGTCTGAATCTCGTCGAATACGAGCAAGATGCCGTGCCGATCGGCGCGTTCGCGCAGGCCGCGGAAGAAGGCCCGGCTACCTGGGACGTACCCGCCCTCGCCGAGGACCGGCTCGACAATGAACGCGGCGGTCTCCGCAGGCGAGGTGAGAGTCGCGAGAATGTAGTCGAGTTCGCGCAGCGCGAAGGCCGTGGCCTCCTCTTCGGTCCAGCCGTAGCGGTAGGCCGTCGGGAACGGCGCCACGTGCACGCCCGCCATCAATGGGCTGAAGCCCGCGGAGAAACGCGTGCCCGAGGTCGTCATCGACGCGGCGGCGACGGTGCGGCCATGGAATCCGCCGTGGAAGACGATGACATTCGGCCGCCCGGTCGCCTGCCGGGCCAGCCGCAATGCCGCCTCGACCGCCTCACTGCCGGAGTTGGCGAAGAACAACGAATCCAGCCCGTCCGGCAGGACGGTCCCGAGCCGCTCGGTGAGCTCGAGCAGCGGGCGATGCATGACCGTCGTGTACTGGCCGTGGATGAGCCGGGCGACCTGGGCTTGTGCGGCCGCCACCACGTGCGGGTGACAGTGTCCGGTGCTGGTGACGCCGATACCGGCGGTGAAATCCAGAAAGCGGCGGCCGTCGGTGTCGTAGAGGTAGCAGCCCGCGCCGTGGTCGACGGTCACCGGAGTGGCTTGTTTGAGGATGGGCGATAACTCGGTCATGTGCTCCGCCTCCCGGGCGTGCGGGCGATCCCCGCTACCGATGATCGTCGGGTTGTAGGATTGTCAACAATATGCATAACATGGTGCCGGGGGTCGCAGCAATGCCTCCGGCGGCCTCATCCGCGCCGATTCACACCGCCCGAGCGAGGGAGTTCGCGTCGATGCTCACCGAGAACAGAACCGACCAGGCGCAACGATCCGCCATAGCCGCCGTGCCGACCGGCCTGTTGATCGGCGGACGATGGCGCGACACCGCCGCGGAACTGGCTGTCACCAATCCCGCCACCGACGAGATCCTGTGCACAGTCGCCGACGCGACACCCGCCGACGGTCTCGACGCTCTGTCCGCCGCCGCAGCCGCGCAGCCGGACTGGGCGCGCACCCCGGCTCGCGAGCGCGCCGATCTGCTCATGCGCGCCCACCGCGCCCTGCTCGACGACACCGAGCGCCTCGCCCTCGTCATGACACTGGAAATGGGCAAACCCCTCGCCGAAGCACGCGGCGAAATCGCCTATGCCGCAGAGTTCTTCCGCTGGTTCGCCGAAGAAGCCGTCCGTATCGAAGGCGGCTACCGGGCGGCGCCGCGCGGTGGTTCCCGGTTCCTGGTCACGCGTCAGCCGGTCGGCCCCAGCCTGCTCATCACGCCCTGGAATTTTCCGATGGCCATGGGTACCCGCAAGATCGGGCCCGCGCTGGCTGCCGGCTGCACCTGTGTGATCAAACCTGCCGCGCAGACACCGTTGTCGACGCTGGCCCTCGCCGAGATCCTGCGAACGGCTGGGCTGCCCGACGGCGTGGTCAATGTCGTCACCACCTCCGATTCCGGTGGGGTGATGGAGCCGATGATCCGTGACAGCCGCTCGCGCAAACTGTCGTTCACCGGGTCGACGGCCGTGGGTAAGAAGCTGCTGGAACAGTGCGCGCACACCGTCATGCGCACCTCTATGGAGCTCGGCGGCAATGCCGCGTTCCTGGTGTTCGACGATGCCGATCTCGACGCGGCGGTCGAGGGCGCCATGGCCGCGAAGATGCGCAATATCGGCCAGGCCTGCACGGCCGCGAATCGCTTTTTGGTGCACCGCGCTATCGCCGCCGAGTTCGCCGACCGGCTGGCCGCGCGGATGGCGGCGCTGCCGATTGGGCCCGGCACCGAGCCCGGCGTGGTGGTCGGACCGCTGGTCGACGCCGCCGCGGTCGCGAAGGTGCAGACACTGGTGGACGACGCCGTCACGCGCGGCGCCACCGTCCACACCGGCGGCGCGCCGATCGAAGGCCCCGGCAACTTCTATCCGGCCACCGTGTTGACCGGCGTCGGCGACGACGCCCTCCTGACCCGCACCGAGATCTTCGGCCCGGTCGCGGCGATCTCTGTTTTCGACACCGAAGACGAAGCTCTCGCCCGCGCGAACGACACACCGTACGGGCTGGTCGGCTACGTTTTCACGGAGAACCTGCGGCGTGGGCTCCGGGTGTGCGAGGCTCTGGAAACCGGCATGGTCGGGCTCAATCGTGGAGTGGTGTCGGATCCGGCCGCCCCGTTCGGCGGGGTCAAGGAATCCGGGCTCGGCCGCGAGGGCGGAACCAGCGGAATCGACGAATTCCTGGAGACCAAGTACATCGGAGTCGACCTGTGACACATCGGATCGCGACCATCCCCGGCGACGGTATCGGCGTCGACGTGACAGCCGAAGCGGTCAAGGTCGTCGACGCTGTGCTCCCCGGCGTCGCCTGGACCGAATTCGACTGGTCCTGTGAGCAATACCTGCGCACCGGCGCGATGATGCCCGCCGACGGCATCGAGCAGCTGGCGGGTTTCGACGCGATCCTGCTCGGCGCGGTGGGATTTCCCGGTGTGCCCGACCATATTTCGCTGTGGGGCCTACTGATTCCGGTGCGTCGCGCGTTCGGCCAGTACGTCAACCTGCGACCGGTGCGGCTGCTGCCGGGCACCACCTCAGCCCTGCGTGATCGCAACGCCGACGACCTGGACCTGCTCATCGTCCGGGAGAACTCCGAAGGCGAGTACTCCGAGATCGGCGGCATGCACAACAAGGGTCGTCCCGGCGAATTCGTACTCCAGGAATCGGTATTCACCCGGATCGGCTGCGAACGCATCATCCGTTACGCCTTCGACCAGGCCCGTCAGCGGCGCGGACGGCTGTGCTCGGCGACAAAATCCAACGGGCTCATCCACTCGATGCCGTATTGGGACAGCATCGTCGAACAGGTCGCCGCGGACTATCCGGAGGTGGCGCTGCGCCAGATGCACGTCGATGCCCTGGCGGCGGAGATCGTGCTGCATCCGGACCGGCTCGACGTCATCGTCGGGTCGAACCTGTTCGGCGACATCCTGTCCGATCTGGCCGCGGCGGTCACCGGAGGTCTCGGGCTCGCCCCCTCGGGCAATATCAATCCCGAAGGCACGGCACCGTCGATGTTCGAGGCCGTCCACGGCAGCGCGCCCGATATCGCCGGGCAGGGCATCGCGAACCCGGTCGCGCAGATCCTGGCGGCCGCCATGATGCTCGAGCAGTTGGGAGAAAGTGCGGCAGCGGCAGCAGTGGACCGGGCCGTGTGCGAGGTGCTCGATGGGGGAGCAGCGCTGACACCGGATCTGGGCGGAACCGCCACGACAGCCGATCTCGGCTCCGCCATAGCCGCACGAGCCGAATGGGCCATGGCACCCCGGTAGCCGGTCGGATCACCTCGGCGCTCGGGAGCTTCCGCTTATCCGGCGCCGCAGCTCAGAGCGCGGTCATCCAGATGGCCTCGGCTGCCGGTGTCCCCAGGTCTACCGGCTGATCATCGGCGCCGACCCGGATACCGATCGTGCCGGCGAAATCGCGCCGCTCCACCACCGTGATCGGGGTGTCCAGGGCGATCCCGACCTCGTCGAAGTAGCGCAGCATGGCCGGATCGGAATCGGAGATCCGCGCGACCCGGCCCGCCTCGCCGTCAGCGAAGTCGCTGAGCTGACGGGCCGGGGGAGTGGGGACCGCGCCGTCGACCGACGGAATCGGATCACCGTGCGGGTCGCGATCCGGATGACCGAGTTTCGCGTCGATACGCGCCATCAGCAGATCCGAGACCGCGTGCTCGAGCACCTCGGCCTCGTCGTGCACCTCGTCCCAGCCGTACCCGAGCTCGTTCACCAGGAATGTCTCGATCAACCGGTGCCGGCGCACCATCGCCACCGCGGCCAGCCGACCGTGTTCGGTGAGCGTGATCGCCCCGTAGCGGGCATGTTCGACCAAGCCCTGATCAGCCAGTTTGCGCACCGCCTCGGACACCGTCGACGCCGAGACCCCGATCCGCTCGGCGAGCAGTTTGGTCGACACCTTCTCCTGCGACCACTCCTGGGCGGTCCAGATGACCTTCAGGTAGTCCTGGGCGACAGAAGACAGCACCGGTGCGATCGTGGTCGCACCGGTGCCTTTCGCGTCGGGGTTGCCGGTGAGGGCGTCGGCCAGTTCCCGTCGGGTGGCGATATCTCGTTTACCGGGCACATCTCCGAGCTTAGGCATAGGACGACCGATACACACATCACGCCATGCGGGGGAAACCCGCCATTCGCCGGGCCCTCACCGGGGCGACATCGAGCAGGTGCGATCAGCATGCCGGAATACTGTTCGACACCGGATTTGCGTAGGCTGCGCACTGTGCAGAGATGGCGAAGTCTCGACGAAGTTCCCGCGGACTGGGGCCGGTGCGTGCTCACGATCGGCGTGTTCGACGGAGTCCACCGCGGGCACGCGCAGCTGATCAGTCGTGCCGTCAAGTCCGCTGCCGCACGCGGGGTTCCGGCGGTGCTGATGACCTTCGATCCGCATCCGATGGAAGTGGTCCGTCCCGGCTCGCATCCCGCGCAGCTGACCACGCTGACCCGCCGCGCCGAACTCGCCGAGGAATTGGGCGTCGACGTCTTCTGCGTTATGCCGTTCACCCACGAATTCATGAAGCTGACCCCGGGCCGCTATGTGCACGACCTGCTGGTCGAGCGCCTGCACGTGGCCGAGGTCGTGGTGGGTGACAACTTCACCTTCGGCAAGAAGGCCACCGGCACCGTCGAGACCATGCGCGAACTCGGCCACCGCTTCGGTTTCGAGGTCGACGGGGTGACGCTGCTCGGTGAGCACGCGGTCACCTTCTCCTCCACCTATATCCGTGCCTGCGTCGACGCAGGCGATATGGCCGCCGCCGCCGAGGCGCTCGGGCGCCCGCACCGGGTCGAGGGCGTCGTGGTGCACGGCGACGGCCGCGGCCGCGAACTCGGATTCCCCACCGCCAATGTCGCACCGCCCATGCACGCCGCCATACCCGCCGACGGTGTGTACGCGGGCTGGTTCACCGTGCTCGGCCCCGGACCGACCATCGGCACCGTCACCCCCGGTGAACGTGCCATGGCCGCCATCTCCGTCGGCACCAATCCCACCTTCTCCGGACGCGCCCGCACAGTCGAGGCCTACGTGCTCGACGGTGAAGCCGACCTCTACGGCCAGCATGTGGCCGTCGACTTCGTCGAGCATCTGCGCGGTATGCAGAAGTTCGATTCGATGGACGAGCTGATCGAGGCCATGGGCCGCGACGTCGCCGGGGCACGCAAGGTCCTCGGCGCCGCCGACTCCTGAGCGCCCGACCCCGCGATTCGGTCCGGCGCACCCGGTCCGGTAGGGTGGATCCTCGGGTTTGCTGCGGTCCGCGGCGGCGCCCCACCGGTTCGCCGGATCCTCGAGCGCGGAACTGAGAAACAGGAGTGGATGCCCCATGGCGTTGACCACCGAGCAGAAGAAGACGATTCTCGCCGAGTACGGCCTGCACGAGTCCGACACAGGTTCGCCGGAGGCGCAGATCGCGCTGCTGTCCAAGCGCATCGCCGACATCACCGAGCACCTCAAGAAGCACAAGCACGACCACCACACCCGCCACGGTCTGATGGCGCTGATCGGTCGTCGCAAGCGTCTGTCGAAGTACCTGGCCGACAAGGACATCGCGCGCTACCGCACCTTGATCGAGCGTCTGGGTCTGCGTCGCTGATCTTCGCGTCCTCCGCCCTGCCACCGCGGCGACACGCGGTTTCGGCAAGGCAGTAGACGACCCGGCCAACGGGGAGCTTACAATCTCCCCGTTGGCTTTTTCGTGCCCGGGGGAGAGTAATCACCCCTGCACGACAACACAGCCGTATGCACCCGTCCCCGTGGCGTCGGTCTTCGGTAGTGGCTTTTCGGCCGGTGATCCACCGCCGGAGGGCTTCGATCGATGACCGCCTCCGCGTCGCCGTATCCAAGGGGATACCGGCCGGGTGTGCGCGCCGCAGCCAGGAGGGTTGCCGCGTGCCCTGCCAGGTACGGCTGACACAGCCGGATCGCGCCGATGGGCGCCGGGTCCGGCGAGACGAGAGGTTGAGAGAAGAGAAATGTCCGAAACCACCGAACGCGCGAACACCTCGGCCGTCGAGGTCGAGCCCGGAGTCTTCGAATCCGTCGCGCTGATCGACAACGGGAGCTACGGCACCCGCACCATCCGCTTCGAAACCGGTCGCCTTGCCCGTCAGGCCGCCGGTTCGGTCGTCGCCTACCTCGACGACGAGACCATGCTGCTGTCGGCCACCACTGCCGGTAAGCACCCCAAGGATCAGTTCGACTTCTTCCCGCTGACGGTCGACGTCGAAGAGCGGATGTACGCCGCGGGCCGCATCCCGGGCTCGTTCTTCCGCCGTGAGGGCCGCCCCTCCACCGACGCGATCCTCACCTGCCGTCTGATCGACCGGCCGCTGCGCCCGTCGTTCGTCGACGGCCTGCGCAACGAGATCCAGGTCGTGGTCACGGTGATGAGCCTGGACCCGAAGGATCTCTACGACGTCGTCGCGATCAACGCGGCCTCGGCGTCCACCCAGATCGCCGGCCTGCCGTTCTCCGGCCCGGTCGGTGGCGTGCGGGTGGCCCTGATCGACGGCCAATGGGTCGCCTTCCCGACCGTGGAGCAGCTCGAGGGCGCCGTGTTCGACATGGTCGTCGCGGGCCGCGTGGTCGAGTCCGGTGACGTCGCCATCATGATGGTCGAGGCCGAGGCCACCGACAAGGTCATCGAGCTGGTCGAGGGCGGCGCGCAGGCGCCGACCGAGGCCATCGTCGCCGAGGGCCTCGAGGCCGCCAAGCCGTTCATCGCCCGCCTGTGCCGCGCGCAGGCCGACCTCGCCGAGCTGGCCGCCAAGCCGACCGGCGAGTTCCCGCTGTTCCCGCCGTACGAGGCCGATGTGTTCGAGGCCGTGGAGGGCACCTCCAAGCGTGAGCTGAACGAGGCCCTGAGCATCGCCGACAAGCAGGAGCGCGAGGCGAAGATCGACGAGATCAAGCTCGACGTGCTCTCGCGCCTCGGCGAGGACTTCGTCGGCCGCGAGAAGGAGCTCGGCGCGGCGTTCCGCTCGGTGACCAAGAAGCTGGTGCGGCAGCGCATCCTCACCGACGGTTTCCGCATCGATGGCCGCGGCCTCGCCGATATCCGCGCCCTGTCCGCGGAGGTCGCCGTGGTGCCGCGTGCACACGGTTCGGCGCTGTTCGAGCGCGGTGAGACCCAGATCCTCGGCGTCACCACCCTCGACATGGTCAAGATGGCGCAGCAGGTCGACTCGCTCGGCCCCGAGACCAGCAAGCGCTACATGCACCACTACAACTTCCCGCCGTTCTCCACCGGTGAGACCGGCCGTGTCGGTTCGCCGAAGCGGCGCGAGATCGGCCACGGCGCCCTCGCCGAGCGCGCTCTGATGCCGGTGCTGCCCAGCCAGGAAGAGTTCCCCTACGCCATCCGTCAGGTCTCGGAGGCGCTGAGCTCCAACGGCTCCACCTCGATGGGTTCGGTGTGTGCCTCGACCCTGTCGCTGCTGAACGCCGGTGTGCCGCTCAAGGCGCCGGTCGCCGGTATCGCCATGGGCCTGGTGTCGGACACCGTCACCAACGACAAGGGTGAGGACGAGGTCCGCTACGTCGCGCTGACCGACATCCTCGGTGCCGAAGACGCCTTCGGCGACATGGACTTCAAGGTCGCCGGTACCCGCGAGTTCGTGACCGCTCTGCAGCTGGACACCAAGCTCGACGGCATCCCCTCCAAGGTGCTGGCCGGCGCGCTGAGCCAGGCGCACGACGCCCGCAACACCATCCTGGACGTGATGGCCGAGGCCATCGCCACCCCGGACGAGATGAGCCCGTACGCCCCGCGCGTCACCGCGATCAAGATCCCGGTCGACAAGATCGGCGAGGTGATCGGGCCCAAGGGCAAGGTCATCAACCAGATCACCGAGGAGACCGGCGCCAACATCTCCATCGAGGACGACGGCACCGTGTTCGTCGGCGCGACCGACGGCCCGTCGGCGCAGGCCGCGATCGACCAGATCAACGCCATCGCCAACCCGCAGCTGCCCAAGGTGGGCGAGCGCTTCCTCGGCACGGTCGTCAAGACCACCGCCTTCGGCGCGTTCGTCTCGCTGCTTCCGGGCCGCGACGGTCTGGTGCACATCTCGAAGCTGGGCAACGGCAAGCGCGTGGCCAAGGTCGAAGACGTGGTCAACGTCGGCGACAAGCTGCGCGTCGAGATCGCCGATATCGACAACCGCGGCAAGATCTCGCTGATCCCGGTCGACGAGAACGCCGACGAGCCCGCCGCTGATGCGGACGCGCCCGCGGGCGAGTAGTACTTGACGGTGTGACGAAGCAGAACTCGGCAACCCCCTTGCTCTTCAACGGGCAAGGGGGTTCGTCATGGGATTGGCGGGTGAGCAAAACGGAGACGGCGACCGAGACCGGAGTCCGGCGTACGGTGCTGCCCGGAGGATTGCGGGTAGTGACCGAGCATCTTCCCGGCGTGCGTTCGGCATCGATCGGTGTGTGGGTCGGGGTCGGCTCGCGCGATGAGGGACCGACCGTCGCGGGGGCCGCGCACTTCCTCGAGCACCTGCTGTTCAAGGCCACCCCGACCCGCACCGCGCTCGATATCGCCGAGGCGATGGACGCGGTCGGCGGTGAGCTCAACGCGTTCACGGCCAAGGAGCAGACCTGCTATTACGCCCACGTGCTGGACGAGGATCTGCCGCTCGCGGTAGAGCTGGTCTCGGATGTGGTGCTCAACGGGCTGTGCCGGTCGGTCGATGTGGACGTCGAACGGCAGGTGGTGCTCGAAGAGATCGCCATGCGCGACGACGACCCCGAAGATCTGGTCGGCGATGCGTTCTTGACCGCGCTGTTCGGCGATCACCCGATCGGGCGTCCGGTGATCGGCTCGGTCGAGTCGATCGAGGGCATGCGCGCCGATCAACTGCGCTCCTTCCATCAGCGCCGCTACCGGCCGGACCGGATGGTGGTCGCGGTGGCGGGCAACGTGGAGCACGAGCACACCGTGGAGCTGGTGCATCGCGCGTTCGCCGACCGGCTCGATCCGGCGGTGGCGCCGGTGCCGCGGCGTGAGGGCCGGTTTCGAGTGCGGACCGCACCGCAATTGCAGTGGAGCCACCGCGACAGCGAACAAGCGCATCTGGTGTTCGGTGTGCGCGCCTTCGGCAGGCATGAAGGTGAGCGTCGCTGGCCGCTGTCGGTGCTCAACACCGTTGTCGGCGGTGGGCTGAGTTCGCGGCTGTTCCAACGCATCCGGGAGGAACGCGGTCTGGCGTACTCGGTGTACTCCAGCGTCGACACCTTCGCCGACACCGGCGCGTTCTCGGTGTATCTCGGCTGTCAGCCGGAGAACCTCGCCGAGGTCGCCGCCCTCGCGCGCGGTGTGCTGGAAGAGGTCGCCGAGAACGGGATCACCGACGCCGAATGCGCCCGCGCCAAGGGCTCGTTGCGCGGGGGACTGGTACTCGGGCTCGAGGACTCCGCCTCGCGGATGAACCGCATCGGCCGCAGTGAACTCAGTTACGGCAACCACCGCAGCGTCTCCGAGACCCTCGCTCGCATCGACGCCGTCACCACGGAGGAAGTCAGCGATATCGCGCGCACGCTGCTGGCCCGGCCTTTCGCCGCCTCGGTGGCGGGGCCGTACCGACGTACGCGGGATCTACCTGCGGCGGTGCGCAGGCTCGTCGCGGAGTGATGGGCGCGCCTGCTCGCTGCCTCGGTAGCGGGCCGTCCCGGCGCGCGCGTAACTACCCCGCATGGGTCGAGGAATCGGACCGAAACGCCGCGGAGTTGCTCGCAAGCCGGCTTTCCCGAATAACGCCGTGAGTTCGGCGATGCCCTGGCCGGCTGTGTCAGGCCCGCAAGCTGCCGCCGTTCAGGTTCTGCGCGAGATGACCATGATGTATTCGCAGGGAGCGTTCGTTCTGTTGGCGAAGCCGTGGTCCGCGTCGGCCTGGAAGAACAGGGAGTCGCCTGTGTTCAGGGTCTCGTCGATTCCGCCGATCAGAACGGTGAGGGCGCCTTCGAGCACCACGAGTTGTTTCTCCGTACCAGGCGGATACGCGGGCAGCAGCCCGGTAGAGACCTGCGCGGGGAGGTAGTGGGCGATCATCTCGCCTCCTCCCGCGCCCGGAGCCGCCGAGACCATGTGCCGTTCGAAGCCGGTTTCCGGATCACGGAAAATGGGGCGATCGTTCTTGCGCAGGACAACGGCCACGCCGGACGCGGCAGCAGCTGCCCCACCGATCAGGTCCGAGAGCGACGCGTCGAGCGCGTGGGCGATCCTGGACGCTACGCCGATCGTCGGGCTCTTCTCACCGCGTTCGACCTTGGACAGCATCGCCCGGCTGACCGATGACTGGGTGGACAGCTGTTCCAGCGTCAGGCCCGCCTCCTCGCGGCGTCGCCGCACGTTGGCGCCGAACGCGCCGGCCAGATCGTCACGGTGCTGTGGTTCGACCGCGTTTTCGTCTTGCTCGACCACCGTGCTCCTCGATTGATGGGTACCTCGCTGCCCACAGTGTAGGGTTCTCCGAAAGAAGAAACAGTCTTCTATCGGAGACGCGACGATATGCGCCCGACACGACGGAGGTTCCATGCGTTTGATCTCGAGTGGCCGGCACCATGCCACGTTCGAATTCGGCGATTTGCGGGTGATCTCGTTGCGAGACGGGTACATCGACATGCCGCCGACGCGGCTCCGCGACGAGTGCGGGTGTACGTTCGATGAGCTGCCGGCTGCCGTGCCGCTGGTCGACCACAACTTGCGGCTGTCGGTCAACGCCTTCTTCGTCACCGACGGCACGCGGTCGGTTCTCATCGACACCGGCGCGTCCAACGTCTGGCACGACCCCACCATGGGATTGATCTACGACGCACTCGACGAAGCGGGAATCGACCGCGCGCATGTCACCGACGTGGCCATCACCCACAACCACGAAGACCACGTGAGCGGCCTGATCGCGCCGGACGGTTCAGAGGCGTTCACCGAACTCGAGCGCGTGTGGATCGGAGCGGGCGACGCCTCGGTGTTCGCGGGGCGGCTCGAGCCGATCCGTGACCGGGTCGTACCCCTGTCGGAGAAGGTCGCGATCAATGACTGGGTCACCGCGATCCCGACACCGGGCCACACGCCCGGTCACACCGTCTACGACGTCAGGGGCGGCACCGGCCACCTTCTCGTCTGGGGCGACACCGTTCACGTTCCCACGCTCCAATTCGATCAGCCGAACGTGTCCTGGGAGCTCGACGGCAACCAGTCCCAGGCCCGCGCCGCCCGAGCGGCCCTGCTCGAACAGCTGACACAACCAGACCACTTCGTAGCCGGCGCCCACCTCGACTCACCCGGCATCGCCCGAGTAGCCCCCTCCGGCGATGGGTATGCGCTGGAATACCTCGCACCACCGATCGGCTGATCGAGCCTGCCCGCTCCGGGCCGCGCTCGCGATGGCGGCCGAGGAGGGCAAGCTCGTCTGGCCCGGCTCCGCCGTCTCAGTCGCTCTGAGCCCGGTTGGCGGCCTCGACGACCGAGCCGAGCAGTCCGGGCAGGGCGTCGTCGAGGGCGTTGGCGCGTAGCCGCTGACAGGTCTGGCCTTCGACGACCAGGCGTTCGATGACGCCTGCTTCGCGCAGGATTTTGAAATGGTGGGTGGCGGTCGACTTGTTGATCACGTCGTAGAGCGCACCGCAGCGGACCGCGCTGCCCGCATTGCTGAGTCGGCGCACCATCTCCAGGCGCACGGGATCCTGGAGCGCGCCGAGCACAACGGGGAGCGCGGCCACGGGATGGACCTCGGTGCCGGTAACCGCTGTGGTCTCCATCATGATCTACCTCACTCGGGGGTTTGATGGTCGTCGTACCGTGCGCTAGGGTAACGATTTGGTTCGATCATTATCAAACTTACCTGATCGGGGATTCGATGGCAGCGACAACGGCAGTGCCCGGCCAGGAGCGGGCATCGCAGTCGTGGGCGTACGCGCTGGTGCTGGCCGCCAGCGGCGTCGCGCTCGGAGTGTCGGGGGTGCCCGCGCCGCTGTACGGCATCTACGAGCGGGAATGGCATCTGTCGCCGCTCACCACCACCATTGTGTTCGCCGTCTACGCGGTCGCTGCGTTGGGTGCGGTGCTGGTCTCGGGGCGGATCTCCGATGTCGTCGGGCGCAAGCCGGTGCTGCTCGGTGCGTTCGCCACGATGATCGTCGGGCTGGTGGTGTTCGTGCTGGCCGATACCGTGCCGATGCTGTTGCTGGCGCGGGCCCTGCACGGCTTCGCGGTGGGTGCGACCGTGGTCGCGGGCGCTGCGGCTCTATTGGATCTGCGGCCCCATCGCGGCGCTCGGTCCGGTCAGCTCACCGGTGTCGCCTTCAATGTCGGTATGGCGGTGGCGATTCTGGGTTCGGCGCTGCTCGCGCAATACGCCCCGAATCCGCTGCGTACGCCGTATGTGGTGATCAGCGTGGTCTGCTTGATCATCGGCGTCGGTGTGCTGGCATTGCGGGAACCGCATGCCGCGCGGGTCGCCGGACGGATCCGGATCGCGAAGCCCGCTGTGCCGCAGGAGATTCGCGGCGATTTCTGGTTCTCCGCGATCGGTGTGATGGCGGCGTGGTCGGTTCTCGGAGTGCTGCTGTCGTTGTATCCGTCGCTGGCCGCACAAGAGACCGGCATCCACAATCTGGTGTTCGGCGGCGTTGTTGTCGCCTCGACCGCACTGTCGGCGGCGCTGGCGCAGCTGTTCGCCACCGGGGTCCCTGCGCGGGCAGCGGCGATCATCGGCGATATCGGGATGGCGATCACCTTGCTGCTGACGGTGCCCGCCCTCGGCACCCACAACTGGGTCGTCGTCATCGGTATCGGGCTGGCACTCGGCGCCACCTTCGGCCTCGGTTTCGGTGGGTCGCTGCGGCATCTGTCCAATGTCGTCCCCCAGCACAAGCGTGGCGAGACCATGTCGGCGTATTACCTGCTTGCTTATTCCGCCATGGCGCTGCCCACTGTCGTGGCGGGTTGGGCTGCCACGACCTGGGGTTTGAGCACGGTGTTTCCGTGGTTCGTCGGCGCTGTGGCACTGGCCTGCCTGATCGCGGCCGCTCTCGGCGTCCGCCGCGGGCGGGCCGAAGCGACGGTCTGAGCTGAGGTGAGGGGCTGAGCTGAGGTGACGGCCTGAACCGCCGTGAGCGCCGAGCCGAGGTGACGGCCTGCGGCGGATCGGGCCGAGGCCTCAGTAGCAGCTGCGGACCAAGCCGAACAAGAGCCCGATCCCAGCCGTCGGCCGCAGCAGGTCAGCCTGAGCCGACCGCAGTTTCGTGGACGGTGAGCCACTGAACGCCGGGCCGGCCTTCCTGCGAGACCAGCACCGCGCTCACCCGGCGGCGCGATATCTGCCCGGCGTGGTGGTGTGATTCCAGGAATCGCACCACCACCATTCGGGATTCTGCGGCGAGTTCTTCGAGTTCACTGATATCGATATGCAGCCCGGGTTGCGCGTTTCGCGCACCACGAAGTCCGGTCAGCAATTCGTTTCGCCGCATGATGTCGCCCGCAGTGGTCACCATCGAAAAGGACTCGTGTTGCGCGGCGGCGAATCGGTCGAACACTGCATCGGGCGCCTCGGAACCGAGCCACGTCGCCAAGTCGGCGTGCAATTCTTCGACGGCTGCCTTGATATCGGCGTTCATGCGGTATCCATTCCGTGGCAGGGAGACAGTGTTCGATGATCGAACCACTACCGCGGTGGCGCTGTCCGCGAAGGGGCCGGGTCTGCGTCCCGGCCCCGATCGCTACTACTGGGGCCAGCCGCCGTACGGGACGGTGATCAGCTCCAGGTAATGCCCACTGGGGTCGAGGAAGTAGATGCCTCGGCCACCGTCGTTGTGGTTTATCTCGCCCGCGTCCTGCTGACGCGGGTCGGCCCAGTAGTCCAGCTTGTAGGACCGGATCTTGTCGTAGGCTGTATCGAACTCGGCTTCCGAGACCAGGAACGCATAGTGCTGGGGCTGGATGTCGCCGATGTGTGGTGGGAGGTTGGCGAAATCGAACGTGACGCCGTTACCGGTGCTGGCCGGAATGAACGGACCCCATTCGGTTCCGATGTCCACACCCAGAATGTCCGCCCAGAATTCGGCGGATACCCGATTGTCCTTGCATCCGACAATGGTGTGATTGAACTGTACTGACAGGGGAATTTCTCCTCGAGTAGTGACGGTCCCGACCCCGGGCTCGGTACAAGGCGGCCAACGGGAGCACCGTCACAAGAGATCACATTAACGGCTGTTCCGCGACGCTGCCAACCCCCGATTTCGATTGCGCCACCGCAGCATCGGGCGAATGTGATCAGGCCCGCAGGTGGGCGCGCCGACCGCGCCGCGCCGAAACGTTAGGCTCGGCGGACAACAGCCGGACGAAAAGTAGGGAGACCAATCGTGACCGCACCGATTCGGGTGGGTGTGCTCGGCGCGCAGGGCAAGGTCGGACAGGCGATCTGCGCGGCGGTCGAGGCCGCCGCCGATCTGGAGCTGGTCGCGGCCGTCGACAAGGACGACGCCCTGGAGAAGTTCCTGGAGACCGGAACCCAGGTCGTGGTCGACTTCACCCACCCCGACGTGGTGATGGGCAATCTGAAGTTCCTCGTCGAACATGGCATCCACGCCGTCGTCGGCACCACCGGCTTCGACGCCGCCCGCCTCGACCAGGTGCGCGGTTGGCTTGCGGGCAAGCCGCATGTCGGAGTACTGATCGCGCCGAACTTCGCGATCGGTGCGGTGCTGTCTATGCGGTTCGCCGAGCAGGCGGCGCGCTTCTTCGAATCGGTCGAGGTCATCGAGCTGCACCACCCGAACAAGGCCGACGCGCCGTCGGGCACCGCCTACCGCACTGCCGGGCTCATCGCCGAAGCCAGGCAGAAGGCCGGAGTCGGCCGCAGCCCCGACGCCACCAGCACCGAGCTGGAGGGCGCGCGCGGCGCCGACGTCGACGGTGTGCGAGTGCATTCGGTGCGCCTGGCCGGCCTCGTCGCGCATCAGGAGGTGCTGTTCGGCACCCAGGGGGAAACGCTGACCATCCGGCACGACTCGATCGACCGGTCCTCCTTCGCCCCCGGCGTGCTGCTCGGCGTGCGCCGCATCGCCGAGCGTCCCGGACTCACCGTCGGGCTCGATCCGCTGCTCGACCTGTGAGCGCGCAGGACCCGGTCCAACCGGCAGGCGCGGGCCCGAGCCGCGACGTCGTCAAGGTCGTCGTCATGGTGGCGGTGCTGGTGCTCGTGCTGGTCTTCTACTTCCTGTTGCTCGGCCGGATCGCGATCAGCCTGATCGGTGATGGTGGCGCCGCTGCCGTCGCTATCGGGATCGGCGTGCTGATCCTGCCGTTGCTCGGAGTGTGGATGGTGTACGCCACCGTGCGCGCCGCGCTCGCGCATCAGCATCTGGCCCGGCGTATCCACGACGAAGACCTGGAACTGGATGTTTCGGAGCTGCCTCGGCGGCCGTCGGGACGAATCGAGCGCGCCGCCGCCGACGAGCTGTTTCTGAAGGTCAAGCAGGAATGGGAGGCCGACCCCGACAACTGGCGGGTCTCCTACCGGCTCGCCCGCGCCTACGACTACGCAGGCGACCGCGGCCGGGCCAGGGCCACCATGCGCCGCGCGGTGGAGCTCGAGAGACACGAACGCGAACAGCGCGGGTAACTGCCACCCCGGGATACCCTCGTCGACGTGCCGCGACTGCTGATCGTCCACCACACACCGTCACCGTTCATGCAGGCGATGTTCGAGGCGGTGGTATCGGGCGCGACCGACCCGGAGATCGAGGGCGTGGAGGTCGTGCGCCGCGCTGCGCTCGCGGTTTCGCCGACCGACGTGCTGGAAGCAGACGGTTACCTGCTCGGCACCCCGGCCAACCTCGGATATATGAGCGGCGCCCTCAAGCACGCCTTCGACCTCATCTACTACCCCTGCCTCGACTCGACGCGCGGGCGCCCGTTCGGCCTCTATCTCCACGGCAATGAGGGCACCGAAGGCGCTGAGAAGGGAGTCACGGCAATCACCACCGGGCTCGGTTGGCTGAAGGCTGCTGACTACGTGGTCGTGTTGGGCAAGCCGACCAAGGACGACCTCGAAGCGTGCTGGGAACTCGGTGCGACGGTCGCGGCCGGATTGGCGCCCTGACCCGCCCCCGATTATTGGTGGCTGACCACGCGACGGTTGGGCAGGCATACTTCTGAAAGAACCAATAGTGCGGTCCGCGGTGGACCGAGTTGCTCGGGATGGGAGTTGTCGAGGTGACGTGGGCCGAAGGGGTCGAGAACACACCACGCCGGATAGGGCTGGTCGAAGACCATGAATCGGTCGCGATCGGCTTGGCGGCGATGCTCGCACCGCACCCCGATCTCGACCTGGTCGCGACGGCGGGCACGGTGGCCGAACTGCTCGCCGATCCCGCGGTAGCCGATCCGGTGGATCTGGTGGTGCTCGATCTGCGGCTGGCCGACGGATCCACCCCCGAGGACAACGTGCGCGGGCTGCGCGAGCGCGGCATGGAGGTGCTGGTGTTCACCGGCGCGGACAATGCGTTCCTGGTGCGTTCGGCCGCACGCGCCGGTGTGCTCGGAGTGGTGCGCAAGTCCGAGGACGTGCCGACCGTTGTCGCCGCGGTGCGCCGGGCCGCCTCCGGTGAGCAGGTCGTCACCACCGACTGGGCCGCCGCCATCGATGGGGACCCGCAGTTGTCCAGCGTGGGTTTGAGCCCGCGCCAGGAAGAAGTGCTCACCCTCTACGCGTCCGGGGAGAAGGCGTCCCGGGTGGCGCGGCTGACCGGGTTGTCGGAACAGACCGTCAACGACTACCTGGGCCGGATCCGGCAAAAGTACTCCGACGCGGGACGGCCGGCACCGACCAAGACAGATCTGTACAAGCGTGCCGTGGAGGACGGATGGCTGCCGGTCCCCGAGCGGCATCTCCGCCCGTGATCGCGTCCGGCTTGCTGGACACCGCACCGACCACACCGGCCACCCCGCTCGACCGAGTTCGCGCGACCCGATGGTGGCGGGGTCTGGCCGCGGTGTCGCGTGATACGGCCGCCGACGGTGCCTCTGAACGCATCCTGCGCCGATTCGGCCTGGTCATCGGCCTGGCCGGGGTGATCGCCGGACTTGTCGAACTGCCCGAGATCGCCGATCAGAGCCGCGATATCGCACCGGGCGCGACGATCACCGCGGTGCTGCTCGCCTTCGGCATGTTCCCGGTGCTGGCGTTCGTGTCGATCGGTGCGCGGCCCCGAACCATCCGCATGGTCAGTGGCGCCGCCGCGATCAGCTTCCTGGCGGCGATGGTGGTGATCCTGCTGGCCTACTCCCAGCCCACCGACGCCATCGGCTCGGTGTGGGTCTATCGGGTACTCGCCCTCGGTGTGCTCGCGGCCGCGCTGGCCTGGACCACCGGGCCCGCGATCGGCTACCTGTTCGTCGGATCGGCGCTGTCTGCCGTGGTGAATCTCTTCGTGGTGCCGGATGTTTCGCCCTTGGCGACGGCGGGCGACTTCGCGCGTGCGGCCGGACTGTGCGCGCTGTTCCTGTGGTGCGTGGTCTACGCCAGGGACGCCGGTGCCCGGGTCGACCGGGAGTCGGAGGTCGCGAGCAGCCGGGCCGCCGCTGTGGCGGGCGCTGCGGCCCGCGACCGGGAACGTGCCCGATTCGCCGCCCTCATTCACGATGCGGTGCTCTCGACACTGCTGGACGCCTCGCGCGGCGGCACCGAATCACCGGTGCTGCGCCGTCAGGCCGAACGCACCATGGAACAGCTCGACGAATCACGCGCGACCAGCACGGATCCGGACCATCTCGACGCACAGTCGGCCATCGGCTTTCTGCGTTCGGCGGTGCACGAGGTGAACCCGGGGATCGAATTCACCGCACGGCGAACCGCCGGATTCGACGATCTGCGCCTGCCGGTGACCGCCGCGAGCACGATCGCCGCCGCGCTGGCCGAGGCCGCGCGCAACAGCCTGCGGCATGCCACGATGCCGGGCAGGGAAGTGCGTCGTGCCGTCACCGTGACGGTCAGCGCAGGCGGTATCCGCACCGAGATGCGCGATGACGGTGCGGGATTCGATCAGAACCTGGTTCCCGTGGACCGGCTCGGCATCTCGGTCAGCATCCTCGGCCGGATGCGTCAGCTCGCGGGCGGCGCCGGATTCGTGGAGGCGGCGCCGGGCCAGGGCACGACCGTGACATTGGTGTGGGGTGGCGATGGCTGAGACGAGCGCGGATTTCGGATTGCGCGATCTGCTCGGCCTGCGCGGCCCGGCGGGCTGGCTGTTCCTCACCGTTCTGGAACTGACCATCGTGCTGTACATGGTGCGCAACTTCACCCAAGCATCGATCGTGCCCGCCACGGCCGCGATGGTGCTGCTGGTGGTGTCCGGCGTGGTGGTGCTGATGATCCCGGTGGATCCGCTGCCGTGGCCCGCAACCACCTACATCGTGATCGCCGGACCACTGGCGACGGCGCTGACCACCTTCGATATCCAGGAGTACCCGTCCAGCCAGGTGTGGACGGCGTTCGCGTCGTCGTATGTGCTCGCGGTGCTGGTGCTGCGTGGCCGGATGGGCGCGGCCTGGCTCGGCGTGGCGGGGGTCGCCGTGGTGGTCGCGGTGGTCGGTGCGGTCGCCGGACTGTCGGCGGGGGTGATCGTCGGCTCGATCGTGCCGGTGGCCACCGTCGCGGGGGTGTCGGTATGCGCGCTGATCATGCGACCCACCCAGCGTTCGCTGCGGCTACTGCGCGAGGAGGCCACCATGCGCGCGGCCGCCGAAGCCACCATGGCGGCCGAGAACGGTGAGCGTGACCGTCAGCTGGCTCGGCTGGACAAGGTGGCGCGGCCGATCCTGGAACGTATCGCCGACGGTGTGGAACTCACCCCGTTCGAACGCGAACAATGCCGGCTGCTCGAGGCCGAACTGCGTGACGGCCTGCGCGCGCCCCAGCTCGCCACCGACGAACTCAACAGCGCCGCCAGGGGTGCGCGTTCGCGCGGAGTCGAGGTGGTGTTGCTCGACGACGGCGGGTTCGACGGTGTGCCGCGTTCGGTGCGCCGTCGCGTCATCGAGGCGGCGGTCAGGGAACTGGACGCGGCCAACGCGGGTTCGGTCACCGTGCGCATCCTCCCGACCGGTCGTCGCATCCTCGCCACGGTGCTCGCAAACGCGCCGGAGCAGGATCGGCGTACCGAAATCGACCTGGCCGGCCAGGTGGCGGTCTCCACCTGAGCACGACCTGTCGTACCCCCGTGGCAAGGTGGCCGTATGCGGACGATGAGCGCGGCGGCGGCGCGGCGGACGGTGCTGGCGGCGCAAGGCTTCGGTAGGCCGCGGCCGTCGAAGGCCACCCGGCGCACCGTTCTCGGTGTACTCGGCAGAACCCAGCTGCTGCAATTGGATTCGGTCTCAGCGGTGGTCCGAGCGCACTATGCGCCCGTCTTCAGCCGGATCGGCGCCTACGACCGCGCTGTGCTGGACGAGGCCGCCTGGCACGGCGGCACCCGGCGTCCGCGCGCACTGGTGGAGTACTGGGCGCATGAGGCGGCGCTGATGCCGATCGAGGACTGGCCGCTGATGCGCTGGCGCATGCAGCGGTATCGGCACGGCCGCTGGGCGGGAATGCGCGCGGTCGTCGAGCGAAACCCCACGCTGGGCAAGGACATCCTCGACGTCATCACCGAGGTCGGCGCGGCAAGCGCGGGGGAGGTGGAACGTCATCTGGAGCTGGACAAACCGCGCCCGCCAGGGTCGTGGTGGAATCTCAGCAACACCAAGATGATCTGCGAACAGCTCTTCGCCGCCGGTGAGCTCTCGGTGGGCAAGCGAGTGGGATTCACCCGGCACTACGATCTGGCCGAGCGGGTCCTGCCCGCCGAGGTGTTCGGCCGTTCGGTGCCCGAAGACGAAGCCGTGCGCGAACTGGTGCTGCGCGCGGCCACGGCGCTCGGTGTCGCCACCGAAACCGATCTCCGCGACTACTACCGGCTGGCGGGTACGCAGACCCGGCCCGCGCTGGCCGAACTCGTCGACGCGGGCGAACTGATCCCGGTGGAGGTCGCCGACTGGGGCGCACCGGCCTATCTGCGTGCCGGAGCCGTGACCCCGCGCCGGGTCGAGGGAACCGCGCTGCTGTGCCCGTTCGACCCGTTGATCTTCTTCCGCGCCCGCACCGAGCGGATCTTCGACTTCCACTACCGGATCGAGATCTACACACCGGAACACAAGCGGGTGCACGGCTACTACGTGTTCCCGTTCCTGCTCGACGGTGAACTCGTCGGCCGCGTCGATCTGCGCGCCGAACGTGGCACCGGGCGTCTGCTGGTCCCGGCCGCGTTCGCCGAGCCCGGCCGCTGCGACGCGCGGACGGCGCAGGCGTTGTCGGCGGCGCTACGGGAGATGGCCGACTGGTTGGAACTAGACGATGTCGTCCTCGGCGATCGCGGCGACCTGATGCCGATACTGCGCGCGGTGAGCTGACGCTCGACGAGCCGGTGCATCGCGAGCTGAATGTCGCCGCGCTACCGGCGACGTCGCATCGGTGGCCGTGTCACCTCCGATGGTGGGGTGCGCACTGGGCGGCGTGGGCTCGGTGGAGACGAGACTGCACGGCTGACGGCGCAGGCGTGTCAGCGTGGGCTCAGGCGGGGTTGTCGGTGTCGCGCGAGGAACCGCCGGTATCGCGGGGGTAACCACCGGTATCGCGTTTCGGGCTGCTGCCGTAGCCGCGCATCTGGTCCCGGAGCGCGCCCGAGACCACGCCCGACATCCATGAGTTCAGCGATTGCCCACTTTGTGCCGCGGCCTCCTCGGCGCGGGCCTTCACCTGCTCAACCAGACGCAGGGTGACCCGGCTGATATCGCCGGTCATGTCCTCGATGGTCGGGTGCTCGGACTCGGCGGCGGGGTTTTTGCGCACATCGACAGTGGCGTCGGTGCCGTCCATCGACACGTGCACGGTGCGGTCGCCGAGTGCGGCGCTGACCTCGGTAGCCATGTCGGACAGCGCCGACAGCAGCACCAGTCGCTGCGAACTCTCCACGGCCGCGGCCAATGCGGCGGCCGTGGCCTGGGTCTTCTCATCGCCGAGGGCCGCTGCCGCGACCAGATCCGCGCGCAAACGGGCGGTGTATTTGTCCAGATCCATGACACCAGTGTGACGTCGTCTGTGATGTCATTCAAGGACTATTTTGGCGTCAGTACGACACTATGAGATGGGTATCATGTGCCCGGCGTCTCCGAACGGCGACGAGGGTGTCGAGGGTGTGTCCCGGACCGGGTAGCCTTTCTGACCATGACGAACGGTGAATCGACGCCGACACCGCGGTGCGAGGCGCAGGCCCGGAGGCGGCATCATGCGTAACCACCCAGGGCCGGGCAGCGCTGGCGATGCGACTCGGCTCAGTGCCTCCGGCACGGTCGGCGTCGCGATGGTGACCCCCTTCAGTCCCGAGGGCAAGCTCGACGTCGACGCCGGCGTCGCGCTGGCGGCTCGCCTGGTCGACCGCGGTGTCGATCTGCTCGCGATCTCCGGTACCACCGGTGAATCGCCGACCACCACCGAGTCGGAGAAGGCCGATCTGCTGCGCGCCGTCGTCGACGCCGTCGGCTCCCGCGCCACCGTGATCGCCGGTGCGGGCACCTACGACACCGCGCATTCGGTAGAGCTCGCGCGCAACGCGCAGCGGGCGGGTGCTCACGGTTTGCTGGTCGTCACGCCGTACTACTCGCGGCCCACCCAAGAAGGGCTGATCGCGCATTTCACCGCGGTCGCCGATGCCACCGATCTGCCGGTGACCCTCTACGACATTCCGCCGCGCTCGATCGTGCCGATCGCCTCCGACACCATTCGCCGCCTGGCCGAGCATCCGCGCATCGTCGCGGTCAAGGACGCCAAGGGTGATCTCAACGCAGGCGCCGAACTCATCGCGACCACCGGCCTGGACTTCTACTCCGGCGACGACACGCTCAACCTGCCGTGGCTGTCGATCGGCGCGACCGGATTCATCAGCGTCATCGGCCATCTGGTGCCGGAACGGCTGCGCGAGCTCGTGCAGGCCTACACCTCCGGTGACGTGGTGCGCGCCCGCGAGATCAACGCGGGCCTGGTGCCGTTGAATGCCGCGATGGCGCGCCTGGGCGGTGTCGCGATGTCCAAGGCGGGTCTGCGCCTGCTCGGTATCGAGGTGGGTGAGCCGCGATTGCCGCAGCTCATGCCCGGCCCCGACCAGCTCGACCTGCTCAATGCCGACCTCCGGGCCGCCGGAGTGCTCGGATGACGGCCCCGCTAGGCCGTCGTCCCCGCCGCACCGCCAGCCGCGGTGCCGGTCCGGCCGAACCGCGCCCGCCGCAGCCGCCCGCACCCGCGCCGGAAAAGTCTGCCGACACAACACCTTCCGCGCCGAGCGAATCCGAACAGCCCACCGCCGCGGCACCAGCGAAGAAGGCTGCCGCGAAAGCTGCTGCCCCGGCGAAGGCCACCGCGCCCGCGAAGTCGGCCGCGCCGGCCGAGTCCCGCGGTGGCCAGTCCGACCGCCCGCGCAGGCAGGGCGGGCGCTCCCGCCAGGGCGGCGGCCGTGGCCGCGGCGATCAGTCCGCCCCGCAACCGGATCCGCGCGCTGCCGTCGCGCCGCAGGACCGTCTCGGTACGCCGCCGAAGGCGCCGCGCAACGGCCTTCGGGTCTTCGCGCTCGGCGGCATCGGCGAGATCGGTCGCAATATGACCGTTTTCGAATACGGCGGCAAACTGCTCATCGTCGACTGCGGCGTGCTGTTCCCCGAGGATCAGCAGCCCGGTGTCGACTTGATCCTGCCCGACTTCCGCCCGATCGAGGATCGGATGGACGACGTGGTCGCGGTCGTGCTCACCCACGGTCACGAGGACCACATCGGTGCCGTGCCGTTCCTGCTGCGGCTGCGCCCCGACATCCCGGTCGTCGGTTCGAAGTTCACCCTCGCGCTGGTCGCGGCGAAATGCCGTGAACACCGCCAGCATCCGAAGCTGGTGGAGGTCACCGAGGGCCAGCACACCACGCACGGGCCGTTCGGCTGCGAATACTTCGCGGTCAACCACTCGATTCCGGACGCCATCGCCGTCGCCATCCGCACCCCCGCGGGTGTTGTGCTGCACACCGGCGACATCAAACTGGACCAGCTGCCGCTCGACGGCAGGCTCACCGACCTGGCCGGGTTCTCCCGCCTCGGAGACGAGGGCGTCGACCTGTTCCTGGTCGACTCCACCAATGCCGAAGTTCCCGGCTTCGTCACCCCCGAACGAGAGATCGGCGGAGTGCTCGACACGGTGATCGGCAAGGCCAAGGGCCGGGTGATCGTGGCCTCCTTCGCCAGCCACGTGCACCGCATCCAGCAGGTCGTCGACGTCGCCCAGAAGTACGGCCGCCGGATCTGTTTCGTCGGCCGGTCCATGGTCCGCAATATGCAGATCGCTCAAGACCTCGGCTATCTGACGGTGCCCGACGGCCTCGTCGTCGAGCTGGATCAGGCCGCGACCCTGCCCAGCGACAAGCTGGTGCTCATCTCGACGGGCTCACAGGGCGAACCGCTGTCGGCGCTGTCGCGGATGGCGCGCGGCGACCACCGCCAGATCAACATCAGGGCCGACGATCTCGTGGTGCTGGCCTCCTCGCTGATCCCCGGCAACGAGAACTCGGTCTTCGCCGTCGTCAACGGCCTGGCCCGGCTCGGTGCCTCGGTGATCACCCAGCAGAGCGCGAAGGTGCACGTCTCCGGCCATGCGTCCGCGGGCGAGCTGCTCTACCTGTACAACGCGGTGCGGCCGACCAATGCCATGCCCGTGCACGGCGAATGGCGGCACCTGCGCGCCAACGCCGCGCTCGCAGTGGCCACCGGCGTCCCGGAGGACCGTGTGGTTCTCGCCGAGGACGGCGTGGTGGTCGATCTGGTCGACGGCATCGCCTCGATCGTGGGCCGGGTGCCGGTCGGTCACGTCTACGTCGACGGCCTGTCGGTCGGCGACGTCGGCGAATCGACCCTGTCGGATCGTCTCGTCCTGGGTGAGGGCGGCTTCATCGCCATCACCGTCGCGATCGACGAGACCACCGGTAAGGCGGTGAGCCCGCCGGAGGTGAGCGGTCGCGGGTTCTCCGACGATCCCACCGCACTCTCGGACGCCGCGCAGCTGGTCGAGTCCGAGCTGCTGCGCCTGGCCGGTGAGGGCATCACCGACACCCACCGCATCGCCCAAGGCGTGCGCCGGGTGGTCGGGCGCTGGGTAGCCGATACCTATCGGCGTCGGCCGATGATCGTGCCGACCGTCATCGGGGTCTGACAACCGCACGCAATCGCGAGTGAAACCCGCCGGATGCCTCGTCATCCGGCGGGTTTTCTGCTGTCGGCGCGGTGGCAGGCGCGGTGTGTCGGCGTGTCCCGCGCCGCAGTCCGGTGCATGATGAAACCTCATCACCTGGGCATTCGCCCCGCTCATCAGCATTAGTTACAGGCGATACCAGTGTTGCGGATGGTCCTGATGGTGCGTTTACGGCTAGCCTGAGTTCATGGCAGGTAAGTCCCGCAGCACCACGACGACACGTGCGCGGGCGGGATCGGCACGGGGGCGGACAACTGCGGCCTCCTCGCGTTCGGCTACGAACCCATCTCGTTCGGCGACTCGCACCGGTTCCGCCGCACGCGGCCGCACCACGGCGGCCCGCGGCCGCGCGTCGGCCGGACGGGTCCGGGCCACCGGCCGCCGCCCGGCCCGGCGCCGATCCGATACCGCACCGCTGGCCGTCATCGGGCGCGGGATCAGCGGCGGCTGGACCATGATTGCGCGTGGTCTCGGCGCCACCACCCGCACTTTGAGCCGGGCCGGTGAGATCGAGCACGGCCACCGCCGCGACGGCATCGCCCTCGGCCTGATCGCCCTCAGCGGCGTCATCGCCGCCGCCGTCTGGCTCTCGGCAGGCGGGCCGATCGGCCACTTCGTCGAAGACGCGATCCGCGCGGTGTCCGGCTCTGCCTCGGCCGCCTTGCCGTTCGTGGCAGCAGGCATCGCGCTGGTGCTGATGCGCACCGAACCACATCCGGAGATCCGGCCGCGCCTGGTGCTCGGCGGTCTGCTCATCGGACTGCCGTTGCTGGGGCTCTGGCATATCGCCGCGGGCGCCCCGACCGACGCGCATGGGCGTTCGCGCGCCGCCGGTTTCGTGGGATTCGTCGTCGGCGGCCCGCTCACCGACGGGCTGACGGCTTGGTTGTCGGTGCCGATCCTGTTGCTTGCCATCGTCTTCGGCTTGCTGCTCGTCACCGGAATCACCGTCCGTGAATTGCCGGAACTGTTCCGGCACTACTTCGGCACCGCCAGCGGTGGCGACGAATACGACGACTACGACCCCGAATTCGCCGGCGGAGGCTATGACGCCGACGGCTTCCCGCTCTCGCGCAGTGGCTCCCGCCGCCGTGGCCGGACTCCGGCGGAGAACTATCCGACCGACGAGTTCGCCGGCTCCGACGCCGTCACCGAGGCGCTGGGCGAACCGCCGCTGCGCGATGCCAAACCGATCGCCGAGCAGGCGCCGGCCGAGCCGCCGAAGCCCAAACCCAAGCCGAAACCGGCGAAGGCGGTGGACCAGACACCGCCGCCGCCGAAGGAGCAGGAGTTCATCACCGACCGGGTCATCGAGGGCGACTACACGCTGCCGCCGATGAATCTGCTCACCGACGGCGACCCGCCGAAGAAGCGCAGCGCCGCCAACGAATCGATGATCGAGGCGATCACCGAGGTGCTGGTGCAGTTCAAGATCGACGCCGCGGTCACCGGCTTCGTGCGTGGACCGACGGTCACCCGCTACGAGGTCGAACTCGGCCCCGGGGTGAAGGTCGAGAAGATCACCGCACTTGCCCGCAATATCGCCTATGCGGTCGCCACTGAGAACGTGCGCCTGCTCGCGCCGATTCCGGGCAAATCGGCGGTGGGTATCGAGGTACCCAACTCCGATCGCGAACTGGTGCGGCTGGCCGATGTGCTCAAGGCGCCCTCCACGCGCAATGACCACCATCCGCTGGTGATCGGCCTCGGCAAGAACATCGAGGGCGAGTTCCTCTCGGCGAACCTGGCCAAGATGCCGCATCTGCTGGTGGCGGGCTCGACCGGTTCCGGTAAGTCGAGTTTCGTGAACTCGATGCTGGTGTCGCTGCTGCAGCGGGCCACCCCGGATGAGGTCAGGATGATCCTGATCGACCCGAAGATGGTGGAACTGACCCCCTACGAGGGCATTCCGCATCTGATCACGCCCATCATCACCCAGCCGAAGAAGGCGGCTGCGGCGCTGGCCTGGCTGGTGGAGGAGATGGAGCAGCGTTATCAGGACATGCAGGCCAACAAGGTCCGCCATATCGACGACTTCAACAAGAAGGTGAAGTCGGGCGCGATCACCGCACCGCTTGGCAGCGAACGCGTCTACCGCCCGTACCCGTACATCCTGGCCATCGTCGACGAGCTCGCCGACCTGATGATGACCGCGCCGCGTGATGTCGAGGACGCCATCGTGCGGATCACTCAGAAGGCGCGCGCCGCGGGAATCCATTTGGTGCTGGCGACTCAGCGTCCGTCGGTCGACGTGGTGACCGGCCTGATCAAGACGAATGTGCCGTCGCGGCTGGCGTTCGCGACCTCATCGCTCACCGATTCGCGCGTCATCCTCGACCAGCCGGGGGCGGAGAAGCTCATCGGTATGGGTGACGGCCTGTTCCTGCCCATGGGTGCGGGCAAGCCGACCCGTCTGCAGGGCGCCTATATCAGCGACGAAGAGATCCACGCCGTCGTCGAGTTCAGCAAGAACCAGGCCGAACCCGAGTACACCGAGGGCGTGACCGCGGCGAAGGCGGGGGAGAAGAAGGACGTCGACGCCGATATCGGCGATGACCTGGACCTGTTCGTGCAAGCCGTGGAGCTGGTGGTCACCTCACAGTTCGGGTCCACGTCGATGCTGCAACGTAAGCTGCGCGTCGGTTTCGCCAAGGCGGGACGGCTCATGGACCTGATGGAGACTCGCAACGTGGTGGGACCGAGCGAAGGGTCCAAGGCGCGCGATGTGCTCGTCAAGCCGGATGAGCTGGACGGGCTGCTGTGGTCGATTCGCGGGGGTGGGGACGAGGCGCCCGAGGAGTCCGAGGACTGATTCCCCGGTCGTATCCGGAAGGTTTGCTCTGGCCGATCCGCAAGGCCGCTATGGCATGCGGGATCGGACGAGGAGTGACCTCCGCCGTAGCTCACCGTGGAGTCGAACCACGCGACCGGGCCTTATGAGAGCCCGGCGGCAACCTGCGTGAGCCTTGGCCGAGTACGTCGCGGTACTCGGCTGCGTGCGCTCGGGAGGATTCGAACCTCCAGCCTTCTGATTCGTAGTCAGACGCTCTGTCCGTTGAGCTACGAGCGCTTCACCCGCTGGTGGCGGGCTGGTTCCCTCGGCGAGAGTCGAACTCGCAACCTCCGGTACCTGAGACCGGCGCCTCTGCCAGTTGGGCTACGAGGGATCGTCTATTCAGTTGTGCGTGGTGCGCGTGCCCGTGGGTGGGGTCGAACCACCGGCCTGCGCCGTCGGAGGACGCCGCTCTTTCCGCTGAGCTACACGGGCAGGAGTTATCGGGAATTCAGGAATTGGTGGCAGCAGGAGGATTCGAACCTCCGGTGGCGTAATGCACCTGATTTACAGTCAGGTCCTTTCGTCCGCTCGGGCATACTGCCGTTCTATTTCCATGCGCAAATTTATGCGCACACGAAAAAGGGGCCATTCCTGGCTTTTCGCCCTGGAATGGCCCCGTGCTGGATCGTGAAGATCGAGCTAGGGGCCGCTCCGGGCGCGAGCGAGGCGGTCGGTATACAGCCCGGCCTCGGGCATGACGAATCCGCTGAGCCGGCGCGCGACGCCGAGTCGGCACAACTGCCGCTCATGAATGCGCTGCACGCTCATGGCTCTAACCTTTCGTCTGAAGTGTTGGTATGCGGGTGGTTTCGATGACGGGTCCTACGGTAGCACCCGAATAATGTTCGGGAAAAGCCTTTTTCGGCTCGGAATAATTGACATTTGCGCGCCAAAAGTGGTGGAGCGGGCCACTACGTGTTCAGCGAACGTCGGTCGCCGCTGAATCGCGCGCGGCCTTCGGCACGTCGGCGGGGTGAATTGCGGTGATGGGACAGACGTCACAGGGGCGGTTTCATGTGCCTCGCTGCGACTGGCGACAGGGTGCCCCATGTACCGATGCCGCCCGGTCATCGGCGAGAACCCAGGAGGCGAGTCGGCCGTCATGTAGTGGAAGCGATGCCCGACAGATGTGAAATCATGGTGAGCAACCAACCCGCAAGCCGAGCGAATCGGGCAAATCGGGCATGATTGACGCCATGATCCTTACTGCCGATAGGGGCGCACCATGCAGGTGACCGCGCTGGAGTGGGGGATCACCATCGCGGTGATCCTCGGCTTGTTCGTCTTCGACTTCTTCGCCCATGTCCGTACGCCGCATGAGCCGACCTTCCGGGAGTCCGCCTTCTGGTCGACCGTCTACATCGGCCTTGCGCTGGCCTTCGGCGGTTTCATCGCCTGGAAGTGGGGCGGGACGTTCGCGGGCGAGTACTACGCCGGCTTCGTCACCGAGAAGGCGCTCTCGGTGGACAACCTGTTCATCTTCCTGATCATCATGTCGACCTTCGCGGTGCCGCGGATCTACCAGCAGAAGGTGCTGCTGATCGGCATCGTGGTCGCGCTGGTGATGCGGGGCATCTTCATCGCCGTCGGCGCCGCCGCGATCAGTGCGTTCAGCTGGGTGTTCTACCTGTTCGGTCTTTTCTTGGTCTACACCGCGGTCAAACTGCTGCGCGAGAGCGGTCATGAGGTCGAGGAGGAGGAGAAACGCGACAGCCGCATCGTCGCGCTGACCAAACGCCTGGTACCGACCACCGATGAATACGACGGCGACAAGCTGCTCACCAAGGTGAACGGCCGCCGGGTGGTCACCCCGATGCTGCTGGCCCTGCTGGCGATCGGGTTCGCCGACCTGCTCTTCGCCCTCGACTCGATCCCGGCCATCTACGGTCTGACCGAACAGCCCTACATCGTCTTCGTGGCGAACGCGTTCGCGCTGATGGGCCTGCGTCAGCTGTACTTCCTGATCGGTGGCCTGCTCGACCGGCTGGTGTACCTGTCCTACGGTTTGTCGGCGATCCTGGCGTTCATCGGTGTGAAGCTGGTGCTGCACGCCCTGCACGAGAACACGCTGCCGTTCATCAACGGCGGTGAACACGTCTCGGTGCCGGAGATCTCCACCGCGTTCTCGTTGTCGGTGATCATCGGGATCCTGGTGGTCGCGACCGTGGCCAGCCTGCTGCGGACCAGACAGACGGCAAAGTAGCGGCAACTCGGTGGCGCCGGCCCGGTTCGCGGGCGGGCGCCACCGAGTTCACGCCTCGCTCATGGCTCCGAAAATGGGCAGCCACTCGTTCACCCGGACGTCGGTGATCAGGTTCTGCCTGGCGAACGGGTCCTCGGCCAGTAGCTCATGCAGCGCGGCCGCGTCCTCGGCCCGGAACACCAGCAGCGCACCCGAACCATCCGGGTAGGGCCCGCTGGTCAGCAGAGTGCCCTCCGCGAGCCGGTCAGTCAGCCAGCCGCGGTGCACGGGGCGATGCTCGTCGCGGCCGGGGACGGTGTCGGCGGTGTAGGTGTAGTGGACGGCGAACAGCGGCACGATCGATCGCTTTCTGTCGAGGGGAGGGCGGGATCGCTCAGAGGGTGAGCAGCATCCGGGTGTTGCCGAGGGTGTTCGGCTTGACGTAGCTGAGATCGAGGAATTCGGCGACACCGGTGTCGTAGGAGCGGCACATCTCGGCGTACACCTCGGCGGTCACCGGCGTCCCGTCGATCTCGACGAACCCGTGCCTCGAGAAGAAGTCGACCTCGAAGGTCAGCACGAACACCCGGCTCAGTTCCAGCTCCTCGGCCACCTCGATCAGCCGCCGCACGATGAGCTTGCCCACACCGTGGCCCTTGACATCCGGATGCACCGCGACCGTGCGCACCTCGCCGAGATCGGCCCACAGCACGTGCAGTGCGCCGCAGCCGACCACCCGGCCGTCGAATTCGGCCACCCAGAATTCCTGTACCGCCTCGTACAGGTTGACCAGATTCTTCTCCAGCAGGATCCGGCCCGCATAGACGTCCACCAGGGCTTTGATCGCGGGGACGTCGGAGGTTCGGGCGCGGCGCATCGTCGGAACACGATCATGGGCGCCGGCCGATCCGGTGGCGGGCGCGTCCAACGGTGCCGCGTCTGCCGGATCGGCGGGCACCGCGGCGGGTGCGTCGCTGGTCGAACCACTCAGTGGTCCCCGTGAGGTCATGGGGTGCACAGTAGTCGGCCCCGCTACCGATAGTCTGGAGATGTGCCGCACACCCAGTCGTACCGCTCAACGCATCGCGCCGGGCAGCGCGACTGGGTCGAGAGGCGGCCATGAGCGCGCAACCCGAGGAAATGGACCGCGGTTGGTCCGGTCCCGCGCCGCTGCGCCCCGGCCTGGTACCTCCGCCCGCCGAGCCCGCCGTTCCGCTGCTGAACATCGCGAATGTGCTGACCATGGCCAGGATCGCCCTGGTCCCGCTGTTCGTGCTCGCGCTGTTCGCCGGAGGTGGTCACGACACCGCGTGGCGGGTCACCGCAGCCGCACTGTTCGGGCTCGCCGCCATCACCGACCGGTTCGACGGGCAACTGGCCCGCAAATACGGTCTGGTCACCGACTTCGGCAAACTGGCCGACCCCATCGCGGACAAGGCGCTGATCGGCTCCGCGCTGATCGGGCTGTCCGTTCTCGGTGATCTGGCCTGGTGGATGACGATCGTCATCTGCGGCCGTGAACTGGGCGTGACGCTGTTGCGGTTGATCGTGGTGCGCCGTGGCGTCATCCCCGCCGGGCGCGGCGGCAAGCTGAAGACCCTGGTGCAATCGCTGGCGATCGCGGTGCTGGTGCTGCCGCTCGCAGGTGGATTCGCCACCGCAGGGATGGCGCTGATGTGGGCGGCGCTGGTGCTGACCGTGGCCACCGGACTCGACTACGTCGGCGAAGCGGCGCGCGTCTGGTTCGCCGGATCCGCCCGCAACCGCGCCGCATGAGGGATCCCCTCACCGCCGGTGTGCCCGCCGCCGAGTTGGTGGCCGCGCTCACGGCAGCGGATCAGACCCTCGCCACGGCCGAATCGCTGACAGCGGGGCTGCTCAGCGCCACCATCGCGGGTGTTCCCGGTGCCAGCGTGGTGCTGCGCGGTGGGCTGGTCGTATACGCCACCGACCTCAAACACAGCCTGGCCGGTGTCGGCGCCGAAGTGCTCGCGACCGAAGGTCCGGTCGCCGCCAGCACCGCCGAACAGCTCGCTGTCGGCGCCCGCACCCGCTGCGGCGCCGACTGGGGAGTCGGGCTGACCGGCGTCGCGGGACCTGATGAGCAGGGTGGATACCCGGTCGGAACCGTGTTCCTGGGGCTGGCAGGTCCGGGGCATACCGAGGTGATGCGGTTGAAACTGTCCGGCGACCGGTGGAACATCAGACTCGGTGCGGCTCGGACCGCCGTCGCCGAACTCCTGCGTTGTGTGCGGGGGCCGGCGCTACCGGACTGAGTTCGCGGGCGAGATACCTCGTTCGGGAACCAACCGGGCGCGCCGGGACGTTGTGCCAGAAAGAACGGCGCATGCGCGCCGACGGCCTGGAAACAGGAAGTTAGGAGACCGAGATGACGCTGCTGCGAGAAGCGATCGGTGACAGTCTGCGGCGTGCGCGTCTCGCCCAGCAGCGAACCCTGCGCGAGGTGTCCACGTCCGCGCGGGTGAGCCTCGGCTACCTGTCGGAGGTCGAGCGGGGCCGCAAAGAGGCCTCCAGCGAGTTGCTCGCCGCGATCTGCGAGGCACTCGACGTCCCGCTGTCGCGGGTGTTGTGGGACGTGAGCACGATCATGGCCGGTAGGGACGATGTACGCGAGGCCGCCGTCGCGGTGCCCGCCGAACCGGGTGCGGCCGAGGCCGTACCGGCCGGCGGTGGGGCCGAGCATGAGCCCGCACCCGCCGAAGCCGCGGCCGAGCACGAACCGGCGGCTGCCACGATGTCGGTGGCTCGCCCGCACATCGACGACGACACCAGGATCGTCATCCCCGCTCCGCGCTCGGACACGCTGGTTCTGGTGCGCAGCGCATGAGCCCGAATTCGGGGGCGAGCCGTGGCAACGCTGCGGCCCACCCGCAAAAGCGGATAGATTCGTCATAGGTGCCCGAACGGGCCGAGTCGGCCCCGACCCTCGCGGGGTTGGCCCGGACCGGGCGCCACATGGTGGAGGATAGGCATATACCGGGTGCGTGACGGTCGCGCACTGGAGTCGCGCACAGCGGCGCAGCAGATGGAGGCGGGATCAATCGATGGCTAATCCGTTCGTCAAGGCCTGGAAGTACATGATGGCCCTCTTCGATTCGAAGATCGAAGAGCACGCGGATCCGAAGGTCCAGATTCAGCAGGCTATCGAGGAAGCGCAGCGCCAGCATCAGGCCCTCTCGCAGCAGGCCGCGTCGGTCATCGGCAACCAGCGTCAGCTGGAGATGAAGCTCAACCGGCAGCTCGACGAGGTCGAAAAGCTCAACGCCAATGCCCGTCAGGCCGTGATGCTGGCCGATCAGGCCACCGCGGCGGGCGACACCGAGAAGGCGATCCAGTACACCAACGCCGCCGAGGCGTTCGCGGCGCAGCTGGTCACCGCCGAGCAGTCGGTCGAAGATCTGAAGGTGCTCCACGATCAGTCGCTGCAGGCCGCCGCGCAGGCCAAGAAGGCGGTCGAGCAGAACGCCATGCTGCTGCAGCAGAAGGTCGCCGAGCGCACCAAGCTGCTCAGCCAGCTCGAGCAGGCCAAAATGCAGGAGCAGGTCAGCGCCTCGCTGCAGCAGATGGACTCCACGCTCTCGGCGCCCGGCTCCACCCCGAGCCTGGACGCGGTGCGCGAGAAGATCGAACGCCGCTACGCCACCGCCCTCGGTTCGGCCGAACTCGCGCAGAACACGGTGCAGGGGCGCATGCTCGAGGTGCAGCAGGCCAGCATCCAGATGGCCGGGCACAGCAAGCTCGAGCAGATCCGCGCCTCGATGCGCGGCGACGCACTGCCCTCGGGCGGTGCCACGCCCGCGATCAACCAGGGGCAGGCGCAGGCCGATCCGGCGCAGCCGCAGCCGCAGATGAACAAGGGCCAGACCGCGCAGCAGTAGCGGTAGACGCGAGGAAGATCGATGGTGGCGAGTGTGCGGGCGTCCGGTAGACCGGTGGGCGCCCGTACCCGCCCCGAATGCCGGCCGTCCGATGGGATGGTCGTGGTGGTGTCGGCGGAAGGACGGACATGAGCCGCAAGGGATCACGCGGCCGCGTCGACGGCACGAACATCGTGGGAGCGCCCTCCTTCGGAGCCACCCACAGCGCCAATCTGCCCGATACCTTGCGCGAAGTGGGCGAGCACGCACTCGTCGCGGTGCGCCGCTGGTCCGATCCTCGCGAGCGCGAGCTACGCAAGCGCCGCCGCGCCCGCAGGCGCAGCATGCAACTCGGTACCGTCTCCGGCCTCACCACGGTGGGAACTGTTGGGCTGGTAGTGATCTCGGCGCCCGCCTGGGCGGTTGTCGTCGTCGGTGGTGGTGCGGTGGCCTTGGTGACCGGCACCGCCCTCAGCGCTCGTCGCTATCTGCGATTGCGCGGAAAGCCCTTACCCCAGGCGGCATTCGTCGCACGCAAAGCCCCCGGTGTGCGGTCCGCGGCGCGTGCGCCGATCGTGCGATTGGTGCGAGCCGAGCGCGCGATGCACGATCTCGCCACGCAGATCGCCCGCTCGCACCGGCTACCACCCGACGAACTCGACGACCTCCTCGACACTGCTCGCTCCGGCGCCGCCGCACTCCATGCTCTCGCCGCCGATATCGCCGCGATGGAACGTGCCGCGGCCACGGTCGGCCGTACCAACCCGCAGGCCGCCGCCGCCCTCACCGGTAACGCCCGCGCTGCGATCGATCGCCTCGAATCGGGTGTCGTCGAATACGAGCAACTCGTCGCCGCCGCGGGTCGCGTCCTCGCGGTGCCGGACAGCGCTGTCGTGGCCTACCAGTTCAACGGCATCGTCGCCGAACTCCAGCACGCCGCCGACCGCCTGGACGGCTGGGCTCAGGCCCTCGCCGAAATCGCCGACCGGCAGGCTCCCGCCCCACTACCCCCACACGGCCACTAGCCGTCTCCGAGCTGTTCCCGGCGGCTCTGCTTCGTCGTCGTGGACCATCGTGCCGAGGACGTGCGCCCAGGACGGATTCTGCGGTTCGCCGGTCATCGGTCCTCCTCGGTCGGCGTCCGGTCATCAGAGCCGGAATCGGCGGCCTGAGCGATCCGACACGTGCAACGATCGAACGCCGGAGCACCAGGCTCCGGCGTTCGACGTGGGGACCGCTCAACGCTGCACTCAGAGGGAGCGGGCGATGATTTCCTTCATGATCTCGTTGGTGCCCGCGTAGATCATCTGCACGCGGTTGTCGACCCACATGCGCGAGATCGGGTACTCGCTCATGTAGCCGTAGCCGCCGTGCAGCTGCAGACATTCGCTGGCCACCGACATGGCGCGGTCGGTGGTCCACCACTTGGCCATCGCGACGGTGGGGATGTCGAGTTCGCCCACGATGTGCTTGGCGATGCAGTCGTCGGTGAACACGCGGGCGATCTTGGCCTCGGTGGCGACCTCGGCGAGCTTGAACTTGGTGTTCTGGAAGCCGAACACCGTGCGTCCGAACGCCTCGCGCTCCTTGGTGTAGCGCAGCGTGTGCTCGAGCGCGACCTCCATGCCCGCTACCGAGCCGACGGCGATGATGAGCCGTTCCTGCGGCAGCTGCTGCATCAGCTGGATGAAGCCCTGGCCCTCGGCGGTGCCGAGCAGGTTGCTCACCGGGATGCGTACGTCCTCGAAGAACAGCTCGGAGGTGTCCTGGCCCTTCTGGCCGATCTTGTCCAGCACGCGCCCGCGCCGGAAGCCGGGCCGGTCGGCCTCGACCAGCACCAGGCTGATTCCGGAGGCGCCCTGGCTGGTGTCGGTCTTGACCACCACGATGATCAGGTCGGCCTGCGCGCCATTGGTGATGAATGTCTTGGACCCGTTGACGATGTACTCGTCGCCGTCGCGCACGGCCTTGGCCTTGACGCTCTGCAGGTCCGACCCGGTGCCGGGCTCGGTCATCGCGATCGCGCCGACGACCTCACCGCTGGCCATCTTCGGCAGCCACTGCTGCTTCTGCTCCTCGGTGCCGTAGGCCAGCAGATAGTGCGCGACGATGCCGTTGTGCAGGCTCTGCCCCCAGGCGGTGTCGACGACGCGGGCCTGCTCCTCGATCAGCACGGCCTCGTGGGCGAAGGTGCCGCCACCGCCGCCGTACTCCTCCGGGATCGACAGGCACAGCAGGCCGAGCTCACCGGCCTTGTTCCACAGGTCGCGGTCGACATGGTGCTGCTCGATGTACTTGTCGACGTTGGGCGCCACTTCCTTCTCGAAGAAGGCCCGCGCGAGCTCGCGCAGCGCGTCGAGATCCTCGTTCATCCAACACGACCGGTAGGTGGTCATCGGGTGTCCTCCGTTCAGCGGTCCCCGGGGCAGTATTCGTAACCGGGAATAACGGGTACAGTGTGTCCCACACCCGCCGGTGTGACAAGCCCCACCGTCGAAAGACGGCCTCGACCTCGGATAGCGTGACGCGACGTGGAACGACAGCGATGGATCGATACCGCCGAGTCCCGGCGGTCGGGATCGGACACCTCGGCCCGTGACGAGCGCCGCGCCGCGATCGTCGACGCCGCCCTCGCCGCGATCGCCGAACACGGGCCCGATGCGCTGACCGGCCAGATCGCCGACCGTGCAGGCCTCAACCGCACTCACTTCTATCGGCATTTCGCGAGCAAGGCAGAACTCGACTGGGCGGTGGCCAAGCGGGCCCATCTGGAGATCACCGAGCGGATCCGCGCCGCGCTCGTCGTCGACGGCACCCCACTCGACGCCATTCGGGCACCGATCGTGGCCCACGTCGGCTGGGCCAGTGACCACCCGAACCTGTACCGCTTCCTGCTGGGCCGCAACTACTACCGGGGCAAGGATCTGCCGCGGATCGGCGGCAGCGCGTTCGCGGCCGAAATCTCCGCCGCCGCGGTCCGCTATATCCCGCGCTTCGACGCCGACCCGGTCGCCGCGGATCGGCTGGTCGTCGCGCTGCTCGGGCTCATCGACGCCACGGTGCAGTGGTGGCTGACCTACCGCGGGACCTCGCGTGCGGAGCTGGTCGAGCTGTTGACCACGCAGGCCTGGTTGCTGATCGACCACCATCTGCGCGGTGTCGGCGTCGTCCTCGATCCGAACGCACCCCTCGATCGGGCGAGTGCACCGGACTGAGTGCTCAGCGCGCGACCTCGAGGGTCGAGTGCCCCGGGATACCCGGGCTAGGGGTGAACCCTGAACTTCACCCCGATATCGGTTCTCACCTGGTGATTTATCGCCGACCCGGTGTCATGCTCGAAGGGAGGAACGAACTGCTGGGAGGCACGAAATGCTGTGGAAGATCATCGGCGTGGTCGCCGTCGTCTGGATCGCACTGGCCGTCATCGGCGCGTTGATCAAGGGCCTGTTCCCGATCCTGGTGATCAGCGCCGTGGTGTTCGGCCTCTACCTGCTCTACAAGGCGGTGTCGGGTTCGGACAACAACACCGTGAGCAAGCTCTGACGTCTAGGCGCCGACCGGGCCGCGCGTCATCCGAGACGGATGGCGCACGGCCCGTTGTCATCTCGCCGCACGTGTTTGAATGGCGGGTATGGAGCAGCTACCGGAGGACTGGCAGCGCGGCTTGGTGATCGTCGCGCATCCCGACGACATCGAATACGGGGCCGCCGCGGCCGTGGCGCGCTGGACCGGCCAGGGCAAGGACATCCGCTACGTACTGGCCACCTCGGGTGAGGCGGGTATCGCCGGTATGGCGCCCGCGGATGCGGGCCCGATGCGCGAAGGTGAAGAGATCGCCTCGGCGGCCGTGGTCGGGGTGAGTGAGGTCGAGTTCCTCGGCTACCCCGACGGCCGGGTCGAGGAGAGCCTGGCGCTGCGCCGCGATCTCGCAGGGGCGATCCGGCGACATCGCCCGGAGATGGTGGTGCTGTTCAACTTCGGCGATATCTGGGGGCCCGGATACGTCAACAGTGCCGATCACCGTGCCGTCGGGCGGGCCGCGCTGGACGCGGTCTCCGACGCGGGCAACGAGTGGATCTTCCGTGAGCTGGCCGAGCTGCAACCGTGGACGCCGCGCTGGGCGGCCGTGGTCGGACCGACGATGACCCACGCCGTCGACGTCACCGATTCCGTCGGCAAGGCCGAGGCCTCGCTCGCCGAACACAGCCGCTACCTGGCGGCATTGAGTGACGAACCCGTCGCCGACCAGGCGCGCGCCGTGATCGAGATGACCACCGGCCCCAAGGACGGCTTCCCCGCCGAGCGCGCGGTGGGGTTCGAGCTGTTCCACTTTCGCGGCTGAGCAGCGCCGTGGCAGGCGCCGTCGCGGTCGATAACCGGTGTGGCAGGGTGGGTGGATGCGAGTAGCTGTCATCGCGGGCCCGGACCCGGGGCACGCGTTCCCCGCTATCGCGCTGTGTCTGCGCTTCGCCGCCGCCGGTGACGAGCCGGTGCTGTTCACCGGGCCGCGCTGGTTCGATGCCGCCCGTGCGGCAGGCATCGGGGTACGCAGGCTCAAGGGACTGGCGCCGCGTGCCACCGACGACGATGGTGACGCCGGGCAGCGCATCCATGCACGCGCCGCGCATATCTCGACCGAGATCCTGCCCGAGCTCAGCGCCATGCTGCCGGAACTGGTGGTCTCCGATGTGCTGACCGCGGGCGGCGGGATGGCGGCCGAACGGCTCGGCGTGCCTTGGGTCGAACTTTCCCCGCATCCGCTGTATCTGCCCTCGAAAGCGCTGCCGCCCATCGGAAGCGGGCTCGCCCCCGGTGTCGGGCTGCGTGGACGGATGCGTGATGGCGTATTGCGGACGATGACCGCGCGCGCCATCGAACAGGGACGGCGCCAGCGGGCGCGGGCGCGCGAGAGCGTCGGGCTGCCGGGGGAGGATCCGGGGCCGGTCGCCCGCCTGATCGCGACCTTGCCCGCATTGGAGGTGCCGCGGCCGGACTGGCCGGAGATCGCGCATCTGATCGGGCCGCTGCTGTGGGAGCCGACCGACGCGATACTGGAGCCGCCGCCGGGTGCGGGTCCGCTGGTGGTGGTGGCGCCGTCCACCGCGCATACCGGAGTCACCGGCATGGTGGAGACGGTGCTCGCGGGACTGGATGGCACCGGTGTCCGGGTGGCGGTGTCGATGCTGGACGAGCCGCCCGCCGACCTGCCGTCGTGGGCTACGGCGGGTTTGGGTCGCCAGGACGAACTGCTCCGGCACGCCTCGGTCGTCATCGGCGGTGGCGGACACGGATTGCTCGCGAAAGCGCTGTCGGCCGGTGTGCCCGTGGTGACGGTGCCCGGCGGTGGTGACCAATGGGAGCTGGCCAATCGCGCGGTGCGGCAGGGGAGTTCGCTGCTGGTGCGTCCGCTGACCACCGACGCCGTACGCGAGGCCGTACAGCGGATCTTGTCCGAGTCGGAGTTCGCTGCGGCCGCCGCCGAGGCGGCGTCGGGCCTGACCGTGGTGAGCGATCCGGTCGAGGTGTGCCACACCGTCCTCGCCACCGCCCGCTAGGCGGACCTGCGTGTTCGCCGCGGCCATGCGCGAATCGAGTGCGCCCGCCCTGCGGCACTCATCACGCAGACCGCGGTCCCGACTGCCCACCTCCACCCGCACGGGTATCTTCGGCACGGTGCGATTGACCGAATTCCAGGAGCTGTTGCACACCGAGTTCGGTGTGTCCCGCGGCGACACCTTGCTCACCGACCACGTGATCCCCTCCCTCGGCCGGACCGGCGCCGCCGCCATCGAAGCCGGTACCGATCCCCGTGACGTCTGGCGCGCCCTCTGCGCCGAATTCGACGTCCCCCAGGCCCGCTGGTGACCGGCCCCCTTCCGCTCGGTCCCGGTCAGGACTTCTTGGCGTAGTGCCGCGCCGCCTTGGTGCGATTACCGCAGGACGCCATGGAGTGCCAGCGTCTGGTGCCGTTCTTGGACGTGTCGTAGAAGAACAGCACGCACTGCGAATGCGCGCATTGGCGGATGCGGTCGGGGGCTTTGGACAGCAGGCGCAGGAGATCGTCGGCGGCCAGCCAGCCGGGCAGCCACGCCGGATCGGTGACCTCGGGTGCGTCCTCGGGGCCGGTCTCCATGAGCGTGCGCCGGATTCGGCCGTGATCGAGTACCTCGTTGAGTGCGTTTCGTGTGCCGTGGCAGACGGTCTCGTAGATCGCGGCACGGGCGGTGCGCACGGCGTCCAGCGTGGCGGCGTCGGCGGGGGCGTGATCGGCCAGCCCGGCCGACTCCAGCCAGATCTGTAACCCCGCCGCATCGGTGAGCAAGTCCTGCGGCCCGTCGGCAATCCACCGGGTGTTCAACAGATCCAGGGCCAGGGGTTCACCGAGGTGAGGGCGTGGATCGAGCATGCCTGAGGGTAACGGTTCGCGATGCTTCGGCACGATAACCACCTCCTCTTAACCCTTAAAAGCCATTTAACCGGTTGACACCGGAACGTGTCTGCCCTTAAGTTCTAACCCGTCAAACAAATTATGACGGTTTGACCATTCCCGAGGAGGAACCATGACCACGCCCAAGCTCGCCACCGGCCACATCGGGCTCAATGTCTCCGATCTGACCCGATCGGTCGACTTCTACCGCCACGCTCTCGGCTTCGAACAGCTCGCGGCCAGCGCTGATGACGATCGGAAGTGGGCCTTCCTCGGTGCCGACGGCACTCTTGTGCTGACCCTGTGGCAGCAGAGTGAGGGCGCCTTCGCCACCGCAACCCCCGGTCTGCACCATCTGTCGTTCCAGGTCGACACCATCGAGCAGGTGCGGACGGTCGAGACGACACTGCGGGAGCAGTCGGTGGAATTCGCCTACGACGGTGTGGTGGCGCATGGCGAGGGGGCGGCCTCCGGCGGCATCTTCTTCACCGACCCCGATGGCATCCGGCTCGAGGTCTACGCGCCCAGTGGCGCCGAATCCGCGCCCGCGCCTACCGGTGCCGCGCCCACCTGCGGCTTCTTCTGAGTCACACACCATCGACCGTTCGGCACCGAGGCAGGTAACCGTGATGACGCCCTTCCACGTCGGTGAGCGCACCGTCCAGGAACGGATGGGACAAGCCGATATCGCAGGCAGAGTGAGCCGGATGATCCGCCGCGACATTCCCGCCGTCGCCGCGTCTTTCCTGGCCGAACAGTCGATGGTGGTGCTCGGCGCCGACGATGGCACAGGCCGGATGTGGGCGAGCCAACTGTCCGGGCCTCCCGGATTCCTGCGGGCGGCCGGTGCGGAGACCGTGCTGATCTATGCGCGGCCGCAGGTCGGCGACCCCCTGCGCGAGTCGCTCGGCCACACGGCCGGAGTCGGCCTGATCGCGCTACAACCGCAGCGGCGCAGGCGCATGCGCATCAATGGCACCACGACCCCTGAGGGCGACGGCCTGCGGATCGTCACCGATCAGGTGTATTCGAATTGCCCGAAATACATCTCGCGCAGGCAGATCCGCTCCTACGACCCGCAGGTGGTCGCCGAACCGCGACGCGCATCTGTGTTGGACGCGCAGCAGCGTTCGGCCATCGCCGCGGCCGACACGTTCTTCCTCGCCACCGCCGACACCGAGGGCAACGCCGACGCCTCTCACCGCGGCGGCAATCCCGGATTCCTGCAGGTGCTCTCACCTACGCGATTGCGCTGGCCGGACTACCGCGGCAACTCGATGTTCATGACGCTCGGCAATATCGCGGTGAATCCACGCTGCGGCATCCTCGTCCCGAACTGGGCCACCGGCGGCAGCCTGCAGCTCACCGGTACCGCGGAGCTGGTCTGGGCCCCGCAGACCGATGATGCGGGCGTCCAGTGCTCGATCGAATTCACCGTCACCGAGGTGGTCGACACCTCGGCGGCAGGTCCGCTCCGGTGGGGACCCGCCGAACTCTCGCCCGTCAATCCCTGACCCGAACCCTCGAAGGAGAGGTCCATGCGCCCCCCGCTGCCCCCGTTCGATCGCACCACCGCCGAGGCGAAGGTGCGTGCCGCCGAGGATGCCTGGAATACCCGCGATCCAGAACGCGTCGCGGCCGCCTATACGCCGGACTCGGTGTGGCGGAACCGGGAGAAGTATTTCGCCGGACGTGCGGCCATCGTCGAATTCCTGACCCGGAAGTGGGCGAAGGAAAACGGCTACGCACTTCGTAAGGACCTGTGGGCGTTCGACGGCAACCGGATCGCCGTGCGGTTCCAGTACGAATGGCACGACGGCACCGGCCAGTGGTGGCGCAGTTATGGCAACGAACAGTGGGAGTTCGCCGCGGACGGATTGATGGCGCGCCGGGAGGCGAGCATCAACGATGTCCGCATCGACGAATCCGACCGGCGCATCTTCGGCCCGCGCGCGGCGGGGGACCGGACACCATTGCCGCAGTGGTAGCCGCCTCCGGGCGCGTCGCTTGACTCGAACATCTGTTCGTCTAATCTGGTCGCCAGAACTTGTCGGTGCCGCCCTCTAATGTGGGCGCCAACCACAGAACGAGACTCACCCGTCGAAAAGGGGATCAGGACATGGCACCACAGGCGTACGACCGCGACAAGGCGCTCGAGCTCGCCCTGGCTCAGGTGGAGAAGAGCTTCGGCAAGGGTGCGGTGATGCGGCTCGGCGAGGAGGCCCGTCAGCCGATATCGGTGATTCCCACCGGCTCGATCGCGCTGGATGTGGCTCTGGGTATCGGCGGCCTGCCGCGCGGTCGCGTCGTGGAGATCTACGGCCCGGAAGCCTCGGGTAAGACCACCGTCGCCCTGCACGCGGTGGCCAACGCCCAGGCCGCCGGCGGTGTCGCGGCGTTCATCGACGCCGAGCACGCGCTCGACCCGGACTACGCCCGCAAGCTCGGTGTCGACACCGACGCGCTGTTGGTCTCCCAGCCCGACACCGGTGAGCAGGCCCTGGAAATCGCCGACATGCTGGTCCGCTCCGGTGCCATCGACATCATCGTCATCGACTCCGTCGCCGCGCTGGTGCCGCGTGCCGAGATCGAGGGCGAGATGGGCGACAGCCACGTCGGCCTGCAGGCCCGGCTGATGAGCCAGGCGCTGCGCAAGATGACCAGCGCACTGAACAATTCCGGCACCACCGCCATCTTCATCAACCAGCTGCGCGAGAAGATCGGCGTCATGTTCGGCTCCCCGGAGACCACCACCGGTGGTAAGGCGCTGAAGTTCTACGCTTCGGTGCGTCTGGACGTGCGGCGTATCGAGACCCTCAAGGACGGCAGCGACGCGGTCGGCAACCGTACCCGGGTGAAGGTTGTCAAGAACAAGGTGTCGCCGCCGTTCAAGCAGGCCGAGTTCGACATCCTTTACGGCCACGGCATCTCCAAGGAGGGCTCGCTCATCGATATGGGTGTCGAGCACGGCTTCATCCGTAAGTCCGGCTCCTGGTACACCTACGAAGGCGACCAGCTGGGCCAGGGTAAGGAGAACGCCCGCAAATTCCTGCTGGAGAACCTCGACGTCCGCGACGAGATCGAGAAGAAGATCAAGGAGAAGCTCGGCATCGGCGCCGATGTGACGGAGAGCGAAGAGGTCCCCGCCGATTTCTGATCCGCGGCGCACCCGCGTCACCTCGCGGGCAGATGCGGCGCCCGAGCGGGCGTCGGCTGATCCGGTCGCAGATATGCGACGGCAGCTGGCGCGCCTCGGCGTCGACATCGCTGAGACCACCGGTCTCCGGCCGGACGGCCAGGAACCGGACAGGACCCGCTCGGCCGATGGTGGTTCGGCCGATGCGGGTGTACTGGGAACTCGGTCGGGCAGGTCCGATCCGCAGCGGACAGGCTCGACCGAGTTCTCCAGGCGGGGTGGTGGACGGAGCGCAGCCGGCAGGGCTTCCGCATCGAGCGATGAAACTCCGGAAGCCTCTGGCTCCGGCGGCACAGTCGAACAGGCGAAAGACGCCTGCCTGCGACTGCTCGCCGTCCGCGCCCGCAGCCGCGCCGAACTGACACAGCGTTTGGCCGCCAAGGGATACACCGCCGAGGTCAGCGAGTACGCCCTCGACCGGCTCGCCGAGGTCGGCCTCATCGACGATGCCGCCTTCGCCCAGCAGTGGGTGCAGTCCCGGCACACCTACTCAGGCAAAGGCCGCCAAGCTCTCGCCCAGGAACTACGCCGAAAAGGCGTGTCCAAGGACGACGCCGAATCGGCCCTCGCCGCCGTCACCACCGACGACGAACACGACCGCGCCACCGAACTCGTCCGCCGCAAACTGCGCACCATGCCCGCGAACCTCGACCGCGACAAAGCGATCCGCCGCCTCGTCGGCATGCTCGCCCGCCGCGGCTACAACCCACCCACCGCTTACGCCGTCGTCAAGGCCGAACTCGATGCGGCGGGCTCGGATCCGTTCGCGCCGGACGATGACCAGCCACTCGACTGACCGCCGGAGACGCGGGCCGGTTCGCAAGTCCGTCGCTCCAAGGGGGCCGGAAACCACAGGGCACCGGGTCCGAACCCTCTGGACAGGCGTCGAACTCGTCGCAGTTCTGGGTCTGGGTGTTGTGGGGCGGGACGTTGGTGACGTCGATCGGACATTCACTGGTCCGGCCCGTAGGGCTAGGAACGGGTTGCCGATAGAGCCTTGCTGAGGACTGCCCGGATGTGGTCTGGGTCGCCCTCGTGGTCGTCGAGAAGGATTGCTGTGCACAGGCCGTCGGTCAGGGCAACGAAGGCTACTATCGCGTCCTGATCGTCGGTCTGTGTTCGGGCGAGCTCTGCGACGTTGTCGCGCCAGCGTCGCGCTACCGGCCGTAGGGTGGGTCGGCGCGCCGCCAGGGTCGACAGCTCGCGTTCGGCGAGCGCGCGCTCACGGCCTGGGCCGCCCGATTCTGCGATGAGGTGGGCAAGACCGTCGAGCGGGTCGTCCTCGGAATCGATGAGCTGACGGATGCGGTGGGTGTACGCATCTGTGACACTCGTCAGAGCGGCTATCAGCAGGTCGTCCAAGGTGGCGAAGTAGTAGAGAGTCAGGCTGGTGGTGATCCCGGCTTCCTTGGCGACGGTCCGGTGCGTCACACCGCTGGCACCCTCGCGCAGGACGATCGTGAGCGTTGCCTCGATGATCTGAGCCCGGCGGCGTCGACCGCGCAGTGTGCGCCCATCGACCGGGTCTTGTTCAGCTGCCGTCGTCTCATCAGTCATTGCGCCTCCCGCGAGACGAGGCTATCGGCTACCTCAGCGTTTGCCTCGCCGAGGGGACGGATGTGTCGCAGCGTCGTGAAGCACACCATGGCGGCTGCGGCGACTGCGATGCCTGCCACGACGGCGGCGGTGTTGAGCCCGCCGGTGAACGCGGCTCGTGCTGATTCCAGAGCCGAGGCCGGCAACTGGGCGGCCACCGACGATGCTCCGGACAGACTGTCCCCGTAGGCCTCGGCCGCGAAGGGGGACAGCCCTGATGGTGCCTCGATCTTGTTGCGATAGATCGCAGTCGTCAGGCTCCCCAGGATCGCCACCCCGGCCGCGATACCGAGCTCTTGAACCGTCTCCGATAGTGCGGCGGCTGAGCCGGATCGCTCCGATGGTGCCGTGCCCACGACGATATCGGTACCCAGCGCTGCGATCACCCCGAGTCCGAGGTACACGAACGTGAACCCACCGACCACGCTCAGCGTGCTATCGGTCTCGGCGACGGCAAGCAGCGCGTATCCGGACACCGACAACGCCAAGGTCGCCGACATGACGACGCCCGGTGATACGCGCCCGGCCACCAGGGGTGCACCGATAGCCCCGATGAGCATCGCCGATGCGGGCGGCCCCATCCACAGCCCTGCCGTCGTAGGTGAGAGATCCGCAACGAGCTGGAGGTATTGGGTGACCAACAACATCACCCCGCCGAAGCCGACCAGGCCGATCAGCAAGACGGTCAGCGCTGCGGAGAAGGTCCGGTGGGTGAACAGCTTCATATCCAGCAGCGGTTGTGTCAGGCGCAGCTGGCGACGGACGAAGGCGACTGCCGAACTACCACCGAGAAGGGCAGCGACCGATGCCTGGATGTCGATGCCATGGGCGGCCGCATGCTTGATCGCGTAGATGATGGGCAGCATCGCCGCCAGGGACAAACCAACGCTCAACAGGTCGAGTCGACCGGCAGGGGTCCGGAACTCGGGCAGTAGCACTGGCGCACCAGCCAGCACAAGGGCAGCGACCGGCACGGCAATGAGGAAGACCGCGCCCCACCAGAGGTGGGCCACCAGCACGCCGCCCACGACCGGACCTACCGCCATGCCGAGCGCAAACATCGTGGCCCACACGCCGATCGCCAGTGCCCGCTGCCGGGCGTCGGTGAACATGGTGCTGATCAACGACAGCGTCGAGGGCATCATTGTCGCTCCGGCCACTCCGAGCAGCGCCCGCGCCACGATCAGCCACAGGGTGCTGGGGGCGAACGCCGCGAACACCGAGGCCGCGCCGAACGCAGCCACTCCGATCATCAGTAGGCGGCGTCGTCCTATTCGGTCACCCAACGTCCCCATCGTGATCAGGAACCCCGCGATGAAGAAGCCGTAGGCATCCATGATCCACAACGTCTCTGTTGCGGTGGGATTCAGTTCCGTGGTCAGACTCGGAACGACGAGGTACAGCGCCGTCACGTCGAGTCCCAACAGCATGGTCGGCAACGCCAACAGCGCAAGACCGCCCCATTCTCGCCATCCAGCACGTGCGGACCGCCCAGCGCTCACTGCGTCTCCCAAATAGTTGAACTTACGTACAATTTGTACCATAGTTCAATTATTGGGCGAAGCGATGCCAGAGTCGAGACCCGCAGGAAAGTGCCTGGCCTCAGCGGAAGATGGCGATGGTCCGACAACAGAAACGGCGCGTAGGTCGCGGGATGCGACCTACGCGCCCGAACCACAAACCGCGACGGGGGGTTGGTTGTGTGCCCCCCGGGCGCAGCGGGGGGGGGGACCCAAAGGGGGGGGGCCCCGGCCCCCCCTCGCGCAACCCCCGCCGCCGGGCTACTTGGTGTTTCAAACCCCCCACGACGGGGGGTGCGGCACCGGGAATCCGATGCCGCACCGCCGTTCGTCGAAAACCTCGGGCGACCGAGTGGCTACTCTTGCTCGAACCTTCTGCGGAAGCGATCTTCCATGCGCTCGGAGAAGCCGCCGGACTTGCGCTGGCGCCCGCGCCCACCGGAGCTGCCGCCACCGGACGGACCACTTGGCGGCGAATCGCCGCTGCGGTCGTTGCTGCCGCCGGCCTTCTTGGAGCCGCCGATCAGCAGGAGCACTCCGGCGCCGAACATGACGATGAATCCGATCAGGCTGATGATCGGGAAGCCGCCGGGCTTCACCGGTGCGGCGATGCCGGCGACGAGTAGGAACAGGCCGAGGACGAACAAAGCGGCGGCCTGGAGTCTGCGTCTACTCGAGGTCGTACGAAGGCGTCCGCCGCGGACGGACGAGGCGAACTTCGGATCCTCAGCATAGAGAGCGCTCTCGATCTGTTCGAGCATGCGCTGCTCGTGCTCGGAGAGTGGCACGGTACCTCCCCCGGCACTAGGACGTGGCTGTCGCCTCCGGGTAGGCGACAGATAGCCGACCTTGGCGGCTATCTGTCCCTAATGATACGAGTTCGATCAGGGCCGTACCACCTACTCGCCGATAACTCGCGGGCCGATCCGCATCTGCGGCTCCCCCGGACCACGTAAACGAGCCTCCGGCGCGATCAAATCCTCCACATCGTGCAGGAACGCACCCACCCGCGAGTAGAACTCGTCGGCCTGGGTGTGTTCTATCTCGCGTGGCAAGCCCGCCTCCAGCGCCGCCCGCATCTCGGAATGGGAGCTGAAGTAGTCGGCCCACATCACGAACTCCGGCGCGGCGCGCTGCAACATCACCCAGGCATTACGCGAGCGCGCCCGCGGCGCGGCATCGGCTCCGGTGGCCGCGAGGACCGCTCCTGCCCCACGCAACGCGGCCAGGTAGGCGGTGCGGAATCGTTCCCGCGGATCGTGCTCCCCCGCCGCTTCCATCAGCAGCCCGTCGGCGCGCCGTAGCAGCATGCCCGCACGCCCGGGCCGGGCAGGATGAACGTTTCGACCAGACATCAGCCGTCCCTCCACCAGTCGCACACCCCGGCCCGAGACCGATGGCCGACCGGACAGTCGGCACCGCACGCGAACCGAACAGGTATTCGAACGTTTGAATTGAGCTTCAATATAGAGACGACCACCGACAAGTTGTCCGCACGCGCGCACAGCGTCCCCACCACACGAGAGCCATGACCGCCGTCAAGCCACATCACACCCCCGCCCCAGTCGTCGTCGACCTCTCCGTCACGGCGCTGCGCGCCCGGTTGCACGACGCGCTCGCGGTATATGTCGCGGCGATGGACTATCCGCGCGGCACCGAACACCATCGCGCACCCATGTGGACCGAACACACCACCCGTCCGGGCTGGCAGGCCGTCGCCGCGGTGATCCCCGACGACTCCGGATACTTCGACGTGCGCACCGCACCGATCGTGGCGATCGGCTACGGGTATCGCGGCGCACCGCATCAGTGGTGGCAGCAGCAGGTATATACGGGAATGCGTCGCTCGGGCTGGCCGGAACATTCGGCGCGCGAGCTGCTGGCGGACTATTTCGAGCTCACCGAACTGCATGTGCATCCCGCGGCGCAGGGCCGCGGCATCGGTTCGACGCTGCTGACCCGCCTGGTGGGCGAGCGGACCGAACGTGCCGTGCTGCTGTCGACCCCCGAGGTCGACGCCGAGGACAACCGGGCCTGGCGGCTGTATCGCAGGGCCGGGTTCGGCGATGTGGTCAGGCATTTCGTCTTCGCCGGCGACAACAGAGAGTTCGCGATCCTCGGCAGGCGGCTGCCGCTGTGAGGTCGCGATGACGGCCGTTGTCGTCGGTTCCGGCCACAACGCGCTGGTCGCGGCGTGTTATCTGGCGCGGGCCGGGCAGCGGGTCGAGGTACTCGAACGCGACGAAGTGCTCGGCGGCGCGGTCTCGACGGTGGAGCGCTTCCCCGGACACCTCGTCGATCGTGGATCTTCTGCGCACATCATGATCCGGCACACCGGGATCGTCGAGGAGCTGGAGCTGGCGCGCTTCGGCCTGCGCTATATCGACTGCGATCCATGGGGTTTCACCCCCGCGAGTCCGGACGGCGGCACGCCGATCGTCTTCCATCGCGATCTCGATCGCACCTGCGCGTCGATCGCCGCGGCCTGCGGTGAGCGTGATGCCGATGCCTACCGGCGCTTCGTGCGGGAGTGGGGCCCGCGCAGCGCACGGGTGATGCGAGCTTTCGGCGGTGGCCCGACGCCGGGGCATCTGCTGCGCTCGTTCTGGGGGCTGGACGCGAGTGCGGGGGGCAGCGCGCTCTCCCACGAGTTCCTGCAATCCGGCGACGCGCTGCTGGACAGCCTGTTCGACGACGAGCGGCTCAAGGCATCGCTCGCGTGGTTCGGCGCGCAGTCCGGTCCACCGATGTCGGAACCGGGTACCGCGCCGATGGTGGGGTTCGCGGCGCTTATGCACACCCTGCCGCCGGGCCGGGCGGTCGGTGGCAGCGGGGCGTTGACCACGGCACTGGTGGGGCGGCTGCGTTCCGACGGCGGTGTGGTGAGCGCCGGTGACGCCGTGACCACCCTGCGCCGCGACGGTGACGGCTGGCGGGTGCGCACCGCGTCCGGGCGTGAGCTCGCCGCGCGCACCGTCGTCGCGGGCACCCATATCCTGACCACGCTGGATCTGCTGGGCGCGGGCGGATTCGAGGCCGCCACCCTCGACGACTGGCGCAGGCGGATCCGGGTCGGGCCGGGCATCGGGATGGTCGTGCGGGCCGCGACGAACGCGCTGCCCGTCTATCCGGGCAGTACCGCCGACGAATCCGCCAACGGGTTGCAATTCCTGGTCTCCGAGCGCAGGCAGCTGCGGGCCGCGCACGGGGCCGCACTGGCCGGTGAGCTGCCGCCGCGTCCGGTGGTACTGGCGATGAGTTTCAGCGCCCTCGATCCGAGCATTGCCGCGCCGGGCGAGCACCAACTGTCGCTGTGGTCGCAGTGGCATCCGTACCGGCTGGCCGACGGCGGCGATTGGGCCACACACGCCGACGCGGAGGCAGACCGGATCATCGGTGAAGTCGATTCCTACGCGCCCGGGTTCGCCGCGTCGGTGCTGCGCCGGTTCGTGCAGACACCGGCCGATCTGGAGCGGGAGCTGGGGCTGCTCGGCGGCAACGTCATGCATGTGGAGATGTCGCTGGATCAGATGATGCTGTGGCGGCCGCTGCCCGAGCTGTCGGGTCAACGGGTACCCGGTGCGCCGGGGCTGTATCTGACAGGGGCGTCGACGCATCCGGGCGGCGGTGTCTCCGGCGCCAGCGGCCGCACCGCCGCCCGTCTGGTGCTGCGTGATCGGGGTCGGTTCGCGCGGCTGCGCGGACGATGAACAGCGGTGCGCCGGACCGTCACCCGGCCACGGAGGCAGGCCGGGACGGTTTGGCGACGACGGCTTCGCGCGCGATCCAGCAGATCCGCCGAGCCGGATTCGCGGCACTGATACCCGGCGTGCTCGCCACAGTGTGGCTGCTCGCCCAGATCGCGTATCCGCTGACCAGCGGCGCCGCCCGGGATCGGGTGACGGTGGCGGTGGTGCTGTTGTCCGCCGCAACCGCCCTTGCGCACGCCACCTACACCCGGGGCCCGCGCTATGCGCTCGGCTTCCTCGTGATCGTCTCCGGCCTCGGACTGCTCGCCGAGATCATCGGCACCGCCACCGGAATGCCGTTCGGCTGCTACGACTACGCGACCGACCGGCTCGGACTCGCGGTCGCCGGGGTGCCGCTGGTTGTCCCGCTGGCCTGGACCGGCGGGGTGTATCCGATCTGGGTGGTGGCGGGCCTGCTGACCGAACGGGCATGGGCACGAATAGCGCTGACGGCCGTCGGCGCGGTCGGCTGGGATCTGTTTCTCGACCCGCAAATGGTCGCCGACGGTCAATGGCAGTGGTGCGTCACCGATGCGGGACTGCCGGGCGTCGAGCACATACCGCTCACCAACTATCTGGGCTGGTTGATCGTGGCGCTGGTGATGGCGGTATTGCTCACCGGATGGGAGCGGACGGCGCCGCAGCGGCACGGTGGTGTCGCGGTGCCGGTCGCCGTCTTCCTGTGGACCTGGCTCGGGTCGGCGCTGGCCCATGCGGTGTTCCTGGATCTGCCCGCCTCGGCCTGGTACGGCGCCGCGGGCATGGCGCTGCTCGGAGTTCCGCTGCTGGTCCGGCTGGTTCGCGGGGTCAGCACGGTGCGGTCGAACACCGCATGACGTCGAGCGGTTCCGGTCGGGTTCGCCCACGTCGCGGCCAGGATCGAGTAGGTTCGGACCCGTCGGCTGTATGAACGGCCAGGCCCGGCCGCGCCATCGCGCGCAGGGCCCGATCGTGACGGACACGCGCAGCCCCGACGCCCGATCGGCTTCGTCGTCAACGATCCGGAGGGAAGATGCAGGTATCCGCCGCGGTATGGATCCCCACCGTCGCCGTCATCATCGCGCTGTTGCTGTTCGACTATTTCTTCCATGTGCGCCGGGCGCACACCCCCACACTGCGGGAAGCGGCGATCTGGTCGGCGCTGTATGTGGGGATCGCGGTGCTGTTCGGTCTCGGCGTGCTGATTTTCGGCGGAGTGTCCATGGGCACCGAGTATTTCGCCGGCTATGTCACCGAAAAAGCGTTGTCGGTGGACAACCTGTTCGTATTCCTCGTCATCATCGGTAGTTTCCGGGTGCCGCGGGAGTATCAGCAGAAGGTGCTGCTGGTCGGGATCGTGTTCTCGCTGCTGGCGCGGACCGGATTCATTTTCCTCGGCGCCTCCCTGATCAATGCCTTCGCCTGGGTCTTCTATATCTTCGGTGTCCTGCTGCTCGTCACCGCGGGGAATATGCTCGCGCCGTCGGAAACCGAGGGCCGGTCGGCGGACAACATCGTGATCCGGGTGGCCAAGGCATGGTTCCGGACCACCCCCGACTACGACGGCGACAAACTGTTCACCGTGCGCGATGGCAAACGCATGCTGACCCCGATGCTGCTGGTGATGGTGGCGATCGGCGGCACCGATGTGATGTTCGCGCTCGACTCCATTCCCGCTATCTTCGGCCTCACCCAGAACGTGTACGTGGTGTTCACCGTGACCGCGTTCTCCCTGATGGGGTTGCGGCAGCTGTATTTCTTGATCGACGGGCTGCTCGATCGGCTCATCTACCTGTCGTACGGGCTGGCCGCCATTCTCGGCTTCATCGGCGTCAAGCTGATCCTGCACGCCCTGCACGAGAACAATCTGCCGTTCATCAACAATGGCGACCCGGTGCACGTCGGCGAGATCAGCACGGGCGCGTCGCTGCTGGTGATCCTCGGCGTTCTGGTGGTCACGGTCGTCGCATCGGTGGTCAGCCCGCGCGGGCGCGCCCAGCAGGCCGTGGCCAACGCACGCAGGCACGCCACCGAATACCTCGACCTCGGCTACACCACCGACCAGGCCGAACGTGATCGCGTGTTCGGGCTGCTGCGCAGTGAAGAGCAGCGGCTACGGGCGCTGCCGGAGAAGTATCGCCGCCGGATCCGGCAGGAGGACGAGCTGATGGACTTGCTGCGACGGGCTCATCGCAGCCACGACGAAGCCGTGGCGTCGCGCCGCTAGTTGCTGCCACCAGCGACTACGGTGCCGATCCGCGGTGTCGCGTGCATCGCGGACCGCGCGCCTGGCACGATGTCACCCGTGCAGCCGAGTCCCGACACCACGATGCCCGACACTCCGGTCACCGCGCCACGTTCGCCCCGCCCCGGGATCCGGGTGACGGCGGCCGTGCTGCTGGCGGCCCTGCTGGTGCCGGTGCTGGCCGGATGCCTGCGGGTGCAGGCGTCGATGGGTGTGTCGTCCAACGACCGGGTGTCCGGACGCATCGTGGCCGCGGTGATCCCGGCCAACCCCGAGGACAAGGGCCCGCAGTTGAAGGCGCCCGATTCGCTGGCCACGAAGATGCGGGTCGAGCCCTACAGCCAGGACGGCTACACCGGCAGCCAGGTTTTCTTCGACGACCTGTCCTTCGGTGAGGTGCAGCAGCTCGGTCAGCTGTCCGAACAGACTCAGGGCATGTTCCAGTTGCAGTTCCAGCGCACCGGTGACCTGGTCAGCCTCAACGGCAGGGTGGATTTGAAATCGGTGCCGCCGCACGGCTCGGACGTGCAGTTCAGCATCGCGTTCCCGGCCAGGATCGCCAAGACCAACGGCACCCGCGAAGGCGATTCGGTGGTGTCGTGGAAGCTGCCGCCGGGTGATGTGACGAATATGCGCGCCGAGGTCAGCTACGCCGACCCCAACACCCGGTCCTTCGCGGGCTGGGCGGGCATCGTCGGTGGTATCACCCTCGCCGTCGCTGCCGTCGTCGCAGCCCTCGCCTACGTCAACCGCAACCCGGCCCCACCGAATGCCCCGGCCCCCAACTTCGATATCGGGCGTTGGTGGCGCGAAGTTCGCAGTAGGTGAGATCGGGGACGACGACCGCGGTTCGCGCGGGTTCGGGAATCGCGGTGGCCGGATGCGCTGTCGCGGTATGGAACCTGATGACGATGCGCCGCCTGATTCCGGGTCCGTCTGTGGACGAGTCCGTTGCAGTCTGTGTCCCGGCCCGGAACGAGGCGCGGCAGCTGCCTGAGCTGATCGCCGATCTGCGTGAGCAGACGGGGGTGCCCGGGCTGCGGGTGCTGATTCTGGACGACGGTTCTACGGATGGCACCTACCAAGCGGCAAAACGGGCTGCCGGTGACGATCCGCGAATCACGGTGCTGCGCTGCGCCGACGAACCCGAACCGGGCTGGACTGGTAAAGCGGCCGCGTGTGCCCGGCTGGCAGCTGCGGCCGATGCTGCGGTGTTGGTGTTCGTGGATGCAGATGTGCGGCTGGCCCCCGCCGCGATCGCTGCGGCAGTGAATGAACTGCGGGCGGGTCAGGCGGCTCTGGTGTCGCCCTGGCCGCGACAGCTCGCGGCCTCGCCCGCCGAACACCTGGTGCAGCCGCTGCTGTGCTGGTCATGGGCCACGACGTTGCCGGTGTCGGTGGCCGACCGGGGAACCCGGCCGTCGATGGCGGTGGCATGCGGGCAGTTCCTGGTCTTCGACGCCGAGTCCTACCGGACCATCGGCGGTCACACGGCGGTGTCGGGCAGTGTCACCGAGGACCTCGATATCGCCAGGACGTTGCGCCGAAAGGGCATGCGGACCGCCGTGGTGGCGGCCGGACCATTGGCGAGCACCCGCATGTACCACGACGCCGCCGAGCTCGAGGCCGGCTACACACGGTGGCTCTGGTCCGCATACGGCGGGTCGGCAGCCGGCGGGCTCACGGTGGGAGCCATTGCCGCCCTGGTCTATTGGCTGCCGCCGCTGGCTGCCATTGCCGGACGTGGAGACATCCGACGCGCGGGCCTGCTCGGCTATGCCGCGGCCGTCGCTGGACGCCTCGCGGCTCGCGCCCTCGAAACCGGTGCGGCACCGCACCGCGACGACATCACCGCAGCACTGGCACATCCGTGCTCGGTGGCTATGTACCTGTACCTATGGGCCAGGTCCCGCCGCGCCCTACGTCGCGGTGCGCTCGCGTGGAAGGGTCGGCGGATCGCGCCGTAATGCGATACGCCCGGGAGCCGGCTTTCGGTCGCACCGACCCCGGTTCGCTCACGGCACCTCGGTAATTCCACTGTCGGCAGAGACAGGAGCGGTCGCCGCTCCGAATGGTGCCGAAGACGGCGGCGAGGACACGCAGGTCAGGCCGTCGACACAGGCGGACATTCACGATATTCCCGTGACCGCGTCCGGCACGTTACCTCGGATCCGACCGTGTCACTTGCGGCGCGCGCCGGGTGCGCGGGACAAGAGCTGAACTCACCCTGATTACTACCATTGTGCTGCGGTTTCCCTGCGACGCATGATGATTCGGCCCGATCGGATACCGCACCGCGTCCGGTCCGGCGAGACCATCCAGAGCGACCGAGAGACCTGGCTCGTCGACGTCGCAGCAACCCCCCGGTCACCGGGTGCGGGTGCTTCCGCCGGGACCGATGGAGGCACAGATGAAAGACGCCGACAAGGCCGCAACTACGAACGGAGCGCACAGGTGACCCGATCTCGACCCCGGGTCGCCGCGTTGACCGGCGCGCTGCTCGCCGCCACCACACTCGCCGGCTGCGGATCCGGTACTTCGGCACCGGACGCCGCGGCCGGGCCGCCACAACCGGGCGGAATTCTGCGCTACGGGCTTTCGGTGGCGCCGACCTGCGCGGATCCGGCGCAGGCGAGCACCAATCAGACGATTTACGTGGCCCGGCAGGTGGTTGATTCGCTGACCGATCAGGATCCGGAAACCGGTGAGCTGAAGCCATGGCTGGCCACCGGCTGGGAGGTGAGCCCGGATGCGAAGGTGTTCACCTTCCACCTCGCCGACGGGGTGAGTTTCAGCGACGGGACGCCACTGACCGCGGACTCGGTGCGCAAGACCTTCGACTCGATCGTGCGGACGCTCGGCGCGGCCAAGGCACCGCTCGGCACCAGCTACCTGACCGGCTACGTCGGTACGACCGCGGTCGACCCGTTGACGGCGCGAGTGGAGTTCAGCGCCCCGAACGCCCAGTTCCTGCAGGCGTCCTCGACCCCGCAGCTGGGCATCCTCGCCGACGCCACGACCGCGCGGTCCGCGGAGGATCGGTGCGCCGGCGCGGCCACGGTCGGGTCGGGGCCGTTCAGCTATGCCGACTACCGCCAGGACGTGTCCGCCACGCTGGTGAAGCGCCCCGGCTACGGGTGGGGCTCGGCGGTGTTCGGCCATCAGGGCGAGGCGTATCTGGACCGCATCGAGTTCACCGTTGTCCCCGAGTCGGGTGTGCGGACGGGTTCGTTGTCTTCGGATCAGCTCGACGCGACCAGCGACGCACTGCCGCAGGACGCACCACAGATCGAGGCGACCGGCGGCCGGGTGCTCAGCACCGCCAATCCGGGGATTCCGTTCGGATTCCAGCCGAATGTGACCCGCGGCCCGCTGCGCGATCCCGCGGTGCGGCAAGCACTGCTGACCGCGATCGATCGACAGGAGCTGGTCGATACCGTGCTCGGACCGCAGTTCCGGCCTGCGACCAGCGCACTGGCGTCCAGAACGCCCGGCTATCTGGATCTTTCACAGCGCATCGGTTTCGATCCCGACGCCACGCGCGCGGCCCTCGACCGTGCGGGCTGGGTGCGCGGTGACGACGGTATCCGGGTGAAGGACGGGCAGCGCCTGGGTTTCGCAGTGACGTTCAGCCAGGTGTTCGCCGGTAATCAGGCGATCCTCGAGCTGATCCAGCAGCAGCTGCGCACGGTGGGCATCGATCTGACGCTCGATCTGGTGTCCAACGCGGAATACACCGCACGCCAGAGCAGCAAGGATTTCGACGCGCTCTACTACAACAGCACCCGCGCCGACGGCGATATCCTGCGCACCGGCTTCGGTCTCGACGGCCGCAACCTCAATGCCCGCGCACCGATCCCGGCACTCGACGATGTGCTCACCGCGCAGCTGGGCGCGGTCGACTCAGAAACACGAAAGGCATTGATCCAGCAAGCCCAGCAGCAGGTACTCGATGCAGGTCTGTGGATCCCGACTGTCGAGCTGTCGCAGGCAATCGGCGCCGGTGCGGCGGTGCAGGACCTGAAGTTCGAAGCGTCGGCGCGGCTGCAGTTCTACGACGCCTGGCTGAGTGGACGCTGATCATGGCCAGATATGTACTGCTGCGGGCGGTTTCCGCGGTGTGGGTGCTGTGGGCGGCGTTCACCATCTCCTTCGTCGTGCTGTACCTGTTGCCCGCCGATCCGGTGGCCATCGCGGCCGACGGCGGCGGTGGAGGTACTCCGGTCGACGCGGCCGCCCTCGCCGGCATGCGGGCCAGATACGGGCTGGATCAACCGCTGTGGGAGCAGTACCTGAGCTCGCTGTCGCATGCGGTGCGCGGCGATTTCGGCCGATCCATCGCCACCGGACAGCCGGTGAGCGAGGCGATCGTGGACGCGCTGCCGTCGACCCTCGCTCTGACCGGACTGGCCCTGCTGTTCGCGGCTGTCGGCGGAACCGCGCTGGCGTTCGCCGCGACCTATACCCGCACGCCCTGGCTGCGCGGGGTATTGGCCGCGCTGCCGCCGATCGGGGTGTCGATGCCGACGTTCTGGACCGCACTGATCCTGTTGCAGCTGTTCTCCTTCCGCTGGCAGCTGGTGCCTGCGTTCGGCGGGATCGCGCTACCCGCGGTGACGCTCGCGATTCCGATCGGCGCGGTGATCGCGCAGGTGCTCGCCGCGGGGCTGGAATCGACGTGGCGGCAACCATTCACCGAGGTCGCACTGGCCAAGGGCGCCTCGCGCTGGTGGGTGCAGCGGCGGCATGTGGCGCGGTTGGCGAGCGTGCCCGCCTTCACCATCGCCGGTGTGCTGGTGGGCAATATGCTCGCCGGTTCGGTGGTCGTGGAGACGGTATTCGCACGGCCGGGGCTCGGCAGGCTCACCCAGACCTCGGTACTGGCCCAGGACATTCCGGTGGTGCAGGGCATCGTGCTGGTCAGTGCGCTGGCGTTCGTCACGGTCAACCTGGTCGTCGATCTGCTGTATCCGGTGCTGGACCCGCGGATCGAGGGCCGGTCGCGCGCAACGGCGGCAACCACTGATCGGCGCGGAATCCTCGCGTACTGGCGCCGGGAGGTGACCGATGGCGCTCGAACTGCTCGAACGTGAACCGGCGATAAGTACTCCCGTCGACGACCAGTCGGCACAGGTGCGTAGGCGCTCGCGGGCATGGACCTGGCTGCGCCGCAATATCGCACTGATCCCCGCCGTTGCGGTGATCGCGCTGGCGATCGGCTGGGCGCTGGCACCCTCGGTCTTCGCCGGCGGTGACCCGCTGGCCGGTGTTCCGGCGCAGAAGTTCCAGCCGCCGAGCTCCGAGCACTGGTTCGGCACCGACAATATCGGCCGCGACCTGTACACGCGGATGGTGCACGGCGCCGGGCTCTCACTCACCGCGACCCTGTCGGCGGTCGCGATCGCGCTGATCGCCGGCACTCTGCTCGGGCTGCTCGCGGGCGCGCTCGGCGGTGTCGTCGACACGGTCACCATGCGGATCGTCGATGTGCTGCTGTCGATTCCGGCGCTGCTGCTGTCGCTGGCGTTGGTGACCGCGCTCGGCTTCGGCACCCGCAATGTGGCCATCGCCGTGGGGGTGTCGCTCATCGCGAATTTCGCCAGGGTGATGCGCTCGGAGGTGCTGCGGGTGCGCCGGGCGGCCTACGTGGAGGCCGCGCGCGCATCGGGGGTGCGGTGGTACACGGTGCTGGTTCGGCATATCCTGCCCAACTCCTATCCCCCGGTGCTCGCGCTGGCCGCGGTCGAATTCGGGATGGCGGTGCTGGCGGTGTCGGCGTTGAGTTTCCTCGGCTACGGCACCGCACCACCCACCCCCGAGTGGGGGTCGCTGATCTCGGAGGGCCGCAACTACCTCGCCACCGCCTGGTGGCTGACGACGCTGCCCGGCCTGGTGATCATCGCCGTGGTCCTATCCGCCCAGCGCGTGGGTCGCGCCGTCACGAGGAGTGAACACCGTTGAGCGAGAACGTGTCCATCGATGTCCTGTCCCCCGCCGACGAGCCGGAATCCGACCCCGGCACCGACGAACTCCTGCGCGTGGACCGGCTGCGCATCCGCTACCGAGCCGGCGACGGGCCGGTGACCGCGCTCGACGGCGCCTCGCTCACGGTGCGGCGCGGTGAGGTTGTCGCGCTGGTCGGCGAATCCGGGTCCGGCAAGTCGACGCTGGCGCATGCGATGATCGGTTTGCTCGGCGATACCGGCGACATCACCGGCGGCACCATTACTTTCGCCGGGCGACGCGTCGATACCGGTTCCGAGCGGGCGCTGCGCCGCCTGCGCGGTCTGCAGGTCGGCTTCGTTCCGCAGGACCCCGGGCTCTCGCTGAATCCGGTGCGCCGCATCGGCGACCAGGTGGCCGAGGCGCTACGGGTGCATCGGCTCGACGACCGCCATGGCGCGCTGGCACGGGCGACGGAACTGCTGTCGGAGGTCGGCCTGGACCGGCCTGAACTGCGGGCCACCCAATATCCGCACGAGCTGTCGGGCGGACAACGTCAGCGGGTGCTGATCGCCATCGCACTGGCCTGTGGACCGGATCTGATCATCGCCGACGAACCGACCAGCGCACTGGACGCCACCGTCGCGCGCCGGGTACTCGACCGGCTGGCCGAACGCACCGCCGCACGTGGGACGGCCGTCCTGTTGATCACCCACGATCTCGCGATGGCCGCCGAACGCGCCGACCGGCTGGTGGTGCTGCGTGCGGGATCGGTGGTCGAAACGGGCCGCACCGCCGAAGTTCTCGGCAAGCCCCGCCACCCGTACACCCGGCAGTTGCTCGGTGCCGCACCCGCGTTGACCTCGCCCGACGTGGCGCGACGAGCAGCTGTTCTCGACGGCAGCCCACTGCTCACCGTCCGCGATGTGCACAAACTGTTCCGGACCGGTTCCGGCTCAACGGTCACCGCAGTGGACGGTGTGGATTTCGAACTCGGTCGCGGCGAAACCCTGTCGCTGGTCGGCGAATCGGGGTCCGGCAAGTCCACGACGGCGCGGATCGTCATGCGGTTGACCGATCCGGATCGCGGGGAGGTGGTCTTCGACGGCCAGGAGCTCACCCGCGCCCGCGCCGGGCGATTGCGGGCGCTGCGGCGCCGGTTCCAGGTCGTCTATCAGAACCCGTACTCGTCATTGGATCCGCGATTGCGGGTGGGTTCGGTCATCGAGGAACCGTTGCGTGCCTATGGCATCGGCAATCGGAAGGCCCGCCAGGAGCGGGTGGCCGAGCTGCTCGAACAGGTCGCGCTGCCTGCCACCTACGCGCGGCGCCGTCCGGCTGAGCTGTCGGGAGGGCAACGCCAGCGCGTGGCCATCGCGCGGGCGTTGGCGCTGCGGCCGGAGCTGCTGGTGCTCGACGAACCGGTCTCCGCGCTCGACGCGTCGGTGCAGGCCCAGATTCTCGAACTGCTCGACGAGCTGCAAACCGAGCTGCGGTTGAGTTACCTGTTCATCTCCCATGATCTGGCCGTGGTGCGCCGCATCAGCGACCGGGTGGCGGTGATGCGGTACGGCCGCATCGTCGAATCCGGCACCACCGCCGAGATATTCGGCAATCCGCGCCACGACTACACGCGGGAGCTGCTTGCCGCCATCCCGAAGCCCGCGTTCACCGTCCATATCCCGCCGGAAACCACGTCCGGACCCGATACGGCAGGACTGTCGTGAGGCCGCCGCGTTCGCCGTGTCACGGCTCGATCCGGCACTACATCCATCGCACCGCCCACGAAGGAGTCACCCGATGACCACCAGCATCACCACCGCGTTCGCCACCGACTGGACCACCTGGCAGGCCGAACGCGCGAACGGACTGCGCGACCCACTCGGCTTCCTCAGCCTGACCGCCCTGCACTGGCTCACGGACCAGCCGGAGCAGCTGCCCGACGTCCCCGGGACCTGGTGGGTCATCGAGGACCGGGTGTTCGTCACCGCCAAGCCCGCCTACCGGCTCGACCATGACGGTGAGCGGATCGCCGGAGTCCACATCGTCGTCGCGGACGAAGGAGCGCCGGGCGTACTCATCCGCCACGAGGAACGGGTACTCGAGGTGATCCGGCGCAGTGGGCGGTCCGCGGTGCGGGTGCACGATCCGGCCGCACCCGCACTGGCTGCCTTCGACGGCATCCCCGCCTACGCACCCGACGAGCGTTGGGTGGTGCGCGGGCGGTTCGAGGCGTTCGACGAAGCGATCACCGTCACCACGGGTGCGGTCGTGGATGGCCTCGAACACCAGCACAGCGCGGCGGGCGTCATCGAATTCGTGATCGGTGCGGCGACCGAACGGGTTGTCGCCTTCGGCACACCCGATGCGCTGCGAGTGCTGTTCACCGACGCCACCAGCGGCATCACCACCTATCCCGCGGCCAGGGCGCTGACCGTCGGCGCGGTCGGCGACGACGGCACCGTGCTGCTCGACTTCAATCGGTCCGCCAACCTGCCGTGCGCTTTCACCGACTACGCGACCTGCCCGGTGGCGCCCGCACAGAATCGACTGCGGGTGGCGATCGAGGCGGGCGAACAGGATCCAAGGCTTGGCGCGCCGGAGCGCACGGCATGACCGTCCCGCTATCGATCCTCGATCTGGCGCCGGTCAGCGCCGGATCGAGCCCGCAGCAGGCGCTGCGCAACAGCATCGAGCTGGCCCGGCGCGCCGAGGAGTGGGGCTATCACCGGTTCTGGCTGGCCGAGCATCACTTCGCGCAGGTGGCCAGTTCGGCCTCGATCACGCTGATCGGGCAGGTCGCGGCCGCGACCGCACGCATCCGTGTCGGGTCGGCGGCGGTGCAGGTCGGCTACCACACCTCGATCTCGATCGTCGAGGCGTTCGGCACCGTCGACGCGTTGCATCCGGGACGGCTGGACCTCGGTCTGGGCCGGTCCGCGCACCGCGCCAGGCAGTTCGGCGCCGAATCCGTGCGGGCCCGCAACAGCCGACCGCTCGATGACATCGTGCGCGGCCGCACCGAGGTGCGCGACGGTGTGGTGATCCCGCCGCCGTTCGATCCGCTGCGCATCACCGATCCATCGACATTCCTTGCCGGGCAACGGGCTCTGTTCCAGCAGGGTGCGCAGCCCGCGGAGTTCGAGGATCAGGTGGCCGAGATCCGGGCCCTGCTCGACGGCACCTATGTCGACCCCGAGGGTGTCCCCCTGCACGCGGTGCCGGGCGAGGGCGCGCAGGTGCAGCTGTGGTTGTTCGGCAGTAGCGCGGGGGCGAGCGCGGAACTGGCCGGGCGACTCGGATTGCCGTTCGCGGCGGCCTATCACGTTTCCCCCGGCACGGCGCTGGACGCGGTGGCGGCCTATCGCGCCGCGTTCCAGCCCTCCGCGCTGCTGGCCGAGCCGTATGTGATCGTGTCCGCGGATGTGGTGGTCGCCGCCGACGACGCCACCGCCGAGCGCCTGGCCGCGCCGTACGGGCATTGGGTGCACAGCATCCGCAGCGGTGCCGGGGCCGCCGAATTCGCCGACCCCGACACGCTCACGCCGTTGACGCCCGATCAGCGGCGATTGGTCGCGGATCGGCTGGCCACCCAGCTGGTCGGCGCACCGGACACAGTGGCCGAACGGCTCGCAGCGCTGCAGCGGGTGAGTGATGCGGACGAACTGCTGATCACCGGTATCACCCACGACCACCGCGACCGGCTGGAATCGCACCGGCTGCTCGCCGAGGCCTGGGGGCTGCGCCGGCCTCAGGCGCTGATGGGCGCGGCGGTGACCCCGTAGCCGAGGTTGGTGAGCACCTCGCCGGTCGCCTTGGCGAAGTTCAGGGTGATGAAGTGCAGGCACGGTGCGCCCTCGTCGATGAGACGCTGCCCCATCTCGGTGGCGATCTCGATGCCCGCGGCGCGTACCGCTGCCGCGTCTTCCTCCGGACCGCTGCCCGCCGCACGTTCCAGCCGCTCGACCACCGAGCGCGGCAGCTCTCGGCCGCAGAGTTCCTCGGCGCGCTTGACCGTGCGCAACGAGGTGATCGGCATCAGTTCGGGAATGATCGGCTTGGCGCCCTCGACCGGATCGAGGGCGGCGATCCGGTCGCGCAACCGCAGATAGTGCTCCACGTCGAAGAACATCTGCGTGATCGAATACTCCGCGCCCGCACGCAGTTTCGCCGCCAGGAACTCGGTGTCGTGGTCCAGATCGGGCGAGCGGTGATGGCCCTGCGGGAACGAGGCGACGCCGACATGGAAATCGCCGAGATCGCGCACGATACGCACCAGCTCCTCGGCATAGGCGACGCCATCGGGGTGCTTATGCCATTCGCCGAGCGGATCGCCGGGCGGGTCGCCGCGCAGCACGAGGATATTGCGAATTCCGGAGTCGGCATAGGCGCCGACGAGCGAGCGCAGCTCGGCCACGCTGTGCCCGACGGCCGTGAGGTGCGCCACGGGCAGCAGGGTGGTCTCACCGGCCAGTTCACCGGTCACTCGCACGGTGCGGTCCTTGGTGGAACCGCCCGCACCATAGGTCATCGACACGAACGCCGGATGCATACGTTCGAAGGTGCGCACCGCACGCCAGAGCCTGGCCTCCCCGGCGGCGTCACGGGGCGGGTTGAATTCGACGGAGAACGGCACCGCCCGGCTCGAGTGCAGCCGCAAACTCTGCACGACCGACGGCGTCCCCGAGACGATCGGTGGTGTCGAGGACGGCCGGCCAGGGGTCGAACGTCCCCGCACGTTGTCGAAAGTCACCGGTTCAGTGTAGAGGTGAGCGGCCTCCGGCCCGGAGCGTCATCGGGCCGGACGCGTATTGTTCGACCCATGAGCGGGTGCACCGCCGTCCGCGCCGCCACCGGCGCGCGGACCGTCATCCGCCGAGCCGACCCCTTTCCCGGACATCCTTGGAGGCCACCCTGTCCGCCGGACCCGGTACCCCGACCCGGCCGAGCCCGACCTCGGCAACCCCAGGGACGCCCGCCTTCGCCGCCGCCGTGGAACAGGCGCTGACCGCCTTCTTCGCCACCCGGCGCGACACGGTCGGTGAGCTGGGACCGATCTTCGTCGACGCCGCCGAGGCGCTGGAATCGTTCGTGCTGCGCGGCGGCAAACGCACCAGACCCGGTTTCGCGTGGACCGGCTGGCTCGGTGCGGGCGGCGACCCCGAAGGCCCCGAAGCGCCCGCCGTACTCAACGCGTGCGCGGCGCTGGAGCTGGTGCAGGCCTGCGCGCTCATCCACGACGACATCATCGATGCCTCGCGCACCCGGCGCCGCTTTCCCACCGTGCATGTCGACTTCGAGCAGCGTCATCGCGATCGCGGCTGGGCGGGCGACGCGCCCCGCTTCGGCACCGGGGTGGCGATCCTCATCGGCGATCTGGCCCTGGCCTGGGCCGATGACATGGTGCACGCCTCCGGACTCGCCCCGCAGGCCGTCGCCCGATTCGCGACCGTATGGGCGAAGATGCGCACCGAGGTGCTCGGCGGGCAATTGCTCGACATCCACGGCGAGGCCAGCGGTGACGAATCGGTGGCGGCGGCGCTGCGGATCAATCGGTACAAGACCGCCGCCTACACCGTCGAGCGGCCGCTGCACCTGGGTGCGGCGCTGGCCGACGCCGGCCCCGAACTGATCCGGTCCTACCGTGACTTCGGCACCGACATCGGGATCGCCTTCCAGCTGCGTGACGACCTGCTCGGCGTCTTCGGCGATCCGTCGGTGACCGGTAAACCCTCCGGTGACGATCTGCGCGAGGGAAAGCGCACGGTACTGATCGCCGAGGCCTTGCAGCGCGGTGACAAGTCCGATCCGGCGGCAGCGGAATTGTTGCGCACCAGCGTCGGCACGGACCTCAGCGCGGCCCAGGTCGACCGGCTGCGCGAGGCGCTCACCGAGCTCGGTGCCGTCGAGGCCGTCGAGGCCCGGATCGCCGAGCTGACCGAGCGCGCGCTGGCTGCCATCGACTCCAGTTCGGCCGTCCCGTCAGCCAAGGAGCATCTGCACGCCATGGCACTGGCCGCCACCCGCCGCCTCGCATGAGCGGTCCCGAATTCGCCGGTGCAGTATGCGGACCGTGACGGCCCCGACCGATCGGGTCGTGGTGGTAGGCGCCGGACTGGCCGGGCTGGCGGCCGCACTGTATCTGCAAGGCTCCGGGCGCAGCGTCACCGTGCTGGAGCGAGCCGATCACGTCGGCGGCCGGGTCGGCCGCTATCGCTTCGACGATTACGAGATCGATTCCGGTGCAACGGTCTTGACGCTGCCCGAACTGATCGACGACGCACTGGCCGCCGTCGGACACGACCGCGATTCGGCAGGCACACCGCTGCGTATCCACCAGCTCGCGCCGTCGTACCACGCTCGCTTCGCCGACGGCTCCGATATCCGCGTCTATGCCGACCCGGACGATATGGCAGCCGAGGTCGCGCGGACCTGCGGCCCCGACGAGGCCGGGCGCTACCGGCGCTTGCGCGAGTGGCTCGCCAAGATCTACCGCGCCGAGTTCGGCGAGTTCATGGACACCAACTTCGACTCGCCGCTGGATATGGTGCGGCTGCCGGACAAGCGCGCCGCACTGCTGGACCTGGTGCGGCTGGGCGGATTCGGCCGGCTCGGGCCACGGGTGCGCCATTTCCTCCGCGATCCCCGGCTCACCAGGCTGTTCACCTTCCAGGCCCTCTATGCGGGCATGCCGCCGAATCAGGCGCTGGCCGTCTACGGGGCCATCCCGCATATGGACACCTCGCTCGGGGTCTATTTCCCCGAGGGCGGGATGCGCGCGGTCGCCGAGACGATGGCCGCGGCGCTGGTCGCCGCCGGTGGGCGGCTGGAACTCGGCGCGGAAGTCACCGGTATCGATTACGCGGGCCGGCGAGCCCGCCGGGTCCGGCTCGCCGACGGGACGGCCCGCGACTGTGATGCGGTGGTCGTCACCGCCGATCTCGGCGATATCGAGCGCTTCGGGCTGCGCCGCAGGCGTGGTCTGCGGGCCTCGCCGTCCGCAGTGGTCGCCCACGGCACCATCCCGGCCGCCGTCGCCGCGACCTGGCCGATCCAGGCCCATCACACCATCGACTTCGGCGACGCCTGGAAACGCACCTTCGCCGAGATCGCCGCACCCCGCGGCGGCCGGTTGATGAGCGATCCCTCGCTGCTGCTGACCAGGCCCGCACTGTCGGACCCCGGCCTGTACCTCGACCGCGCCGACGGCCGCTACGAGCCGTTCTCGCTGCTGGCCCCCTGCCCGAACCTGGATTCGGCGCCGCTGGACTGGCCCGCACTCGGCCCGGCCTACCTGCGCGAGCTGCTCGCAGTACTGGAGCACCGCGGCTATCACGGCATCGCCGAGCACTTCCGGCTCGACCACCTCGACACACCCCAGACCTGGCTCGATCAGGGCATGCTGAGCGGCACGCCGTTCTCCGCGGCCCACCTTTTCCGCCAGACCGGCCCGTTCCGGCCACGCAATCTGCCGCGCGGCAGCGACAACGTGGTTATCGCAGGTTGTGGCACCACGCCAGGCGTCGGTGTACCGACCGCGCTGCTGTCCGGAAAACTCGCGGCAAACCGCATCATCGGCACCGAGAAACCCCGCCGAAACGAAACCCCGCGCACCATCGGGACAGCCCCGCGCGAACAAGCCGTAAACTAAGCGCCGACCTATCAGCTCGCGGTTGCGACCGCCGACCACAACCGGGGGGAACGACACCACATGCCACCCCCGGAAACGACTGCCCAAGTGACTACCCCGGTACCGGCCACCGTGTCCCCGAAGCCCGCGACACGACCCACCACAACCACCGCGCCGATCGCGGGCAGCCCGCAGACACTGCGGTCCTGGCTGCGCACCACGGCCGACTTCGCCCGCAGTCCCGAGGGACATGCGGCGCTGCTCGGCCTCGTCGGCGCGATCATGATCACCTTCGGCGGTTTCGGCGCGGGCGCCGTCCGCAAACGCGATCCGCTGCTGGAAGCGATGCACCTGTCCTGGTTGCGCTTCGGGCACGGCTACGCGCTGTCGACGATCTTCATCTGGATCGGCGTGCTGATGATGATCACCGCCTGGGTGCGCCTGGGCCGGGCCACGCTCGGCCGCGGCAACTACTCCGGTGCGGGCGTCACGTTGAACGAGCTGCGCGCGATCGTCGGCATCTGGGTCTTCCCGATGCTGTTCGCCGTGCCGATGTTCAGCCAGGACGCCTACTCGTACCTGGCACAGGGCGCGCTGCTGCGTGACGGTTTCGATCCGTACAAGGTCGGGCCGGTCGCCAATCCCGGTGTACTGCTCGACAATGTCAGCACCGTCTGGACCACGACCACCGCCCCGTACGGCCCGATCTTCCTGCTGATCGGCCGGGCGATCACCTCGATCACCGACGACAATGTCGTGGCAGGGACCATCGCGCTGCGGCTGGTCATGCTGCCGGGCCTGGCGTTGATGATGTGGGCCATCCCGTACCTGACCAAACATCTCGGCGGTAAGCCCACCGTCGCGCTGTGGCTGGCGGTGCTCAACCCGCTGGTGCTGATCCACCTCATCGGCGGCGTGCACAACGAACTGCTGATGGTCGGTCTGATGTGCGCCGGTATCGCGCTGGTCCTCGAACGCAGGCATGTGCTCGGCATCGTCGTCGTCGCGGTCGCTGTAGCCATCAAGGCCACTGCCGGTATCGCCCTGCCGTTCCTGGTGTGGATCTGGATGCTGCACGAACGCGAACGGCGTGCGGAGCAGGCGCCGAAGGAATCCGGCGCGACGCTGCCCCATCCCACCCTGCTGTTCGCCAAGATCGCAGGCCTCGGCCTGTGCGTGTTCGCCGCGGTCTTCGTACTCGCGTCCGCGGCCGCCGGTGTCGGCATCGGCTGGCTGACGGCCCTGTCCGGCTCGAAGAAGATCATCAACTGGCTGTCGCTGCCGACCATCATGGCGCACGGCATGACCTGGATCGGCCCGCTGCCGTTCGATCCGGTACTCGTGGTGACGCGCGCATTGTGTGCGGTGGCGCTGGTGGCGACGCTGGCGTGGACCTGGTGGCGTTTCCGGCACAGCGAGCGGGAGGCCGTGCTCGGCATCCTCATCGCCTTTGTCGCGATCGTCATCCTGTCCCCCGCCGCGCTGCCCTGGTACTACTCGTGGCCGCTGGCGCTGGCCGCCGCGTTCGCGCTGTCCACCAGGACGCTCATGGTGCTGGTGGGCTTGTGCACCTGGTTGATGCTGGTGTTCCAGCCCGGCGGCGCGATCGGGTTGTACAACTTCTGGCATGTGGCGGCCGCGACGTTCGCTGCGGTGGTGGCGGCGCTGTCGCTGCGTACGGTCGATCCGCTGCACCTGCGCAAAACCCGCACGGTCGCGGCACCGGCCGAGCCCGTTACCCATGACCGGTACTGAGACGGCCCGAGGGCCCGACCGCACCGCCGCGCCCTCGGCGCTCATGACCGATCACCTGCGGTATTGCGGTCCTGTCGAGCTTGCCGACGCCTACCGGCTGTGCCGCCGCATCGCCGCCGAACACGGCCGCACCTATTTCCTGGCCACCCGCCTGCTCTCGACCGAACGGCGACCGGCCGTGCACGCGCTGTACGCCTTCGCCCGCATGGTGGACGACATCGTCGACGACGGTGCGGCGCAGGCCCGCCTGCTCGCCGCGCAGATCGACTCGATCGAGGCCCGATTGCGCGCGGCCATCGCCTCGGCTGATCCGATCACCGCCGCTCCCGTCCAGACCGCCGAACACCACCGGCACAGCGCGATACTGCTCGCGCTCACCGACACCATCCGGCAGTATCACATTGCTCCCGAACACTTCTGGACGTTCCTGGATTCCATGCGCATGGATATCCCCGGCATGCCGCAGTTCCGCGACCGGTACGCCGATATGGCCGAACTCAACCGGTATATGCGTGGTTCGGCCGCGGCGATCGGGCTGCAACTGCTTCCGGTGCTCGGTACGGTCGTTCCGGTCGCCGAGGCCGAGCCCGCGGCGGCCGCACTCGGCAATGCCTTTCAGCTCACGAATTTCCTGCGCGATGTCGGCGAGGATCTCGATCGCGGCCGGATCTATCTGCCCGCCGACGCACTCGCCGCGTTCGGAGTCGACGCCGAGCTACTGCGCCACTGCCGCCGCACCGGCTCCACCGACCGGCGGGTCCGCCGTGCGCTCGCCCATCTCATCGCCGTCAACCGGGCCCTCTACCGCACCGCGACACCCGGTATCGACCTGCTGCAACCGCGGGTGCGGCCCGCCATTCGTACCGCAGCCAACCTGTACGCCGCGATTCTCGACCGCATCGAGGACTGCGATTTCGCCGTCTTCGAACAGCGCGCCATCGTGCCGGTCCATCGCAGGCTGCGCGTCGCCGCAGGCGCCTACCTGATCGGCCGCTGAGGGCCCTCAGACCGGACGCACCGCCCTGGCCTCCGGCCCGCGCCGGGCCTCCTCCACGTCGAACTCCACCTGTTGTCCTGCCTCGAGCGACCGGAACCCCTCACCCAGGATCACCGAGTACTCGACGAACACGTCATCCCCGCCGGTCCGGGCTATGAACCCGAACCCCTTCTCACGGTCGAACCATCGCACGGTGCCTCGCACCATCAGCCATTTCCTCCTCGAACACCGTCCCCAGCCCTACCCGGTACATCACAATCCACCCGCGCGGCGTTTCGGACAAGGCCGGGACGGCGGAGGTTCGTCGCCACCAGGACCAGGCCCCGGGGGTTCGGCCGATCAGGGCAGCGCGACGATGGTGACCGTCGCGCCGGCCTGGACGTTCGCGTTCATGGCCGGAGTCTGCGAGACCACCACCGAGGAGTCCAACGGAGCCAGCTGACGGACCTGAACCGTCAGACCCAGACCTTCGAGAACCTCGCGGGCTTCGGCGACCGACTTGCCGAGCACCTCGGGCATCTTGACGGCGTCGGAGATCAGCAGCACCACCGAGGTGCCCGCGTCGACCGTGGTGCCCGCCTCGGGATCGGTGCCGACGACCTGGCCCGCGGCGACGCTGCGGTCGAACTGGGGGCGGTGCTCGCCGACGGTGATGCCGAGTTCGGTGAGCATCTGCTCGGCTTCGGCAGTGGTCTTGCCGCGCAGGTCGGGCAATTCCACCGGCTGCGAACCCTTGCTGCTGTACACCTTCACCTGCGCGCCCATCGGCAGCACCGTGCCAGGCGCGGGATCGGTCTTGGCGAAGGTGCCCTCCGGCGCGGCGCTCGACGCCGCACCGGCGTTCACCGGCTGCAACCCCTGGTCCCGGATCAGCTGGTTCACCTCGGAGATATCGGCGCCGGGCGTCAGCTCGGGAACCCGTGGTTTACCGCTGGAGATCAGCACCGCGACCGTCGAGCCCTTGGTGACCCGTGAACCCGCCGACGGATCACTACCGACCACACCGCCCACCGGGATGGTGTCGGACGCCTTCTCCCGGGTCGTGGTCTCGAATCCGGCACTACTGAGCACCGAGGTGGCGCGGTCGACGTCCATGCCCGCGATGCTCGGCACAGCCTCGTACCGTCCGACACCGAGCCACCAGCCGCCGAGACCGACCAGCAGCGTCAGCACCGCGACGATGGCGATCCACACGGCGGCGGTGCGCCGGGAGCGCTGCCGTTCGTCGACATAGGCCGCAGGCGCTGGCTGAGGGTGCGGCCGCAGCTGCTGCGGCGGCGGTGGCGGTGCGCCGAACTCGGTGCGCGGGCGCTGTGCGGTCACCACCTTGGTGTGCTGCGGTGGGGCGGGCGCAGGATGCGGGCGCGGCTCGGGCGGCCGGGCGCCGTCCGGCGGCGGGATCGCCCGGTAGGAGGAGCTGAGATGTTCGGCCGACTCCCGCGGCGCGGGCACCCGGTAGTCGGGCAACTCCAGCGCCGCGCTGATCGCGCGCAGCTCGGCGACCATCTCGTTGGCGTCGGCGAACCGGTGCGAGGGCTCGCGGGCGGTGGCCCGGGCGATGAGTGCGTCGAATTCCGGCGGGACACCGGCGATGAACTGGCTCGGGCTCGGCACATCCTTCTCGATGCGCTGATAGGCCACCGACAGGGAGGTGTCGCCGGTGAACGGGACCTGCCCGGTGAGCAGCTCGAAGATCAGGGTGCCGAAGGAGTACACGTCACTGCGGGCGTCCGCGGTACCGGAGGTGACCTGTTCCGGCGACAGATAGGCGGCAGTGCCGAGGATGACGCTCGCCGAAGTGGTATTGGCCGCAGCCACCGCACGCACCAGCCCGAAGTCGGCGATCTTGACCTCGCCGGAATCGGAGATCAGCACGTTCTCCGGTTTGACGTCTCGGTGCACCAGTCCGGCCGCGTGCGCGACGCCGATCGCGGCCAGCACCGGTTCGGCCACCGCGCGCACCGCATGCGGCGGCATGGGACCGCGTTCGCGCAGCAGCTCACGCAGGGTGCCGCCCTCGACCAACTCCATGATCAGGAACGGATGATCGCCGTCGACGCCCTGGTCGTACACCGCGACCAGCGACGGGTGCTTGAGCTTGGCGACCGCGCGGGCCTCGAACTCGAAACGGGACAGGAACTGCGGATCTCCGGCGAATTTGGGATCCATCACCTTGATGGCGACCGGGCGATCCAGACGGGTGTCCTCGCCGCGGAACACCATGGACATCCCACCCCGAGCGATCGGCGCATCGATGCGGTAGCGCCCTTCCAGCATGTGGCCGATCAATTGATGTCCTCCGGCTTTCACAAACCCTCTCCACCCCTCGCTGCGCGCGACAAGAGCAGCCGCGCCCTGCGGCCCCCACGATGGTATCGACCGATCGCCCCCGGGTGTCTCACGACGTGGTGAGTGGCAGCGTCTACCGTTATCCGGGTGAGCGCATTTCCCTGCAGTGACGATGTTCTGCCCGCCTCGGTGACCCTGTTGCCACTACCCGATGTGGCAGAACGGCTCGGCATCGTGGTGACCAGGGTGCATCAGATGCTGCGCGACCATCAACTCCTTGCCGTCCGCCGCGACGGTGTCGCCGGTGTTCCGGAGCTGTTCTTCGACGAGAACGGCGAGGTGACCAGGTTCCTTCCCGGGCTGATCACCGTCATGCGTGATGCCAAATACACCGACGAGGAGATCCTGGAATGGATCTTCACCGACGACGATTCGCTGCCGGGTAAGCCGGTCGAGGCACTGCACGGCCCACTGGCCCGCGAGGTCCTGCGCCGCGCGGCGGCCGAACCGTTCTGATCGACTCGGCAGAGATCGGTCTGCCGAACGGACACTGTCTGCCCTGCGGCAGCGCTGGTGCGCCTCGCACAATGGCGAGGCGCACCGGCGCCCGGGCTCAGCGCAGCATTTCCGCGACCAGGAACGCCAGCTCCAGCGACTGCTGGGTGTTCAGGCGCGGGTCGCACGCGGTCTCATATCGTCCGGACAGATCCAGGTCGGAGATGTCCTGGGCGCCGCCGAGGCATTCGGTGACGTCCTCGCCGGTCAGCTCGATATGCAGGCCCCCGGGGTGGGTGCCGAGGGCGTGGTGCACCTCGAAGAAGCCCTGCACCTCGTCGACAATGCGGTCGAAGTGGCGGGTCTTGAAACCGGTGGACGATTCGTGGGTGTTGCCGTGCATCGGATCGCACTGCCAGATCACCTGGTGACCGGTGGCCTGGACCTTCTCGATGATCGGCGGCAGGGCCTCGCGGACCTTGCCGTTGCCCATCCGCGACACGATGGTCAACCGGCCGGGCTCATTGTTCGGATCGAGCCGCTCGACGTACTCCACGGCCTGATCTGGCGTGGTGGTGGGCCCGATCTTGAGGCCGATCGGGTTCGCCAGCAGTTCCGCGAACGCGATGTGCGCGCCTTCGAGCTGACGGGTGCGCTCCCCGATCCACAGGAAGTGCGCCGACAGGTCGTAGAGCACCGGCTCACCGGTCGCGGGGCTCTCCCCCAGGCGCAGCATGGCGCGCTCGTAGTCGAGTACCAGGGCCTCGTGGCTGGCGTAGATGCGCGCGGACTGCAGGCTCGGATCGTTGACCCGGCAGGCGGTCATGAACCGCAGGCCGCGGTCGATCTCGCCGGCCAGCGCCTCATAGCGGGCGCCTGCCGGGGACTGGGCGACGAAATCGCGGTTCCAGTCGTGCACCCGGTGCAGGTCGGCCATGCCCGCGCCGGTCAGCGCGCGCACCAGGTTCATCGCGGCGCTGGCATTGGCGTAGGCGCGCACCAGCCGTGAGGGGTCGTGCTCGCGCAGCGCCGCGTCGGCGGCAAGTGAATTGACCATATCGCCGCGGTAGGACCGCAGGCCGAGCGAATCGGTGTCGGAGGAGCGCGGCTTCGCGTACTGGCCCGCGATCCGCGCCACCTTCACCACCGGCAGGCTCGCGCCGTAGGTGAGCACCACCGCCATTTGCAGCAGGGTGCGGATATTTCCGCGGATATGCGGCTCGGTGTTGTCGGCGAAGGTCTCCGCGCAGTCACCGCCCTGGAGCAGGAACGCCTCGCCGCGCGCCACCTCGGCGAGCCGCTCACGCAGCTCCTCCACCTCGGCGGGCACGCAGATCGGCGGGACGCTCTCCAGTACGGTCCGCATCTTCGCCGCCTGTCCGGCATCCCAGGACGGCTGCTGCAGAGCGGGCCGGGCCAGCGCGTCGTCCAGCCGTCTGCGCAGCTGCTCCGGCAGCGGCGGCAGCTCGGGCAAACGATCGATGGGTACGTCGACGGTCCAGTTCACCCGTTCAGAATACGGACCCGCTCCCGGCGACGGGCATCCGCGCAGCCAACTTCTCGCTCCGGCCGCGGTCCCGGTGACCGCGTCCGGTGTTCGGGCAGGCCGTCGTTCGGTCGGCATACCACCAGGCCGTACCCTCGGGCGGACCAAGTTTCGGGAGGAGACCGGCTTTGTGAAGTACTTCTATGACGCGGAATTCATCGAGGACGGAAAGGTGATCGACCTCGTATCGATCGCGGTGGTCAGCGAGGACGGCCGCGAATACTATGCCGTATCCACCGAATTCGATGCCGATCGCGCCGGGCCGTGGGTGCGTAAGAACGTGTTGCCCAAGCTGCCGTCCCCGGCGTCGCCACTGTGGCGCAGCCGCAGGCAGATCCGCGACGAGCTCTACAAGTTCCTGGTGCCGCGCCCGACGGTGCGACCGGAGCTGTGGGCCTGGGTGGGGGCCTACGACCACGTGGTGCTGTGCCAGCTGTGGGGGTCGATGGTGGACCTGCCGCCCGCACTGCCGCGCTACACCAACGAGCTCCGTCAGCACTGGGACGCGCACGGGCGGCCGGATCTGCCGCCGGTACCCACCGACGCCCATGATGCGCTGGCCGACGCCCGCCACAACCTGGCCAAATACGAGGCCATCGAGGCATCGCGCCGCCGCTGAGAACCACTCGGCCCATAACCGAAAGCAGGCCCCGAGTCGCATCCGACTCGGGGCCTGCTTCGCGATCAGCGATCAGTGACTGTGCTTGCCACCATTGCCGTTGGCGTCGTCCTGTGCCTTCTGCAGGACGGCGAGCTGCTTGTGCTCTTCGGCCAGCTCGGTGGCGAAGTGCTGCTCGCTTTCCTGCCAGGGGTCGGCCCGCAGGAAGCTGCCGGTGCCGGGCTGGCCGGCCGAACCGAGCTGGTTCATCTTCTTGGGCACCACGGCACCCTGATACTCCAGCGGGATCGGGTGGCCGTGCTCGTCGACCGGACCCAGCGGCTGGTGCACCTCGATGTACTCACCGTGCGGCAGCCGCTTGATCACACCGGTCTCGATGCCGTGCTCGAGCACCTCCCGGTCACTGCGCTGCAAGCCCAGGCAGAACCGGTAGGTCAGGAAGTACGCGATCGGCGGCCCGAGCAGCAGACCGATACGACCGACCCAGGTGGTCGCGTTCAGCGAGATGTTGAACTTCAGCGCGATGATGTCGTTGACGCAGGCCAGGGTCAAGATCACGTAGAAGGTGATCGCCATGGCACCGATCGCGGTACGCACCGGAACGTCACGCGGACGCTGCAGCAGGTTGTGGTTGGCGGTGTCCTTGGTCAGCCGCTTCTCGATCCACGGGTAGGCGATCAGCAGTGTGAACACCAGACCCATGATCAACGCGACCCAGAACACTGCTGGGATCGTGTAGCGACCCAGGTAGAGCTCCCACGGCGGCATCAGACGCGCCAAACCGTCGGTCCACATCATGTAGAAGTCGGGCTGTGAACCGGCCGAGACCTGCGACGGGTTGTAGGGCCCGATATTCCAGATCGGGTTGATCTGCAGGACACCACCCATGATGCCGACGAAGCCGAGGGTGAAGGCGAAGAACGCGCCCTGATCCGCGGCGAACACCGGCACGATGCGGGCACCGACGACGTTGTTCTCGGTCCGGCCGGGGCCGGGGTACTGGGTGTGCTTCTGGTACCAGACGATGGCCACGTGTGCCGCGATCAGCGCAAGCATGATGCCGGGGAACAGCAGCACGTGCGCGATGTAGAGGCGCGGGATGATGATCTCGCCGGGGAAGTCGCCGCCGAACATCAACCAGTGCAACCAGGTACCCACCACCGGCACACCGATGGTGATACCGGAGAACGCGGCCCGCAGACCGGTACCCGAGAGCAGGTCGTCGGGCAGCGAGTAACCGAAGAAGCCTTCGAACATCGCCATGATCAGCAGCAGCGAACCGATCACCCAGTTCGCCTCACGCGGCTTGCGGAACGCACCGGTGAAGAAGATGCGCAGCAGGTGCACGATGATCGAGGCCGCGAACAGCAGCGCCGCCCAGTGATGCACCTGACGCACGAACAGGCCACCGCGCACCTCGAAGGAGATGTTCAGCGCCGTCTCATAGGCCCGCGACATACCGACACCGCGCAGCGGCTGGTACGAGCCGTCATAGACGACGTGGCTCATCGACGGGTCGAAGTACAGCGTCAGGTACACACCCGACAGCAGCAGGATGATGAACGCATACAGCGCGATCTCACCGAGCAGGAACGACCAGTGGGTCGGGAAGACCTTGTTGATCGACCGGCGCATGAACGCGGCGGCGCGGTACCGCTCGTCCACGGCGTCGGCTTGGGCACCGACCTTCCGGCCGATTGCTGTTCCAGAACTCATGAACGACGCTCCCAGAAGGCCGGGCCGAGCGGCTCGATGAAGTCGCTCGCGGCGACCAGGAAGCCCTCGGAGTTGACGGTGATCGGCAGCTGCGGCAGCGCGCGCGCGGCAGGACCGAAGACTGGCTTACCCCACTCGGTCGCCGAGAACTGCGACTGGTGGCAGGGGCACAGGATCCGGTTGGTCTGCTGCTCGTAGAGCGAGGTCGGGCAGCCGAGGTGGGTGCAGATCTTCGAGTAGGCGAAGTAGTCGCCGAAGTTGAAGCTCTCCTGGCCCTTACGCTTGATGGCCTTCTGCGCGTCTTCGGTGCGCAGCCGGATCAGCATGACGGCGTTGCGAATACCGCGCAGCGACTGCAGGGTCTCGTGCTCATCCCCACGCCAGGCTTCCTTCCACGGGAACACCGTCTCCATGGCACCCGCGTCCAGATCCTCCGGGCGCACCAGCACGATGTCCTGGGGACGGCCGGTGTCGCGGCGCAGGTAGATGGTCTGGCCCTCCCAGTCCGGGGTCCAGCCCGAGACCCACAGCGGCGACTTGTCGCCCTTGGCCCACGGGTTCTTGATCATGCCGCCGACGAACAGCGCGGCCGATCCGAGACCGACGACGCCGAGACCGGCCCCCGCGGTGCGGGTGATCAGCTTGCGACGACCCAGCGTTGAGGTTTCCCCCGCATCGGACAGCTGGGCGACCAGCGTCCGGCGGTCGACCTCGCTGGAGCGACCGTCGTGGCGCTCCTGGATGGACAGTTCGGCCGGGATGAACTTCTTGCGGATCAGCACGACCGCGATGCCGATCGCGAGGATCGAGACACCGAAGGTGATGCCGTAGAGCGGCGTGGCCAGCGAGTACAGGCCGTGTCCTTCGGACTCCTTGCCCTTGTACTCCCACGGCCAGAACAGGTAGACACCGACCAGTGCGGCCGCGGCCAGACCGGAGATGGCGAACCACAGCGCCACCTGACGCTCGGCGCGCTTCTCGGCGCGGGTACCCGGAACCGGGAACCGCTCACGCCGGTAGGCGACGTCGACGCCGTCCATCTTGGTGCCGAGTTCGACCAGCTCGTCCCGCGTCATCGCGTCCAGCTCGGCCTCGGTGGGCTCCGCGGCGGCGTGACCGGTGGGCTTCACCGTCTTCTTCGACAGCTCGGCACTGGATCCCTCATCCGGGCGCCCCATGTCGTCTCGCTCCTTGTCGTCTGTCATGACCTCGATCCGATCCACATCGCGGCGCCGACGGTCAGCACGATGCCGACCACCCAGATGGCCAGGCCTTCGGTCGCGGGGCCGAAGCCGCCGAGGCCGTAGCCGCCGGGCGAGTTGGCCTCCACCGAGTCCTTGACGTAGGCGACGATGTCGCGCTTCTCTTCCGGGCTCAGCTGCCGGTCGGAGAACTTCGGCATGTTCTGCGGGCCGGTCAGCATCGCGGCGTAGATCTGCTGCTCGGAGGCGGGCTCGAGCGGCGGCGCGTACTTACCCGACGACAGCGCACCGCCACGACCGGTGAAGTTGTGGCAGGAGGCGCAGTTCATGCGGAACAGCTCACTACCGCGGGCGATATCCGCGCCACGCAGCGATTCCTGGGCGATCGAACCGTCGGCATCGCGGATCACCGACGGACCGCCACCGTTGGCGGCCACGTAGGCGCCGATGGCGTCGGTCTGGTGGGCGTCGAACTTGGCGGGCTTGCGCTCGGCCTGGGCCTCGTTGCGCGTCATCGGCATACGACCGGAGGACACCTGGAAGTACACCGCGGCCTCGCCGACGCCGATCAGGCTCGGGCCACGATCCTGCACACCCTGCAGGTTCGCGCCGTGGCAGGTGATGCACGAGGTGTCATACAGCTGCTGACCTTCGCGGATCAGTGCCGACTTGTCCTCGTTCGCGGTCGCGATCTGCGGCTCGGGGGTGAGGGCCGAGGCGAGGAAGCCGGCTCCGACGAGACCCACCAGAAGCGCGAGCCCGCCCGCGATGCGGCGGCGGACGCGGCGCTGCCTGCGCGTCTTGCTGGCCTGGCCGTGCCCGGGGCTGGCGGGCTCTGGCGCTGATGGGGGAGATGAACTCATCTGTGTCCCTTTGGAGTAGACGGAACCGACTTGTGCAAAAGCTTCCACTGAGCCCGGGTCAGCGGACGAAGTAGATCGTGGCGAACAGCCCGATCCAGACGATGTCGACGAAGTGCCAGTAATAGGACACGACGATCGCGGCGGTGGCCTGCGCCGGGGTGAACTTGCTCAGCTTGGTGCGCACCAGCAGGAACACGAACGCGATCAGACCACCGATGACGTGCAGACCGTGGAACCCGGTGGTGATGAAGAACACCGAACCGTAGGAGCTGCTCGAGATCGTGGTGCCCTCTTGGGCGAGGCTGTAGTACTCATAACCCTGGCCGAGCACGAAGAACGTGCCCATCGCGAGGGTGAGCGCGTACCAGCGCCGCAGGCCGAAGACGTCACCGCGCTCCGCGGCGAAGACACCCAGCTGGCAGGTGAACGACGAGGCGATCAGCACGGCGGTCACCGGCACGGCCAGCTTCATGTTCAGCTCGGTCGGCTCCGGCGGCCACTCGGTGGACTGCGCACGCGCGACGAAGTACATCGCGAACAGGCCGGCGAAGAACATCAGCTCGCTGGACAGCCAGATGATGGTGCCGACACTGACCATGTTGGGCCGGTTCAGCGAATGCACACGCTGAGTAATGGCCGATCCTGGGGTGCCTACTGCGGTCGTCACGGGGGTAAGTATGACTCGTCGTAGTACGACAGGAGTACCCGGGTACGAAACTTGCCCGTGCGTGTCGGATTTGGTGGTACCGCTTCCTGGGAGAACGCCGGGAAATCGGCCAGGAAGATCAAGTACACGCGCCGTGCGCCGGGCTCGCGAACAGATATCGAAAGACCGCGTCGGGGTGGGCGCATTAGGGTTGTTGCCTACGAGACTGGTGGGCGTACCAGTGTGATGGGAGATGTTGATGAGCGTGCGCAGCTGGCCCCAGGTGCTCGGCACCCTCGCCGACGGTGGCGACCTGACCGCGGACGACACCGAATGGGTGATCAACGAGATCTTCTCCGACAATGCGACGCCGGCGCAGATCGCCGCGTTCGGCGTCGCGATCAAGATCAAGGGCCCGACCTCGGCGGAGTTGACCGGGCTCGCCACCGGCATGCTCGGGCACGCCAGGCTCGTGCACATCGACGGCGACGCGGTCGACATCGTCGGCACCGGCGGCGACCGTTCCGGCTCGGTGAACATCTCCACCATGTCCTCGATCGTGGTCGCTGCCGCGGGGGTGCCGGTCATCAAGCACGGCAATCGGGCCGCCAGCTCCAAGAGCGGTGGCGCCGACGTGCTGGAAGCGCTCGGCGTGCGGCTGGCCCTCGGCCCGGAATCGGTGGCGCGCTGTGTGCGCGAGGTCGGCATCGGGTTCTGTTTCGCACCGCTGTTCCATCCCGCACTGCGCTTCGCGGGGCCCGCGCGCAAAGAGATCGGCATTCCGACCGTGTTCAACGTGCTCGGACCGCTCACCAATCCGGCACAGCCGCGCGCAGGCCTGGTCGGCTGCGCGTTCGCGGATCTGCTGCCCAAGATCGCGGGCGTCTTTACCGAACGCGGCAGCAGCGCGCTGGTGGTGCGCGGCAACGACGGACTCGACGAGATCACCACCTCCGACACCACCGACGTCTGGGTCGTCTCGAACGGCCGGATGCGTGAGGCGACCATAGATCCGACCCGCTTCGGGTTCCCGCGCGTCGATCTCGACGCGCTGCGCGGCGGAGACGCGCAGGTCAACGCCGGCGTGGCGCGTGATGTGCTGGCCGGGACGCCCGGCGCGGTACGCGATGCGGTGCTGGTCAACTCCGGCGCGGCCATCGTGGCCTACGACCTGTCCCAGGGGGCGGGGAATCCGGAGGCCGAGCTGGACGATCAGCTCGCCGCCGGGATCGAGCGGGCCGCCGCAGCGATCGACAGTGGGCAGGCGGCCGCACTGCTGGATCGGTGGGCGAAGCTGACCAACACGCTCGGCGACTCCTGATCGTCGGCCTGTCCAGCAAACTTTCGGCCGGGGCTATACAGTTGCGCGGTCCGATCGTGGTCTGGAGGTAGGCATGAGTCGCGGTGTGCCCGTGGTATCCGGCACTCTGCTCGCCGCACTCGCGGTGGCAACCGTCCTCGGCGCCGGGCCCGCCGGGGCCGCGCGCGGCGGGCTGGTGGTCGACGGCACCGTGCATCACAATCCGTCGGGCTGCGTCGAGGTCGGCGGTGGTGCCCGCACGCTGAAGCTGGAGAACCACACCGACGTCCCGGTGACCGTGTTCTATGGGCGCGGCTGCCGCGGCGAGGTGACCGCGACCCTGGCCTCGCGTGAGGTCCGCACGGTCACCGGCGCATCGATCCAGGTCCCCTGAGCCTCGAGTCGGCTCGGCCTCATTCCCCCAGCGAGAACCCCGCCTCGACATCGGCGCGCGAATAGGACTTGAACGCGATGTGGGTGGTCGTGCGCACGACACCATCGGTCTTGTCGATGCGGCCGGTCACCACCTCGGCGATCTGCTCATGGTCGCGTACCCGGACCACCGCGATGAGGTCGACATCGCCCGCGCAGGAGTAAACCTCGCTGACGCCCTCGATATCGGCGACCGCCTGCGCGGTTTCCGGGATGCGGGCGTTGGCGGCGTGGATCATGACGATGGCGGTAATCATGGGACCAACCCTATGCGTTGGGGTCGCGGCGCAGTCGCGGTCAGCCGGAGACTCGCGCATAGTCCTCGGCCTCCGATTCCGACGCTGCCGCCGCCTCGGCCGCTGCCGCCCAGGCGAGCCGACGGCCCGCACCGTGTCGCGGCTCGCAGTAGCCCTCACTGGTCCGCACGATGCGCACACCCGGCCGGGCCAGCCAGCGCGTCACCAGGCCTGCCTCTTCCGGTGAGCCGCCGCGCAACGGCGACAGATCGTCGTCGTCGCAGACGACGGTTTCCGCGGCCGCGACAATCCGTTCCACCACCGGCATCGGCGCCACTCCCCTGATCGCCGTTCCCGCACCCGCCAGGCGGCCGTAGCGGATCACCGCGAACTCCCAGCCGCCGCCACCATCGGGGTGGGCTGCGACGAGTTCGGCGATACGGGAGATCGCGGCCAGCCGCTGGGTGCGATGCAAGGCACGGATCACTGTCACCGCACGGTCGCGCAACCGCGCGGCTGCCTCGAAATGCTCTGCGCCGGAGTGAGTTCGGAGACGTTCGAGCATCGCGCACACACCTTCGTCATCGGTGCCCGCGAACAGCGCGCGCACCGATTCCGGCACCCGCGCGTATTCCTTACTATTAAGGGGCATTCCACCGGCCGCTGCCGAGCAGCCACCGATCACCGCGGGTGGGCAGTCGTGAATTGCCGTGCGCGACAAGCGAGTTGTGCAGGTACGCAGCCCGCTGAACTCGGCGATGGTCGCCGCCACATCGGCGGCGTCGGTCCTGCCGCCGAACGGGCCGATCGCATCGACGGTGGGATTGCGGACGATGGCGAAGCGCGGGAACGGTTCGTCGGTGAGGGTGATCCACCAGCCGCGCTTGGGAAATTTGGAGCGCCGGTTGTAGGGCGGCGCATGCGCGAGCAGCAACCGCAGTTCCCGTACCCCTGCCTCCAGTCCGTGCGCGCATTCGACATGGTCGATGCGGGTGGCCAGCGAGACCATCTCCTTCATCCGCCCGCGGGTCTCCGAGCCAGTGAAGTAGGTGCGCACGCGACGGCGCAGATTCACCGCCGTCCCTATATAGAGGACTTCATCGGACGGGCCGCGGAACAGATAGACACCGGGCCGCGCGGGCAGGTCCGCGGCCAGTCCGCGTTTGGCGCGCTGGCCCGAGGTGACGTCGGGCAGGTAGTCGATCAGCTCGGTGAGGCTGTGGACCCCCTGATTGCCCACGCGCGCCATCAGGGCGTGCAGCACGTCGACGGTGGCCCTGGCGTCGGCGAGAGCGCGATGGTTCGGCTGGGTACTCGCACCGAGCAGCCGGGCCAATGCGCTCAACCGCACCGACGGAGCCTCGTCGCGGGCCAGCACCCGCCGGGCGAGCTTGACGGTGCACACCACCTGAGCTCCGGGCCATGGCGTCTCGCTCCGGGCCGCCGCGGCGCGCAGGAACGCCATATCGAATCTCGCATTGTGGGCAACCAGCACCGCACCCTTGGCGAACTCCAGGAACCCTGGCAGCACCGCCTCGATCGGCGGTGCGGCGCACACCATGGCGGTGGTGATGCCGGTGATGTGCACGACCGCGGGCGGGATGGCACGGCCGGGATCGACCAGCGTCGCGAATTCGCCGAGCACTTCACCACCGCGGACCTTGACCGCACCGATCTCGGTGATGGCGTCCGATTCCGGGCTGGTACCGGTGGTCTCCAGGTCGACGACGACGAAGACGGTGTCGTAGAGCGGAGTGTCGAGTTCGTCGAAGGCCAGTTGCACGGCGGCGCGGCGCGGGACGGAGTCGGACACGGCGTGCAGCGTACGACCGGGGTCCGACACGTTCGGCGCCGGCGACGGGCCGAGGTCACCTCCGCGGCAAGCGCGCAGAATCGGCGCGGAATGTCCGAATTACACGCGTGAGGTTTTCGTTTTGGTACCCGCTAAATGATCTCCAATGCACAAAAGCGGCGTAGCTCACAGATTATGTGCGCGGGTATCAATCATCGGGCGTGTCGGATTCCAGCCAGACCGCCGTAGGTCGCCCCATGCCCCTTCACCCGCCATTCCGGCCATCTACCATCTCGCGACCGGGCCGCTCAGCCGCAAAGATGTCCTGTGAACTGCGGATAATGCCCGGTCGACGATCGGCAGCAAGGTTTCCTGTTACTTCGAGTAACGCCTGTTCGTCATCCGCGTTCGCCGACAAAACAACGCGTCGTTATCGTTTCGTGATTATTGTGACGCATATCGCAGGCCGCCCGCGCCGAATTGTTGACCATTGTCGTTTCGCTTGTTCGCGGCTTTACAAACCACCGTGATCGGTTCGTAACCTCATCGAGACCTCGCGGAGTCCGACCCACCACCCCGGTGCGGCGTCGTGAGGCAGATTGGGAGTACCGCATCATGGCGTCCACCACCGTCAAACGACAGGCCAAGCGTGCCGTTGCGGCCGGAGCCGTCGGCGCTGCCACCATCGGCGCGTTCCTGCTTCCCGCCGCTCCCGCGGCGGCCGCACCGGTCACCGTCCCCGGCGTCGGTACCTTCGACGTCCCGGACCAGATCGTGAACCAGATCCCCGGCGGCCTGCCCGCCGTGCCGGGTCTGCAGATCCCCGCCCCCGCGCCGCTGCCCTTCACCGCTCCGACCAAGACCCTCGGCCAGTCGGCGCTCGACGCCGCCATGTCCAAGGTCGGCTCGCCGTACGTCTACGGCGCCGCGGGCCCGAACGCCTTCGACTGCTCCGGCCTCGTGCAGTGGTCCTACCGCCAGGCCGGCCGTGACGTGCCGCGCACCAGTGGCGCCCAGCTGGCTTCGGGCGCACCGGTGTCGATGGACCAGCTGCAGGCCGGCGATGTCGTGTCCTTCTACGGCGGCGGCCACTCCGGCATCTACGCCGGTGACGGCAACGTCGTGCACGCCTCCACCGCGGGCACCCCGGTGCAGGTCGCACCGATCTCCTCCATGCCGGTCGCCGGCGCGGTTCGTTTCTGACCCGCACCCCTCGGGGCCCGCACCGTTGCCTACGGTGCGGGCCCCGGCCGGTCCGGTGGCTGTGATCGGTTCGTGCTGGACTGGACACCGACGGTCGCCGTTCCGTAACCTAATCGAGACCTTTCCGCGGCTTCACACGAGAACGGGGCACGGCAGGCAGTGGCAGCACAACTCCGCAGTCGAGGTAGGAAACGCCTGGCAGGGGCGACGATCACAGCAGGACTACTCACCGTGGCGCTCTATGGCGGCGGTCCTGCCGGTGCCGATCCGGCCACGCTGCCCACCACAGCAAGCGATGCCGTGCAGCGGATGATCGACCTGTCCCGCGAGTCCGAGCAGCTCAACCAGCAGGCCCTCGGCGCGCAGGCCGACTTCGACGCCAAGTTCGCCATCCAGCGCGACGCCGAAGCCACGCTCGCCACGGCCACCGACGCCGTCAACGCCGCACGTGCCGAGGTCCGCAAGTATCAGCCGGTCATCGACCGCACCGCGATCGCCGCCTATCAGGGCGCGCGCACCAACCGGCTGTTCTCCGTCCTCGTCAGCGATTCGCCGCAGCAGCTGCTCGACCAGATGTCCACCCTCGACGTGGTGGCCACCCAGACCTCGAACCAGCTGAAGCAGTACAAGAAGGCCACCGACGCCGCGACCGCTGCCGAAACCACCGCGCGCACCGCCGCCGACGATGCCCGCACCGCCGCCGACAAGGCCAACAGCGTGCGCGGCGATATGGAACGCAAACGCGCCGATCTCCAAGGCGCGATCGTGCAGGTCATCGAGGCATGGGGCACCCTGTCGGCCAAGGACAAGTCGGCGCTGGCCGGTTCACCGTTCCCGCCCGGATTCGATCGTGACACGCTGCTGAGCGGGCTGGTCCCCGGTAGCGGCACCAGTGCACTGGCCGCCGGACTCACCCGCGTCGGCGATCCCTACGTCTGGGGCGCCACCGGCCCCGACCAGTTCGACTGCTCCGGCCTGGTCCAGTGGGCGTTCAAGCAGGTCGGCAAGGATGTGCCGCGCACCAGCTCCGCTCAGGCCTCCTACGGCACGCCGGTCGCCAAGGGCGATCTTCGCCCCGGCGACGTCGTGTTCTTCTACCCCGATATCACTCACGTCGGCATCTACGCGGGCAACGGCCTGATGCTGCACGCCTCCACGTTCGGCGTTCCGGTCGCTGTCGCGCCGATGGGTTCCACGCCTTATCACTCGGCCAGGCGATACTGAGCACCGATGAACGGTGTGCGGCGCGTCCGTAACTGGCTGTCGGAGCGACGGCGCTTCGAGTTCTGTCTCACCACCGTCATGGTGGTTCTGCTGACCGGTACCTGTGCCGCGCTATTACTGCTGCCCGACTCGGTGATGGCCCCGTTGCGGGCGGCAAGGCCGGGCAGCACCACCGCTCCCGTCGCCGGGCAGCTTCCCCTCGCCGACGCGCGGCTGACCGAGATCCGGCGCATCGCGGAGCCGTTCGGTCCGCTCGTGACCAGGCAGGTGGCCACCGGCGGCACACAACCGGCGCTGGTCATCGGCCATCCGCGGCAACAGCGTGAGGTCGATATCCTCGCCGACGAGCTCGCCGCGGCGACCACGGCCGTCACCGATCTGTGGGGCCAGGACTGGTCGCGTGCCGCCGTGGTCGTGGTGTCCACCGCCCCCGCCGAGTTCGCCGCCCTGGTCCGGGCGAGCACCGACCTGCCCGGCGAGATCGCCGCCGCGACGGTGTCGGATCCGTTCACCCCCGGCGCCGAGCCGACCGGCCAGCGCGTGGTCTTCGGCCCCGACGCCGGGCGCCGCCTTGACCCCGAGGGCATGCGTGCTCTGCTGCGTCACGAACTCACCCATGTCGCCACCAGGGCATCAACGGTCGACGGCTCCCCGCAGTGGCTGTTGGAAGGCTTCGCCGAATACGCCGCCCACCGCGGCCGCGATCGATCCTTCACCGATATCGCCCCCACCCTGGCCACCAAGCTGGCCACCGGCACCGTCCCCGCCGACCTGCCCGCCGACACCGAATTCACCGGCGCCGACGCCGCCACCGCCTACGAGCTGGCGTGGTCGATCTGCGCCTACCTCGCCGACACCTACAACGACGACCACCTGGTCGCCCTCTACCGCCGCCTAGCTTCCGGCCCCCAGTCCCCCGCCACCGAAGATGCGGCCCTTCGCGAAGTCCTCGGCACCAGCCGCACCGACCTGATCCCCGCCTGGCAGAGCTGGTTGCGCGTCCGCCCTGCGTGATCCCCGTAGCTCGCGTCCACACCGCGTGATTCCCGTTGCTGCGGTACCGCGGGGTGCAACCACATACAGCGGCCGGCAAAACCACAATCTTCCGAGCGAAGCGAGACCGAGCAACAAAGTTCGCGGCCCGTCTCGCGTCTCCGCTGCCGCTGCGCAAGCCGAAGGCAAGCAGCGGTAGCGGAGACGCGAGACACCCAGGGGCCGCGAACACGCGGTGCCGCAGGCACCGCAAATGGGACACAGTAGGTTGGTGGCATGGCTCGAACTCTGCTGGTTACCAATGATTTCCCGCCGCGTCCCGGGGGTATCCAGTCCTATCTGCAAGCAATGGCCGGACAGCTGCCGCCCGACGACCTCGTCGTCTACGCACCGCGGTGGCGGGGCGACAGTCATGTGAAGTTCGATGCCGAGCAGAAGTTCCAGGTGGTGCGCCATCCCACGACGTTGATGCTGCCGACCCCGCTGGTGATGCGGCGGGCGGCGAAGTTGTTGCGCAGCGAGAATTGCGACACCGTCTGGTTCGGGGCGGCCGCTCCGCTGGCGGTGATGTCGCCGGTGCTGCGCCGCGCGGGTGCCGAACACATCCTGGCCAGTACGCATGGTCACGAGGTGGGGTGGTCGATGCTGCCGGGGGCCCGGCAGGCGCTGCGGGTCATCGGCGAGCACACCGATGTGGTCACCTATGTCAGCAAATACACCAGGGCGCGGTTCTCGTCGGCGTTCGGGCCGAACGCCGCACTCGAATACCTGCCGCCCGGCGTCGATCCGGACGTGTTCCGTCCCGACCCCGCCGCGCGTGCCGAGCTGCGGCAACGCTACGGGCTCGGTGACCGGCCGACCATCCTGTGCCTGTCGCGGCTGGTGCCGCGCAAGGGCCAGGACGCGCTGATCGTGGCGATGCGCGAGATCCGTGAGCGTGTCGACGGCGCGGTGCTGGTCATCGCGGGTGGCGGGCCGTACGAGGAGAAGTTGCGCGGGCTGGCCGAGGCGCTTGGCGTCACCGATGATGTCGTGTTCACCGGACGGGTGCGCTCGGACGAACTGGCCGCCCACCACACCCTCGCCGATGTCTTCGCGATGCCGTCGCGCACCCGCGGCGCGGGCCTGGACGTCGAGGGTCTCGGCATCGTCTATCTCGAGGCCTCCGCCTCCGGCGTTCCCGTCGTCGCCGGACGGTCCGGCGGCGCACCGGAAACCGTGATCGAGGGCAAGACCGGGCGCGTGGTCGACGGCCGCAAGATCGACCAGATCGTCGACGCCCTCGTCGACATCCTCGCCGATCCCGAAGCCGCCGCCCGCATGGGCGCGGCCGGCCGCGACTGGGTCGAACAGCAGTGGCGCTGGGACACCCTCGGCGCCCGCCTGCGTCAGCTGCTGCGCTGAACGCTCGCGTTGCCCTGGAGGGTTCGCGGCGGCGACCGGCGCGGAAGGTAGTGTCAGCGGCGTGAGCAGTATCCAGGTCGCAGATCAGACGTTCGTCGCCGCCTCGGGCGCGGCGGTCGGTGAAGTGCTCTCCGCGCCGGGCAAGTGGCGGCGCTGGTGGCCCGATCTGACCTTGGACGTGCGAGAAGACCGCGGCGACAAAGGAATCCGCTGGACCATCAGCGGCGCGCTGACCGGCACCATGGAGGTGTGGCTGGAACCCTCGCTGGACGGGGTGATCCTGCATTACTTCCTGCACGCCGAGCCGACGCGCCCGATCGAGCCGCGCAGGCTGGCCGAGGCCAACCGGGCGCGCCGCGTCGCGGGTAAGAAGATGGCGTTCGAGGTGAAGTCCCGGCTGGAGGCCGACCGCCCGGCCGGTGTCGCACCGTAGCTCACGACCCGACGTTTCACCGCCAGCATCGTCGCCGGAAAGGAACCGTTCACCGTCATGGCCGACCGGACCCAGAGATCGATCGTCATCGCGGCCCCGTCGCAGCAGGTGATGTCCGTTATCGCCGATCTGGCGTCCTACCCGGAGTGGGTATCGTCGGCCAAATCGGTGGAGGTGCTCGAATCCGGCCCGGACGGCCGTGCCAGGACCGCGCGTTTCGTGCTCGACGCCGGCGTCGTCAAGGACACCTACGTCCTCGCCTACAACTGGCGCCCGGACGGTAAGGCCGTCACCTGGACACTGCTCAGCGGTGACCTGCAGAAAGCGCAGAACGGCAGCTACGAGTTGGTCGACCAGTCCGACGGCGGCACCGAGGTGATCTACGAGCTCACCGTGGATCTCAACATCCCGATGATCGGCATGTTCAAACGCAAAGCCGAGAAGGTGATCACCGATACCGCGCTGAAGGAGCTGAAGAAACGGGTCGAAGGCTGACCGCGCACAGCTCCGGCGGTGGGGGGTTCGGCGCCGGGCACAGCGCAGGCGGCGGACCCGATGCCGACGCCGACAGGCACGGCGAAAGCGCAGCCATCTCCAGCAGCAGCCTCAGCGGGCCCGGTTCCGGCGGTGGGGGCTTCGGCCCGGGCGGCGGATCCAGCGCCGGCGCCGACCCACACAGCGCCGCAGACAATCGGCCCCGCACCAGCGCAGCTATGCCCGGCACCAGCGATGGACCCAGGACGAGCGAGAACACGCACCGCACTCGCGTGGAGCTGTTCATCGGAAAAGGCGGGGTCGGCAAGACGACGCTCGCGTGTGCGACCGCGATGTCGTACGCGCGGGCCGGTTCCCGGGTCCTGGTCGCCTCCCTCGATCAAGCCCATTCCCTCGGTGACGCGCTCGGCTTCCGGTTCCCGCACGATCCGGGCACCGTCGCCGGGATCGCCGCGGTGGTACCGGGACTCGAGGTGATCGAGATCGACTCCCTCGCTTTACTCGAGGACCGCTTCCGCGAGGTGGCGCGGCTCCTTGCCAATGACACCGGCCACGATCACGGCATCGATCTCGGCGCGCTGGACCCGGCGGAGCTCACTGGTCTACCCGGTGTGCAGGAACTGCTGATGCTGGTGGAGATCACCGAGTACGCAAACGAGGACGACTGGGATGTGATCGTCGTGGACTGCCCGCCGTCGGCGGACATGCTGCGCATCGTCACCGCCCCCGACACGCTGCTCGGCTACCTCGACCGGGTGTGGCCGCCGCACGCGCGCGCCATGAGCAGTATCGGCACCGATCTGCGCCGGGTAGTGCTGGCGGCGACCGTGCAGCGCATCGTCCGCGCGGTCACCGAGGTGCGCGATCTGCTGGCCGACCATGAGCGCACCAGTGCACGGCTGATCACCGTCGCCGAACGGGTCGCGGTCGCCGAATCGGCACGGGTGCGTTCGGCTGCGGCACTGCTGGGGCTGCGGCTGGACGCCGTAGTGATCAACAAGGTGCTGCCCGCGGTTCCCGAACCGACCGGGCCCGCCGACGCCGCCCATCCCGCGGTGCACTGGTACCAGAATCGGCGCGCCGAACAGCACGATGTGATCGCCGGTCTGCGCCGCGCCATGCCGGAGGTCCACGTGCTTGTCGCCGCGCATACCGGCCCGGAACCGGTGGGTGTCGGCTCGCTGGCGGCGCTGTCGTACGCCGTGGACGAGGTCGTTTCGGTCGCCGCACACGCGGACGGCGCGCGCCGCGGCCGCGGCGCGGAACTCGACACGGACCCGGTCCTGGGCAACAATCCCGCGGAGGGCGGCGCACGTTCCGGCGAACCGGTGGTTCGATGGGAGTCGGGCGCCGGGCTGCATTCGGTGTATGCGATGCGGATGCATTTGCCGGTCGCCGATCCGGCAACGCTGCGGCTGGGACGAGTGGAGGACGATTTGATCGTGGGAGCGGACGGGGTCAGGCGCCGGGTGCGGTTGGCGCCGGTGTTACGGCGGTGCACGGTCGCCGCCGCCGAACTCGACGGCGGCTATCTCATCGTCCGTTTCCAGCCGAACCCGGAGGTGTGGCCGCTGTGACCGCCACCGCCGAACCCGACGGCCTCGCCGAATTCGCCATCGAACTCAAACTGCTCGCCGAAGCCGTGCTCGAACGCGTCGAACCGGTGCTGCGGCGGGCAGCGGCGGACGGCAGCCCGGAATGGGACAACTGCAGCTGGTGCCCCGTCTGCGCGGCCGCCGCGCTGGTCCGCGGTGAACAACACGATGTGCTCTCGGCGATCGCCGACCACGGCACCGCGATTGTCACGGTGCTGCGTGAGGCGCTGGCCGGTGTGCCGGTCGAGCCGGTGATGCCGGAGGACGGTGCGGAACACGGTGTGCGGCACCGTCATCACGCCGGGGCTGGCCCCGCCACCGCATCACGTGAGGAGTCCGCCTCGGCGCACAGCCCCAGATCACAGGGCGCCGCTGCCACATCCGAGGATGCGACCGGATCCTTCGAGCCCCCCGGTGATCCCACCCCCAGTGCCGACAGCCGAGGCGCGCGTTCCGAACGCGGCCGTAGCCGGCTTCGCCGCACCACCGGCGAAGGTCGCCGCAGCTCCACACGCAAGGCCACGGCCGCCGACGCTGTCCGCGCCGATATCCGCAGCGGCGGAACCCCGGCGGAGCCCGCGGGGGTCACCCCGGAACCCGATGCGGGAAACCCGCCCGGCCGCGGCGGTACTTCGCGATCCGGCACAGGCGGGACAGCCGATCCTGGTGCCGGCAACGCACCCCGATCCCGCGCGGCCAACCCAGCCGGTGCGGGCGATTCCGGCTCTCGCGCGGGCGGTACCTCCGAATCCGGTGCGAGCACCACCCGCGCCCGCTACGTCGGCATCCCCGTGACGATCAAGCCATGACCGCAGCGGCGGCGGGTTCGCACCCACTGACCGTCGGAATCGACGTCGGCGGCACCAATATCCGTGCCTCCGTCGTCGACGGTGCGGGTGACGTGCTCGACACCGTGCAGGCGCCGACCCCGCATTCGGCGCGCGCCCTCGACGACGCCATCGACCGCGCCGTGCGTGAACTGGCCGGCCGCCACACCATCGACGCGGTGGGCCTTGCGGTGGCCGGTTTCGTCAACGGCGACCACACCACCGTCCGCTTCGCTCCGCATCTGCCCTGGCAGGACGCACCCATCGCGCAGCGGCTCACCGACCGCCTCGGCCTGCCGGTGCTACTGGAACACGACGCCAATGCCGCCATGTGGGCCGAATACCGGTTCGGCGCGGCGGCGGGCGGACACAACGTGGTGCTCGTCGCGATCGGCACCGGCATCGGCGCCGCGCTGCTCATCGACGGCAAGCTCTACCGCGGCTCCCACGGCATCGCACCCGAACTCGGGCATCTGCAGGTGGTGCCGGAGGGCCGCGCCTGCGCCTGCGGTAAACGGGGCTGCTGGGAGCGCTATTGCAGCGGAACCGCGCTCGCTGAAACCGCGATCGAACTGCTCGCCACCGATTCGGCGCCGTCGGTGCTGGCCAGGGAGGTTTTCCGGGACCCTGGCTCGCTCACCGGCCGCCGCGTCGCGGGCGCGGCACAGGACGGTGACCCGCTCGCCCTGCGCGCGATGGCCGATTTCGCCCGGTGGCTCGGCCTCGGCCTTGCCTTCGTCGCCGATATTTTCGATCCCGACTTGGTCGTCATCGCGGGCGGTGTCAGCAGTTCGGCACCGTTGTTCCTCGACGAGGCCCGCGAGGAGTACGCCGCCGCCCTCACCGGGCGCGGCCATCGTCCGCTGGCCCGCATCCGCACCACCCAACTCGGGGAGGCAGCGGGCATGATCGGCGTCGCCGATATGGCTCGGGCCGCGCTCGCCTCACCGGGTGGGGATATCTCATCGGTCGCGCACACGACTCGATGAGGGCGCGCCGGTGGGCAGCACCGGCATACTCACGGCAACCGCCTGCCGTTGCGGTCGCACGCACCGGCGAACTACCTGCGGTCTCCGAAACTCGCGCCCGTACCCAGCGCAACGGTGCACCCACACCACGCGAGTGTGGTGAGATTCGCCTCTGCGATTGGATGTGATCTGCGACCAGCGGTAAAGTCGGCAACCGAGAGGTGCCCGCCTACGATCCCGGTCCTCCGGGGGTAAGGACGTCATGTTCTACTGGCTGCTGAAGTACGTGTTTCCGGGCCCGTTTATGCACGTGTACAACCGGCCGACAGTCGAAGGCGTCGAACACATTCCCGCCGACGGCGCCGCCATCTTGGCAGGCAACCATCTCTCGTTCGCGGACTGGTTGTTCGCGCCCCTGCTGAGCCCGCGCCGGATCAGCTACCTGGCCAAAGCCGAATACTTCACCACCCCCGGGGTCAAAGGCCGACTGCAGAAGTTCTTCTTCAGCGGCACCGGCCAGTACCCGATCGACCGTAGCGGCGCCGGCGCCGCCGAGGACGCGCTCAACGCAGCCCGCAAGCTCATCGATAAAGGCCACCTCGTCGGCCTGTACCCCGAGGGCACCCGCTCCCCCGATGGTCGGCTCTACAAGGGCAAAACCGGCATTGCGCGCTTGGCGCTGGAAACCGGCGTCCCCGTCATCCCCGTCGCGGTCATCGGCACCGACGAGGTCAGCCCGCCGGGACCCTTCCGCTGGCGCCGCCGCAAGGTGACTCTCAAGTTCGGCGCCCCGCTCGACTTCTCCCGCTACGAGGGCATGGGCGGCAACCGCTTCGTCGAACGCGCCGTCACCGACGAGGTCATGTACGAACTCATGCAGCTCACCGGCCAGGAATACGTCGACGTCTACGCCGCGAGCCTCAAGAAGGGCGTTCCCTCCGGCTCCGCGCCCGAGGCCACCCGCATCCCCGAATCCGCCGCCAGCTGACTCGCGGCGGGCCACGGTTTCGGCCATGCGACGGCACCCCGGCCCCGTCGGTCATATTGGCCACGACACTGATACCTGAGCCTGCACGCCGGTACCTCGCAGCGCGCGACACTGCCCGCGATTGCGACCGTCCACTCCGCCTGTGAACTCGCAGAGCTCTGCCGGCGGCACGAAAATACTGCCGCCCGTGAACATTTCGCCCACATGACCTCGATCACAGCGCAACCGATCAGTAATGGCACGCCGAGTTCGGGGTGGCAGAGTCGCGGGCATGTTCAAGAAGTTGCTTGCGTCGGTCGGGGTGGGTTCGGCCGAAGTGGAGACCGAGTTGTTCGGTACCGGGGTGCAACCCGGCGGGGTGGTACAGGGCGTCGTGCGGTTGCGGGGTGGGCAGACGCGGCAGCGGGTGTCGCGAGTCGGCGTGGAGCTGGTCACCCGCGTCGAGGTGGAGTACGGGGACGGCGAAGCGATCGGTGAAGCGTCCTTCGCGCAGCTCCCGCTGAACGGCGGCTTCGAGGTGGGTCCCGGTGCGCTGCTGGAATTCCCGTTCGCGTTGCGAGTGCCGATGGAAACACCCATCACCTTCTACAACGGACGCTACCTACCGGGCGCGGCCATTGCCGTGCGTACCGTCGTCGACCTCGACGGCGGAGTCGATGCCACCGACACCGACCCGATCGGCGTCGGCGCGCTACCGGCTCAGCAGGCTGTCCTCGACGCCATCCTGCGCTGGGGTTTCGCATTGCGCAGCACCGACGTCGAATCGGGGCGCATCGTAGGCACGGCCCAGCAGCTGCCGTTCTATCAGGAGATCGAGTTCGGTCCCTCCGCACGCTTCCCACGCATCAACCAACTCGAACTCACCTTCCTTGCCTCCGACAACGGCATGAACGTCGTGCTCGAGGCCGATAAGCGCGGCAGCATGCTCGCCGCGGGCCGCGACGCCATCGGCACGATGTGGATCGACTACGCGACCGTCGGCCAGGTCGACTGGACCGCCGCGATCGGCCAGCGACTGGGCACCCTCGAATCTCGCTGAACGTCATCGCGCGCCGGGGAAGCCGTTGACCCACCCGACGAACCACGTTCACATTGCGTTGAGTTCGCTGCGCCATGGTCGACGCCATGGTTGTGTTTCGCCCCGTCAACGGCTTCTCCCGGCGCGCCCTGCTGCGCACCTCCGCACTCGGTCTTGTAGCCGCACCCGCGCTCGCGGCGTGCGCGAACGATTCGGGGCCGGGACTGGTCCGGCAGCGGCCCGCTCTCACCCACGGCGTCGCGGTCGGTGACCCGCGCAGCGACGGCGCGCTGATCTGGGCGCGTTCGGATCGACCGGCGACGTTGATCGTGGAGACCGCGGCCACCGAATCGTTCACCGACGCCAAGCGATTCACCGGGCCACTGCTGACCCCGGACTCCGACGGGACCGGCCGCGTCCGCATCTCCGGACTGCCCGCAGGACAGCAGGTGCACTATCGGGTCACCCTCGAGGGCGAAGACGGCGCTGCCTCCGAGCCACTCACCGGCGTCTTCCGCACCGCGCCGCTGGCACCCGCCGATATCCGGCTGCACTGGTCCGGTGACGTCGCGGGTCAGGGCTACGGCATCAACCCCGACATCGGTGGCATGAAAATCTTCTCCACCATGGCCGCCCGCGACCCGCACCTGTTCCTGCACTCCGGCGATGTCGTCTACGCCGACGGACCGCTGGAAGAAACGGTGACGCTGCCCGACGGCCGGATCTGGAAGAACATCGTCACCGAGGCCAAGAGCGCCGTCGCCGAGACCCTCGACCAGTATCGCGGTCAGTACGCCTACAACCTGACCGACGACAACGTGCGCCGCTTCAATGCCTCGGTCGCACAACTGGTCCAGTGGGACGACCACGAAACCACCAACAACTGGTCACCGGGCGGCATCGTCGCCGCCGACAAGGGTTACGCCGAACGCGATATGAACACCCTCGCCACCCGCGCCTGGCAGGCCTTCCACGAATGGAATCCGCTGGACCCTGCCGAGACCGCCGACGGCAGGCTCTACCGCAAGATCTCCTACGGCCCCTTGCTCGATGTATTCGTGCTCGATATGCGCACCTACAAGGACACCAACGGCGCCAACACCTCCCCCGACGGCCGCATCTTCGGCCCGCAGCAGACCCGCTGGCTCATCGACGGGCTGCGCGCCTCCACCGCCACCTGGAAGATCGTCGCCAACGATCTTCCGCTCGGTCTGGTCGTCCCGGATGGCAAGGCGGCGTTCGAGGGTCCCGCCAACGGTGATCCAGGCGCACCCTCGGGGCGGGAATCCGAGATCGCCCAGGTGCTCTCGGGGATCAAGGCCGACCGGGTGCAGGGCGTGGTGTGGCTGACCGCCGACGTCCACTACACCGCCGCCCACCACTACTCCCCCGAACGCGCGGCGTTCACCGACTTCGACGAGTTCTGGGAGTTCGTCTCCGGACCCCTCAACGCGGGCGCGTTCGGACCCAATACCCTCGACGGGACCTTCGGACCGGAAGCGGTGTTCGTGCATGCTCCACCGGAGCCCGGCACCTCCCCGCTCGACGGTGCCTACCAGCATTTCGGCGAGGTTTCGATCGACGGCAGGTCAAGGGAACTGACGGTCAATTTATGCGATGCGAGCGGATCGGTGCTGTTCAGCCAACGGCTCGCCGCACCGGGTCGATAATGGCGGTGGATCGGGCGCGCACGAGCGGGCGCGCTGTGGTTAGCTTGCGTGCCATGAGCACGCCGCAGTCTGTCGCCGCCGAAGAACATCTCCCTCGTGACACCGCGGATGTCGTTCGCACCGTGCGCGATTCGCGTGAGCGGGCCGAGCCGCTGACCATTTGCGGTGGTGAGCTGGTCGACGACGGCATTTCGGTGCCCGATCAGCGCGCGGTGGTGTCGATGCGGCGGATGAACTCGGTGCTCGATATCAACCTCGGCCGCGGCACGGTCCGTGTGCAGGCTGGTGCCAGGCTCTCGGAGATCGACCGCCGGCTGGGCGCACACGGGCTCGGCCTACCCATCGTGGGCGATCACCGAGATATCACCGCGGGCGGGTTCGCCTCCGTCGGCGGGGTGAGCACCGCGTCGCACAAGTACGGCATGTTCATCGACCGCATCGTCGACCTCGAGTACGTCGACCCGGACGGCCGGATCGGCACCTGCGGGCGCGACCATCACACCGAGCGCTTCCACCGCATCCTCGGCGCGGGTGGCCGGGCGGGCATCATCACCGCGCTGACCCTCGACACCGTCGAGGTGGACAAGGACCACAGCTGGCTCAGCACCAACGCCCACCGCTTCCTGGACTTCGATTCGTTCGTCGAGTACGCGCACAGGCAGGTCACCCGGCCCGGTGAGGCGGTGCTGCAGGTGGGGCGCTGGGTCGATACGGCGCCGCTGAAGGTGTCGCGGCCGGTCGGCACCGGCCACGTTCAGCTGGGCACGGTGCGGTTCGGCCAGTGGTCGAGCCTCTACCCCACCGCGCCGACGCGTTCGCTGCGCGCGCGTCGTGAAGTCGGTTCGCGGGCCCGCAAATCGCTGGGCGTGATCGCCTCGGCGGCAGGCGGACGCGCGGGCATGCCAGTGCGTAACGCGGCCGCGGGTGCGGTCATGCTCACCCCGAAGGTGCTGACCCTGCGCGACGCCGAATACCTCGCCGACACCGTCATCAGCTCCTCCGAACGCGGCCCCGCCTACCGGGTCGGCGTGTTCGCGCCGCTGTCGAGCTACACCTCGGTGTTCTACCGCCTGCACGACCTGTTCGCCGGCCACCGCGAACGCACCGGCTGCTTCACCGTCATCTCGGCCATGACCTACGGCGTGCGCTCGAAGTTCCTGCGCGACGAATCCGCCACTCGCGGCCTGTCCACCGAAGACCACGGCCTCATCACCTTCACCTGCCGCCTGCGCCCCTCGGCCCTCCCGTCGGAGCAACTGCGCGACATCATGACCACCATCGACGAAATCTGCCGCTCCGAACACGCCCTCCGCTACGAATCCGCCGACTGATCCCCGCCGAGTGGTACATGGCTGCGGCATCGCACGAGAAGGGGCCGCAGTCAGGTACCACTGGCGAGGGTTCTAGTTCACTCGTGGCGGCCGAATACCGCTTGCCGCGGTTCAGGTCCCCGGCATACGGGCTCAGGCTCAGTCGGGGCCGGCGGTCAGTGCGCGCGAGCGGTGCGCCGAGCTCCCCCCCGGCGCGACATCCACAGTTCTGACACCGAACGAGCATATCGATGCGGGCACGTTCTCGCCGATCAGGGCGTGCCCGGCTTCCCGAAACCCTCAGCGCCCCACCAGGCACAACTGTCGCTTGACGGGCGCTCAGCAGAATCCCCGATTGCTCAGCAGAATCCCCGTCACACAGCGAACGCCCCACCGGTAGGAACCGGTGGGGCGTTCGTCGTGAGGTTGTGTCAGTGCTTCTCGGGACCCATGTGGTACTCGAATACCAGCCCGCCTGCGGCGACCAGGATCAGCACGACGCCGATACCGATCAGCCAGAACTGGAAGAAGGCCAGGCCGAGGGCGGTGACCGAACCGGCGGCCGCGAGGGTGATCGGCCAGAAGCTGCCGGGCGAGAAGAAGCCCAGGTCACCGGCACCGTCGACGATCTCGGCGTCCTCGTAGTCCTCCGGGCGCAGGTCCAGGCGCCGGGCGACGAAGCGGAAGTAGGTGCCGATGATCAGCGACAGACCCGCGGTCAGCACGATGGCGGTGGTGCCCGCCCATTCGACGCCGGTGCGCGACTGTGCCGTGAAGAAGCCGTAGACGATACCGACGATGACGAAGAACAACGTCAGCAGTTCGAAAATCCGCGCTTCGATCTTCATGTCAGATCAGTCCTCAGTTGCTCTCGGCCGCGCTCTTGACGGTGCGGTCGGTGTTGAACGGCCGGGTGGAGGTGGCCACCGGCGATTCACCGATGGACTCGAGCGCCTGGGCGTTGGTCATGCCCTTGTCGCGCGCTTCGATGTAGGCCTGGAACTTCTCCGGCGAGACGGCGCGGACCTCGAAGTTCATCATCGAGTGGTAAGTGCCGCACATCTCGGCGCAACGACCGACGAACGCGCCTTCCCGCTCGATATTCGTGATCTGGAAGACGTTGTCGGAGTGGTTTTCCTTCGGGTTCGGCATCACGTCGCGCTTGAACAGGAACTCCGGCACCCAGAAGGCGTGGATGACGTCCGCGGCGGCGAGCTGGAACTCGATGGTCTTACCGGTCGGCAGGACCAGCACCGGGATCTCGTTGCTGGAGCCGATGGTCTCGATCTTGTCGTAGTGCAGGTAGGACAGGATGTCGTTTGCCGGCTTGCCGTGCAACGGACCCGGCTGCGGGTGGCCGTGCTCGGGGTCGATGCGCTCTTCGTAGGCCTTGAGCTGCTCTTCGTTGAGGTTCTCGCGCTCGGTGTCGATGCCCGCGTAGGTGAAGCCGTTCTTCAGATCGACATTGCGGTAGCCGAATTTCCAGTTCCACTGGAAGGCGGTCACGTCCACGACGACGTCGGGGTTGTCGACCTTCTCGTGCACGTAGTTCTGCACGACGACGGTGAAGTAGAACAGCACCGCGATGATGACGAACGGGGCCGCGGTGTACGACAGCTCCAGCGGCACGTTGTAGCCGGTCTGACGCGGGAACTCCGGCGAGTCCTTCTTCTTGCGATGGAACGCGATGGTCCAGAAGGTCAGACCCCAGACCAGCACACCCATCACCAGCGCGGCGATGACCGACCAGGTCCACAGCTCGCGCATGCGGGTGGCCTGATCCGTGATACCGGACGGCCAGCCGAACCGCAGCCAGACATTGTCGATCGAGCAGCCCGAGACGAGCATCGCGGTGATCCCCAAGGACACCGCCAGCCCCGCCCGCCGCAGGATACGGCCTTGCCGACCCCGGGCGGGTCGTGCCCCGATCTCGTCGCTCGCCTTGTGCGCCACGCTCACGCCTTCCTGGTCGCCACACATTCCGACACTGCACCGTCCGCTTGGGACGGCACGTCAACAGCTTGCCGGGTCGTCGCCGCGAAGACCGGCGCTTTCGCGCAGGGAGCACCACGGGACGGCCCGAGTACTACGCAGCGTAGACCAAACCTGGTCTTGGTTCCGCGTCGGGTCGGCTTCGACACTCCGTGCGGCGCCAGGCTTCCGCGGCCATGCGTCCATCTGCCCAGCAAGCAGCGATTCGCATCGCGGGCACCCGGTGATGATTCGGAGCCCGCCGGTGGTCGACGTGCGCTCGAGGTCCAGAGTCCCACCAGCGCGATGCGCTCCGGATTCCCGCGAGGATTCGGCTGATTCTCGCCGCCGGCACCGTCGCGATCCGGTGCCAACGCCGCCCTGAAGGACGCGATCAGCGGTCGAGTGGGGCATACTCGGTCACTAGATTTCGCCTGGGATTCCCCCGCCGCGCACGACGAGAATCGGCGCGGAACCGACCACAGGAAAGAGGTTGCCGACGCCGTGTGTGGACTGCTCGGATTTCTGACGTCTGACAAAGCAGCGCCCGACACGGTGGAGCAGGTGTACGACGCCCTGCACTGCGGCCGCCATCGGGGTCCGGATGAGCGCGGCACCTGGCACGACGAGCACGTGATCTTCGGTTTCAACCGCCTGTCGATCATCGATATCGAGCATTCGCATCAGCCGCTGCGCTGGGGTCCGGCCGACAACCCGCAGCGTTATGCCCTCACCTTCAACGGTGAGATCTACAACTACCTCGAGCTGCGCGAGGAGCTGGCGCGCGAGCACGCCGCCGAATTCCCCGATGGCGCCATGTTCACCACCGAGGGTGACAGCGAGTCGATCGTCGCGGCATTCCATTACTGGGGTCCGGACGCGGTGCGCCGTCTTCGCGGCATGTTCGCCTTCGCGATCTGGGATACCGAGACCGAGCAGCTGTTCCTGGCGCGCGACCCGTTCGGCATCAAACCGCTCTTCCTGGCGACCGGCCCCGGCGGCACCGCGTTCAGCAGCGAGAAGAAGAGCCTGCTGGAGCTGCTGCCCGCGATCGGTTCGGGTGCTGAGCTGGATCCGCGCGCGCTCGAGCACTACACCGTGTTGCAGTACGTCCCGGAGCCGGAGACGTTGCACGCCGCGATCCGCAGGCTCGAATCGGGCAGCTATGCGATGGTCCAGCCCGGTGAAGAGCCGAAGATCGTCCGGTACTTCGAGCCACAGTTCCGGGTGAAGCCGTTCGCGGCGGGCTCGGAGCAGGCGCGTTACCGCGAGATCGCCGCAGCGCTCGAGGACTCGGTCGCCAAGCACATGCGCGCCGACGTCACCGTCGGTTCGTTCCTGTCCGGTGGAATCGACTCCACCGCGATCGCGGCGCTGGCCATGCGGCACAACCCGAACCTGATCACCTTCACCACCGGTTTCGAGCGTGAAGGCTATTCGGAGGTCGATGTCGCCGCCGAGAGTGCCGCCGCGATCGGGGCCAGGCACATCGTGAAGGTTGTCTCCCCCGCCGAGTTCGCCGCGGCCATCCCCGAGATCGTCTGGTACCTCGACGATCCGGTGGCCGACCCCGCGCTGGTGCCGCTGTATTTCGTGGCGAAGGAAGCCCGTAAGCACGTCAAGGTGGTGCTGTCCGGTGAAGGCGCCGACGAACTGTTCGGCGGGTACACCATCTACCGGGAGCCGTTGTCGCTGAAACCGTTCGAGCGGCTACCGCAGGGGTTGCGCAGGCTGGCGGGCAAGCTGTCGGACCGGATTCCGGAGGGCACCCGCGGCAAGAGCCTGCTGCACCGCGGTTCGCTGACCCTGGAGCAGCGCTACTACGGCAATGCCCGCAGCTTCAGCGACGCCCAATTGCGTTCGGTGCTGCGCGATTTCCGGCCGGAATGGACCCATCAGGATGTCACCGAGCCGATCTACGCGAAGTCCAGCGGCTGGGATCCGGTGGCACGCATGCAGCATCTGGATCTGTTCACCTGGTTGCGCGGCGATATCCTGGTCAAGGCCGACAAGATGACGATGGCGAACTCGCTGGAGCTGCGAGTGCCGTTCCTGGATTCGGAGGTCTTCGCTGTCGCCGAGCGGATTCCGTTCGAGCAGAAAATCACCAAGGACACCACCAAGTACGCCCTGCGCCAGGCGCTCGAAGGCATCGTGCCCCCGCATGTGCTGCACCGCGCCAAGCTGGGTTTCCCTGTCCCGCTGCGGCATTGGCTGCGCGGCACCGAACTCTACGACTGGGCCCAGCAGCAGATCGCCGAATCCCAGACCGATCACCTGCTCGACAAGGCCGCGATCACCAAGATGCTCGAGGCACACCGGGCAGGCACCTCCGACCACAGCCGCAGGCTCTGGACGTTGCTGGTGTTCATGGTGTGGCACGGGATCTTCGTCGAGGACCGGATCAAGCCGGAGATCCAGGAGCCGACGTACCCGGTGTCGCTGTAGGCCTATGAGACATACGAGTGCCCCCGCTCGATTCGAGCGGGGGCACTCGTATGTCTGGGGGCTAGATGGGCTCGAGATCTCCCCCGCTCGAACGCGGGAGGGCTCGCAGGGCCGAACGAAACGCCCACCTCGCGCTGGAAGCCGCGCACGGCTCGTGCAGCGGACGAACGCCGCACGAGTCGAACCTCAGCGCAGCAGTGACTCGAGTTCGGCGGCAGCCTCGGACCCATAAGCCTGGGTGAGGCGCTTGAGCGCGTCGTCGGGATCCAGGGTCCACTCCTGAGTGCCGACGGTTTCCAGCACCAGCACGGCCACCAGGGAACCGAGCTGCGCGGCGCGTTCCAGGCTCAGGCCCGCGGTGTGGCCGGTGAGGAAACCTGCGCGGAAGGCGTCACCGACGCCGGTCGGGTCGACCTTGGCGTTCTCCGGCACCACGCCCACGCGCACCTCGGTGCCGTCGCGGTCGACCACGAGCACGCCGTTCTTGCCGAGCGTGGTGACCCGGATGCCGACGCGCTTGGCCACTTCTTCCTCGGTCAGCCCGGACTTCTGCTTGAGCAGACCCCACTCGTATTCGTTGGTGAACAGGTAGGTGGCGCCGTCGATGAGCTGAACGGTCTGGTCGCCGTCGAGGCGGGCCAGCTGCTGGGACGGATCCGCGGCGAACGGAATGTCGAGTTCACGGCATTCGGCGGTATGGCGCAGCATCGCCTCGGGGTCGTTGGCGCCGACCAGCACGAGATCCATCTTCCGGGTTTCGACCAAGCCCGCGATCGAGATATCGCGAGCCTCGCTCATCGCGCCGGGGTAGAACGACGCGATCTGCGCCATGTCCTCGTCGGTGGTGCAGACGAAACGCGCGGTATGCGCGGAATCGGAGATGTGCACGGCCGAGCAGTCGACACCGTGGGATTCGAGCCACTGCCGGTACTCGGCGAAATCGGCGCCGACGGCACCGAGCAGCAGCGGGGTGCGGCCGAGCAGACCCATGGCATAGGCGATGTTGCCACCGACGCCTCCGCGACGGATCACCAGATCGTCGACGAGGAAGCTCAGTGAGACATGGTCGAGCTGGTCGGCCAGCAGAGCGTCGGCGAACCGCCCGGGAAAACGCATGAGATGGTCGGTCGCAATGGACGCGGATACGGCAATGGACACGTAGCTGAACCCCTCTGGAGAAGGCGGCAAAAGGCGAAGACCTGGACCGAAGTCCGGGTCTTCACCGTATCAACTACGTGTCCGTTGAAGGAACAACTGAGATCAGTTGAACGAATCGCCGCAGGCGCAGGAGCCGGTGGCGTTGGGGTTGTCGATGGTGAACCCCTGCTTCTCGATGGTGTCGACGAAGTCGATCGAGGCACCCTGCACGTACGGCGCGCTCATCCGGTCGACCGCGAGCTTCACGCCGCCGAAGTCGACGGTCAGGTCGCCGTCGAGCGAACGGTCGTCGAAGAACAGCTGGTAGCGCAGGCCCGCACAACCACCCGGCTGCACGGCGATCCGCAGCGCCAGGTCCTCACGGCCTTCCTGGTCCAGCAGAGCCTTCGCCTTCGAGGCGGCTGCGTCGGTGAGCGTCACACCATGGACTTCGGTCTCGTTCTGCACTGTCATGAACTCTCCTAAGGACAGCTGTGGTCATCCCGTGAACAGCGCACGGCTCGTCGGGAGTCAACACCACCGGGCGGGCTGCTATTCCCATCTTGCCACCTTCCTCGCCTGAGATGGACGCGACCCGGGTGAGCCCGCCCACCATGTCGGGTAGACCGCATTTCCGGCCGTGGCATATATCGAATAGCCTGGTTGCTGTGAAATTGTTCCGCCGCGGCGACTCCAGCACCACCGACGAGCCCGCCGACCGCACGACCGCGGACGGCGATCCCGACGCGAGTTCCGCGCGGCAGGCGGCCACCGCCACCGCGGGCAAAGGCCGGCCGACGCCGAAACGTCGTGACGCCGAAGGCAAGCGCCGCGGTCCGGTCGCTCCAGCTCCGCTCACCGCGAAAGAGGCCCGCGCCCGGCGCAAGGCCAACCGAGGCGACAAGGCCGAGCGCAAGACGGCCGCCTCCGAGCGCCGCGCCGCCGCCCAGGACCGTCGCGCCCGCATGCTCGCCGGCGAGGACAAGTACCTGCTGCCCCGCGATCAGGGCCCGGTGCGCGCGTTCGTCCGTGACATCGTCGATGCCCGGCGCAACCTGGTCGGCCTGTTCATGCCGATGGCGCTGGTACTGATCGTGTCGATGTTCGCCGCGCCCGCCCTGCAGTCGGTGGTGACGCTCGCCATGCTGGTCATGATGCTGTTCATGGCCATCGAGGGCGTCATGCTCGGCCGCATCATCAACAACCGGGTCCGCGAGCGGTTCCCCGATTCCACCGACACCGGGTTCCGCCTGGGCTGGTACGCGTTCGTGCGCGCCTCGCAGATCCGCAAGATGAGGGCGCCGAAGCCGCGCGTCGGGCCCGGCGACGCGGTCTGAGTCCGATCGGCGGTCCCTGCGCCGCTCGGTCTGCCGTCGGCCTATCCGACGCCATCCGCGCCGGTGATTCGGCGATCCGCTGTAATCGTCGGCCCCGCATAGCGCGCTGCTCGTCCGGCAGGGCGTTGACCACGGGGACCATTGCGGCAGCCATATCACCCCGGCATCGCCCCGGTGCAGCGATTCCGAATCGCACACGACCGCTCAGCGATGAGGCGCCCGCGAACGCATTGCCAGCAGTTCGGCGCGTGCCCGTTCGACGTCGCGATCGACGACATCCGTCGACCCGACTCGGCCGAATCCGAGCCATCCGATCGTCGCCGCGAACGCCGCCAATGCCATGAGGGTTATCACCAATCCAGCCATGGCAGTAATTGTCCTTTCGCCGATATCCAGCCGAAAGTGGCAGTACTGACATAGTTCATCAATATTCAGCCAGATAGACTGGCGGCATGCTGTCGAGAGTCGCTGTGGTGTTGTCCGAGCGGCTGGCCATGTTCGAGTTCGGAGTGGTCTGCGAGGTGTTCGGCCTCGATCGCACCGCCGACGGGCTGCCCGGATTCGACTTCCGGGTGTGCGGGGTCGAGCCCGGCAAGCCGCTGCCCGCCACCTCGCCGGGTGTCACCGTCACCCCCGAGTACGGGCTCGACGAACTCGCCGCCGCGGATCTGGTCGCGATCCCCGCCTTCCCGGCTTCCACTGGCCACGACCCCGTTGTCGTCGACGCCGTGCGCGCGGCCGCCGATGCCGGCGCCATCGTGCTCACCGTCTGCTCCGGTGCGTTCCTGGCGGGTGCCGCGGGGTTGCTGGACGGCCGCAAATGCACCACCCATTGGCGCTATGTGGACCAGCTGGCCGCGCAATTCCCCGCGGCGACCGTCGACCCGGACGTGCTTTTCGTCGACGAAGGCAACCTCATCACCAGCGCGGGCACCGCCGCGGGCATCGACGCCTGCCTGCATCTGGTGCGGCGCGAGATCGGCAGCGCCGCCGCCAACGGCATCGCCCGCCGCATGGTGGTCCCACCCCAGCGCGACGGCGGACAGCGCCAGTTCATCGAACGTCCGGTCGCCGAATGCGGCTCCGACAGCCTCGGCACGACCCTGCAGTGGATGACGGAAAACCTCGAACTCCCGCACACCGTCGAAGCCCTCGCCGCCCGCTCCACGATGTCCACCCGCACCTTCGCCCGTCGCTTCGCCGCCGAAACCGGCACCACCCCGGTCAAATGGCTCACCACCCAGCGCGTCCTGCTCGCCGAACACCTCCTGGAAGACACCGACCTCGGGCTGGAGCAGATCGCCTCCCGCGCCGGGTTCGGCTCCGCGGCGCTGCTTCGGCACCACTTCCAGCGCGTGGTCGGTATCGCGCCGACGGAATACCGGCGCCGGTTCGGGGCAGGGACGCAATAGCCCTGCGTACCGGCACGTGATCGGCTTCGCGATGGCCCGTTCGCCCGGCCGCACCGGATCGGCGATTGATAGCGTGCCAGGGTGCCACAGCCCCGCTTGTCCTCGTCCGTACGGCGCACGCTCGTCCTCGGCGGCGCGCGGTCGGGCAAGTCGGCGTATGCGGAGTCACTGGTCGCGGATGGTCCGGTGCGGTATCTCGCGACGGCGGTCCCGGACCCCGCCGACGCGGATTTCGCCGAGCGCATCGCCCGGCACCGGGACCGTCGGCCCGACGACTGGGTCGTGGTCGAGAATGCCGATACCGCAACAGTTCTGGCCGAGCCGTTCTCGGGCGCGACGCTGATCGACGACATCGGCACCTGGCTCACCGCACGCATCGACGCCCGCGCGGCCTGGGAGTCCCCCCGCGGCACCATCACCCCCGACGCAGATGCCCTCGTCGCTGCGGTCACCGCCTACGAACATCGCCTCATCATCGTCAGCCCGGAGGTCGGCATGGGCATCATCCCCGCCACCCGCTCCGGCCGCCTGTTCCGCGATGAAATCGGCACCCTCAACCAGCGCCTCGCCCAGGCGTGCGACGAAGCGTTTCTCATCGTCGCGGGGCTGCCGCTGCGACTGGGCTGAGTTCCCGGCGATCAGACCCCGCGCCCCGGCGCGCTTGAACAGACCCGGCGCGCCGGCACGTGGGCAGCGCCTGCGCGCTCGCGGCCGCCTCCACAGCCACCCGCCCAGGGCGCCCACTCGCTCACAACCGCAGCAGCGCGATGCTGCAACCTACGATCCACATCGCCCAGCCCAGCCAGCCGATCAGCCCGACCGGGCCGAGACGGTTGGTGCCGTCGACATTGAACGGCGCGGCCGAGGACGACACGAAAAGCAATGCCGCGCTGGCATACCCGAGCCAGGTCAACCATGCCGACATGAATTCGGTCTCGGCGCCCGCGATGCTGAACCCCAGCAGCGCCGTCGCCAGGAAGACCTGATTGAAGCCGAACAGCACATTCGTGAGCCCCCAGAGGCCGGCGTTCACCCCACGTGCGGCGGCAGCACCGGCCGCCATGCCGAATCGCAGCGCCTCGACAACGACAAACGTCGCGTTCTGCATCAGCACACCCGCGAATCCCATGAGCGCCCAAGCCGTCTGGCCGTCATCTCCGCGCCACAGCACTGATAGCAGTCCGGCCGCGAAGACCGTGGTGAACAGCCACGTCGCCGGCGCGATCACCGACGACCGCTTCAACGCGACAGCGCCCGCCGCAAAGGAGCTTTCGACCTGGTCCAGGTTCACCGCTGATCCCGGCAGCGGGAGCCGGGCGCGCAGATAGAAGTAGTTGACGACGAACGCCGCCGAGACGAATCCGAGTCCACCGATACCGGCCGCCGTGCTGAGTTCCATCGAAGGTGCCCTCTCCGGCACATGGTTGCCGTCGGCACACCCACGTCGAACCAATTCGTTTTACATGACCTATATTGAATATAGCCATAGGAAAATCGGAGGGTCAACAGTGCAGCCAGAGTCCGGACGTCGGCGCTACGACTCCCTGCGCCGCCAGGCACAGGCACACCGCACCCGCGCCGAGATCGCCGAGGCCGCGGGCCGGCTGTTCATTGCCAAGGGCTGGGCGGCGACCAGCGTGCGCGATGTGGCGCAGGCTGCGGGCGTGTCGGTGCCCACGGTGTATTCGGCGTATGGAACCAAAACGGGCCTGGTGTGGGCGCTGGTGGACGCTGCGGATCTGGCGGCAGGCTTGCCGCAGCAGCTCGCCGAATTGGAGCAGCGCGGTGACCCCGCAGGACAGCTCGCCGCCATGGCCGGATACGACCGCAGACTGTTCGAACGCGCCGGTGACCTCATCGAGTTGGTGCGCGAGGCCGGCCGCACCGAACCCGATCTCGCCGACGTCTACCACCGCGCCAGGAAGCTGGGCGATCGCACGCGCACCGAGGTGTTCGCGTCCTGGCCCGACGGCACCCTCCGGCCCGGTCTCGATATCGCGACAGCCACCGACATCTACGCCGCGCTGTGCACCATCGACGTCTACACCACATTCACCGTCGATCGCGGCTGGCCACCCGAACGCGTGGAACGCTGGTGGGGCGAGGCGCTGACCCGCGAACTGCTGGCGCGTTGACGACGACTGCCGGCGCGTTGAAGACATCGACAGCCGTGACCGTGGCGGGTGGTGGGCGGTAGATGATCATCGCCGGGCAAGATGGTGCGCAGGTGATGGATGCCCGACCGGAGGAGCTCGGCACAGTGACAGACGGATTCGGGGCGGTTGCGGCGCCGGACGCGCAGGTTCGGGCGGCGGCGCAGCTGCGGCAGACCCGACTGACCAAACCCGGTGGTGCGCTGGGGCGGCTGGAAACCCTCGGTAACTGGGTCGCCGCATGTCAGGGTGTATGCCCGCCGAAGCAGTTCGAGCGGGCGCGGGTGGTCGTGTTCGCTGGCGATCACGGGGTGGCCAGGCACGGGGTCTCGGCTTATCCGAGCGAGGTGACCGCGCAGATGGTCGCGAACTTCCTCGGCGGCGGGGCCGCGGTGAACGCAGTGGCACGGGTTGCGGACGCGACCGTGCGGGTGGTCGATATCGCAGTGGACGCCGACACCGATCCGGGAATCTCACAGCACAAGGTGCGCAGGTCCAGCGGTTCCATCGACCGCGAGGACGCCCTCACCGCCGACGAGGTCGCCGCCGCACTGGCCGCGGGCCGCGCCATCGCGGACGAGGAGATCGATGCGGGCGCCGACCTGCTCATCGCGGGCGATATGGGGATCGGCAACACCACCCCGGCGACGGTACTGATCGCCACTCTCACCAGCACCGAGCCGGTAGCGGCTGTCGGTCGCGGCACCGGTGTCGACGATGCGGGCTGGATCCGCAAGGTCGCCGCCATCCGCGATGCCATGCGCCGCGCCCGACCGGTGGCCAAGGAGCCCGTCGACCTTTTGCGCGTCGCGGCGGGCGCCGATATCGCCGCCATGGCCGGCTTCCTCGCCCAGGCCGCCGTCCGCCGCACTCCCGTCATCCTGGACGGGCTCGTCGTCACCGCCGCAGCCCTCGTCGCCGAGGACCTCGCCGCGGGCGCCCGCGACTGGTGGCTGGCCGGCCACCGCTCCACCGAACCCGCCCACGCACTGGCCCTGACCAACCTGCGCCTGGACCCGCTGATCGATCTCGAAATGCGACTCGGCGAAGGTTCCGGCGCCCTCACCGCCCTCCCGATCCTGCGGGCTGCCGTCGCCACGCTCACCGAGATGGCCACCTTCGACGAGGCCGGCGTCAGCACCGCCGAAGACGTTCCGGCTGTCGACCTGCACAAATGAGCGGCGCGCGGCTGGCGTTCTCCTGGCTGACGGTCCTGCCGGTGCGCGGGCCCGCCGCGGTGGACCGCGAAGGCGCCAAGCACGCCATCGCCTGGGCGCCGGTGGTCGGGGCCGCGCTCGGTGCATTGGCGTGCGGGGTGCTGTGGCTGCTCACGGTGGCCGGGGCGAGCTCGGCGGTGGCCGGACTGATTGCCGTCGGGGTGCTCGCGCTGAGCACCCGGGGCATGCACCTGGACGGGCTCGCCGATACCGCCGACGGACTCGGCAGCTACGGCCCGCCCGAACGGGCGCGCGAGATCATGAAGAGCGGTAGCGCCGGGCCGTTCGGGGTGGCGGCCATTGTGTTCGCCGTTGGCGTGCAAGCGTTCTCGTTCGCGGCACTGGCCGAGGCGGACCGGTGGTTCGCGGTGGCGCTGGCGGTAGCGGTGGCCCGGGTTGCTGTTGTTGCCGCGTGCCGGCGTGGCACGGTGGCAGCTCCGGGCACCGGGTTCGGCACGCTGGTCGCGGGCACGCAATCGCTGGTCACAGTAGGTGCATGGGGGCTCGTCGCCGTGGCGGTCGCGGTCTTCGCGGTGCCGGAGTATCGCTGGCTGGGGCCGAGCGTCATCGTCGTCGCCACGGTCCTCTCGCTAGTCATGACGCGGCATTGCGTGCAAAGGTTCGGCGGGTTGTCCGGAGACGTCCTCGGCGCCATCGTCGAGTCCACCACCGCCATCACTGCCCTCGGCCTTTCGCTGGGAAACTGATCGGTATCACTAAGAGACTGATCCGCTCGAGAAGCAACCGCGCGCATCCGGCGCACGCGGTCGCGGATTCGGGCGGCGGTCTGCCGAGGCATGCTGCCCGGCCCGTACAGCCCACGTCCACGGCGGATAACCCGCCCGCGCCGCATTTCCCACCGCAACGCGTCCGACACTGTCTTCGACGATCGCCCTCGAACTCCAAACCCCGCACGTGCTAACCCGTTCGTCAGTTCGGCGACCGAAACCGGTCGCATGGCCTCGAACATGACCCAGGTCAGCACGTATCGCAGCTCGATGCCTGAAATCGTGCAGAATTCCGCCCCGCCCATACTGCCCAGTGTGCACGCGGTGTACGACATGTTTCGTCGCCGCGCTGCCGGGATAGTGCTGTTCGCCCACCTCTGAGCGACAACAGATCGCGTTGTCGCTCAGAGGTGGGCGAAAGGTATTCCCTTCGACCCGCTCGCCAAGGGGACGCAGACCAACTCACCGAGTCGAGTTCGGTAGCAACCGTCCCAGTCACCCGCGGGCGCCCCACCTGCGCGGATCTCGGCTTCGGGGCTCGAACGTTGTCGAATTGGCCAGCTGACCCCACACCGCCGATACCCATGGCCCTACAGTGGCGGGTATGTCAGCCGAGCGCCTCTATTTTCGTCAGCTGTTGTCTGGGCGGGATTTCGCCGTCGGTGATCCCATCGCGACACAGATGCGCAATTTCGCCTACCTGATCGGCGACCGAGATACCGGTGAGTGTGTGGTGGTCGATCCGGCGTATGCCGCGGGTGAGCTGGCCGATATCGCCGAGAACGACGGGCTGCGGCTGACCGGGGTGCTTGCCACCCATCACCATCCCGATCATGTCGGTGGCACCATGCTCGGATTCACGCTGCGCGGAGTGCGGGAATTACTCGAAAAGACAAGCGTCGCAGTGCATGTCAACCACGAGGAACTATCCTGGGTCGCCAATGTCACCGGCATCGCGCCCAGCGAGTTGACAGGCCACGATCACGGCGACAAGGTCTCGGTCGGCGCGTTCGACATCGAGTTGCTGCACACCCCCGGACACACCCCGGGCAGTCAGTGCTTCCTGTTCGACAACCGCCTGATCGCGGGCGACACCCTGTTCGTCGACGGGTGCGGCCGCACCGATTTCCCCGGCGGCGATTCCGAGGCCATGTTCCGCAGCCTGCGCTACCTGTCCGAACTGGACGGCAACCCAACCGTCTACCCCGGCCACTGGTACAGCCAGGACCCGAACGCCTCGCTGGACGACATCCGCACCAACAATTACGTGCTGCGCCCGACGTCGCTGGACGAATGGCACGCGATCATGATGCTCGGCTGACCGATCCGAACAGCTATCCGGCAGGTGCCGGGCACCGCGCGGCGGCGGATATCAACAGCCCGGCGGCCGGATATCTGGGAACCGTCACAGACGGCGCATCCACTGATGGATATCGGCGAAGGTGCCGCGCTGGATTCCGGTGAGGGTCTCACGCAGCGCCATGGTCACCTCGCCGGGCTCACCGCCGCCGATGGCGAACTCCTCGTCGCCGGAGCGCACCCACCCGACGGGGGTGATGACGGCGGCGGTGCCACAGGCGAAAACCTCGGTGATCTCACCGGATTCGGCGCCCTTACGCCATTCCTCCACCGAGATCTTGCGCTCTTCGACCTGGTAGCCGGAGTCGGCGGCCAGGGTGAGCAACGAGTCACGAGTAATACCGGGCAGCAGCGAACCCGACAGCGCCGGGGTGACCAGGCGGGCGTCGGAGCCGGATCCGAAGACGAAGAACAGGTTGTTGGTGCCCATCTCCTCGACATAGCGGCGCTCGCAGGCGTCCAGCCACACCACCTGGTCGCAGCCCTTCTCGGTGGCTTCGGCCTGGGCCAGCAGCGAGGCCGCGTAATTGCCCGCCACCTTCGCCTCGCCGGTGCCGCCGGGGGCGGCGCGCACGTACTCGGTGGACAGCCACACCCGCACCGGCTTCACACCGCGCGGGAAATAGGCACCGGCGGGCGAGCCGAGCAGCAAGTACTTGTAGGCCGAGGCGGGCTTCACGCCGAGACCGGATTCGGTGGCGAACATGAACGGCCGCAGATAGAGCGACTCCTCGCCGCCTGCGGCGGGCACCCAGCGCTCGTCGACCTCGAGCAGCTGCCGGACCGACTCGATGAACAGTTCCTCCGGCAGTTCCGCCATCGCCATCCGGCGCGAGGACTTGCGGAAGCGGGTGGCGTTGGCGTCGATCCGGAAGCAGGAAACGCCGCCGTCGGGCTGCCGGTAGGCCTTCAAACCCTCGAAGATGGCTTGACCGTAGTGGAACACCATGGTCGCCGGGTCCATCGAAAGCGGGCCGTAGGGCTCCACGCGGGCGTTGGACCATCCATCGGCGTCGGTGTAGTCGATGGAGACCATGTGGTCGGTGAAGTACCGGCCGAAGCCCGGCCCCGTCAGAATCTCCTGTACCCGCTGCTCCGGAAGTGGCGCCGGATGCGGAATACGGGTGAACTGTGCGGCAGCGGTCATGCCGCCGATCTTATCGGGCGAGGTTTTCCAGGTTTTCGGCGCGTTTACCTTCGGATACCGGGCGGTCGCGTGATAGCGCGTCACATCCACGCGCCATGGGCGGGTCTGACTCCGGCCTGGCCCGACGACGACGACGGCGGCAGGCCGGGGCGGCAGCGATCGCCGATTCAGGGCCGCCGGTTGCCCGCCCGCGGGCCGAGGTGGGGCTACTTCGCCTTGACCTCGACGAACGGCGGGCGCACGACCTCGCACCGCAGCCGCCGCCCACGGACGTCGACCTCGACTTCGGCGCCCGGTTCGATCGCCGCGTCGGTATCGAGCAGAGCGAGCGCGATGCCCTGCTTCAGCGACGGTGAGAAGGTTCCCGACGTGGTCTCACCCACGACCTGATCGCCACGCAGCACCTGCTGACCCTGACGCAAAACTCCACGATCGAGCGCTTTGAGCCCCAACAGGATTCGCCGCGGCCCGGCCGCCTTCTCCTGCTCGAGCACCGTCTTGCCCCAGAACTGCGGCTTCTTCCAGCCCACCGCCCAGCCGACCCGCGCCTGCACCGGCGTGATCTCGGGGGACAGTTCGTGACCGTGCAGCGGATAGCCCATCTCGGTGCGCAGGGTGTCGCGTGCGCCGAGCCCGGCGACCTGGCCGCCGGCTGCCCGCACCTCGCGCACCAGGGCACTGAACAGCGGTGCGGCATCGTCCCAGCGTGGCAGCAGTTCGTAGCCGTGTTCGCCGGTGTAGCCGGTCCGGCAGACACGCACCGGACGCCCGTCCCATTCGGCGTCGGCGTAGGCCATGTACTCGAGTTCGGTCGGCAGGCCGAGCGCGGTCAGGACCTCGGTGGAGTTCGGGCCCTGCACCGCGAACACCGCGTAGGCACGGTGCTCGTCGGTCACGGTGACGCCGTCGGGCGCCACTTTCTGCATTTCGGCGACCACCGTCGCGGTGTTGGCGGCATTGGGGACGAGGAAGATCTCGTCGTCGCTGACGTAGTAGGCGATCAGATCGTCGATGACGCCGCCGTCCTCGGTGCAGCACAGGGTGTACTGCGCCTTGCCCGGACGGATCCGCCCCAGGTCGTTGGTCAGCGTCGCGTTCACGAATTCGGCGGCACCCGGTCCCCGCACGGTCGCCTTGCCGAGATGGCTGACGTCGAACAGGCCGACCGCGGTCCGCACGGCCTGATGCTCGGCAACGGTCCCCGCGTACGACACCGGCATCTCCCAGCCGCCGAACGGCGCGAAACTCGCACCGAGTTCGACGTGGAGATCATGGATCGGGCCTTGCAGCAGGTCAGCGTTGCTCACCCGGCGAGCTTAACCCGCCGGGTAGGCCGCCAAGACCTGCCACGTCCGGGCGTGTGCTCGAGGCCGCACCCACGCAATACGCAGAGATGTCTGCTCAGGGGCGGAACCACATCGGTCGCAAGGTCGGCCCGTTCTCCGGCAGCGCATGAGTCTTACCGGTCCCCTCGAATCCATGCCGCGCGTACAACCGCGACGAGCGTTCGGTGCTGGCCTCGAGGAACGCCGGAACCTGCTCGTCGGTGTACACCTTCAGCCGATCGGCGAGGATCGCGGCGCCCGCGCCCTTACTGCGATGTTCGGGAACGGTGACGATCACCTGGAGGTACTCGTGCGGAAACTCGCGCGGATGCTCCTCGGCGAGCAGCGCGGTCAGCACGGTCAACCGGCGCATCAGGCTCAGGTCCGGTACCTGTTCCAGCAACGCTCGCGTCTGCTCGGCCTCGGCCACGAACCGATCCGCCGAGGTGACGTGCTGCCAGATCGACACCGCCCAGATCTCCTCGCCGACCCCGGCGAGCCAGATCTCGTCCTCCTTCAGCCCGCGATCGATGAGCTCCGGCACGTGTTCGTCACGGAACGGCTCGACCGGATGCCCCTCGAGAATCCACGCGGTCACCACCTCGTCCGTGCACCGGCCGAAGGCCTCGATCGCCGAATCCCGATCCGCCTCTGTCGCCCGCCGGACCGTCAGCGTGTCGCCCATAACCGTTTCCTCCCAAGTGAACAGCGTCTGTCCCAGCCAACGTAAAGCGGCAACAACGGCATTGCCATAATTTCGTCACACTGCTTACTGTGTCGAAATGAGCGAATCGCGCGCCCGTGGCGTCGGCCCGGCCGACCGACCGGATACGAGCGCGTGCCCAATCTGTGGACAACCACTCGCCCACCCCGTGCGTGGACGCCGGCGCCGCTACTGCTCCCGTTCATGTCAGGCCCGCGCCTACCGGGCTCGCCGCGACGCCCTCACCCCCGCGCACCGCGCCGCACCCACCCGCCGCCCCACCGGCGGCCCGCTCACCGCCGTCGGCATTGCAGGCACCGCCGTGGAGCTGGCCGACCGACTCGGCATCGACGGCCTGTCCACCCGGCGGCTGGCGAGCGAACTCGGTGTGGCCACCGCTGCCCTCTATCGCCATTACCCCGACCGGGAAGCACTGTTGGCCGCCATGGCCGAACTGGCGCTCGCCGAGGTGCCACCGCCACCACCGGAACTGGCGGGCTGGCGCGAGCAGGTGGCTTACGAAGCCCGCCAGGAATGGCAGCTCTACCAGCGTCATCCGTGGGTGCTGCCGGTGCTTGCCCGCACCAGACCACCGGTCGGGCCCGCGCTGTTCGACATTCTGGAGCGCATCTTCAGCGCCCTGGACCAGCCCGGTATGACCGCGCAAGACATCCTGTCGACCTATCTCGCCGTCTCCGGCCTGGTCCAGGGCATGGGTCTGCTGTGGAGCGCCGAGCATGTCGAACGAGCCATCGATCCGCAGACCCATCCCGAACAGGAGGTGCACGCCGAGCTGGCCGAACTACTCGATCCGACCTCACGTCCGGTGATGGACAAGCTGTTCGGCGCGAGCGGTCCACCCGAGATCGATTTCGACGGGGTCCTCGAGGCCGGCATCGAGCTGCTTCTCGACGGTGTGGCGGCGCGCTTCGCCCGACTCCCCTGACGGTCGTCGCCGGGCCACCTGCCATCGTCCACGCACACGGCCGCAACGCGCGGTGACAGTTCGGCCGAGGTAGCGATCGGCGATCGGTACGCCGCGGCTAGCCTGAGCCCATGACCGCTGTCGCTGATCGCCCACTCGGCCCCGAACTCCACCGCACCGAAGCCATCGGCCCCGACACCGACGTGCTCGTCATCGGACTGACCTCCTCCGAGAACGGCCCCGCGATCGTGCCCGAGGACCTGTTCGGTGATGTGCTCGACGCCGACGTACGCGCGGAACTGCTGGATCAGCTCGGTGCCGTCGGCGCGAAGGGCAAGGCCGAGGAGCTGACCCGGTTCCCGGCGCCTGCCTCGCTCGAGGGCGTCACCAGTGTGCTCGCCGTCGGCCTGGGCAGTGCCGAGAAGCTCGACGCCGAGCAGATCCGCCGCTCCGCGGGCGTCGCCGGACGCTCGCTGTCGGGCACCGAGCTCGTATCGACCACGCTGTCGGGTCTCGACCTCACCGCCGCGGCGGAAGGCTTCTATCTCGGCGCCTACTCCTTCACTCCGTTCCGGTCGAGTAAGTCGGCACCCAAGTCCGACGAACGTCCGGTGGTGCGGATCGAATTACTGGTACCCGAGCCGAGTTTCGGCATCGTGGAACTGCTGCGCGCGCAGTTGGTGGCCGAGGCCGTCGCCACCGCACGCGATTTCGTCAACACCCCGCCAAGCCATCTCTACCCGGCCGAGTTCGCCGCGCGCGCCGAGGCGCTGGCCGAGGCCGCCGGGCTCGAGGTCGAGGTGCTGGACGAGAACGCCCTGGAGGCAGGCGGTTACGGCGGTATCGTCGGCGTCGGCAAGGGTTCCTCGCGCCCGCCGCGGCTGGTGCGGCTCACCTATGCGGGCGGCCCGAAGAAGGTCGCGCTGGTCGGCAAGGGCATCACCTTCGACACCGGCGGCATCTCCATCAAGCCCGCGGCGAACATGGAGAACATGACCTCGGATATGGCCGGCGCCGCCGCGGTCGTCGCGACCGCGCTGCTGGCCGCGCGGCTGAGCCTGCCGATCACCGTCACCGCGACCGTGCCGATGGCCGAGAACATGCCCTCGGCCACCGCGCAGCGTCCCGGCGACGTGCTCACCCAGTACGGCGGCACCACCGTCGAGGTGATCAACACCGACGCCGAAGGGCGGCTCATCCTGGCCGACGCCATCGTCCGCGCCGGCGAAGACGAGCCCGACTACCTCATCGACGTCGCCACCCTGACCGGCGCGCAGATGGTCGCGCTCGGCACCCGCACTCCCGGTGTGATGGGCACCGACGACTTCCGCGATCGCGTCGCCCGCATCTCGCGCGAGGTCGGCGAGAACGGCTGGGCCATGCCGCTGCCCGCCGAGCTGCGCTCGGATCTCAACTCCAAGGTCGCCGATCTGGCCAACGTCACCCCGCACCGCTGGGGCGGCATGCTCGCGGCCGGGCTGTACCTGAAGGAGTTCGTGCCCGAGGGCGTGCAGTGGGCACACGTCGATATCGCGGGCCCGGCCTACAACACCGGTGGCCCGTTCGGCTACATCGGTAAGGGCGGCACCGGCGTCCCGGTCCGCACCCTCATCGCGGTGCTGGAGGACATCGCCGCCGAGTAGCGGCTGTGTGCGAAAGAGCCGTCTCGGACACTGTCGGGGACGGCTCACTCGTTTCTGCGCTACAGATCGTCGAGATCGCGTTCGATCTGACGCTGCCGCTCGATCCGGCGGCGCGCGTCGTAATCGCGCATCCGCTGCGGATAGCCGGTCTTGTGCACGTCGTAGACGGGGATCCGCAGGTCGCGTGCGAGATTCTGGGCGCCGCGCTCACCGATGGCCCGGCGCGTCCATTCCCCGTCGGCGGCCACGAGCACCACGGTCACATCGGTGAGTGTGGTCTTCGGTTCGATGAACCCTTCGACACCGGTATGCGTGCGCACCCACTCGGCGAGATAGCGGGCGTCGCTACCGTACCCGCGAGTAGCTTTTCCGGACCCCCGCGCGCCCCGGCGGAAACGATCGAGCAAACCCACGCGCGCTGACCTCCTCGTCCCCCGCCGGGCCGGTCTTTGTTACCGGTAAGTCCATAGTGCCAGTTCCCGTCTGAGGGACGCCCTCTGCCACGTCGCGAGGCCATAAGTGCAAGGATGGTTCCCGGTACAAGAACCACACGGATCCCCGGAGCCATGCACCGATCGGCTGTGCGACGCACAATGCCTGTGTCACACACAATGATCGGCGGCCCGGTAACTCACCACGACCCGCGGTGAGCTACCACCGGGGAACGAACTGTTGTAGACCCGTCTAGCAGTCAGAGGAGTCAACTGACATGGCCTTCTCCGTCCAGATGCCCGCTCTTGGTGAGAGCGTCACCGAGGGAACGGTGACCAGGTGGCTGAAGCAGGAAGGAGACACGGTCGAGGTCGACGAGCCGCTGCTCGAAGTCTCCACCGATAAGGTCGACACCGAGATCCCGTCTCCCACGGCGGGTGTGCTGTCGAAGATCGTCGCCCAGGAAGATGATGTCGTCGAGGTCGGTGGCGAACTCGGCATCATCAGCGATGCGGGCGAAGCCGCCGCCCCCGCGCCGGCCGAGGCTCCCGAGCCCGCCGCCGCGCCGGAGCCCGAACCCGCGCCCGCCGCACAGGCTCCCGCGCCCGCCGAAGCTGCTCCCGCAGCCGCGGCACCGGCCCAGGCCGCGTCCGGAACCCCGGTCAACATGCCGGAGCTGGGCGAATCGGTTACCGAAGGCACCGTCACCCGCTGGCTGAAGGCCGTCGGTGACGAGGTCGCTGTGGACGAGCCGCTGCTCGAGGTCTCCACCGACAAGGTCGACACCGAGATCCCGTCCCCGGTCGCGGGCACGTTGCTGGAGATCACCGCGCAGGAAGACGACACCGTCAACGTTGGCGGGCAGCTGGGCGTCATCGGTAGCGGCTCGCCCGCCGCCGCTGCCCCGGCACCCGCACCTGCCCCTGCCCCGGCACCGGCACCTGAGCCCGCGCCGGCTGCCGCTGCACCCGCGCCTGCCCCGGCTCCGGCCCCTGCTCCGGCTCCCGCACCGGCTCCGGCTCCGGCCCCCGCACCGGCTCCGGCTCCGGCCCCTGCCCCGGCTGCTACCGCACCGGCTCCGGCCGCCGCGGCCACCGGTAACGGCGCCACGCCGTACGTCACCCCGCTGGTGCGCAAGCTGGCCGACGAGAACGGCGTCGACCTGTCCTCCCTCACCGGTTCCGGTGTCGGCGGCCGCATCCGCAAGCAGGACGTCCTCGCCGCCGCGGAGGCCAAGAAGGCTCCGGCCCCTGCCGCCGCCGCTGCTCCCGCCAAGGCCGCTCCGGCCGCGAAGGCACCCGCCGCCGCCAAGCCGGAACTGGCGCATCTGCGTGGCACCACGCAGAAGGCCAACCGCATTCGCCAGATCACCGCGACCAAGACGCGGGAATCGCTGCAGACCACCGCGCAGCTGACCCAGGTCCACGAGGCCGACGTCACCAAGATCGCGGCGCTGCGGGCACAGGCCAAGGCCGGCTTCAAGGAGCGTGAGGGCGTCAACCTGACGTTCCTGCCGTTCTTCGCCAAGGCCGTCGTCGAGGCGCTCGGCGTGCACCCGAACGTCAACGCCAGCTACAACGAGGGCTCCAAGGAGATCACCTACCACGCCGCGGTGCACCTCGGTATCGCCGTGGACACCCCGCAGGGCCTGCTGTCCCCGGTGATCCACAACGCCAGCGACCTGTCGCTGGCCGGGCTGGCGCGCGCCATCGCCGATATCGCCGATCGCGCCCGCAACGGTGGCCTCAAGCCCGATGAGTTGGCCGGTGGCACCTTCACCATCACCAATATCGGCAGCCAGGGCGCGCTGTTCGACACCCCGATCCTGCTTCCGCAGCAGGCGGGCATGCTCGGCACGGGTGCGATCGTCAAGCGTCCGGTCGTGGTCGTCGACGAGACCGGAAACGAGTCGATCGGCGTGCGGTCCATGTGCTACCTGCCGCTGACCTACGATCACCGCCTCGTCGACGGTGCCGACGCCGGTCGTTTCCTCACCACGATCCGGCATCGGCTCGAAGAGGCGGCGTTCGAGGCTGACCTCGGCCTGTAACCGGGAAGGTCACGAATGAAGGTCGTGATCGCCGGCTCGTCCGGACTGATCGGGACGGCGCTCGTCGCGGCACTGCGCCGCGACGAGCACCAGGTCGTCCGCTTGGTGCGCCGTCCCGCCGCCGCGGCGGACGAGTACGTGTGGGATCCAGCCCGCGCCGATCTGGACGAGCAGGCGCTGCGCGGTGCCGACGCCGTGGTCAACCTGTGTGGCGCGGGCATCGGCAGCCGCCGCTGGACCGGCAGCTACAAACAGGAGCTGCGCGACAGCCGGATCACCCCGACCGACGTGCTGGCAGGTGCCATCGCGGCCGCCGGGGTTCCGGTGCTGATCAATGCCAGCGGCGTGCACATCTACGGCGGCGATACCGGCGACCGGGTGGTCGAGGAATCCAGTCCTGCGGGAACGGGATTCCTGGCCACCCTGTGCCGGGACTGGGAAGCGGCCACCCTGCCTGCCAGTGCGGCGGGCACGCGCACCGTGCTGTTGCGCAGCGCGGTGGTGCTCGCCCGCAACGGCGGCATGCTCGGCATGTTGAAGCCGCTGTATCAGCTCGGGCTCGGCGGGCGACTCGGTAACGGACGCCAGTACACGCCGTGGATCTCACTCGACGACGAGATCGGCGCGATCTTGTTCGCGCTCACCAACGACGCGATCTCCGGGCCGATCAACTCGGTCGGCCCCGCACCGGTCACCAATGCCGAGTTCAATCGCGCATTCGGTCGCGCGGTGCACCGTCCCGCGCCGATGATCGTCCCGTCCTTCGCGCTGCGCGCGCTCATCGGCGAGTTCGCCCAAGAGGGGATCCTGCACGGTCCGCGCGCGATTCCCACCGTCCTCGAAGCGGCGGGCTACCAGTTCCAGCACCCGACCATCGGCGCGGCGCTCGCGGCGGCGGTGGGCGGAAATCACCGATGACGACCGAAACCCGCTCCGACACCGTCATCCGGGACGCCACCGACGGTGACCTGCTCGCGATCCTGGATATCCACAATCGCGCCATCGCCGAAACCACCGCCATCTGGGATGAGGAACTCGTCGGCCTCGACGAGCGACGCGCCTGGCTGCGGGAGCGCACCGGCGCCGGACGTCCCGTGCTGATCGCCGAGGTCGACGGCGAGCTCGCCGGTTACGCCAGCTACGGCTCGTGGCGCCCGAAATCCGGATACCGGCTCACGGTGGAGAATTCGGTCTACGTCGCCGACCGCTTTCATCGCCGCGGGATTGCGTCGGCGCTGCTCACCGCACTGATCGACCGGGCTCGCGCCACCGGCGACGTGCACGCGATGGTCGCGGCCATCGAATCCGGTAACACCGGCTCGGTCGCGCTGCACGAACGGTTCGGCTTTCGGACTGTCGGCGTGCTGCCCCAGGTCGGGGTCAAGTTCGGGCGCTGGTTGGACCTGACCCTCATGCAGCTCACGATCGGTCGCGGCGATCCCGCGTCGTGGCCCGCCGGGACCGGCGACAGGCCCGCGTCCGGCCGATAGCGGCTGGCGTAACGTCATGATGGTGAACCACACGCGCTCCATCACCCGGTCCGCTCGCTTCGACACCACACCCGTCGTCGTCGAGGACCTGGGGCTCATCGACTATCACCAGGCCTGGGACCGCCAGCGCGAGATCGCCGCACAGCGCGCCGAGGGCACCGGCTCCGATCATCTGCTGCTGCTGGAACATCCGTCGGTGTTCACCGCGGGCCGCCGCACCGAGGCCGAGGACCTGCCGATCGACGGCAGCCCGGTCGTCGAGGTCGACCGCGGCGGTAAGATCACCTGGCACGGTCCGGGGCAGCTCGTCGGGTATCCGATCATCCGGCTCGCCGAGCCGGTCGACGTTGTCGACTACGTGCGCCGCCTCGAAGAAGCACTGATCACCGTGTGCACCGGACTCGGTGTCACCTGCGGTCGCGTCGAGGGCCGCTCCGGTGTGTGGCTGCCCGCAGCGGGCCCGCTGGCCGAACGCAAGATCGCCGCCATCGGTGTGCGCGTGCAGCGCGGTGTCGCCCTGCACGGCATCTCGCTCAACTGTAATTCCGGCATGGACGGATGGACCGCGATCGTCCCGTGCGGTATCCGCGACGCCGGCGTCACCACCCTCTCGCGTGAGCTCGGCCGCGACGTCACCGTCGCCGAGGTCCGCCCGCTCGTCGCCGCGGCGATTGTTGCCGCGTTGAACGGGGAAATTCCCGTTTCGGCGCACGCTATCGAACATCTCACACCCGGGGATACGGCAGGCACGTCGGCCGATGCGACCAGCGTAAGGTCGAACTCGTGACCTCACGAGCACAAGCACCGGCAGGCCGAAAGCTGCTGCGCATCGAGGCGCGCAACGCGGAGACCCCGATCGAGCGCAAGCCCAAATGGATCCGCACCCGCGCCACCATGGGCCCCGAATACTCCGAACTCAAAGGCCTGGTGAAACGCGAAGGCCTGCACACCGTCTGTGAGGAGGCAGGCTGCCCCAACATTTTCGAATGCTGGGAAGACCGCGAAGCCACCTTCCTCATCGGCGGCGAACAGTGCACCCGCCGCTGCGATTTCTGCCAGATCGACACCGGCAAGCCCGCCGCTCTCGACCGGGACGAGCCCCGCCGCGTCGCCGAAAGCGTTCAGGCCATGGGCCTTCGCTACTCCACCATCACCGGCGTCGCCCGCGACGACCTGGACGACGGCGGCGCCTGGCTCTACGCCGAAACCGTGCGCGCCATCAAGGCGCTGAACCCCAGCACCGGCGTCGAACTGCTGATCCCGGATTTCAACGCCATCCCCGACCAGCTCGCCGAGGTCTTCTCCTCGCGCCCCGAGGTCCTGGCGCACAACCTGGAGACCGTCCCCCGCGTCTTCAAGCGCATCCGTCCGGCGTTCCGCTACGAGCGCTCGCTGGCCGTCCTCACCGCCGCCCGCGAAGCCGGCCTGGTCACCAAGTCCAACCTGATCCTCGGCATGGGCGAAACCCCTGAAGAGGTCACCCAAGCCATGCGCGACCTGCACGAAGCAGGTTGCGACATCCTCACCATCACCCAGTACCTGCGCCCCTCTCCGCGCCACCACCCGGTGGATCGCTGGGTGAAGCCCGAGGAGTTCGTGGAGCATTCGAAGGTGGCCGAGGAGATCGGTTTCGCCGGCGTGATGGCCGGGCCTCTGGTGCGTTCGTCGTACCGCGCTGGGCGTCTGTACGCGCAGGCGATGGCTCATCACGGGCGGGAAATCGCGCCTGCGATGGCACATCTCGCGCAGGAGGGCACGGCGTCTCAGGAAGCCAGCTCGGTGCTGGCGCGATTCGGTAGCTGAGGGTTCGGCGCGGCTGATCAGTTGGTTGGCCGCATGAGTGGGCCGGTCGCGGATCCGGGCTGACGCCACCACTAGCAGGATTCGCCAAACCGTCGGCGGCCGCCAGCCCGTCGTTTGTACCGGCTACGTCGAAAAGCACCGCAGCGAGGACAGTTCGCACCCAAGTCGCTGCCGCATGACGGGCTAGTGGTGGTGTTTCGTCGATCTACATCGACCATCGGTGCCGACCGGCTCAGGTCGGCGCCGATTCGTCATCCAGCACCTGCGGTTTGGTGGACGACGCAGCCCAACGGGCGCAGGCATACCAGACTCGCCGTCATTCTGCGCCGGGAGCCCCGACGATGCCATCTCGGCCCCTGCTGCGAAACGGCGCCCGGGCGTGCAACCCGTGTGGTGGGATAGTCCACTATGAAGCCGTTCGCAGTGGGTATGGCAGTGATATCGGCCGCGATGTTCTCGACCTTCGCGACAGGCACAGCTCATGCGGCGCCGGTCTGTCCGGGCGCCGGACAGCCGACGTCCGTGGCTGCGACCGTCAGCGGCGCCCTGGAGGGCTTGACCGTCGACGACCGCGGCCGAGCCTTCACCACCGACGCAACCACCGGGCGCGTGTTCCGCATCGACGCACCCGGCGCGCCGGCCGTCCCGATCGCCACCGTCCCCAGCGGCGGCGCCGGAGGATTGACGTGGACTCCGCGCGGCACCCTGCTGGTCGGCTATGGCGCCGACGCCCGCTCCTTCGTCGGCGATACGCTGCGGCACGCAGGCATGATCGAGATGGATCCGAATACCGGCGCATGGACGCCCTACGCGGCGGGCCTGAGCGCGGTCAACGGTGTGACCACCGCCCACGACGGCACCGTCTACGCGACCAACGATTTCGGGTCCCTCATCGGCCGAGTGAATCCCGACCGCACCGTCCAGGCCGACTGGGCATCGTTTCCCAGCGCCAACGGTGCAGTCCTCGGCCGCAACGACGAATACCTCTACGTGGCCCGCACTTTCACCAACCCAGGGGTGAGCCGGATCCCCATTGCCAACCCGGCAGCCCCACAGTCCCTGCTTGACCTCACCGGCGGCGATGCACTCTCCGCCCCCGACGGATTGACACTGGATTCGGCGGATCGCCCAGTGGTCCCGCTGAATACCGCAGGCCAGGTAATCCGCATCGACGCCCCGAACCAGTACTGCATCCTGAGCAGCGGCAACCCGCTGACCAGCGTCGTGAGCTACGGCCGTGGCAGCAAGGGCTTCTCAGCCGGCCGGTTGTTCGCCGCCACCTTCACCGGCGTGATCTACGAAGTCCCGGGCGGATTCGACCCGAACGCCCGCACCGCAGCACCGTAGTCGCGCCGGAGGTGGTATTGCTCCGAGGGTGCTGAACACCGCGCTGACCCGCGATCCACGCAGCTAGGCGCGGGAAACCGCCGCCACGGCGTGCCCGCCGATCTCGACAGCCAACGCGCCCCGCGCATCCGTCAGCGCGGCATCACAGTCCGCCTCCGCAGCGGCGAGCGAATCCGACCACGATCCGCTGGAACGTGCCGCCGCGAGCTTCTCGAGCACCGTCAACGCCGCCACCACCTTGTCCTGCGCCGGCCCCGACCCATACATCTCGATCCGCGCCACCGCCGACCGCAGCTCCGACAACCCCGAGTACTTCTCTTCAGCTCGCAGGCCCGCAACGGGCGAACGCACCTGCCGAGCAGCGACGAGGAACTGGTGGCACGCGTCCTCGAGTTTCGCGGTCCGCGCGGACTGCAGTGAGATCAGTTGATTCCGGTGCGCGAGCTTCGTGGCATTGCGGCTGGTCAGGATCACGTTGGCGACGAGCGTCAGATTGCCGACGATCGCCACCACCGCGGTCAACCACAGTTGGCTGGTCATGTGCGACATCTACCACCGATGGATGTCGACCGCCACGCGCACCGTTTCGCTGCCACACGCCACTCTCGGCGCAAAAGCTTCCCTGCCGCACGCACAGCCGCCCCGGCCGACCGCTCTCAGCCCGTCAACCCGAGCACGCCCCCGCCAACACAGCCGCGCCGACCTGCGGCGCCGAGGCTCACCACGCCGGGTTACGGTGGTCGCGCTAGTGCAGATTGAGGAGAACACCGTGTCACGTTCGGCGGACCGCTTCGACCCCGCGGGGCCGAGACATCCGCACTGGATCACCATCCAGTCCTCGCGCACGGTCCTCGTCATCGTCCACACCATGACCGCCTGGAACCGCCTCGCCGATATCCTCACGGTCTTCGATTCCGACCGCCGAGTCCAACTCGTCTTCACCTTCCCGGATGTCTCGAACGTCACCGGCGACGTAGAACGCCAACTCGCCGATGAGGGCGCACTCGTCATCCCCTGGACCGACGCTCTCACCAGCACGTTCGACGCCGCCCTCGCCGTCCACCACAGCGGCGAATTACACCGCATTTCAGCACCTCTCGCGGTCTTGTCCCACGGGATCGGATTCTCTAAGATCGTCCGCCCGAGCGACGAGCGACGAGCGACGAGCGACGAGCGACGAGCGACGAGCGACGAGCGACGAGCGACGAGCGACGAGCGACGAGCGACGAGCGACGAGCCACGAGCCACGAGCCACGAGCCACGAGCCACGAGCCACGAGCCACGAGCCACGATATCTACGGTCTCGGCCGCCGCTGGCTCTACCGGGACGGCTCGGTTCCCGCCGCTGTCGTCCTCGCCCACGACCGCGACCGCACCACGCTGGCCGACACCACCCCCGAGGCCGTGCCGAACGCCGTCGTCGCCGGAGATCCGTGTTTCGACCGCCTCACCGCGAGCATCCCACTGCGGCAACGGTATCGGCAGGCGCTCGGCGCCGCACCGGACACCACGATCGTCACGCTGACCTCCACGTGGGGCCCGAACTCACTGCTGGGGCGTAACCCCGGCCTCATCGACTCGGCGCTCGCGGAACTCACCCTCGGCGACCACATCGTCACCGCCATCATCCACCCGAATGTGTGGTTCGCCCACGGGCCGTGGCAGATCCGGCGCTGGCTGGCCGATGCGCTCCGCTCGGGCCTGCGGCTGATTCCCCCACTGCACGGCTGGCAGGCGGCGCTTATTGCCTCCGATGTCGTGATCGGCGACCACGGTGCGGTCACCGGTTACGCTGCCGCCCTGTCGATCCCGACCATCCTGGCCGCCTTCCCGGAACATGAGGTCGCTGCGGGGTCGGCGGCCGAACTCGTCGGCCGGACAGCGCCCCGTCTCGACCGCAGACGCCCGCTGGCCGAGCAGATGTCGCAGGCTCGATCACGACACGACCCCGCGATCTCGGCACGTATCGCACAGCGGGTCAGTTCCCGGCCCGGGCAATGCGCCGATGTCCTCCGCTCCACGTTCTACCGAATGATCGGCCTCGAGCGACCACCGACGAGCGCACCGGTCCCGCCCTATTCAGTGGCCGGGCTGAATACGGATCGGGCACCCATCCGCTCATGCCGGATCTCCTGCCGCGCCGACGGCTCGGAGCTCCACGTCCACAGCTGGCCCGACGATGTCAATGCCGCACCACAGCGCGGCCATCGGGTAACCGAAACCTATGCCGCAGTCGATATCACGCATTCCCGGCGGGATCTATGCGCCAATGCCGACATCCTGGTCCATAGCGCCGAATACGCCGCTACCGACGCCGAGTTACTCCGCGCCCATCCGGCCGCCATCATGGTTGTCACTGTCGTGCAGCCCGAACGGCTGATGATCCTGCACCGCCGACACGGCAGGTTCGAGCTCGAATTGTCCGATCCGGTCGATGTTCCGATGTGGCCGGCGGGACTCGCCGCAGCCGCACACCATGTCCGTCGTCCGGCTTCGACCGACGGAAACGGTGGTGTAGCCCGGTTCGGGAAACAGCGAGTATCGTTCCGTTTCAAGGAGATCTGACCTCGGCTGCGGTCTTTCGCGTCGTCGGCCGAAGGGGTATCCGGTAGAGTCGTCTGGCGGGGATGATCGACTACAGGGGAGGCCGTTGTGTGTAGTGACTGGGTACCGCCGTGGGCCGATCCCTTCTTCGACCGCGACGGCTTCCTGAACGCCATGGCCGACTATGTCGAGTCCTGCCGCAGGCGCGGACGGCCGGCACTCATGCATGTCTGCGGTCTCGAAGGACTCGGAGTGTCCAGCGCGGTGGCCAGATTCGGCAAGGACAAACGGGATCTCTTCGACGATACGTTCATCTGGTTGCGCGGCCGGGACGCCGACGGTACCCCCGTCGCGTCAGGTGAACTGCTGAACCGGGTGCTGCGCAAGCTCGGCGTTTCCGATGCAGATCAAGCGGGCTCCGATGACGCGAAGCTCGACCAATACCACGCGGTCGCACGCAATAAGCGTTTCGTCCTGGTACTCGACGACATGGACAGCAGAGCCCAGGCCCGGCTGTTGCTTCCGTTCGATTCTCCCGGTGCGGTCGTCATCACCACCTCGCCGTTCGCGCAGTTCGATCTGGAAGCCGAGCAGGGCTTCAAGCCGTTCCAGCCGGAACTGCTGAGTGCCGAATCTGCGGCCGAACTGTTCCGGCACGATCTGGGCGATGCGGCGGACGCGATCGATCCCGCCGTGGCCGCGGAACTGGTCGCCATGTGCGGTGGGCTTCCGCTGGCGATCAAACTGCTTGCCGCCCAGGTGCGCTGGATGCCCGAGGCGGCCGTGGACCTGCTCGCCGAGCTCCGGGACGCCGGCCTGTCGATTCTCGATATCGGCGACGACAAGCGCATCGCTCGATTCCTCGACAGCACCTATCAGAGCCTCGAGCCCGAACTCGCCACGGCCTACCGGCTCCTCGGTGTCCTGCCCGCCACCGATTTCGACGCAACAACCGTCGCCGCAGCATTGGATATCGCGAAGACTCGGGCGGCACTGGTACTCACGCGACTCGCCGCATACCATCTGCTCACCAAGTCCGGTACCGGCCGGTACGCATTCCATCCGCTGCTTCGCGGCGATGCGAGCCTGCGGGCCGAAACTACCGATTCACCATCGGATCGCGCGGCGGTGCTCGAACGATGGATCGACCAGGTACTGCGCGACGCGATACCCCGCGGCCTGGCGCTGTCCAATCGCTGGGTTGTCAAGCCGGTTACCGACCGAGCGATGCGGTACTACGCTGCCGAGCTGCCCGCCCCGAGCCGCGCGGAATGCCTGGCCTGGTTCGACACGGAATATCCGAACCTAGTCGCCGCTGTCCGTGCCGCACATCGTGCGGGTCTGCACGACCACGCCTGGCAGCTGTGTGTCTTGGTGTGGAAGTACCAGCACCTCTACGGATTCCATGACACCTGGATCGACACTCACGTCCTCGGCCTGGCTTCCGCCCGGGCCGCCGCGGACGACGCCGGCATCATGCAGCTCGCCTCCCAGCTCGGCGCCGCCTACCTGGCCACCGGTCAACTCGGCGCCGCGGAACAGTGCTTCGACGAATCGCTCACCTACGCCCGGCGGCTCGGCCACGCCATTGGCGAGCAGAGTGCACTGGAGTGGCTCGGCAAAACCGCGGCCCGTGCCGGTGATCACGGGCGCGCCGAACACTTCTATGAACGGTCCTGGGGCGTCACGCTCGCCGCATCCGACGACGCGATCGGCCCGGCAGACAAGGAGCGCATCCTCGCGCTGCTCCGCCTGCAACGCAACCGCGCCCGCGCCGACGACGGCCGATGGGCGGGCATGGACGACGACATTCGCCCGGCGCTCGACTACTTCAAGCGGCAGGATAACGAGACCGACAACGTCGCCAAGACCCGGCTGGTCCTCGGCCGCGCCCTCCTGGCCAGTGCCGACGCCGCCGGTGCGGAAGCTGAGTTCGCAGCGGCCGCCGAGTTTTTCGAACAGGAGCGAGCGACCCGAGGACAGGCCGGTGCACTGTTCTGGCGCGCCAAGGCGCTGGACGCCGCGCACCGGCGAGCGGAGGCGCTGTCCATCCTCGATCTCGCGGAGGAACTGTACCGGGATCTGGGCGACAGCCGCGCGCGTGAGGTCGCGGCCTTCCGCGCCGGACTATCCGGTTGACCCGGTAGCCGCTGGACGGACCCGGCTTCCGGCCTCGCCGGTCGGCGGCACGCTGCCTACCTATCCTCGTTCCCGCTCATGGACTCACGGCTCCATAGCGATAACAGAACCAGACAGTACGGTGGATGTCGGCGTTCTCGGCTCACACCATCACCGGACGACGAAGTGGGGATCCCAATGCTGGAAGTCGCACACCTGGTGCGCAAATTCGGCGATAACGTCGCCGTCGACGACGTCTCATTCACCGTCGCCCCCGCAACGATGACCGGCTTCGTCGGCGCCAACGGTGCGGGCAAAACCACCACCATGCGCATGATCATGGGCGTCCTCGCCGCGCACGGCGGCGAGATCAAGTGGAACGGTCATGAGGCCACGGCGGCGGATCGGCGGTCGTTCGGCTACATGCCCGAAGAGCGCGGCCTCTACCCCAAACAGCCCGTCCGCGATCAGCTGATCTACCTCGCCCGTCTGCGCGGCCTCTCGACCACCGAGGCCAAGCGCCAAGCCTCCGACCTGCTGGAGCGGTTCGCACTCCAGGATCGCGGCAGCGACAAACTCGAATCGCTCTCCCTCGGTAACCAGCAACGCGTGCAGATCGCTGCCGCACTCATCGCGCAGCCGTCGGCGCTGATCCTCGACGAACCGTTTTCCGGCTTGGATCCGGTTGCCGTGGACGCGATGGCCGACTTGCTGGGACAGTATGCGGCCCAGGGTGTCCCGGTGCTGTTCTCCTCCCATCAGCTCGATCTGGTGGAACGGTTGTGCGACCACCTGGTGATCCTCGCGAAAGGCCGCGTGGTCGCCGACGGTTCCGCCGATCAGCTGCGCGCCTCAGGTCCGGTGCGTCATCGCCTACGGATCGGCGGCGACGCCGGCTGGCTGCGCGAATTCACCGGCGTGCACGTAGTCGAGAGCAACGGGCAGGGCGTCCTGCTCGAGCTGAACGGCGTGAGTACCGACGCCCTGCTCACCGAGGCACTCGCGCGTGGTTCGGTGCACGAGCTGGCCGAAGTCCGACCGTCTGTCGCCGAGATCTTCCGCGAGGTGACCGCATGAGCACAGCACCCCGTCGAGCCTGGCTGATCGTCGCCGAGCGCGAGATCGCGGTCAAACTGCACGATCGGAACTTCCTGATCTCCACCGTCGTCACGATCGTTGCCATCATCGCCTCGCTCGCCATCAGCGGTTTCGTCACCGGCCGCACCGAACAGATCGATGTGGCGATCACCGATCCGGCCGCCGGCCAGGTCATCACTACCGCCAACGCGATCGCCGATCATGCGGACGCCGACGTCACCTTCACCGCGCGCCGAGTGGCCGATGTGGGCGCACTCGAACAACAGGTCCGCGACGGCGACGTCGAAGCAGGTCTGCTCGCCGAATCCGGCGGTTGGCGGCTGATCGGCGACACCACCGAAAACGACAACGTCAAGACTTACATCACCGCCGCAGCCCAGCAGATCGCATTGGAGCACAACGCCACCGCCGCCGAGATTTCGCTGGAGGAATTAGCCCGCGGCAGCGCCGTCACCTACGACCTCCTCGACGAAGCAGCGGTCGATGCCGGACTCGCCACCATCGTCGCGATAGTGTTCGCGTTCCTGTTCTACCTGTCGTCAATCCTGTTCGGCATGTCCATCGCGCAGAGCGTGGTCGAGGAGAAGCAGAACCGCATCGTCGAGATTCTGGCCAGCGCGATCCCGGTGCGCCAGTTGCTGATCGGCAAGGTCGCGGGCAATACCGTGATGGCGTTCGCCCAGCTCACCCTGTTCGTGGTGGCCGGTCTGATCGGTCTAGCGGCCACCGGCAGAGGCGGCCAGGTCGCTCAGATCGCGGGCGCGGCAGGGTGGTTCATCGTCTTTTTCGTCGTCGGATTCCTCGCGCTGGCTGGCCTGTGGGCGGTCGCGGGATCGCTCGCCACCCGCAGCGAGGACCTCCAGTCCACGGCCACCCCGATGTCGCTGCTCATCATGATCGTGCTGTTTGCTGGAATTTTCCTGTCTGGTACAGCGCGCGTCGTCGCGTCGTATGTCCCGATCGTGTCGATCGTCGCCATGCCCGGCCGGCTCGCCGAAGGCAGCGCCGCCTGGTGGGAGCCGATCGTCGCATTGGCCCTGATGGCGGCCGCCACCTACGGCATCGTGATCGTCGCCGAGAAGGTCTACCGCCGCTCATTGATGCAGACCCAGCGTCGGCTGACCTTCCGTCAGGCACTCGCCACCGAAGACTGAAACGCGCTTCATGCCCCTAATTCAAGGGGCGTGACCTGCGTTTTAGCCCCTTGACCTGCCAGCACATCCCATGACCCGACAAAATGTGAAACAACCTCTTGTCAACACAAACAGTCGCTTGGTATGTTGCCCACGTCACAGTAGAGACACTTACGTGACCTACCTCTCGGTGTAGTCCCCGACATCCGGGAGGGATTCGCAACAAGTCTCGTAGAAGGAGATTCGCTATGGGTTCGCTCAGCGACCTGCTCGGTGCCATGATTCCGGCCCTCGGTTCTGCCGTGGCGGGCGATGGCCTCTTGGATGTCTTCCTCGGTTCGCTCGAGGGCCTCAAGACCTTCATCGCCTGATATCCGGGCAATCAGACTTCCGATCCACCGGGCCCGGCCTTCCGGACTCGATTTTCAGAAACGCTAGGAGAAAACAATGGGATCTCTCATCGACATTCTGGGCATGGGAACCGCCAGCCTCGGCGAGAACGGCACCAACATCGTCAACGCGCTGATCACCTTGAGCGGCGGCACTCCTGCCCCCGGCAAGTAAACCCTCAGGCAATGATTCGGGGGCGCCCGCATACGCGGGTGCCCCCGATCTCCATGTGATCGGTAGTTGATGTGCAGATGAATCTCGGTATGTTGCGCGGAATTACGTCGACCGCTTGCGCAGTCGCGTTAGTGCTGACCCCCGTTGTCGTCAGCGGAACAACAGCGTCCGCAGCCCCCGGCGCAGTCCTGGTGAGCCAATCCACCGGCGTCGGACAACTCGTCGAGATCAAAGTCTTCTCACCATCGATGCAACGTTCGATCGCATTGAAAGTGCTGCGCCCCACAGACACTCAGGCTCCGGCGCCCACCCTGTACCTGCTGAACGGCGCAGGCGGCGGCGAGGACGCCGCGAACTGGTTCGGCCAGACCGACGCCGTCGAATTCTTCGCCGACAAACACGTCAACGTCGTCATCCCCATGGAAGGCGCGTTCAGCTACTACACCGATTGGCAGAACCCCGACGAGGGCCTGGCCGAAACCCTCGAGAACAACGGCCGCAATATGTGGGCCACCTTCCTCACCGAAGAGCTTCCACCCGTTATCGATTCGACTTTCGGCACCACCGGCGTCAACGCACTCGCCGGCATCTCCATGGCAGGCACCTCGGTCCTCGACCTCACCATCCAGGCCCCCGACCTCTACCGCAGCGCCTCGGCCTACAGCGGTTGCGCGATGACCAGCGACCCCATCGGCCAGGCGTTCGTCAAAACGGTGATCAATATGGGCGGCGGCGACGCGAAAAACATGTGGGGCCCGCTCGACAGTGAGGCCTGGCGCCAACACGACCCCTACCTGCAAGCTCACCGTCTGCCCAACATCCCCATGTACATCTCCAGCGGCAGCGGCTTCCCCGGCATCCACGACACCCTCGCCAACGCCCGCCTGGACAACGACACCCGCAAACTCCTCAACCAAACCCTCGTCGGCGGCACCATCGAAGCGGCAGCAAATTTCTGCACCACCCGCCTCGCCCAGCGCACCGCCGAACTCGGCCGCACCAACATCACCTACAACATTCGGCCGATGGGCACGCACTCCTGGGGGTATTGGGAGGACGATTTGCACAGCTCGTGGCCGATGATCGCCCAGTCGATCGGCGCGTGATGAAAACCGGTGCCCCACTGCGCGTATCCGCGGAACGTTTGCACCCACGCGACGCCGTCTTCGTCTACGACGAAACCGACCGGCACCTGTCGAACATTGTGGCGGTCTACGCCTTCGACTCCTCCGACACGAAGCCTCTGACGACGGATCAGGTAATCGATTGGGTGCAAGCGCGCCTCGGTCACTCGAAACTCTTTCACCGCCGGATCCAGCGCGTCCCGCTCGAGCTCGACCTCCCCTACTGGGTCCCCGACCCGATACTCGACATCCGCGACCACGTCTTCCTCACCACACCAGGCACATGGTCGGATGTCCGCGGCACGATCGCCGAAATAACCTCCACGCGAATGGATCTCTCCCGTCCGCCCTGGGAGATCCACGTCATGGACCAAGTCCGCGAGGTGCCGAATTTTCCCGGCGACGCCACCTTCGTCGTCCTGAAATTCCATCACAGCGTCGGTGACGGCGTGGCTACTCGCGAGCTGGAACTCAAACTCTTCGGCGACGGCCCCGTGCCCCCGCCTGCCCAGATCGACCCTCGCTGGCCGACCCCCACCACCGCCCTCCGCACCGCCGACGCCCTCACCCTTGGGACCCTCCGGTTCGCAAACGGGATACGTCGCACGCGCTCGGCCGACGTCGAATCCCGCACCGACTCCGGCGACCTCCACCAACCTCTCCCCCACCGCCCCGCGACCCGCTTCAACCGCAGCGTCCAGCACCCACTGACCTTCGACCTGGTAACAATCCCCCTGGCCGAAGTCCTGAAAGCCAAAGCCAACAGCCCCACCCGCATCACCCTCAACGACTTGATGCTGGCCACCATCGCGGGCGCCTTGACGACCTACCTGACGGAACGCGACGAGCTCCCCACCGGCTCACTCGCCGCCATGGTCCCAATGTCCATGCGCCCCATCACCACCTGGACGTCCGCGAATCAACTGGTCCAGATGTACGTCGACCTCCACACCGACATCCGTGACCCCCTCGAACGACTCCAGGCGATCCGGAAATCCGCCATCTCGGAAAAGCAACGGAACTCCGATGTCTCAGTCCTCCGCACCGAATCCCGAGTGGAAACATCCCCATCCTGGCTTCTCCGGCTAGCGGGCTGGGCACGCTCCCAACGCAGCTTCGAGGCAGCCGAAACCGTCCCGTTGGTCAACACCACCATCAGCAACGTGCCCCCGGTCGCCACAGCACTCGAATTCTGCGACAGGCCCATTGCCAGGATCTTCGGCGTACTCCCCACAATGGACGGCGACGGGCTACGTCATCTGATTACGTCACAGGGAAACGAGATCGTCATCTCCTTCAGCTCGGACGACGCGATGATGCCGGATCCGGAACGCTACGGCTCGCTCATCCTGGACGCTTTCCGCGACCTCGCCGGCTCGCTCGTCCCGATCCGGCAGTAGGAGCACGCGACACGCGCCCACGAATACTGGCAATTACTGGACTTCACTGGAACCTCTGGATAAGTTCTCACCCGTGACGCACTCAGCAGAAGAGCTGGAGGCACAGATCGCAGAGCTGCGAGCCGAGGTCCGACGCGCTGCGGCCGGTGGAGATCGCGCCACCGCGCGACGACTCCGTGCCGAGCTACGACGAGCCGAAGAATCATGGGACGCGGTCGTCCTCGGCACCGCACCGGAAGAGCTTGCGCCCCCAGCGACCTCCACCGTCCCGGTCCGCGAGCACGTCCACCGCGCCCTCACCCTCCTCTCCGTCCCATCCGCACCAAAGCTGGTGCTGGCAGTGCACACCGGCTTCTTCTCCGGCGAACTCGTCCCCGCCCGACTGACGAGCCTGCGCCGCGACGAGGAGCGCTCCTTCCGAGCTTCCCACTTCGCCCGCCCGTACTACATATGCTCAGCACTGACCACCGACCTGCTGGCCCAGGCCCGCGGATTGCTCGCGGTGAGCACCTGGCCACTCGCACAACGCATGGTCGGCCCACTGAGCCCGCGGGTCGATCTACTGAAGGTCGCGATCCGCCTCGCCGAGCACGTCAGCGCCAACCAGCACGCCGAACCGTCCGGCAGACGGGTGCTGTGGCAGCTGTCCACGTCGATTCCCGGAATCAACGGCACCCCGAACCGGCTCGATCCCGCCGCAGTGATCGAGGCCGCACGCGGGGAACTCGCGGTACATATCGACGAAGACACCCACCAGCGCGAACAGGCCGCCCAGCGGGCAACCCGCCAGCTCGACGACCCAGCCGCCCAACTATTCGGAACTCGGCTCGGCGTAGCCGCCCGGCGAAGCGAGGTCGGATGAGCACTCTCACAGCACAACTCGATCAACTGCGCGGCGATGCGCCGACCTCCCGCCACAACGCGCGCACCATCGCCGCGCTCACCGCCAACCCCGGCTGTGCCCGCCGAGCCCTCCTCGATGCCGCCGCCGTCGACAAAGCAGCGATCGCACAAGCCCTCGGCCATCCACCCCAGTTCGGCCAGTCCCAATTCGCGATCACCCGCGGCAACGCCTTCGAGGCGATGGTGAAGGCCACCGGGTGCGCCGAGCTGCTGGCCCTGCTGCGCGACAAGCTCGAGCTCACCATCCCCGAGGTCGCCTACCACGACCTCGGCACGGTCGGCGAGAACGCCGGAAATGCCGTGCGATACCAACGTACCCGTCAACTCCTCGCCCACGCAGTCCAGTCGGGCGAGGGCACGATGTTCGACCATCCGATGCTGCGACTGGATATCGCCGGCGTCGCCGCCTACCTGGAACCCGACGTGGTGGCGCTCCAGATCGACGGCCAGTTCCACGTCGTCGAAATCAAGTCGTTCCCCGTCGTGGACGGTAGGGCCGATCCGGTACAGGTTGCCTCCGCAGCAAGGCAATCCGCGGTGTACGTCCTCGCACTCCGCGAGCTGATGACCGACATCGGCGAGTCACCGGAGCTGGTCTCGCACAACGCGATCCTGGTCTGCACCGAGAACTTCACCAACCGCCCCACCGCCGAACTGGTGGACCTGCGCAAACAACTCGCGGTCATCTACCGCCAGCTCTCCCGGCTCACCTCGATCCCAGCCCTCGCGGAAACCCTGCCGCCGGACGCCACCTTCGAGCCCGGCGACAAGCTGGCCGCCACCATCGCCGCCATCCCGTCCCGCTACGCGCCTGAATGCATGTCCACCTGCGACCTGGCCTTCGCCTGCCGCGCCGAAGCCAAGGCGTGTGGTTCGATCGACGTACTCGGCCGCGGCGTCTGCGACGACGTCGGCGGAATCGACCAGATGGATACCGTGCTCGGCCTGGCGAACGGAACCCTCACACCCGGACCCGAACACGCCGACATCGCCGAAAAGCTGCGAATCGCCCACCGATTGCGCCTGGAGATCGCCGGATGAGCGTCCTCACCGCTCTCGCGAGAATCGAAGCGGCCCAGGCCGGGCGGGCACAGCCGATCGCGGATGTGCGCCACCACCACCTCTCGGACCGGCCACTGGTCATCGTCCCGCTGCGCCTGGCAGGCGAAGCCGCCGCACCACTGGCCCTGCTGGCAGGCACCGCACCCGATGACGTCGAGTTCCTCATCGTCCCCCAGCCCCGCGACCGCGTGCTGCGCCTGCAACTCATCGCCGACCTCGCCGACCGGGTACTGCCCTACGTCTCGTCCTTCGCCGACGAGTCCGGCGACTTCGAACTGGTGCCGATCAAATCCCGGCCCGCATCGACCAATCCCGACGACGAACAAGACGACGCACCACAGGATTGGAAGCGCTACAACGACGCACCCCAACTGCTCGTCCCCAACACCGGCGGCGTCGATTTCCTGCGCCTACTCGGCCGCTCGGTCCGCTTCCACCCCACCGAAGGCCCCACCGCAGTCCCCGAGTCGGTACCGCTGCTGGGCCGCTGGCTCACCTGGTTCGCCGACCGCGCCGAACACCCCGGCTCGAACGCACTACTGCCGCTGACCACCGTCCTCACCATGCACTGGGCAACCGGCCAATCCGCCCTCGAAGACGCCAACCTCGCCGCCCTCCTCGGCTGGATCGCCCCACCCGACGGCCTCACCGGCCCCCAAGCCGCCGCCCGCGCCGAAGACCCACTCCAGTCCCCTCCCGCCGGCCCCGCCACCGACCCCGGCTTCGACAACGAAGAGCTCGCCCCGTTGATCGCGGCATACGACAACGCGATCGGTGACGAAGCGAAAACCGTTGCCGTGCATCGACTGGAGAGCGCTCTGCGATCCCAACTCGAACCCACCTGGCACCTGATGTGGCAAGGCATCGAACTACTGCGCACCCTCCCCGAAGCCGCCAGCGTGCCCCGCCGCTGGCTCAACGACCGCTCCGCCTTCTCCCGCTTCACCGCCGACCTCCCCGAAGGCGTCCCCCAGGCCCGCCGCGACTCCGCCGTCCCCGCCGTCCGCCGCCTGCTCGACCGCGAACGCTCCCTCGATATCTTCGAAGCCGAACGCGCCTTCGACGACCCGCGCGTGATGATCGAACGTCGACTCGCCGGGGAAGCTTTTCGTGCCGAGGTGCTCGACAGCGAACCGGACCGGATCGACACCAGCGGTTCGCGCCGCAAACTGCGTCCCCACATCCGGGTCGCCACCGACGACCCGTACCGCGCGAATCTCGACGAGACGCTGTTCAGCATCGACCGGGTGAAACAGAAGGGGAAGGTCGTCGAGATCGAGGAGGACAGCATCGTGCTCGAACTCGAAGGCGGGATGGGGCGAGCCCTAACCGCGCCACCCGGATCGGTGCCCGAGGTCGGTGATGTCGTGGGCTTCGCGCGGTTCTCGCCGGCAAGTTTCAATGCACCGGCCAAACTGCCTGCACGCGAAGAGACTCCGTGGACGCACGGCGGCCCGCCACCGGAATATGCGCCCAGCGCGGATGAACCAGCCGAGGAGTGGTCGTGAGGTTCTCCACCACATTGTTCGTTGCGCGGCGGACCACAGTCGACAGCTGCGTCGACCTCGCCTCAGCGCGCCGACGACTGACACCGAGCCCTCGCCAGGCACTACGCCGCCGCCATGTCGCGACCGCCGATCTCGATACCGAGTTTCGCGTCGTCACGACTGGGCGCACGGCTCCATCACTAGCTCACCGTCAGGAGGCACGACCATGACCGCCCCTGACCAGGTCGTCACCAACATCCTCGACGACCTCCGCGACCCACCCCACCGAGCCCTGGTCGTCGACTCCCCACCCGGCGCAGGCAAATCCACCCTCGTCGTCCGCGCAGCCCGCCAGCTAGCCGAAGACGACACCCAGAAAATGATCGTCGCCCAAACCAACGAACAGGTCGACGACCTCATAGACCGCCTGGCCACCGCCGACCCCACCCTCCGCATCGGCCGCCTCTCCGCCGCCACCTACACCGAATCCGAACGCGTCCAACGCCCCAACGTCCACATAGCCCAAAAACACACCGACCTCACCGACCGCGCCATCGTCATCGGCACCGCCGCCAAATGGGCCACCATCGACGACGGCACCTGGTCGTGGGCGATCGTCGACGAGGCGTACCAAATGCGCTCGGACATGCTGTTGCGCATCGCCAACCGGTTCGACCGAGCGTTGTTCGTGGGCGATCCTGGGCAGCTGGACCCTTTCGCGACCGTCGACGTCGACCGGTGGGCCGGTCTGTCATGGGACCCTACGATGAGCGCTGTCAGCGTAATGCTCGCCAACAACCCTGACCTTCCTGAACCACACCGACTCCCGGTCTCATGGCGTCTACCGGCTTCCGCGGCTTCCGTAGTCTCGGCAGCCTTCTACCCGTTCACCCCATTCCGCGCAGGAACCGACCCCGACCAACGCCGCCTCGAATACGCGACCCGCGGACTCCGCAGCCCCCTCGACGAAGCCCTGGACCTGGCCGCCGAAACCGGCTGGTCCTGGTACGAACTCCCCGCCCGCCACACCTTGCGCACCGACCGCGAAGCCGTCTCCGCCATAGGCGCCCTCGCCTGCCGACTCCTCGAACGCGGGGCGACCGCGCACTCAGAGCAGGGCAGCCAGCCGGTCACAACTGAACGCATCGCCATCGGAACGGCACATCGAGACCAGGCCGATGCGGTCCGGGCGGCGTTGCGCGGGACGCCGGGTGAACCGATCACCGTCGATACCGCGAACCGACTGCAAGGGCGCGAGTACGACGTCACCATCGTGCTGCACCCGCTGTCGGGCCGCCGCGACGCCAGCGCCTTCCACCTTGAAGCCGGTCGATTGTGCGTGCTGACCTCGAGGCACAGGCACGCGTGCATCGTCGTGGGGCGCGCAGGGATTCCCGAACTACTGGACGCGCACCCGTCAGCGGAACCAGTGCATCTGGGAGTGCCGGTGAAGTTCCCGGATGGCTGGGAGGCGAACCAATCCGTGCTGAACCACCTGGCTGAGCACCGCATTCCCGCAGCCGTCAGTTAGTCGACCGCACAATGTCGGATTTACGAAACCATGGAAGGTTCGGCCGTATGCGACAACCCACTGCTGGATTGGTTGGCGCACTTCGTGTTTGTGCCTGTTCTCCGCACCGGTGACTCCAGATTGGATAGCCGCTTTCGGTGCGGAGTCGATGCGCCCACATCCCGACTCGAGGATCGCCGCCCGGATATCCGGCCCTGCGGGCGCGCTGGCGGTCTTGGCGAGAAAGGTTGCGGTCCATTCCTCCGCGTGGCCGAAAGCAAACCCGCGGTCACGTCGAGCTGCTGCCGAGGGTCAGGCGGACTCGAATTCGCCGCGCCGGACAGCAGCCGTGAAACCTTCCCATTCCTCCGGGGTGAAGACGAGGGCGGGGCCGGTGGGGTTCTTCGAGTCACGGACCCCAATATCCGCCGAACCCAAGAACGCGACCTCCACGCAGTCTTTCGTCGGCGCGCTCCGGCTGCTCTTGAACCAATTCGCATGGGATAACTCAGCGGACACGGTCGAACTCCTCTGCAAGCTCGAGGCATAGCGCACGGCTTTCGGCCTCGTCAAGTGCCAGACGCCTCAGGTCTGTGCAGACCTCACGATACCGTTCGATCTCTTCCGGTCGATCGAGGTACAGGTCACCAGTGAACCCCTGGACGAAGACAACCGGCGGTTCTGTCAAGTAGGCAGTCGGATGCTGCGGGAACTCCAATAGCACGAATGGCCCGGCAATCAGGCCCCGATAGCTTCCGACCTGTGAAGGGATGATGCGGATCGAAACGTTCGGCAGTCGGGATGTCTTTTCGAGGTGCCGAAGCTGATCCGCCATCACCGCGCGGCTCCCCGTGACTCGGCGCAGGATCGCCTCGTCGATGAACACATCGAAGGTCAGCGGGTGACTCGTGTTGGTCAACCGGAGCTGGCGGCGTACGCCGATCGACACGCCAGTCTCAATCTGTTCTGTAGGGCTGTTCGGTGCATCGATCCAGGAGAGTGCCCGGCGATACTCGGTCGTTTGCAGCAGTCCCGGGATCAACGTCGTCTGAAAGGACACAATGTGATGCGCCGCGTCCTCCAATCCGACGAAGAGGCCGAAGCTCTGGGGAATCGAGTCGTCGAAGGCGTGCCACCAGCCCTTTGTCTTTGCTTCCTCTGCAAGAGCCAGGAGCGCTGTCGTCAACTCCTCCGACGCACCATAGATCTCACATAGCCGCCGCACGAAGAGTGGGTTGAGCTTGACCGGTAGGCCGTTCTCCATACGCCATAGGGTCTGCTTGCTCACTCCGATCTCGCTGCGAGCGGTTTCAGCGCTCACGCCGGCTTTGTCGCGAAGCGTGCGGAGCTGTCGAGCCAGTATCCGGCGCGGGAGGGTCGAACCAGTCGTCATCGGCGTATCTCCGAAGGGTCGCTAACGATGTTGGTCAGTTCTGGAACCCAAGTGTGGCAGCAATTCTGGAACTTTGCGAGTTCTTCGGCACCTGGACACTTCGGAACGTTCCCGTCGCGAGCCGTGTGTGGTCAACTGGATCTGCGCCCGGTAGGGAGACGCCTCAAAACCCGTTCCGCAACTCCCGCTCCGGTGTCCCGTCATCACACCGGGCCGGGCGCTCCCAAACAATCCTCGAACCCCGAAGGTCCTTGCAATGGAGCATGTTCCATTCGGCGATACGCCACGTACTCGATGCCGGTACTACCGCCACGTCTGCGGCCTCCCGGCATGGATTCACCCGCCTGAACTCGGCCACATCGTTCTGCCTGCGGAGGACGTTTGGGCGCTGATGATGCCCTCAGCTCTCGGGCTGGCCGTCAAAACCGATCTGCAACGCTGCCGCAACCACGACGCCGGCCCCGGTGTCGGACCGATCATCTCCCACGTCCGATCCGGCCGCTGGAGTTTCCTCGTCGAACCCAACATCCCCGACGACACTGCACTGTTCGCCGAAATGTTCCGCCTGAACGTATCCATCGTCCGCACCGGCGCGACCATCGCACTCCCCTCTCCCAGCGACCGCGGCGAACTATTCCGCCGCTGGATTCACCTCCCACCCTGCGACTTCCGGCCCTCCGGACTCACTGTCATCGATTCGATCCGTGCCTGCGCCGCACGCACCACCTGGCGCAGCATCCCGATGTCCGCGCCAGGCCTATGACATCTCCTGGCACGTTCGGTTTGCCGATCACCGAACACCGATCCGTGCCGATCATGACGAGCTCGCCCACGCGGTGATGCAGCGGCACATCGAATGCTCGGTCTCGCTCTGCCCGATCAAACGACAAGCCAAATCCCGACTCGTGGCCGCCCGGCGCTTGGTGCCTGCCGACCGGCCACACATGGGCTTCTGACCAATTCGACACGGAGGTATGCATGCTCGACAAATTGCCGCACCGCGAGCCCGGCCGGACTCAGATCCCATCACCGAGACACCGACTGGTGTGCACGCCCATCTCTGATGTCACGGCATTGACGAGGTTCGCCGATGCGTTGCGCCGATGGCAGCCCGCCACCAATGACCGGAGGCCGCGATGACCGACGATCGCCCCAGCGATCCGAGCAACGCACGCCTGCGTTTCCTGATGGCGCGGGCTCGGCGCGCGGGGTATCAACTGATAGCCGAGCCGAAGGAGCCAAGCCGATGGACGCTTGTCGACGTCGAGGACGGCGAGCGGCTGTTCGAGTCAGCATCGCTGGTCGACGTCGAGCAGTACCTGAGTGAATAGCGCTCGCACGACAGAACGTAGGAAGTACGGCTCGGGGCGCCATCTGCCCCGGTCGCGCCCTTCTGTATCGGCGTCATCGGACTGCATCGGGACTGAATCACCGATATCAAATGGCTGCCCTCGGGCGACCAGGTGCTGACAGCATCTGTCGACGGCATGGCCCGCATCGGGCCACCGGACTTCGACCTCGATGACCTGCGAGGTGCGCAAGTGAAGCGCCTCGGAAGATCGGAGATGGCGCATTACGACGCTGTCACCGGCCGGTTGCACACCGGGGCATGAAGTGAAACCCATTGGCCTTCTGGGCAACTCGAGAACCAAACCTCCCGGAACGTTCGTGGTGTAGCCGCAGGATCCGCTTCGGTCGGGCACAATAGGCGTGCGAACTATTCGCCAGAGCAGGGGGTTTCGATGAACGAAGTCTGGGAGCTCAAGGTCCTGACAGGGACGAACAGCCCGTTAACAGAGCGGCTGACGCGTGAGTTGCGTTCCCATCTCGACTCCCACGGCGTCGAGGCGAAGTTCGCCAGCTCCGCCACGGCACCCGCGGGGCACAAGGGCGGCATCAGCCAGGAGCTGGTTCTCCTCGTAAGTGCAGGGGTTTCAGCTGGCTCCGTGCGGGTTCTGACGACCTTGATCCGGGAGTGGTGCGAGCGGGATCGACGCCGTCAGGTCGAGATGCGTTTCGGCGACGCCGAGCTAGTCCTCGGCGGCAACACCACAGATCAGCTCGCTATCGTCGACAAGTTCCTAGGGGAAGTTGCGGAACGGCGTGACATCGAGCCTGAGACGGAGCCGGGCAGATGAGCCGGATGGCCCGGCGTCGCGCGCTGCTTATCGGCAACCAGACCTATGACGACGCGAGCTTCGATGATCTGCCATCTGTCCGTGCGGACCTCGCCTTCGTCGGGCAAGTCCTCGATGACCGGCGAATTGGTGGCTTCACCGAGATCAGGACGCTGCTTGATCTCACCGCGAACCAGATGAGTGAGGCGATTTACGAATTCCTCCAGGACAGCCGTGAGAACGAACTCGCCGTGCTCTACTTCTCTGGGCATGGGACCCGGGCGATTGATACCGACGGCGAGTTCCATTTCATCGCCACGGACACCGACCCGCGCCGGCTCGGGCATACCGCGGTCCGTGCTCACTACATCAATGACCAGCTCGAGCAGTGCCCGGCCGCGCAGAAGGTCGTCATCATCGATAGCTGCCTCAGCGGAGGCTTCGCGACGGGATTCCGCACGTCGGACCCCACGCCGAAGGGCGCATTGAGTGGTGGCGAGCCGGTCAAGCAGGTCTCCGCGCTGGAAAGCCGCGGTGTCTATGTGGTTTCGTCGTCTAGAGCCGGAGAGCTGTCGTTCGCCGGCCGCGACGAGTCGGAACCCTCCGTATTCACCAACGCCCTCGTCGAAGCCCTACGCACCGGCGAGGCGGCCCGCGGCAGGACCGACGTGTCGGTGAAGGACCTGTTCGAGTACGTGAACACCAAGCTGCGCAGCAGCGGTGCGGGACAGACTCCCGTTATCTCTGCCGCCGGTGTCGACGACCGAATCGTTCTGGCCGCCTGCCCACAGACTCCGATCGAACTCATCGCCGGGCCGGCGCCGATCACGGGGGCGGATCTGCCGGCTGTGTCCAGCAAAGCTGGGCAACCGTCGTGGGATCAACTCCTGGAGTACTACAGCAATTGCTTGCGCGCGGAGTCGGACTCATGGCTCTCGGCCGACGACGACGGTGAAACCTACGTCGTGCTACAGGGCAGCGAGCGGATCCTTGTCGGCGACATGGATTCAGACCACTCGATCGCGGTACCCACCGAGGCCGGTGATCTGGTATCCGAATCCGTCGCCGGACACCAGCAGCTCTGGGCAGGGTACCCGGCCGTCGTCGTGCAGCACCACATACAGCGCAAGCGGCGCAATATACGGGCCAAGAAGCAGTTCGCGCCACTGCTGATCCGTCGCGTAGAGGTTGTCGAGTCCGCTGGTTCCCGCCGACTCAGTCCCATCGGTCCCCCGATCGTGCACCCCGCGATACTCAGTGAGTTCATGAAGGCCGATGAGGCGACGGTCTTCGTGCAGGCCTACCATCCGCACTGGCATGCCGGCGGTCGAGCGGAAATGGCCAACGACATCAGACAGATACTGCGCAACGACTTCGAAATTCCGCAGGTCCAGGAACTCGAACCGGAGTTTTTGGAATCAACGCTCGATGTCGATACGCCGACTGATGGAGCGCGCAATGCCGCGGTCTTGTTTCGCATGCCCGATGTCGACTCCGGCCCCAACAAGAAGCTTCTCGCCGACCTCCAGGACCTGAGCACAAAGGTGGCTGAAATACCGCGGACGGCACTCGGCGCGATCGCGCCTGGTACAGGTCTGCAGCGACGTATCGAACCTGAAAACTCGGTCCGGGTGGTCACACCGCTGCACTGCAACGAAACTCAAGAATCGGTGATCCGTTCGGCTATGACACAGCCGCTCACGGTCGCGACCGGCCCGCCGGGAACCGGTAAAAGCCAGTTGGTGGTCAACCTGGTATCGACGGCGGTTTCCAACGGGCACACCGTGCTGGTTGCCTCGACCAACAACCGAGCTGTCGACGAGGTGTGGGAGCGGTGCGAAGATCTGCTTCCGGGCACAGTCATCCGCTCCGGAAACTTGGCGAATCAAGGCAACGAACAAGCCGGCCTTACCAGCCTCACTCGGCTGAATCCGCCCGATACCACTATCCAGACCGCGGTGCTGGAGGTGGATTACACAAGCGAAGAGCTCAACCGTCATCGCGAATCGCTCGGTGAGACCGCCCTTGCGGAACAGCGCCTGCTCGACATCGCTCGCCACCGCGACAAATTGATCGAGAAGCTGGAACTCGACGACGGTCAACGCCGGACTCTGTTCGAAGTCCACGACCCCAAAACGGTGGCAAGCAAGAGCAGAAAGGCACTGCGTTTCGCGCTGATTGCTAATTGGCGCTGCAAACGTCTGATGCGCCGTCTTGATATCGACGATGAAACACGTGATCCGCGCCGAACCGTCGAACTCTTGGCCGAACTCGCCCGCGCTGAGGCTGCCTGGACAAAGGCGATCGAAGGACAAGCGGTACGACCTGCAGACAGTGATCTGCTGTCTCATTTACATCAGGTGGCGGAGGCCACCCGTTCGGCATCGCGAACCTTGCTCGAATCAACTGTCCGCGCCATCGCATTTTCGAATCGACGCTATATCGCGGCCCTCTTGAATCACAGGTCTGGTAGCGATTGGGCCGCCAAGACCGCCGCGATGCGCGGGGCACCGGCCTGGGCGGTGACAGCCCAATCGGCACGTAGCTTTCCTCCGAACCCCGGCCTGTTCGACCTCGTCGTGATCGATGAGGCGAGCCAGTGCTCTATTCCTGCTGTGCTCCCGCTGCTGTTCCGTGCGAAGCGGGCGCTGGTGATCGGCGATCCGATGCAGCTCACTCACATTGCGACGCTCGACGTCCAAGGCGCGGCCGCTGCCGAACGCATGGCGGATGTCTCGCCGGTCTGGCTGGACCGAAACGATATGTCCTATCTTCGGCACTCGGCCTTCAATGCCGCCGAGCGCACAGCGGGAGCGAGCCTCCTGCTCGACGAGCACTTCCGCTGTCACCCCGCGATAGCCGCGACCGCCAATGACCTGTTCTACAACGGCCGCCTCACCGTGATGACCGACGTCGGGATGCTACGTGCCGCCGACGACGATGCGGTTACCTGGCACAAGACCGAGGGCGCGGCCGAGCGCGCGAAAAAGGGTTCCTGGACCAACCCATCCGAGGTACGCGCAGTCACAGATCTTGTCGCACAATTGACCCGGCCCGGCCGGTACCCCGAAGACATCACCATCGGTGTCGTCACCCCTTACCGTCAACAAGCTGAAGCCATCCGGAAACAGCTGGGCAGAGATGATATTCGCGTCGGCACGGTCCATACATTCCAAGGCGGAGAATGCGACATCATCATATTCTCCCTGGTTGCCGCACCGAATATGCCCCGAGGCTCCATCGAATGGATCGATAAGCAGCCGAATCTGTGGAACGTCGCCATCACCAGGGCCCGATCGCAACTCCACGTGATCGGCGACGAACGAGTCTGGCAGCAACGCCGCATCGGCCAAGAACTAATAGCCGCTGCGACCAGGCCCGCCTCCGAGGCACAACCGTCCAGTGATCTGACGAAGAGGCTGTACAAATGGCTCCGCGGCGCCACTGAAACCGACTTCGGCACCATCATTCTCGGCCACCACACCGATGCAGTTGCTCGAAACCGTGACGGAAGCACCTCTGCCTACGTTATCGACTCAGGATGCGCGGACACCGCGCCCGCCCGCCACCTCCGCGTCATGCTGGAGCGAACACGACTTCGAACCGACCTCGGCCAGCGGATCCTTGCCAGCCGAGTTCCAGCATGGCGGCTGTACACGGACTGACAACTCGCTATTGGTGGAAGACACACATGTGCCAGTACGACATCCGATGCTCGGTACGAAGACACCGATCTGCACAGGCTTGCCGATACCGCACCGCATACCGGCCGACATACGTTGGACCGCGCGTATCCAACTCGTATCAAGCTGCACAATCGTCATGGAATCACGACAGGATACGAGTCGCGCGTGTGTTGTGCACCGCGGTGACCGTCGCTGCGATCAGTGGCACCATCGCCGTGCTCGGCCCAGCAGATGTATACCCGCAGCCGCGGTGGCTGACGCTGGCCGCGGTTACCACGTTCGCCGCTCCCTTCGCCGCCGGCAGCTGGTTCTTTGCATGGTGTTGGGCGTGGACGGAAACCACGGGCGATCGATGTCGCAATCGCCGCCATGGGTTCATGCGCCGCTGCCAGATCCGATCGCACCGGGCTAGCATCTACGACCTGTGGGGGCTTATCTGCATGGGTACCGGCGTCCTCCTCGCGATACCGATGATCAGGCTGGTCATCGAGGGATGGCGACCTTCCGGCTAGCCCTCCTCGTGACGATTCGAGTGGACATGACCGCCGCCGGCCCGTGTGCGGATCCGATCGCGCCCTCACGACTCCGGTCGACCATGATGAACCCATGTCAGATTTGGTATGGGACGAGGTCAAGCACTTCTTCGATCCCGGTCTCATGGGTGCGCTACCGGATATCTACGTCCATGACACGACCGTCGACGACTGGCAGGCGGTGTTCGACCTGATCCAGTCGAGTGGGTGGGAGTGGGAGTTCAGGGAGGGCGACGCGGTGAAGCCGTTGCCGTCGGCGGCGGAGGCGTTGGGGCGGGGTGACGATGATGAGGTGATCAGTCTGCATGTGCGGGCGGCTCCGGAGCTGTTGGCGATCTTTCGGCCGTGGTCGGAGTCGCAGGTCGAGTTCGATGTCGACCTTCAGGAGTTGCAGGGGCAGGTGGGGGTCGATGTGCTGTGTGGGTTTCTCGGCACGATCGGGCGGTTGTTGGGGAAGGAAGTGGCGATGGAGGCCGAAGGGGATTTCGGGCATCCCGTGCTCGGGTATTCGCCGGAGGCGGACCGGGTGGTGTTGATGGCGGATCCGAAGGCGTGAGCGGCCTGCCGGTTGGGCGGCAGGCGCGGGGGTTCTGGATCTACACTGGTCGGGTGTTTGTTCGACGGCTGATCGCAGCGTCCCTCTTCGCCACTCTGACCACGTTCGGCGCGGTCGCCTGCACGATGCAGGGCGATGGGTACACCTCTGAGTGCAAGGTCGAGGGGTGCGTCATCACGTTCGATCGCGGTGTCGACGCCGAGGCGAGCGTTCTCGGGCTGAAGGTCAAGGTGGTCAAGGTGGAGGGCAACGTGGTCACCCTCTCGGTGGGTGGGCAGGAAGTCACTGTGCCGGTGGGTGAGTCGGGTTCGACCGAGGGCAACACCATCACCGTGCGCGAGGTTACCGAAGACAAGGTGGTCGTCGATATTTCCTCGGGGATTCAGACCGGGGGCTGATCCGGGCAGGGCCGATCGGGCTGCACTGCCCAACCCCGGCGATCGTTCAGCCGGGGTTGGGCAGTGAAATTCGCAGGCTCTGTGCGACCAGGCTCGCCAGCCGCTACGCCGTGAATCCGCGCTCGACCGCGCCCCGCGCCGTCGAGGTAGACCGGCGCTTAGGCGCTGATGTCCGCGCCCACGCAGGCCCGTTCACGATACGTGCGTCGGCGTCCAAGGACCGAGTTCGCCCCGATGTTGAGCCACGACGGATCCGTCGCTCAACCAGCACGCCGGGTGCCCGGCGGAGAAGGCTCCGGCGAATCAGAAATCTTTACGCCTCGGTGCCACAGAGGCGCCCCTTCCAGAATCATGCCCACACCACCCGCGTGAGATGTGCGTCACATCACGCCGAAATAGTGTCGACCGGTTACCAATTGGGTACTCAAATCAGTTTGCCCATGACAGAATCAGCAGCGTTTCACAAGTGAATGGAGCATGATGAGATTCGCAGCTGTCCTCGGGACTTCCGCTGTTGCTGTCGGGCTGGTTCTGTCGATTCCGGTGCAGGCGTCGGCCCAGCCGGGGTCCGGGTGCCATGAGTCCTACGATCCGTGTGTGCCGATCACGTCCGATGTGGACTGTGCGGGCGGGAGCGGGAATGGGCCGGAGTACACCGGGCGGGTGCGGGTGATCGGGCCGGATGAGTACGACCTCGACCGCGACGGCAACGGGATCGGCTGCGAGAACAGCTGATTCTGATGGATGAGATCCGGGCGGTCTGCCCGGATCTCGGCCAGGACAGTCGCGGGCATCATCTGGCTCATACCCACTTCACATCTTCGCCACCTGTGATTCAATCCGGGTCATGCGCAAAACCCTGCTGGTAGTCGCGGTGATCGCGGGTTGGTCGGTGGTTGGCGTCGCGCCCGCGGAGGGTACCGGGACGCAGCCGTCGTGGTCCGGGGATTACTCGGTGAAGCGCTTCGCGGCGACCAAGCATGGCACCAGTTTGGCGGCGAGGCAGTGGGAGCCGGACTTCGCCGATAGGTACAGGTTCGAGACGAGCTGCACCGGTGACGATTGCGTGGCGACCGTGATCGATGGGCCGACGCCGGCCAACCCCACGCTGCCGTTGCCGCCGCAGTACAGCTGGGACGGTGTCAGTTGGGTTCACACCTATGACTGGGAATGGGATTGCTATCAGGGCGAAGGTGTGCCGAAGGTATGGGCGCCTGCGCGTTCGGTTGCGTACTACACGCCGCAACCGGACGGGAGGCTGATCGGTTCCTGGCGGACCGATATCGACGGCGGTCCATGCGAAGGCTCGGTCATCATGGATGTCGCGGCTTACCCAGTTCAGCGGTCTCCCCTGCCGTTCGGGAGCAGTTCGTAGGTACCGTCGCCGCGATCGGCGGGGCCGACGGCGCGCGCCGGGCGAGCGCGAGGTGTAGCTGACATGGGCAGGATGCTGATATGGGCGTTCGCGCCACTCACCGAGGACTCCGCACCGCCGAGAGCGCCCGCGCCCGACGTGGCCCGTTCAGTCGATGGTTTCGCCCCAGCGAACCCGCTTCAACCGCCCTCCGTCCTGAATCCACTGGGACACCGAGGCATTCGGAACCGGCGGCAGTTCCTCGGGCAGCGTTGATCCCGGCCCGGCGAAGATGCGGCGCAGCGCGGCGATGGTCGCGTCGTGGGCGACGATCAGAATCTGGGTCCTTGCGGCAGGGCGCTCGAGGTCGTTGATGAGATCGCGAACGCGCAGAGTGACGTCGGCGAGCGACTCGCCACCAGGCGGTCGGTAGAACCAGTCCCCCAATCGCGCTCGACGTTCGGCTTCCTCGGGGGCTTGCGCGCGGATCGCGGCGGGCGACCACAGTTCCAGCGCACCCATTTCGCGATCACGCAGGCGCTCGTCGACGACCAAGACCGGACCGTTGCCGGAGCGTCGCGAGGCCTTTTTCATCGTTTCCCAGGTCTGCATGGTCCTGCGATACGGCGAGCAGAGCACCAAGCTCGGGCGATCATCGCGGCCGAGCCGGGACCACCATTCACCTAGCTTCGCGGCTTGTTCATGCCCGAGTGGGGACAGCTCGATATTCCAGTCGGGGACGCGGGGCCGGGTGTCCGCTGCCGGACCGTCTGACGCTGCGTTCACAGTGCTCTGACCGTGTCGAATGGCCAAGACACCGGCCAACTCTGTCGGTCGCGGTAGGTGGTAGGCGATGTTGTCCTGCATCGAACTTCGCGTTCCTTTCGGATTGTCGCGGCCGCGATGTCGTTGGATCGGGGTGCGCCGCCCAGGGGCGTAGCGAGAATTCACCACGCCGACGCGTAGCGGCCGACCTGTTCTGTCAGAGTCGGAACGTATGAGCGCCTGTCATCGTGCCACCGCATTATGCGCCGGACTACTCGGTCTCGTTCTTCTCGCGGGGTGCGCTTCGAACAACGAGCAGCCGCCGGCTCCCGAACCGAATCCACTTGTGTCGACCGACGACCTCCCCGAAGCGCAGCCCGACGAGGTGCACCTGTTCGGCTTCAACGATTTCCACGGCCACCTGGAACCGCCCGAGGATTCCAATGGGCAGATCGCGGGGCATCCCGCAGGCGGCGCCGCTTACCTGTCGACCCATCTGGCGCGCCTGCGGGCCGCCTACCCGGACAGCGCGGTACTGCTGACCGGGGACAATATCGGCGCGAGCCCGTTGGTGTCGTCGCTGTTCCAGGACGAGCCGACGGTGAACTTTCTGAATTCCCTGCATCCGTCGGCGTCTGCGGTGGGCAACCACGAACTCGATGACGGGGTGCTGGAGCTGGCCCGGATCCAGCAGGGCGGATGCGCTTTCGACGGGTGTTCGCCCGGGGCGCCGTTCACCGGTGCGGCGTTCCCCTACCTCGCCGCGAATGTCACCGATGGCAACGGGCAGCTGCCGCCCGGATTGCGGCCGTGGGCGATGGTCGAAGTGGGTGGGCACAAGATCGGTGTGATCGGTGCGGTGACGCCCGAGACGGCGCATATCGTTTTCCCGGAAGGGATTCGCGGATACTCGTTCGGCGACCCCGCGGATGCGATCAACAGCTACGTACCCGACATGCTCGCGGCAGGCGCGGAAGTCGTCGTCGGGCTGGTGCACAACGGCGGAAAGCAGCAGGTTACCGGCGCCGACTACAACGGCTGCGCCGACATCACGCCGAACGTCCCCGAGTTGGCCAGGCGCACCGATCCCGCGGTTCGGGTGCTGCTCACCGCGCACAGTCATCAGTCCTACGTCTGCGAGTTCGACGGGAAGGTGGTGACGCAGGCGGCGTCCTACGGTCGGCTCATCACCGATATCACGGTGCGATTCGGTGATGGCGATGTGGAAGTGCAGGCCGTCAACCGGGTGGTTACCCGGGATGTGGCGCCGGACCCGGCGACCGTCGAGTTGGTCGACTTCTTCGCCGCACAGGCAGCGCCGCGCGCCGGACGGGTCATCGGCTCAGCTGCCGAAGCGCTGCCCAAAACAGCTGCGCCGAGCGGTGAATCACCGCTGGGCAATCTGATCGCCGACGCTATGCTCGCCGCCACCGCCGAACCCGCACAGGCCGTGGCAGCGTTCGTGAATCCGGGCGGCGTGCGGGCCGATATCGGCGCAGGTCCGATCACTTTCGGCAGCATCTACGAGTCGCAGCCGTTCGGGAACCAGGTGGTCACCGTCAGCTTCACCGGCCGGCAGATCGTGGACCTGCTCGAACAGCAGTGGAGCGACCCGGACCGACCGACCGTCCTGTCGGTGGCGGGCATTGCCTACGCCTACGACGATGCGGCGCCCACCGGAAGCAAGGTTGTCGACGGTAGCATCCGAATCGGCGGCGAGCCGTTGAATGAGGTCGCGATGTATCGGATCACCACGAACAACTTCCTCGCTTCCGGCGGCGATGGGTTCAGCGTGTTCACCCTTGGCACCGGCATGGCTGTGGGGCCGATGGACCTCGACGCGTTGGAGGCTTATCTCAGTGACCGGGAGCCGGTCGAACTGCCGGTGAACCGGATCGAACGGCGTTGACCTGGATGATGGATCGGTCGGCGTTCTCGACCTGCCGGTGTCGGCGCCTACTTTCTCTGGCTCGCGCTCCCTCGGATCGCGTTGACGGTCGGTCCCGCGATGACACGACATCCGGCGGGAATTGCAGTCAGCCCGACCCCGACCTGTGATCCAGATAGTCGACCCGCGCAGTCGAACGGCCCGATGGACTGTTGACGGTCGAACCCAGCCGAGGCTCAGTCGGTCAGCAGTGCGACCCACAGGTAGTCCCTCGGCCGACTCACCGCTACCAACGTCTGCCGGGCAAGAACTTCCGCCCGGTCGCGGGCGCCGCCTGTCAGTTCTCCGATGGCAGCGGGCGGCTTTTCGGTGATGTAGAAGACCGCGGCGAAGTCCATGCCTTTGGCGCGGTGCACGGTGCCAACCTTGACCGAGTCGAGTTGGGTGCCGTCGTACTTCTCGAGGGGTATCACCGGAAAACCGGCTCGCTCCACGACTTCCTGGTACCGGGATGCGTCCTTACGGGTGTTGACGATGATGGCGATATCAGCGCTCGGAAGACCGGAGTCCTTGATGGCGCGGACCAGGGCCATGTCGATCTCGGAACGAGACACGAAGCGTTCGGTGACGCTGCCGCCGGAGAGGACGGCGGCGCTGTCGCGCAGTACGAAGCCCTGCTGGCCGTCCAGGTCGTCGACGGTGTCAGCCGCCTCGATGCGTTTCGTGTACCGCAGTACCGCTTCGCGGTTGCGGTAGTTGGTGCGCAGTTTTCGGCCGCGACCGGCCAGCGGAATGCCTGCATCGGAGATACGCCAGCCGCCGGCGTAGACCTGCTGCTGGCCGTCGCCGACCAGAAGGAGGTTGGCGTCGGACCCGCCGCCCGCGATGTGGTGGACCAGCTGGAGTTCGAGGAGGGTGAAGTCTTGGACTTCGTCGACGACGACCATGGCGAAATCTTCGGTGGCGTCGAGTGGTCTGGCTCGAAGTTCGTCGATCGCTTTGCGGATGATGTCGTTGAAGTCGTCGATGCCGCGCTCTTCCATCCGCGCCTGATAGGGGCGATAGAGGTGCTCCCACACGTAGTCTCGCCGACCGCCGTGCAGTTGGATACCTTCGCGGCCTGCACGTCTGATCGTCCGATAGGCGTCGCGGGTGGCAAGGCCACGGCCTTTGATGACTCGATTCAGCTCGTCCTTCCAGTACTGGTAGTCGGTGCCGTCGATCTTGCTCAGGACCTCGCGTGCTCGTTTCCATGCACGGGCGAAGGCATCTTCCTGGAGCCGCTCATCGAGGTAGTAGTGCACGTGGCGGCGCCTGAGGAATTCGGTGGTCCACGCGTGCAGGCCGATGAACTCGGTGCGGTCGAGGGCGTGCGGGGCGAGGTGGGCGAAGCTCTGCCGGTGGTAGTTCGGCAGTGTCCTGACGAAGCTGGTGAACAGGATCCGGCCGGGATTTCGTTTGGCGAAATGTGCCATCTTGTGAAGCGCGACGACGGATTTGCCGGTACCGGCCGGGCCGCTGAATCTGGCGGGACCGCTGAAGTTCGTGTGTACCAGTGCGAGTTGATCCGGGTCCAGGAAGGTCATCCACTCACGGAAGGGGCGGGCCAATCCGTTCGATCTCGCGTCCTCGGTCAGTGTTGATTCGCCGAACAACCCGTCGGATGAAGCAGGCTCGGCGGTGGGAGCCGACTCGGTGGATATGCGCTGATACCAGGTCAATCGATCCGAAACCGAGAGCGCGATATCGCGTGCCCGGCGCTGCGACAGCTTGGTTTCGCCAGTGATCAGAGTTGTGCGGATAGTGGATTCGTCCACTGCGATGAACTGATCGTGCGCCTCGGTGACCACGGCGGACGTCATGAGCAGCATGATGTCCAGCATGTGCGGCACGAACTGTTCGCGACCGAACAGCATGCCCGCGAACGCTTCCTCGGCATGTTTGCGAACGCGCACCAAGTGAGCGCGTGAGGGCACGATATCGGTGAATACCAAGGCGTACACGCCGGTTCGGCCGATCGCGAAACCTGACGCGCGCCCCTCGTTGTCGCCGGCACGGTCGATCAGCACATGCCAGTCACGCTCGGATAGTGGAACCGACAGAAACCTGCGTTGTGCCGCCGTGAGCCGCGGTAGGTCGGCGAGTTTGCGCTCCACCCAGCGGCGTCTGCGCTCACGAGCAATGTCGGTCACGAGGGACCCCCTGACTTCTGGATGATGTTCGCATCCGGAAGGAAGTTTACCGGAACATTGTCGCTTCAACAGTGAATTTCGGTTGTTGCCAAGGGAATTGGAAATGTTCTTGCAGATGTTGTTGCATCAGGGTCGCCTTGTTGCGCGCTGAGGGCGCCGAACTCTCTCCGGCAACTATGTCCGGCCTAGCCACCGCCGCGATTCGAAAGATTGCGAATGCCGGATTGCGTCAACCGTTGTCGCCTTGTCGAACATCTCCGGTGAAATCCGCCAACTCGGGCCGTGGGCGATATCCATCCCTGTCCGACTCAACCGTCCGTATTCCTCCGCCGCTGCGCCGTACGCCGGGAAAACGACGGCGTGCACCGCCGACAGCGCGATCGGAGCCGGGACTAAGGCTTCGGCCTGGACATGGGTTACACACCGCGGATCGTGGCCCGGGCCACGCGAGAAGGTTCGATCGCCGTCTCCGGTCCGTTGCGCGAAGCACGCCCGCACACCTGCGACCGTCCACGACGACACGCCGTTGACCCCGAAAACGCCGATACGACATCGGATATGGGACGAACTCGATGCAAAACGTGGTGGCGAGATTTCGCACGATGTCATGCTCCTGTAGCCGATCGCGTACCGGCGATCACCATCGAGGGGGATGTCAATGGATGAGTTCCGTGTTTCGCTTCGGCCGATTCCCGTGTACGAGCCGCCCGCGCAGCCGTACACACCGCGACGTTCGCAGGAACCGCTACCGGCCGACCTCGACACGATGCCGTGCCGGAGTCACGTTCGACCCCGAGCCACCGCCGGCTCCCATCGAGAATCCGTAGGTATCCGCCGGGCGGGGTGCTCGGCGACGAGGTCGAAGCACGGCGGTGAGGCGATGGAACAGGCACGGGTGGCCGCCGAACGGTCCTTGCGTGTGGCGCTGGAAGTACTCGACCATCGCCGCCCGGTGTCCCAGCTGACCGCGCTCGCCGACGCGCGCACAGTCGCAGCGGTGCGCACTCTGATCCGGGCCGACCTCATCCCCAGCCGCGAGCTCGGGTCCGCAATCCTCGCGGGCCTACATGTGGAGATGGTGGACGAGCAGACAGCCGAGGTATGCGCCAGATATCTCCGCGGCTCCCGCCGACTCGCCCTCGCCGCCCGAATCGAGCGGTCTGGGCGTCGGGACTGGCATTTGACCGCTCTACGGTTGAGCTGAGCAGGGCGGAACGGTCCCGCCAGGTCCGCTATCGACGGCATCGACGCGGCCATCGTGTGCCGGGCGACTCGCTGGGCAATTTTCAACCGGACGAGATGGCAGTCGGTGCATCGCTACACCATCGGCCTTCGTGGTTGTGGGCAGCATCGCCATCGTGGTGGTAGCGGAGTCCTCTGCGCTGGCCCTGTGGGCGATCGTGTCGGACATCCCCGAGCAGCTAAGCCGTCGTCTGAGGTGACCAGTACGTCGCGCGTCCGCTGATACGAGTTGCCACCCCGCGCACGACACAGGTTACCTAACGTTCCGGTTGCGATTGTTGAATTACTCACAGCTGCAACGGATTACCCGTACCGTTTGACGTTGGAAGTCGAGCCGCAAGGGGGTTCTGCGATGTCCAACGGCGATCCGGATTCACGGCGAAGCAGGGTGTATCAGGTCCTCCGGGAGATACCGGGGCTCACCTCGCAGCATCGCAATTTTCTGACCGTGCCCTTGACCGATCCGTCCTGGCACGTCTTCGTGCACCGTGACCTGGCTGGTCAGACAGTTGGAGAGTCGGGCGCCATTCTGGTCGGAAGCCGCGGCGTGCACTTGCTGGTTTTCGCCGAACCCGGGCAGGTGCTCCACAGCACCGACAAGATCGTCAGCAGCGCACGGTCACTCGTCGCTGGGCTGCACAATGATCAGCATTACTTCGTCGCACGACGAATGCGCGCGATCCTGCTCCTACCGGATGGTGCCGAGGCAGCAGCATCCGATCGCGGGATTCCGACGCGTCTGGTCGACTTCGCGACAACGCTGTCGTCGTTAGCTCAGGAATTCAGCCCAGCACGGGCCCGGGTGATCGCAGACGAAATCGCGTCCCGAGCGTCCAACTATCAGCGTATTCGAGTCGATAGCCCGCCACCGAGTCCTCCAAGCCCAACGTTGTTCGATCGAGCCGAACTGCTTGCCGAACAGCGAGCCGCAGCTGCCCGCGGCCCGCTCGAGGAGTGGATGACATTTCGCGACCCGGAACAGATCAAGCTGATCAAACGGAAATTTCACGGGCCGGCGCGCATCAGCGGCCCCGCCGGCACCGGTAAGTCGGTGGTCGCACTGCACCGAATGGCACAGCAGCTTCAACGGAGCGGTGGCAGGGTGCTGTACACAACCTTTGTCAAAACGCTTGCCGCCTACCAGCGAACCAACTTCCGCCGCCTCGCGCCGGAGCTCAGCGGCCGAGCCGAGTTCGTCGGACTGCATGCATGGGCGCACCGGCTGATCGAGGATCGTGGCGAGTTCATCCGGATCGAACCTACCCAAACGGACGACGTTTTCGACCTCGCCTGGAGCCACTGCCGCAGGAGTCTCACCGATATCGAGCCGCGAGCCTCCCACTGGCGTACCGAAATCGATCGGGTCATCAAGGGACGCGGCATTGCCGACCTGCCGCAGTATTGGGCTTGCGATCGTCGCGGCCGCGGCGGGGACGATCTGGATCGGGTCCAGCGCAAGCTCGTGTGGAACGAGCTCTATCTGCCGTACTGCGACATCATGCAGCGGCGCAGAATCTCCGACTTCAACGACCTGATCGCCCTCGCGCTCGAATCGCTGAATGAGAAGCCGTACGAGGTCCGGTACGGCATGGTCGTCGTGGACGAGGCCCAGGACGTCACCCTCACTGGGTTGTGCCTGGCTCATGCCATCGCCGGCGGTGGTGATGACGCGCCGCTACTCGTGGTGGGTGACGGTCAACAGCAGGTGTACGAGGGTGGTTGTAGTCCTGCCGACGCGGGGATCAACTTGCGTGGGCGCCAGGCGGTGCTGCGTGTGAACTACCGCAACAGGGAAGCGGTATACCGCCGTGCCGCGACGGTCAACGCACTGAATACCCTCGGCGACCTGGACGGTAGTCGAGGCTGCGCACTCAGCGAGGCACGATTCGTCCTGCCCGGCGGCACGACCGTCGACTGGCAGGGCCGCTCGGGCGGCATCGGATCGGCTCTCGTGGCAGCCATTCGTCGATCCCCGATTCCCTTGGCGGAACTCGCCGTCATCACGACGAGCCGTCATATTCGCGCAATCGTCCTCGATGCGCTGCGGCAGGCCGACATCGCAGCGAGCAGGCTCGAGGACTACCGCGGCGACCGCACCGACACGATCAAAGTGGGAACTGTCCAACGTGCGAAGGGGCTCGAGTTCGCCGGAATCTTCTACATTACCGAGCCACCGCGACCGCCAGAACGTGGAGCCTCGAGCGGCGATCGCGAACAAGCCGAACTCTGGGACCGACAAACGATGGTCGCCATCACCCGAGCCCGCGACTTCGCCTGGGTCGCGTTCATCGTCGCCTGACCGTAGGGCCGACTTGGTCCACCAACCGCTGAACCCACTCCAGATGTGCGTCCACCCCCGACACGACGAACTTCAGGTCGACGAACAAGTCCGAATAGCCGGTATCGGTCAAGGTCTGGATGGTTTCGGCGACCTGGTCGACCTCGCTGCCTGCTTCGACGTTGATCCGGACGTTGGTGGCGATCGCTGCTGGGTCCCGCCCTGCGGCGAGGGCGGCGGCGTCGATCATTGCGCGTTGGCGTTTCAGCGAGCCGATGTGGTGGACGCCGGCGGGTGTTTGGACGACTGCCAGCCAGCCGTCGGCTCGTTCGCCGATGCGTCGTAGCCCGCGTGGGGTGAAGGCGCCGAGGTAGATGGGTGGGCGGGGGCGCTGGACGGGTTTCAGGTCGACCCAGGATTGCGGGATCGACCAGTGCTTCCCGTGATGTTCGACCGGGTTGGTGGTCCACAGTGCGTCCAGAACGTCGAGGAGTTCGTCGAGTCTCGAGGCTAATGATCGAGCCGTGACCTTCAATATTTGCAGCCACGCTGCTCTTTTCCAGGGCCCGCACCGACCGAAACCAGACCGATATGCGACGCCACGAGCTGCGCGGACCGAATCGTGGACGTGAACACCGCACTGGTGGGAAGCTCGATATAACCGCGTGTCGATTCCCGAGGACGGTGAGTCATGGTGGACAGAGCGAATGGTGTGGGGGGGCCGGAGGCCATCCGGAATGTGGTGTTGGTCGGGGGTAGTGGGTCGGGGAAGACGACGTTGGTGGAGGCGTTGGCGCTGGCCACCGGGTCGGTGAACCGGGCGGGGCGGGTCGAGGACGGGACGTCGCTGTCGGATTACGACGAGATCGAGCAACGTCAGCACCGGTCGGTGCAGTTGTCTGTGGTGCCGGTGCAGTGGGGCGGGGTGAAGATCAATCTGATCGATACGCCCGGATACGCGGATTTCGTCGGTGAGCTGCGCGCGGGGTTGCGGGCGGCGGATGCGGCGTTGTTCGTGGTGTCGGCGGCCGAAGGGGTCGAGGGGGTTGCCGGGTCGACCAGGGCGTTGTGGGAGGAATGCGCGAGTGTCGGGATGCCGCGCGCGATCGTGCTGACGCATCTGGATACGGCGCGTGCCGACTTCGACGAGATGACGCGGACCTGTCAGGCGCTGCTGGGCGGCGGGTCGGCGGAGAATGTGCTGCCGCTGCATCTGCCGGTGTACGGGCCGGCGAGTGCGGATGGGCATCGGCCTGCGACCGGGTTGGTGGAGCTGCTGGAGCAGAAGGTCGCCGACTATTCGACCGGCGAGCGGGCCTGGAAGGAGCCCTCGCAGCAGGACCTGGATCTGATCGAGGAGGCGCGGGCACGGCTCATCGAGGGCATCATCGCCGAGAGCGAAGACGAGACCCTGATGGAGCGGTATCTGGGTGGTGAGACGATCGAGCTGAGCACACTGGTGGCCGACCTGGAGCGGGCGGTGGTGCGTGGCAGCTTCCACCCGGTGCTGTTCGCGGCGCCCGCGGCAGAGGACGGACTGCAAGGGCTGGGCACGCTCGAGATGCTCGAACTCATGACCGCCGGTTTCCCCACGCCCGCCGAACACGAAGTGTCGGCGGTGCATTTGGCGAATGGCTCGAAACCCACTCCCCTGCACTGTGATCCGACTGGCGAGCTGGCGGCGGAGGTCATCCGGACGTCGTCGGATCCGTATGTCGGCCGGGTGTCGCTGGTGCGGGTGTTCTCAGGGACACTGCACGCCGACGACACCGTCCATGTCTGCGGGCACGGTTCCGGCACCGACCACGACGTCGACGAACGTGTCGGCGGCATCACTGCGCCGTTCGGCAAACAGCAGCGCCCGCTGGGTGAGGCCGTCGCGGGTGATATCGCCTACGTGACCAAACTCGGGCATGCCGAAACCGGCGACACCCTGTCGGGTACCGGTTCACCGCTGCTGATCGAACCGTGGCAGATGCCTGAACCGTTGCTGCCCATCGCCATCCGCGCACACAGCAAGGCCGACGAGGACAAGCTGTCGCAGAGCCTTTCCCGGCTCGTCGCCGAGGACCCGGCCATCCGGGTGGAGAACAACGACCGCACCCACCAGCTGGTGCTGTGGTGCCTGGGTGAGGCGCACCGCGACGTCGCGTTGGAGCGGTTGCGCACCCGGTTCGGGGTGCAGGTCGACGTCGAGGACCACAAGGTCGCGCTGCGAGAAACCTTCGCGGGCAAAGCGAGTGGGCGCGGTCGGCATGTGAAGCAGTCCGGTGGACACGGTCAGTACGCGGTGTGTGAGGTGGAGGTGGAGCCGCTGCCGGAGGGGTCCGGGATCGAGTTCGTCGACAAGGTGGTCGGCGGGGCGGTGCCGCGGCAGTTCATCACCTCGGTCGAGAAGGGTGTGCGGGCGCAGGCCGCGCGCGGGGTAGCGACGGGATATCCGCTGGTCGATGTGCGGGTCACGCTGCTGGACGGAAAGGCGCATTCGGTCGATTCCTCCGACGCGGCCTTCCAGACCTCCGGTGCGCTCGCGCTGCGTGAGGCGGCTTCCGGAAGTCGGATCGATCTGCTGGAACCCATTGCGGAAGTTCGGGTCAAGGTGCCCGACGACTATCTCGGCGCCGCGCTCACGGACTTGTCGGTGCGTCGGGCACGCATCCTCGGCACCGAACCTGCCGAGACCGGGCGGACCTTGATCCGTGCGGAGGTTCCGGAGCTGGAGCTCACGCGATATGCGATCGATCTGCGCTCACTCACGCACGGTGTCGCGCATTTCAGCCGCGACTACCTGCGTCACGATCCGATGCCTGCCCAACTGGCCGAACGAGTTCGGCAGGAATCCGTATCGGCCTAGGACCCAGACCGAAATATGTCGGGGCGATGATTCTCCTGCCCCCAACTCGTCTGCATACGTATGCGACTCGATGGCAAGAATGCGGTGGTGTACGGAGCGGCGGGGCATATGGGCGGTGCCGTAGCGCGGGCGTTCGCCGAGGCGGGCGCGCGGGTGTATCTGGTCGGGCGGACGCGGGCGACGCTAGAGGCCGTCGCGGCGGAGATCACGGAGGGCGGTGGTCGAGCGGAGGTCGCTGTGGTCGACGTGTTCGATCAGCCGGGTGTCGAGGCGCACGCCGATGCGATGGTGGAAGAGGCTGGATCGCTGGATATTTCATTCAACGCGGTGGGAATGGACGCGGTTCAGGACGTGCCGCTGGTCGATATGCGGCTCGAGGACTTCATGGCGCCCATCGTCGGCTCCGCCCGATCGCATTTCATCACCACGACCACGGCGGCTCGGCAGATGTCGGCGCAGGGAAGCGGCGTCATCGTGCTGCTGTCGGCCACCGCGGCCGGTGAATCCCGGCACCGGATGGGCGGTTTCAATCTTGCTTGTGCCGGTATCGAAGCCCTCAACCGCAGCCTTGCGGGGGAACTGGGGCCCGAGGGGGTCCGGGTCGTCTGCATTCGCGCCAACTTCACTCCCGAAACCATGCCCGAGCTGGCGGAGGAAGATCCTGTCCTCGACCCGTTGATCGGTGACACCCGGCTCGGGCGGCTTCCTCGCTTGACCGAGGTCGCCAACACCGCGGTCTACGCCGCCTCCGACAGCGCCGGGGCGATGACGGGCGCGGTCCTCAACCTTTCGTGCGGCGCGCTCGTCGATTAGCAGCCGCCGAGCCCCGAGCTCAGCTTCCGACTAAACCGTCGACCGTCGAAGCGCCGCCCACGCTCCGGCCGTGCACACCGCCGCGATCACCCCGGGAAGCAGCACCATCGGCACCACACGCGGGCTGTCGGCGAACCAGCGACCGACCTCGGGCCACCAGCTCTGCCAGGTGATTACGATCGCCGCCAGCCCGAACCCGATCAGCAGCGCCGCGAGGAAGGAGTACACGCCGGTGACGCGCCACCGCTGGTAGAGCGCGCCCATCACCAGCCCGGCCCCGGCGATCAGCGCGAGCGCGGCCAGATAGGTACCAAGCTGGATGAGCGGGTTGCTGGTGAACTGGCCCGGGATGTCGAACATGACCATCTTCACGCCCCAGCCGTCGGTGGCTTCCTCGATCAGTCCGAGCCCCCACAGCAGCACTCCGGTGCCGACGATCTGCACCGCCGCGACCAGCAGAGTAGCGGAGAAGTAGTCGCGGCGGGTGACGCTCATGCCGAGCGCGAACGGAAAGGTCTGCGTCATCGCGCCGAGATAGAACGCCAGCATGACGCCGAGAACCGCGGTGACGCTGCCGGTGACGCTCGATTCGTCGGCATCGACCAGCATGAAGATCACCCACGGAATCAGAAACGCCACCACGAGGATGCCGGCCGGCCAGGCGATCAGCAGTGGCCAGGCGACGGTGTGGATCCGCGATACGGACATGGCACGGCGCAGCATTACTGGTCCTTTCCGCGAAGGTTGGTGGTTTCGATGATGAGCTGCTGCAGCGACACCGGCTCGACCAGCAGGCCGAGCGATTTGGCGTGGGCGATGTCGTCGGCCCGGTCCTGGATGCGCAGCATCACCCTTGCCTGGTTGCCGAGTGCTTCGCGGCGCAGTTCGGGGCGTCCGCCCAGGAACGAGTCGACGTCGGCGAGGGGGCCGGAGACGGTCATCGCGGTGTCGCGCAGATCGTCGGCGGCGGAGTCGACCACGAGGCGGCCCTTGTCGATCAGCAGCACGTGTTCGAGCAGGTCGGCGACCTCGTCGATGAGGTGGGTGGACAGGACGACGGTGCGTGGATGTTCGGCGTAGTCGGCCAGCAGCCGGTCGTAGAACAGCTGACGGGCCACGGCGTCCAGGCCCAGATACGGCTCGTCGAAGAAGGTGAGCGGGGCGCGCGAGGCGAGGCCGATGATGACGCCGAGCGCGGAGGTCATACCGCGCGACAGCTTCTTGACCTTGCGGTCGGACGGTAGATCGAAGTCGCGCAACAACTCTCGGGCGAAATCCTCATCCCAGTCGCGCAGCAGGTGGCGCGCCGCGGCCAGCACATGCTTGACCTTGTAGTCGGTCGGATACGCCTGGCTCTCCTTGATGAACGAGACCCCGCGCAGTACCTCGGTGTTCTCGTGCGGCGTGTGGCCGAACACGCGCACTTCGCCCGCGGTCTGGAACGCCTGGCCCGTCATGACCTGCATGAGGGTGGTCTTGCCCGCGCCGTTGCGGCCGAGCAGGCCGTAGATGGTGTTCTCGCGCAGGTCGAGAGTGACGTCGTCGAGCGCGGTGACGGATCCGAACCGCATGGTCAGCCCCCGCGTGGAGGCGACGACTTCGGTGCCGAGCATGGTCGGTTCGGTGGTCGCGGCGCTCATCGCGCCCCCTCTCGATGGTCGAGCATGGCTTTCAGTTCGTCGATCCCCATGCCGAGCTTGTCGGCCTCGGCGATCAGCGGGTCGATGAACTGCTCGGCGAAGCGTTCCCGTCGGCGCAGCCGCAGGGCATTGCGCGCACCGGCTGTGACGAACATTCCGATCCCTCGCTTCTTGTACAGAATCCCGTCCGCCACCAGGTGATTCAGCCCCTTGGCCGCGGTCGCCGGGTTGATCCGATGAAATGCGGCGAGCTCGTTCGACGATGGCGCCTGGGACTCTTCGGGCAGCGATCCGTCGACGATCGAGTTCTCGATCATCTCCGCGATCTGCAGAAAGAGCGGCCTGCCGTCTTCGAGCACGGTCACCTTCCTCGGTTGAGTGGTTCATTACTCATGTAATGAACCATAGAGGTAGCGCGGCCGCGGCGCAAGCAGAGTTGCGCTACCCAACCGGGCCGCAGGTGTTCCATACGGCGTACAAAACCAATAGGGTGGCACCTGATGTCAGTCCAGCGGAAGGAACCCGGCATGTCGGTCGGCGCGACGGTGAACCCCTACATTCAGCAGCTCGGTGGAGGATTCATGTTCTCCAGGGAGGCAAAGGAATACGCGGCAGAGACCGGCGTCGAGGAATTCTTCGGGCCCTATACCCGCGGTCGCGGCGGGGTACTGGGCGATACGGATGCCGATGTGGTCACCGCGGCATTCGGATTCTTCCCCGGCCATTCGATCCGCAAGGCTTGGGAGTCGGTGCCGATGCCCGCGGCGAAGGCGGCGGAACGGTACGCGCGGGTCTGTCAGGACTTCGGCCGGCGCAAGCTCGCCGGGTTCGAGGAGGCCGGACGACTCGCGGAACTGCTCGAAACCGTTGCCGCGGCGGCTGATCCAGCGGGCGTGCCGCTGTTCGCAGGGTGGCGGGCAATGCCGCTGCCCGACGACGCACCGGCCCGGGTTCTGCAACTCACGCACGTGTTGCGCGAATTGCGTGGCGGACTGCACCTGATCGCCGTGCGCGCGTCGGGCCTCGCCCCGCAGCAGGCTGTGCTGATCTCCGGCTCCCCCATCAACGACGGCCCCAACCAGGCCCGCTGGTACGGCTGGCCCGAGCCGTTCGAGGAGATCACCGATGATGTGCGTGCGCGTTGGAAGCGGGCCGAAGAGGTGACCAATGACCTCATCGATCCGGCATTCTCGGCGCTCGGCGAGGGCGATAGCGCCGAGCTCGTCACGCTGCTCACTGCCGCCCACGCGACGGTTTTCGCCCGTTAGCAACGCCACCCGAGGCGGGGTTCGATGGGCGGCTCGAGCGAGGCTCGTGCCGCTCCGAAGCTGGCCGACGGCACAGATCTGCGGTGTCGGCCGCCTGCCGAAGTATTCCGCTACTCCTCCCCCGCCGTTCGCGTGGTGAATCTTGCCGTTGCTCGGATGTTCGGGAGGACACCCGCAATGGGAGCTCTGCCGACGCTGCGAGCCTCGACCGATCCGAGCGCTACCGGAGGTGAATATTTCGGTCCCGCAGGGATGTTCGAGATTCGGGGCTACCCCACCGTCGTCGAGGCAGTCGACGGTCCCGCGATCCGGAACTCGGGGCGGCGCTCTGGGATGCGTCCGAACGCGCGACCGGGGTGCGGTATCGGTTCTGATCGCCGGTGATCACCTCCCTTCGGGTTTCCTGGCGACCAGCATTCCGGTCGCATAGCGGCTGACCAGGAACTGCGGCTCGTCGAAGCCTGCTACGCGCAGGGTGTCGGTGTAGCGGCGGATGTCGACGTCGGCGAAGGGGTCGGCGGCGGTGCCGCGGCCGGTCAGGCGCAGGATTCGGGCGAATACGGCGCGGAATCGTGGGGAGGGGTGGGCGTCGGCGAGGAGGAGCCGGCCGCCCGGGCGCAGGACGCGGAACATTTCGTCGATGGCGGTGGCGCGGCGCTGCTCGGGGATGTGGTGCATGACGAAAGTGCAGGTCGCTACGTCGAATTCGGCGTCGGGGAGGTCGAGCTGCTGGGCGGCGGACTGGATGTAGCGGTGGTTCGGGTCGTGGGCGCGGTTGTGCTCGATGGCGGTGCGGGAGGGGTCGACTCCAGTGGCCGAGCCGTTCGGGCCGACGACGGCGCCGAGGGCGCGGACGAGTTTGCCTGGGCCGCAACCGATGTCGAGTGCGTTGCCACCGGGCTGTGCGCCGCTTATCGTGGCCAGTTCGCGGATGAGGCGAGCGTGGCGGCCGAGGAAGAACACGGCGGTGAAGGCGTTGTAGCGACGCAGGTCGGCGATGACGATGCCGGTGTCCGCGTCGTCGATGAACATGGTGCTGGAGCGCTGATTGTTTCCTGACATGTGCCCATCGTCGGAATTTCCGCCGATTCCGGCCAGAATCAGCATGTGCGGATCCGTTCGTTTCCGCACAGATCCACCAGATCTGTCCGCCGACGAGAGAGCCAGCATGGTCGAATCCCCCGATCGCAGGGTGCGCAGGACCCGGGACCTGCTGCATCGCGCGCTGATCGAGTTGATGATCGAACGTGGATATGAGCGGGTGACGGTCACCGACGTCATCGACCGCGCCGACGTCGGCCGCTCCACCTTCTACGCGCACTATCGCGACAAGGACGACCTGCTGGTGGTGAGCTGCACCGAATTCCTGCGCCGGGAAATCGACCGGGTGCGCGGGACACGCGGTTCACCGCTCGGTCCGCTGCGGGTGATGTTCCATCTGGCCGCCGACTATCCGGACGTCTACCAGCCCCTGATCGGCCCGAAGAGCAGCGCGACCGTGCTGCGGGCGTACCAGCAGTCGATCACCAGCATCGTCACCGAACAGCTCGGTGGGCGGTTCGAGATGGACGAGGGTGAGTTCGCCGATACGGTCGCGTTTCTGTCGTGGGGGTTGATCGGGTTGCTCGGATCGGTCATCGATGCGAAGGACCCGACGCCGCCTGCGACGGCGTGGCGGCGGTTCGAGATGCTGTGCATGCCGGGTCTCGTGGGTCGTCTCAGGGAGGTCGATACGGGGTGAGAAAGACGTCGATGCAGCTGTCGCATTCCGTTGCCTCCGAACGCCGATCGGGTGCCGACACTCCATCGGTCCTGTCGAGACGGGTCACCTCCCGAGTAGCCTGTGGCACCGGGTGGCTGCACACTCAGCATTTCGGCTCTACAGCGGAATAATCCGGATCTCCGGCCCGCAGAGGGCGTGCATGCCCTCAGGATCGCTGGTCAGCAGGACGACCGGGGTGGGCTGGCCGTGGGCAAGTTCGGCGACGACGGAATCTATCGCGTATTTATGCCCGTGCAGGCCGGCTTCGATGAGACGTGCCGAGGCAGCCTTCGCCATCGTTTCGTCGACAGGCTCGATACGGATACCGGACAACAACCAGGCCAGGCGGGCACGGTCGACCTTTCGATGCGTTGCCTCGATGATGGTGAGTGCGCTGATCACAACCTCCATCCCGCGCGCACGCCCTTCAGCGACCAACGCGACGACCGAAGCCGAATCATCGACGAGCCGTGACAAGCCCTGGCAGTCCAGCACCATGGTGCCTTGCTGCCTGGTTTTCTGACGATTGGACGCGGGGCGGTTCAGCTTGCCGTGGGCCATTGCCCCGGCTCACCCAGCGCCTCGTCGAACGCGTCACGCGCGCGTTGCCGATCGTCGGCCGCGATCGGGCCGTTGCGACGCTCGTAGTCGGCGAGATACTCGTCGAGCAGCATGCCTCGCAACTCTCGCTCCACCGCTGAGGCGACGAACGACGAGAATTCGCGCTTGCCCACCCGTTCTCGAATCGCCTCCGCGGTGCCTTCGGGCAGCGACAGGCTGACCCGCGTAGCAGGCCCGTCGCCGATGCGGTACTCCGGCTCACCCATGCGTCGACTTTATCAAATCGAGTAGGAAACCTGTTGTTAGTCGCCGAATATGCGGGGTACGCGGTGTGTGACGCGGCGAAACCGCCGCCGAGGTCGGACGGAGCGGATCAGGAGGATGTCATGGGTGTTCAGCGGGTGATCGCGGCGGTCGGCATCGCCGCGGGGATGACGTTGGCGGGGGTCGGGGTTGCGGGGGCGCAGCCGGAGGCTCCGGAGCCGGAGTCGCCGCTGACGCAGTACATGAAGATGTTGCCGCCTGCGCCGGCGTGGTGTGCGGGGATGTGGGATCCGATCGAGGACAGGATCGAGGACATGGTGCCTCCGCAGGCGAAGGATGCGTTCGACGCCTTCGACGACTGGTGCGAAGGCGAAGCAGACTGACCGACCGGTGCGCTTACCGCACGGTGAGCCGGACCACCGGATAGATCCGCTTGGATTTGGCCTGGTACTTACCGAGGCGGGGTTGGTCGGCGACGATGCGCTTCCACGCCTGTTCGCGGTCGTCGCCGTCGAGGCGCTGCGGAGTCACCGGGACGGCGTCGTGGCCCGGCAGCTCCATCGACGCCTGGTCGGGATGAGCCATCAGGTTGACGTACCAGTCCGGGTTCAGCGTCCCGCCGCCCGAGGCGACAACCAGCTTCGCGTCGTCACCGTCGTCGAACCAGGCGATCGGCGATTCCCGCTGCTCCCCTGTTCGCCGCCCGACCGTGTGCAGGATCAGCACGTCCATCCCCATGACCTTGCCGCTGCGCTTGCGCCGCATGCGGCGGTTGGTCCTGGCGTTCATCTTGTGCTGCATCCACCGCGAGAACGGCCCGGGTGTTCCGGGTTTACGCTCCCCGCTACCGCTTGCCTGCTCGCCTGCCATAGGTGACCTCCCAATGAGTTCTCGGTCTACGCAGCCGGACCTTCACGACTCGCCGCGTTCTGGCTATCACGTTAGCGAGGGCTCACCCACGGACGCTTCTCGATTCCTGATCGGTCGCGCCGCGTGTCCGCACCGGCAACCCCCAGGAAACGGGACGAGCCCTCCCGCACCGAAATGCGGAAGGGCTCGAAACGTCTTGCGATACTTCGATTTACACGTCGAAGTAGAGTTCGAACTCGTACGGGTGCGGACGCAGGTTCACCGGGGCGATTTCCTGCTCGCGCTTGATGTTGATCCAGGTCTCGATCAGGTCCTCGGTGAAGACGTTGCCTTCGGTGAGGTAGTCGTGATCGGCCTCGAGGCGGTCGATGACCGTGTCCAGGCTGGTGGGGGCCTGCGGGATGTTCTTGGCCTCCTCCGGCGGGAGCTCGTAGAGGTCCTTGTCGACCGGGGCCAGCGGCTCGATCTTGCGCTTGATGCCGTCCAGGCCTGCCATCATCATGGCGGCGAAGGCCAGGTACGGGTTGCCCGAGGAGTCCGGCGCGCGGAACTCGATGCGCTTGGCCTTCGGGTTGTTGCCGGTGACCGGGATACGGACCGCGGCGGAGCGGTTGCGCTGCGAGTACACCAGGTTGATCGGGGCCTCGTAGCCCGGAACCAGACGGTGGTAGGAGTTCACGGTCGGGTTGGTGAACGCCAGCAGCGACGGCGCGTGGTGCAGGATGCCGCCGATGTAGTGACGGGCCAGATCCGACAGACCGCCGTAACCGGACTCGTCGTGGAACAGCGGCTTGCCGTCCTTCCACAGCGACTGGTGCACGTGCATGCCCGAGCCGTTGTCGCCGAAGAGCGGCTTCGGCATGAACGTGACGGTCTTGCCTTCCTGCCACGCGGTGTTCTTGACGATGTACTTGAACAGCTGCAGATCGTCGGCCGCGGAGAGCAGGGTGTTGAACTTGTAGTTGATCTCGGCCTGGCCGGCGGTGCCGACCTCGTGGTGGCCGCGCTCGAGCTCGAAACCGGCGTTCTGCAGGTTGGTCGAGATCTTGTCGCGCAGGTCGACGTAGTGGTCGTACGGCGCGACGGGGAAGTAGCCGCCCTTGTTGCGGACCTTGTAGCCGCGGTTGAGGGTGCCGTCCGGGTTGAACTCGGCGCCGGTGTTCCAGGAGCCGGAGATCGACTCGATCTCGTAGAACGAGCCGTTCATGGCCGAGTCGTAGCGGATGGAGTCGAAGATGTAGAACTCCGCCTCGGCGCCGAAGTACGCGGTGTCGGCGATACCGGTCGAACGCAGGTACTCCTCCGCCTTGCGCGCGATGTTGCGCGGGTCACGGGAGTAGGCCTCACGGGTGAACGGGTCGTGCACGAAGAAGTTCAGGTTCAGCGTCTTGGCCGCGCGGAACGGGTCCAGCTGCGCGGTGTTGTAGTCGGGCAGCAGCAGCATGTCCGACTCGTCGATCGACTGGAAGCCACGCACCGAGGAGCCGTCGAAGGCCAGCCCTTCCTCGGCGAGGTCGGCGGTGAACGCCTTCGCCGGGATGGAGAAGTGCTGCTGAACACCGGGCAGATCGCTGAAGCGGATGTCGACGTATTCGACGTCCTCGTCGGCGATGTATTTGATGACCTCGTCGGCCGTGCTGAACGTCACTTAGTTCTCCTTACGGATAGTTTCCCAGGCCAGTGTCGATTGCATGGGCGTCGCGACCAGACGGTATGGACGCGGTGTTTCCCGGCAGTCAAGGTTGTGTTTCGCCAGTGTTACACGTGCGACCGAACGGGTGGCATGTGCCACCCACGCTCGGGCGGTAGCGTCATTCTGCCATCCGTGACCTGGGCCGACGGCGTGAGCACCGGTTATGCGGTCGATGGTGGGCTCCCGCGTCCCCCTATCCTGGAAGCCATGGCACGTATCACCGGATCCTGGCTTTCCGGACCGACGGCGGATCCGGGTGATCCGGCAACTCCCGAGTTCCGCGGCGAACATATCGGGTTGCCGCGCTCCGGTGCGGGTTCGCTGGTCGGCCTGGGCCGCCGCATCGCCGCCCTGATGGTGGACTGGGTGATCTCGATGGGCATCGCGGCCCTGATCGTGCGCCCGAACCCGCAGCAGATCATCGCCGACCTCGACCTTCCGGCGGATAAGCAGCCGCCGACCAACTTCGAGGCCGTGGTGAGCGCGTTGAGCACACCGACCTGGATGGTCTGGGTGGTGGTCGGCATCCTGGCGGTGACGCTGTTCGGGTTCACGCCCGGTCAGTACTTCCTGCGCTTGCGGGTCATCCGCGTCGACGCGCCGGTGCGGGTGGGATTCGTGCGTGCGCTCGGCCGTCAGCTGCTGCTCATCTTCGTGGTGCCCGCGCTGTTCACCGACGCCGACGGTCGCGGTATGCACGATCGGGCGACCGGTACCGCGGTCGTTCGCTCGCGCTGATCCTCCCTCGCCGGGGAAGGCGTGCCTGCGCACAATAGGCTGCCGCCGTGTCACTGAATCCGGCCATGCTCGCCGTACGGCTCGTCCTGGAACTCGCCGCCCTCACCGCCTTCGGCGTGTTCGGCTGGCGGGCATTCGATTCGCCATGGAAATTTGCGCTGGTCGTGATCTTGCCGCTCGCGGCTGCCACGCTGTGGGGCACGTTCGCGGTGCCAGGCGACCCGAGCCGCGGCGGTGAAGCACCGATCGCGGTCTCCGGCCAGGTGCGGCTGCTGGTGGAGCTGGTGGTGCTGTTCGGCGGCGCCGCAGCGCTCTGGGCGGCCGGCCTGCCGCGGTGGGCGCTGACATTCGGCGCGATTCTGGTGGTTTACCACGTCATCGCGCACGACCGGATTCGTTGGCTGATCACCGGCTGAACACCGATCGCCCGCACGGAAGCCCGGCCGCCCTGTCGGGCCCGCTCGTCCCGACGAGGTAGCGAACGAAACCCCGGCAAGGCAAGAGCCGGCGCCCCGGGATCGGGGCACCGGCCCGTGCTGGACGATGCGGCTGAGCTCAGCGGCGCCGAATGGTGCGCTGCACGCCGCGCATCTTGGCGCCTGCGGGCATCGGACCCTTCGGCAGGGCGGGCCCGGTGCGCGAGCTGAGCGCGGCCAGGCGGCCTTCGATCAGGTCGATGCGCTTGGTGTCGATATTGCGGGGCAGCTTGGTGAGGTAGCGCTGCAGTTCCTTGAGCGGAACCTGGCCTTCGTCGTTGCCGATGACGACGTCGTAGATCGGGGTATCGCCGACGAGCCGGGCGGTGCGCTTCTTCTCCTGCGCCAGCAGCGACTTCACCCGCTGCGGGGAGCCCTCCGCCACGAAGACGACGCCGGGCAGCCCGACGACGCGGTGCACGACATCGAGCTGCGTGGTGGCGGCGACACCGCTGCTGACCCGCCATTTGCCCTGCAGGTTGTCCAGCACCCACGCCGCGGCGCCTGCCTGACCTTCGGCCTTGCTGTAGACCGAGCGCTGCACCCGTCGACCGAAGATGATGAACGCGACCAGCACACCGAGCAGGATGCCGAGCGGCAGCAGGAACCACTGCAGGCCGAAGATCAGCCCGATCAGGAAGAACACGACGGTGATGCCGACCACCGCGCCGATCATCAGCGGCAACAGCAGCTTGTCTTCCTTGCGCTGCATCTGGAACGCCTGCCACAGCTGCTGGCGACGCTCCTTCGACTGCTGTTTGCGGGCCGCTTTCGCCGCGGCCTTCGCTTCCTTGGTGGGCTTACCTGCTGGCATGCCTCTCAGGATAGTGCCAGCGGGTAACCGCTCCCGCCACGGGACGACCACCGTTCACCGGGGCTGCACCTCCAGTTCCAGCTGATCGAGCGTCTCGACGTCGGCCAGCAGGTCGATGGCGACGATCCGGCCGTCGGCGACGATGAAATCGAAGACCATCCGTGGGGTCCCACCCGCCGACCACACCAGTCCGGCGCGACCGTCGATCTCGGCGAGCACGGCAGCCTTGGCCCGGCCGGAGAAGGTCGCAGCCACCGCGTCCGCACCGACCGCGACGAACGCACCGGTGGCGAGCGCGGCCGGATCGGCGCGCAGCACTACCTCAGGGTCGAGGAGGGTGAGCAGCGCCTGGAAGTCACCACCGCGGGAGGCCGCAAGGAACGCCGAGACCACCTCACGCTGACGATCTCGGTCCGCCGTGGCTCGTGCGCCCTGCACGCGCCGTCGCGCCCGGCTCGCCAGCTGCCTGGCCGCGGCCGGACTCTTACCGACGATCGGCGCGATCTCGTCGAACGGGACGGCGAACATATCGTGCAGCACGAACGCCAGCCGCTCGGCGGGCGCGAGCGCGTCCAGCACCACCAGCAGCGCAAGGCCGACCGAATCGCCGAGCACCGCCTGCTGTTCGGGTCCGGTCGCGGGCTCCGGCTCGGCGGTGTCGAATTCGTCGAGGGGCGCTTCGCGGCGGGTGGTGCGCGCCGACAGCATGTTCAGGCAGACGCGGGCCACGGCGGTGGTCAGCCAGCCGCTCAGGTTCTCGATGGCGTCGGTGTCGGATCGGCTCAACCGCAGCCAGGTGTCCTGGACGGCGTCGTCGGCTTCACCGGTCGAGCCGAGGATCCGGTAGGCGACCGCCCGCAGCCGATCCCGGTCCTGTTCGAACCGCCGGGCCAGCACCTCCAGCTCCCGATCGTCGGTCATCGCATGCTCCCTCGCGGAAAATTTCGGCCCGTCTGTCACATTCGCCGCGCGGACCCGGTCATCGATATGACCGGCGAAATACGCCGGATGTGACCACAGAAGGGTGTCCACCCATGACCGCAGGACTGCAGACCATCATCTACCCCGTCAACGATCTCGCGCAGGCGAAAGCGCTGTTCACCGCACTGCTGGGCGTCGAGCCCGCGCAGGACGAGGCGTACTACGTCGGCTATCAGGTCGCCGGGCAGAGCTTCGGTCTCGATCCCAACGGCCACAGCAAGGGGATGACGGGTCCGGTCGGGTACGTCCACGTCGACGACATCGACAAGTCACTGGCCGCGATGGAGGCCGCGGGCGGCACCGTCAGCCAGCAACCGACCAAGGTGGGCGGCACCCGCCGGATCGCCACCGTCACCGACGCCGACGGCAACGTCATCGGGGTGTTGCAGGACTGATCGGCAACACCCCCGGTTCCATGGGCTGGACGTTCGTCCGGCAACCCGATAGTCATTAGGGGCGCTGCCGGACGTAGTCCGTCGCCGGCTCGCGCGTGAGCCGGAACGGATGCGGAGGTAGTCGAGCAGTGAGTGGACGATCTGTCCTGGTGCGCGCGCTCCTGCTCGTTCTCGGTGTCCTCGTCGTGGTGACCGGCGGTGTCCCCGTGACGGGCAGCGCGCAACCGCAAGCGCCGTACCAGTGGCGTCAGGACTATATCGACGGACCGGACGGCAACCGTCTGCACGCGGACATCCTGCGGCCGGCCGGTCTGGCCGACGACGTCCGCACACCGGTGATCCTCACCGTCAGCCCGTATCGCGCGCATTCGGCGTACCTGAGCGAACCGCGCATCGAGGGCGGGCCGTCGGTGGAGAACCTGACGGTGGAGCTGTTCCTGAATGCCGGATACACCTACGTCATCGTGGATCTGCGGGGATTCGGCGGCTCGTCCGGCTGCCCGGATTTCGGTGGGCCGGGTGAACGCGCGGATGTGTCGACCGCGGTGGAATGGGCGGCGAGCCAACCGTGGTCGACCGGCAAGGTCGGCATGTGGGGCACCTCGTACGAGGCGTGGACCGGGCTGATGGGGCTGGCGACCAAGCCGAAAGGACTCGCCGCGGTGGCGGCGTTCGAGCCGGTGGTCGACCCGTACACCTACCTCTACATGCAGGGGGTGTCGTGGAAGTTCTCCGGTAAGCCGGTCACCGAGCAGGGTGTGCGCCCGTCCGATCTCGCGGGGTTCGAGCATGTCCTGATCGCGTCCACCCCGCCGCACCCGGGCGACTCCCCCGAGTACCAGGCCAACGCCCTGCAACTGCCGATGCAGTGCTACGCCCGCTACCTCGAACAGATCACCGACCACAACGGCGACACCGCGTTCTGGCGCGACCGCGACCTGATCGCGAAGCTGGCAGGCAACACCACGCCACTGTTCCTCGGACAGGGCTTCCTCGACTACAACACCCGCGCCTACCGTTCCCTCGAACTCTGGAACAACCTCGGCCCGGGCGACCACAAGGCCTGGTTCGGACAGTGGGGCCACCAGACCTGCCACGAGAAGTGCGCGACGCCGCATTTCGATACCGAACTGCTGGCGTTCTTCGACAAGCATGTGGCCGGGCGCGACGTGCAGATACCGGGACCGCGGATCACCGTCGGACAGTTCGACGGGCGGTGGCGCGGGGAAACGCAATGGCCTGCCGCCGACACCGTGCGGGTGCCGGTCGAGCTGCGCACCGGCCGCTACACCGACCGCGGACTGCTGCCGGGGCCGGATCGGGAGATCTGGTCGGTGACCGAACCGTTCGGGCGCGAGGTGCACGTGTCGGGTATCCCGTCGGCGACGGTATCGCTGAGCGGTCCGCCGACGGCGACAGTGGCGGTGGAACTGTTCGACATCGGCCCGGATAACCGCGCCGTCGTCATCACGCGCGGTATCGCGCCGGTGAGCGAGACCGCGCACATCCAGATGCTGGCTCAGGACTGGGTAATCGCAGCCGGGCACCGGCTCGGCGTGCGCATCACCGACGTGGTGGACGACGTGTGGTCGCACTCCCCCGCGTTCGCCGACGTCACCGTCACCGCCGCCCACCTCGAGGTCCCGATCCTCACCGAACCTCGCACCGCCGACCTCCCCGGCGGCATCGGCGAAGCCATTCCGAAGTGGCACCGCAACAAGACCCGCACCCTCGACGCCGGGGTGGTGAACAATGCAGTGGTGCCCATGAACCTGCCCACTGCCACCGACCGATGAGCGACGGCGCGCGTAACGAACCCGCTGCCGGTACCCCGATCGGTTCGCCCGTCGATGCGCCGCATGCGACTGAACAGCACGAATCCGGTGATGTGCCGGACGGCGCGGAAACAGGCAGCACCGCCTCGGCGGACGACGCGGACTACCTGGTTGACGCAAGTGACACAGACGACGCGTCCGGCAAGGCCGGAGCAGCCGGTGGGGCGCCGCAGGCCGCGCGGAAGGCGGGCAGCAAGGCCGGCATCGATAGTCCGGCTGATCTGACCCATGGCGTCGACGATGCGACCGCGGAGCGCCTGGCTGCGGCGTTGCGGTGTGCGACGGTGTCGCATGAGGATCCTGCCGACACCGACGACGCGGCGTTCGTACTGCTGGCCGAACACCTGGAGCGGTCGTTCCCGCGGGTGCACGCCGAGCTCGAGCTCGAGATCTTCGGGCACAGCAGGCTCTACACCTGGCGTGGTGCCGATCCGTCTCGGACGGCGGCGATTCTGCTGGCCCATCAGGATGTGGTTCCGGCCGATGATCAGCCGCATTGGACGCATCCGCCGTTCGCGGGGGTGGTGGATGCGGAGTTCATCTGGGGGCGCGGGGCGATCGATGACAAGAGCCGGGTGATGGCCATTCTGGAGGCGGTCGAAGCGGCGTTGGGTGCCGGCGTTCGGCCTGCGCAGACGGTGTACCTGGCGTTCGGTCACGATGAAGAGGTCTTCGGCGACGACGGCGCTGTGCGCATGGCGCAGACATTGCGCGAACGTGGTGTGCGCGCCGACCTGTTGCTCGACGAGGGTGGGGTGATCACCGAGGGCGTGGCCGATGGCGTCGACCGGCCGGTGGCCTCGATCATGCTGGGTGAGAAGGGTTATGCGACCGTGCGGTTGTCGGTGTCGGATGTGGGGGGGCATTCGTCGATGCCGGGTCGCCAGACAGCGGTGGGCCGGATCGCGCGGGCGGTCGGGCGCATCCAGGATCGGCCGATGCCGCTGCGGTTGACGCCGGTGGTCGTCGACATGCTCGGCCGGCTGCGTCAGGCCATGCCCGCGGCCAGACGCAAACTGCTCGGGCTGACCGGGGTCGCGGGGCCGGTGATCACGCGCGTGCTGGCGGCACGGCCGCAGACCGAGGCGATGGTGCGGACCACGACCGCGCCGACCGTCATCCGCGGCGGGGTCAAGGCGAATGTGCTGCCGCAACACGCCGAGGCTCTGGTCAATTTTCGGATTTTGCCCGGTGATTCCGTCGAGGTGGTGCTGGAACATTGCCGTCGCGTCGTGCGCGACGACGGCGTGAACATCGAGTTGGTGGGCATGTCATCGGAACCGTCACAGGTAGCCGCACCCGGACCGGCCTTCGACCGGATCGCAGGCCTGGCCACCGAGGTCGTCCCCGGCATCGTCGTGACGACCGGCATCGTCCCCGGTGCCACCGATTCCCGCCACTACGACGACCTGGCAGGCACCCGCTGCAACTTCGCCCCGGTCGTGTTCGACCAGACCGACCTGGAGCGCATCCACGGAACCGATGAACGGATTTCCCGGGTGAACTACGCTCGCCTCATCGAATTCAACCGGCGACTGATCGACCAGCTCGTTCACCCGGAACCAAGCCCCACCCGAGGAACCGCAAAATGACCGAAGCCGCCGAGTCGGACAAGCACTCCGCCTCCAGCACAACAGATTCCGATGCTGCCTCGGGCAGTACGCCCGCCGCGGCCGTTGAAGCCAGTGCCGAGCCCGCCGCAGCATCGAGCGCGGCATCCGGTCCGGTCGACGGCGCTGCCGCGAAGTCGAGGTCGTCTACCAACACTGCTGCCAAGAAGACGGCGGCTACGAAAGCGCCGCGCACCGGCAACGGCACACGGTCGAAGGGTCCCGCCGCCGCAAAGAAGTCGACGGCAAAAGCGCCGGCCAAACGCGCCGCATCCGCGGCGAGTACCGACGCGAATGCGGAGAACTCCGCCACGGACTCTGTCTCCGCCGACACCTCGGCAGGTCTAGCAGCGAAAGATGGTGCAGCCGTGAACGCGGCCGACGAGAACACCGCCGACCTGGCTACAAGCACTGGCGCACCCGCAAAGGCCGCAGCCAAGCGAGCACCACGCGCCGCCAAGAGTGCCGCGGCCACGGCCGCAAAGAAGCCGACCGCGAAGGCCGCAGCCAAAGCCGCAACCACCGCAGCAGCCGAGGACGGGAAATCGACGAACTCAGCCGTCGACGTGGTAGCCGAAAGCGCCACCGACGTCGCTACGGACGCCGCCCCCAAGAAAGCTGCCAAAGCCGCTCCACGAGCCACCAAGAGCACCACGGCTGCGAAGAAGCCGGCGGCAAAGGCAGCAACCTCCGCAAAGAAATCGACAGCGAAGACACCGACCAAAGCCACGGCCACCGCAGCAGGCGAGGATGCGGAGGCGCCGAACCCGGCCGCGGGGGTGGCAGCCGACGACAACGCCACCGAGCTCGCCGAGGCGACCGCTGAGAAAGCGACCAAGCGGGCACCGCGCGCTGCCAAGAGCGCCGCGGCGGAGTCGGCGAGCATCGAAAAGGCCGATACAAAGCCGGACAGCGGCGCCGACACATCCGTCACCGACGAAGCGACCGGAACCGACGCCGCCGATGCGCAGCGCTCGGGCGATGACTCCAAGGCAACGGCTGCCGACGACTCAGCCAGGGACGAGTCCGACGCCGAAGCAGCCGACGACCGGCCCGGCGCCGAAGCCGACGCAACATCGGCAACCGGTGACGCCGCTCGAGGCGACACCGGTTCCTTCATCGGCCACGGTGCCCGGATCGACTGGCGGGCGTGGCTTCCCGAAGAGGGTGTGCGCGGCGTGATCGTGCTGGTGCACGGTGTGGCCGAGCATGCCGGGCGCTATGAGCATGTCGGGCAGCGGCTGGCGGGTGCCGGGTTCGCGGTGTATGCGCTGGATCATCCGGGGCACGGGACCTCCGGCGGTAGTCGCGCGAATATCGGGTCGATGGATGCGGCGGCCGACAATGTGGCTACGTTGCTCGCGATTGCGCGGCGGGAGTTTCCCGAGGTGCCCGCATTCCTGCTCGGACATTCGATGGGCAGCTTGATCGTGCTGTTCCTCGCGACGCGGGCGCCGATCGAGGTGGATGGTGTCGTGGTGTCGGCGCCGCCGCTGGATATCCCGGTGGGCAATCCGGTTCAGCGGCTGCTCGCGCCGGTGCTCACTCGGTTGACCCCGAATCTCGGTGTGCTGATGCTGGATTCCTCCGATATCAGCCGGGACCCGGAGGTTGTCGCCGCCTACGACAGCGATCCGCTGGTGTTCCGCGGCAAGCTCCCGGCGCGCACCGCCACCGAGATCCTGAACGCATCGGTCGCGGTCAAGGGTCGCCTGGACCGGCTGACGGTGCCGACGCTGGCCCTGCACGGCACCGCCGACACCATCGCGGCACCGTCGAGCACCGACCTCATCGAGAAGGGTGCGGGCACCGAGGATCTCACCGTGCAGCGCTATGACGGGCTGTACCACGAGATCTTCAACGAGCCCGAGCAGGACCAGGTGCTGTCTGATGTGGTGGATTGGCTGGAAGTGCACTCGAGCACGTCGTAGGAGATAAAGCAGAAGGCGCCGAGGTCGAATCAACGACCTCGGCGCCTCAGTTGTTCAGACTGCGTCAGTTGTACTTGTTCGCGCAGGCAGCCTCACCCTGCAGCACGCCGAGGCGGAAGGCCTCGAGTCGCAGATAACCGCTTTCCACGGTCTTGCCGTTGACGTCGCTGGCGGCCAGGCCGTCCGACAGCAGGCCGGAGATTGCCTCGTCCAGGTCGCCTGCCGAGAGCCGGACTTCGCTGCCTTCCTTACTCAGTTCGGTGGTCACCGCACCGGTGAGGCAGGAGGTCCGCAGACCGGCGGTGTCGGCGCCCTCCAGCGACAGCCCCCGCGCCTGCTGCACGGCGAGGGTGTAGCGGGAGATGAAGACGACGAAGGCGTTGTAGTCACCGCTGACGATCGCCGACAACGGCTTGCCCTCGTCCTCCAGCGCCCCACCGCGTTCGGCGAGTCCCGAGATGTCGGTGCCGATGGAATTGGTGTCCGGGCAGTAGGACACCGGCTCGGTGACGGTCACACCGGAGCAGCTGGACGCCACCCCCGCGTAGTCGTACTGCGGGGCGGACTCGGCGGGCAGTGCCTTTGCGGCGGCGTTGGCGACGCTGACCAGCGATTCCTGGTCGACGGGCAGCTGGCGGTCACCGTTGTCGTCCTCGAAGGTGATCGGCAGACCCGCGCGGCGCTGTTCGATCTCGTCCTCGTTGATGGCCTTGCAGGCTTCGGCGCCGGTGGTGTAACCCATTTGTACCGCGGTCACCCGCTCGAACGCCGAACCGTGCACGTTGTCCGGGTCGTCCGGATCACGGTCGCGCACCGCGACGGTCGCACCGAGCACGCCGTTGAGACCATCGGTGGTGTTCATCGTGAAGTACTTGGAACTGCCCTCGGCGACGTAGCGCAGATACGTACCGGCGAGGCAGTCGGCCTGCTGCTCCCGGACCAGGGCCGGCGTGCGCCGGTCGGAGATCTTGGCCTGGCCCTGCAGGGCGTGGCCGTACTCGTGGGCGAGCACCATCACCACCGACATGTCACCGAACTCTTTGACCAGTTCGGGCAGCAGCACACCGCGGTCCCAGCCGATCGAATGGTCGGTGCTGCAGTAGGCGGCATTGACCATCTGATAGGTGTCGACTGTGCAGAACTCGACCGCCTCGGACTTCGACGCCAGCGCGGACCACGAGATCAGCTCGTCGACCGGTTTGAAGGTGCCGGGAAAGGTCTTGCTGTACTCGGTCTTCCAGAATTCCTGGACGTCGTAGACCGCGTTGAGGGCGAGCTGGTCCATGGGCCCGCCGTCACCGTTCTCGGCCTGGATCGGCGCGTCCGGGGCGCCATCACGTGGTCCGCTCGGCCCGGTGCTCGACGTCGCACCCGCGATCTGCCACGGATTCTCCTGCCCCGGACCCGACTGCGCCGCCTCGGCCGATTCCGAACAGCCGGTCAGTACCAGCGCGGCAGACGCCACGATGGCGGCGGCAAAGCGCAGCCGCTTGTTCCTTGTCACTTGATTGCCTCCCCAAGGTCGACCGGGCCGGAATACAACCCGGGCTCGGACCGACGCCGCATGCGCCTGCCGTCCAAACGATCACATGGTAATCGTTCGATGCCCCCGAAACGCATCGCAGCGGACGAAATTCGTCGCGAACGATCTACGGGTCAGTGCAAGCGGGTGTTGGCGAGGACGGCGCGGTGGTCGGTGCCGGGGACGACCATGGTCCACACCTTGTCGGCGGTGGCGTCGGCGAGCAGGACGTGGTCGATGCCGATGACCGGGCCCCACCTGCGATCCTGCGGGTAGGTGCGCAGTGGGCCTGCGCCGGCCTGGTCGGCGGCGGCTTCGAAGCGGCCGCGCAGCAGGTCGCGGAAGGCGGTGTGGTCGCGGGTGGCGTTGAAGTCGGCGCCGACGATGGCCGGGCGCTGTTCGAGTTCGAGAATGTCGCGGATGGCGCGCAGTTCACGCTGCCAACGCCCGAAATCCAGGGGCGGCGGCACCGGGTGGAAGGCGTAGACGGCGATCGGCCCGCGGTCGGGGTGGTCCATGACGGCCGAGATGTTGTTGAGCAGGAATCCGTCGTAGTTCTTGGTGTCGCGCAACGGGTACCGGCTGTAGATGCCGGTACCGACTCCACCGGCCTCGGAATCTTCGAGGTAGTGATACGGCAGCAGTTTGTCGACTCCGGCGGCGGTCAGCCCGGCGACGGCCGCCGGGGTGAGTTCGTTCAGCGTCAGCACATCGACACTCTGCGCACGAACGGCGTCGACCACCGCGCCGGTATCCGCCCCGCCGAACAGCAGATTCGACTGCATCACGGTCAGTTCCGGCCCGCCGGCCGCATGACCGTCGGGGACGAAGATCGGCACCTGTGTCCATAACGCCGCCGCCACCGCGACCCCGGCAGCGATCATGCTGCGACGGCCGCGGGCAATGGCGAACAGCACCAGCGCCACGATCGTCCCCAACATCAGCAGCGACGCACCGGAAGCCAGCAGCACCATCGTCCGCCGCTGTGACCCGCTGAAATATAGCGCCAGCCCCGCGACTCCCGCCGTGAGGGCAACCCACCCCGTGCCGAGCAATGCCCGGTTCACCCAAATTCGCATGTCTGGGACCTTAGAAGGTGCCGGTGACCGATTCGTGGACCAATTGTGTGGATCCTGTGAGAATCGTGGCAGCCCTGAACTGGCCCGCACAGGAGGCGATTGCCCTGTACTTCGAAGAATTCGATTCCCCTGGCGCGTTGTCACTCGACACCGCCGAAGCCCTGCTCGAGGTGGCGGGCCGGTACTCCTCGACCATCGTCATCACCGCCAACGACCACTCCGTGCATGCACCGCTGCTGCCGTTGTGCTGGACGGACCTCGGTATCAGCGCGGGCACCACGGTCACCGTCACCGCCGACAAAGGGCATCACTCGCCGGATACCGAGGACCGGCGCGCGCTCGGTGAGTTCGTCAGCAGGTTTCGGGAACTCACCTCGCCGGGCACCAGGTAGCGGGCCGTCGCCGCTGTCCGCGCGCACCGCGCAAGCGCGAGGGGCAGAGGCTCCTGGCGCATATGTTTCGCCCACCTCTGAGCGACAATTCGAACCGTTGTCGCTCAGAGGTGGGCGAAAGACACACTCTCCCTACCGACTCTCAGCGCGGTGCTGGACCAGAGACTCGGGCCCGTCTCACTCCGGGGTCAGAGCAGTCCGTGCGTCTCGATCAGCCTCCGAACACCCGCTCCACCACGCCCTTCGCGCGCCTGGTGATCCGCATGTAGTTGTCGAGGAATTCTCCGCCGTCACCGTTGCGCCAGCCGGCCGCGTACGCGACGGCCGACAGTTGCGGTCCGGGCGCGGGCAGCTGATCGCTCGGTTTGCCTCGCACCTGGACCAGAGCATTGCGCGCCTTTGTCGCGATCAGCCAGGCCTGGCGCAGCAGGTCGACGTCCTCGGAGTCGAGCAAATCCTTCTGCTCGATGACGTCCAGTGATTGCAGTGTCGAGGTGTTGTGCAGTTCGGGTACCTCATGGGCGTGGCGCAACTGCATGAGCTGCACGGTCCATTCGATATCGGCGAGCCCGCCGCGGCCCAGTTTGGTGTGGGTGGCGGGGTCGGCGCCGCGCGGCAACCGTTCGGAGTCGACACGGGCCTTGATCCTGCGGATCTCACGCACCGATTCGGCCGACACTCCGCCCGCCGGATACCGCACCTTGTCGATGACGTGCAGGAACCGCACGCCGAGTTCCTGATCGCCTGCCACCTGATGGGCGCGCAGCAGCGCCTGCACTTCCCACGGCTGCGCCCACTGCTCGTAGTAGGCGGCATACGAGGCGAGCGTGCGTACCAGCGCGCCGTTGCGGCCCTCCGGACGCAGCGCGGCATCCACCTGAAGCGGCGGATCGGTGCTCGGTGCGCCCAGGAAGCGCTGGACCCGTTCGGCGATGCCGATGGCCCATTTGACGGCCTTGGTCTCGTCCTCGCCGGGGCGCGGATCGCAGACGAACAGCACATCGGCGTCGGAGCCGTAACCCAATTCCATTCCGCCGAGCCTGCCCATACCGATGACCGCGAAATCGGCGGGCGCCGGCGCGCCGCGTTCGGCTTCACTGGCGCGGATCACCGCACGCAGCGACGCTTCCAGCACCGCCACCCACACCGATGACAAGGCCCGGCACACATGCGGCACATCGAGCAGGCCGAGCAGATCGGCGGAGGCGACGCGGGCCAGTTCGTGCCGTCGCAGCGACCGCGCCGCAGCGACCGCGCGTTTCGGATCGTCGTAGCGTGCGGCGGCGGTGAGGATCCCGCGGGCGACGTCCTCGGGTTGCGGGCCGAGCAGCAGTGGGCCACTGGGTCCATCGGCGTACATGCGGATGGTTTCGGGCGCGTTGATCAGCAGATCCGGCAGGTACGCCGAGGAGCCGAGCACGATCATCAACCGTTGCGCGACCGCGCCTTCGTCACGCAGTTCGCGCAGGAACCAGGTCTGGTCGACCAACCCCTCCGAGACGCGCCGGTAGGCGAGCAGCCCCGCATCCGGATTGGGTGTGTCACCGAGCCATTCCAGCAGCGTCGGCAGCAGCAGCGCCTGGATGCGGCCCTTGCGCGACACCCCGCCGGTGAGGGCGCGCAGATGGCCGAGTGCGTGTTCGGGGTCGGCGTAACCGAGTGCGGCGAGCTGGCGGACGGCCGCGTCGGGACCGAGCCGCAGCGCGGCCGAATCGAGGCGGGCAACCGATTCCAGCAGCGGCCGGTAGAACAGTTTGGCGTGCAGTCGCCGCACCCGGACGGTGTTGCGGCGAATCTCGGTGCGCAGCACACCCACCGCGTCCTGACGGCCGTCGGGACGCATATGGGCGGCCCTGGCCAGCCAGCGCATGCCCTCCTCGTCGTCGTCGGCGGGCAGGGTATGGGTGCGCTTGAGCCTCTGCAATTGCAGCCGGTGTTCGAGCAGGCGCAGGAATTCGTAGGAGGCGGTGAGGTTGGCGGCGTCGTCACGGCCGACGTAGCCTTCCGCCGCCAGCGCCGTCAATGCCTCCACGGTGCCCTGCACGTGCAGCGCCTCGTCCACCCGGCCGTGCACCAATTGCAGTAGCTGAACGGCGAATTCGACGTCACGCAGGCTGCCGTGACCCAGCTTCAATTCACGTTCACGCAGGTCGGCGGGAACCAGATCCTCGACGCGGCGACGCATGGCCTGTACGTCGGGGACGAAGTCCGGGCGTTCGGAGGCCGACCACACCATGGGCATGAGCGCGGCCCGGTACTGGGCGCCGAGGGTCAGATCGCCGGTCATCGGGCGGCCCTTGAGCAGGGCTTGGAACTCCCAGGTGCGGGCCCAGCGCTGGTAGTAGGCGATATGGGAATCGAGGGTGCGAACCAGCGCGCCTGCCTTGCCCTCGGGTCGCAGCGCGGCATCGACTTCGAAGAACGCGGCACTGCCGATGCTCATCATCTCCGCGGCCAGCCGGGCGGCGGTGGAATCGGCGGGTTCGGCGACGAACACGATATCGACATCGCTGACGTAGTTGAGTTCGCGCGCACCGCATTTGCCCATGGCGATCACCGCGAGCCGCACCGGACACGGCTCATCACGGCACACCCGGGCGACGGCCACCGACAACGCCGCCGTCAAAGCCGCGTCGGCGAGGTCGGTGAGGTGGCGGCCGACCACCTGATACGGCAGCACCGGCTCGTTCTCCACCGTGGCGGCGAGGTCCTGGGCGGCCAGCAGCATCAGCTGATCTCGGTAGCGTTTACGCAGCAGCGCAACGACTTCCGGCCCCGACTCGCCCGCCCGGTACAGCATCGGCCCGGCATTCGGACCTTCCTCCGGCACCGCGTCGACGGCGTCGAGCAGATCGGCGATCAGCTCATCGCGACCGGGGAGACCGGTGCGGCGCAGCGACTTCCACGCGCCGGGATCGGCGACCAGGTGGTCGCCGAATGCCGACGAGGAGCCGACAAGCGCGAACAACCTGCCGCGCAACGCCGTATCGGTGCGCAACGCCGTATCCAGTTCCGCCCACTCGTATCCGAGCGCCTCACGCAACCGGATCAGCGTGGTCAGGGCCAGATCGGCGTCGGGTGCGCGCGAGAGCGCCCACAGCAGCGGGATGCCCTCGATGTTGTCCCATGCCAGTTCGGCCAGGGAGGTGGCGGCCGTCGGCTCGAGCAATCCGAGACGGCCGACACCGGGGACAGCGGAGCGGGCAGTCGGGGGCCGGACCATGCTTTCAAATTACATGCTCGGGCCTCGGTCTTGGTGGGCGCGACCCCACCGTGACCTCACAACCCGAGGTACTCCTTCAGTTCGAACGGCGTCACCTGGCTGCGGTAGTCGGCCCACTCGCGGCGCTTGTTGCGCAGGAAGAAGTCGAACACGTGCTCGCCGAGGGTTTCGGCGACCAGTTCCGAACGCTCCATCGCCTGCAGCGCCTCGTCGAGGGTGCCGGGCAGTTCCCGGAAGCCCATGGCGCGGCGTTCGGCGGCGGTGAGCGACCAGACGTCGTCCTCGGCCTCCGGCGGCAGCGTGTAGCCCTTCTCGATTCCGCGCAGGCCCGCGGCCAGCAGCACCGCGAAGGTCAGGTACGGATTGCAGGCGGAATCTGGGCTGCGGATCTCGACACGCCGCGACGACGACTTGTTCGGCGTGTACATCGGCACGCGCACCAGCGCCGACCGGTTGGACCGGCCCCACGAGGCCGCCGTTGGTGCCTCGCCGCCGTGGATGAGGCGCTTGTAGGAGTTCACCCACTGGTTGGTGATCGCGCTGATCTCCGGGGCGTGTTCGAGGATGCCCGCGATGAACGCCCGCGCGGTGGTAGAGAGGTTGTTCGGGTCGTCTGGATCGGAGAACGCGTTTGCTTCGCCCTCGAACAGGCTCATATGCGTATGCATGGCCGAGCCCGGGTATTGGGCGAACGGCTTGGGCATGAAGGTGGCGCGCACGCCTTCGTCGATGGCCACTTCCTTGATCAGGTAGCGGAAGGTCATCACGTTGTCGGCCATGGACAGCGCGTCGGCGTAGCGCAGGTCGATCTCCTGCTGGCCCGGCGCGCCCTCATGATGGCTGAACTCCACCGAGATGCCCATCGACTCCAGCGCGTCGATGGCGTGGCGGCGGAAGTTGGGCGCGGAATCGTGCACGGCCTGGTCGAAGAAGCCGCCGCTGTCGGCGGGCACCGGGTCCGAACCGTCGGGGGTGTTCTTCAGCAGGAAGAACTCGATCTCGGGGTGCACGTAGCAGCTGAAGCCGACGTCACCGGCCTTGTTCAGCTGACGGCGCAGCACATGCCGCGGATCGGCCCAGGACGGCGAGCCGTCGGGCATGGTGATGTCGCAGAACATGCGCGCGGAATGCTGATGGCCCTTGCTGGTCGACCACGGCAGCACCTGGAAGGTCGACGGATCGGGCCTGGCGACCATATCGGCCTCGGAGATCCTGGCGAATCCCTCGATGGCCGAACCGTCGAAGCCGATGCCTTCCTCGAAGGCGCCTTCGAGTTCGGCGGGGGCGATCGCCACGGACTTCAGATAGCCCAAGACGTCGGTGAACCAGAGCCGCACGAAGCGGATGTCCCGCTCTTCGAGCGTCCGCAGCACGAATTCCTTCTGGCGATCCATGACCGCGACTGTAGGCACCCGGCGTTAAATCTGTGTTACATAGCGACACGGAATTTGTATCCCGCAATGTGAGCCGACCTGCGCGTCAGCACCTGAGCCCGGGTTGCGGCTCGATCAACTCGGTCAGATAGGCGACGACCGCGTTGTCCACGCACGGCGAGCCCTCGTTCAACACGACCGTGTGGCTGTCGCCCTCGTAGGTGATCAGCGCGGCGCCCAGCTGCTCGGCGAGGTCGACGCCTGCCTGGTAAGGCGTGGCCGGATCGCCGGTGGTCGAGACGACGACCGTCTTGGGCAGGCCGGTCACCGTGATCTCGTGCGGCTGACTGGTGTTGGGCACCGGCCAGCTCGCACACAACTCCAGCGGCGCCGCACCGGTGCCGCGGCCGTCGTCCATGAACGGGGCGGCCTTGCGGTATTCGGTGTCCTGCCTGCTGGCCACGGCCGGGTCGGTGATACGCGGATCGTCCACACAGCGGATGGCGTTGAAGGCGTCGTTGAGGTTGTTGTAGGTGCCGTCCTCGCTGCGGCCGTTGTACAGGTCGGCGAGCTGGAGCAGCGTGTCGCCGCGGCCCTGGCTCAGCTCGGTCAGGCCGAGTGAGAGCACACGCCAGAAGCTCTCGCTGTAGAGCGTCTGCCGGACTCCGGTGAGGGCGTCGCCGTAGCTGAGGCCGCGGGCATCGGTGGTGGCGGCGGGCGTGTCCCACAGCGGGTCGACCAGCTCGCGGAACCGCTTCACCGCAGTGGACAGATCGTTACCGAGCGGACATTCTTCGCGGGTCACGCAGTCGGCGGCGTAGGCGTCGAAGGCCTGCTGGAAACCCTCGGCCTGGCGCAGTGACTCCTCCACCGGGTCTTGTGTGGGGTCGATGGCACCGTCGAGGACCAGCGCGCGCACATTGCCGGGGAACTTCTCGGCGTAGGCGGTGCCGAGACGGGTGCCGTAGGAGTAGCCGAGGTAGCTGAGCTTCGGATCGCCGAGCACCGCGCGGATGACGTCCATGTCCTGCACGACCTCACGGGTGCCGACGTGGGCGAGGAACTCCTTGCCGGTGCGCTCGACGCAGGCGTCGGCGTACTCGCGGTTGTCGGCCTCGTCGGCGGCGATGCCCTCCGGGGTGTTGGCCTGAGGTGACTCGGCGCGTTCTTCGTCGGCTTCCTGCGGGGTGAGACAGGCGACCGAGGGAGTGGAGGCGCCGACGCCGCGTGGATCGAAGCCGACACGGTCGAATCGCTCGGCCACCGCCGTGCCGCCGCCCACCGTCACGGTGGACAAACCGGACATGCCCGGTCCGCCGGGGTTGAGCAGCAGCGAACCGATACGGTCCTTGCCCTCCGCCTTGACTCGTGACAACGCGATCTGGGCGGTGGCGCCCGCCGGGTCGGCGTAGTCGACGGGGACGGTGATGCGGGTGCATTCGGCGGCGGGCGGCAGCGACTCGTCCGGTCCGGTGAATTCGGCGCAGCTACCCCACTGCGGGGTCTGGGTGTAGAACTGCGCGAGGCCGTCCGGGGGCGGGGGCGCCGGGGCTGCGGATTCCTCCCGCGGCTCCGCGCAACCGGCCGCCAAAGCCGTCACCGCCAGCACCGTCACCAGCACACCACGCCCACTCCGCACCGGCGCCATGCTAGTCGGGACGCTGGTCAGGCTGCGCGGCGCCACTGGGCCGCACTATCGCGATCACGCCCAGCCGCGCATGACCGCCCGTCTCCGCGTTCGCGGCGGCCTGCCCTGCCGACTGCGGCCCGGCTGCGACGTCAGATGTGACCAACCGCACTGGTCGCGGGCCTTAAATGGGCGGTGCGACCGGTGGCACACTGGATGGCGTCACCCAGACCCGGGGACCCGTATTCGGGCCTCGAGGACGACGAAAGGGACGATGATGTCCGTATCCGATTCGGAAACTCCCGCTTACGGCGCCGCATCCGCCGAGACGAAGCCGAGGCGTAAGACCCGCGTCCATCATCTACAGCAGATGAAGGCGACGGGCGAACGCTGGTCGATGCTCACCGCCTACGACTACTCGACGGCCCGGCTGTTCGAAGAAGCAGGCATTCCGGTGCTGCTGGTCGGCGATTCGGCGGCCAATGTGGTCTACGGCTATGACACGACGGTGCCGGTCACCGTCGACGAGCTGATCCCGCTCGTACGCGGTGTGGTGCGGGGCGCCCCGCATGCGCTCGTGGTCGCCGACCTGCCGTTCGGCACCTACGAGTCCTCGCCGCAGCAGGCGCTGGCCACCGCGATCCGGTTCATGAAGGAGGGTCAGGCGCATGCGGTGAAGCTGGAAGGCGGCGAGCGAGTCGCCGAGCAGATCGCGCTCATCACCTCCGCGGGTATCCCGGTGATGGCCCATATCGGCTTCACCCCGCAGAGCGTCAACACCCTCGGCGGTTTCCGGGTGCAGGGCCGCGGCGACGGCGCCGAACAGCTCATCGCCGACGCCATCGCGGTCCAGGAGGCGGGCGCGTTCTCCGTGGTGATGGAGATGGTCCCGGCCGAACTCGCAGGCCAGGTCACCCGCAAACTGACCATCCCCACCGTCGGCATCGGCGCGGGCGCCGACTGCGACGCCCAGGTGCTGGTCTGGCAGGACATGGCCGGCTACACCAGCGGCAAGACGGCCAAGTTCGTCAAGCGCTTCGCCAACACCGGCGACGACTTGCGAACTGCCGCCGCCACCTACGCCGACGAGGTAAGCCGCGGCACCTTCCCAGGGCCCGAACACAGCTTCTGAGCCGCGGATCCAGATCCATAGGCCCGGCCGGGCACCGTTGAATTCCCGTACGCTGCCCGGCCGATCCCATGCCCGGCTTCGTGTGGTCTGACTCAGACCACACACTCCGGCCCGATTCGACGCGAGCCACAGGGTCGTTCAGAGTCGGAGCCCTCGCGCCGTCCCGAACTCTGACCTTTGATCCTTGGCCCGAAGCCGTCCCGGCCTCTGAGTCTCCGGATGGGCTCCGCCCCGAGGGCGGGAACGCCGCGCGACCGGCGTAGCGGAAAAATGGCAGACTCGGTGGCGACAATCTCGAGTCGAGCAGAGGTACTGATGCCGGAACGCCGTTGGATTTCCCGGAGCACGCTGGTGGTCGCGGGGGTGTGTGCTGCTGTCCTATTGACCGCGTGCGGAGGTGAATCCGGGACCGGATCGAGTGAGGCGGGCGGGTCGACGACCGCCGCGCCGACGAGTATTCCGGCGACCACCCCGGGCGGTGCGACCAAGCCCGCGCCCGGCAAGCCGCTCGAGGTGTCCGATTCCGCGGCGACCGCGTTGTGCGAGATGATCCGCCCGGAGCTGTCGAATTGGCGGGTGCAGGGTCCGACACTCGGCCGCATCGGCCTGAATGCGATGGTGCACGACTGGGCCTTGCGCAACGGCGCCATCAACGCTCAGGTCCTCGCCGACAAGCCCGTCATCGACCGGATCACCCTGAAAGCCTGCGCCGATGTCCGGCAGGAGGCGATCCAGGCGCTCGAGCTGCCGGATCTGGCTTCCGGCCTGGCGTTCTGATGCGCACCCTGTACCCGCCGATCGAGCCGCACCAGCAGGGGATGCTCGACGTGGGTGCGGGCCAATCGGTGTACTGGGAAGTCAGCGGCAACCCCGACGGCAAGCCCGTGGTGTTCCTGCACGGCGGTCCCGGCGGTGGCACCGCGCCGTTCCATCGACAGTTCTTCGATCCGACTGAATACCGGATCGTGCTGTTGGATCAGCGTGGCTGCGGACGCTCCACCCCGCATATCGCCGACGGCGCAGACCTGTCGGTGAACACCACCGACCATCTGATCGCCGATATCGAGCAGCTGCGCGAAGCGCTCGGTATCGAGCAGTGGCAGGTGTTCGGCGGATCCTGGGGCTCCACGCTCGCGCTGGCGTACGCGCAGCGGTTTCCGCAGCGCATCACCGAGCTGGTGTTGCGCGGGATCTTCCTGTTGCGGCGCAAGGAAATCGACTGGTACTACAACGGCGCCGCCGGCTACGTCTATCCGGACGAGTGGGAGAAGTTCCTCGCACCGGTCCCGGAATCCGAACGCGACGGCGATCTGGTCGAGGCCTATCACCGCTTGCTGCACTCCCCCAACGATGACGTCGCCACCGCCGCCGCGGTCGCCTGGTCGACCTGGGAGGGCACGACGAGTTCGCTGCTGCCGCAACCGGATCGGGTCGCCGAAACCGGTGAGCCACGGTTCGCACTCGCCTTCGCCCGCATCGAGAATCACTATTTCCGGCACGGCGGATTCCTCGACGAGGGACAGTTGTTGCGCGATATCGACAAGATCGCCGATATCCCCGCGGTGATCGTGCAGGGTCGCCACGACATCGTCTGCCCGGCCGTCAGCGCCTGGGAACTGCATCGAGCCTGGCCGGGTTCGGTGCTGCACATCGTCGACGATGCCGGGCACGCGGCCAATGAACCCGGGATCACTCACCGTCTCGTCGAAGCCACCGACGGGTTCGCGAAAGGACGCTAGGTCATGACGGCCACCGCCGCAGACGCGCTGATCGCGGCGCTGGGTGAGGATGTCGATCGGCTGCTGGCCGCCGAACCCGAGGTACGCGCCGACGCATGGGATTCGGTGCATCAGATGCGGGTGGCGACGCGCAGGTTGCGCAGTGTGCTGAAGTCCTATCGGCGGCTGTTCCGGCGGGGGCCCGCCACCGCCATGGGTGCCGAATTGGCGTGGCTGGCCGGTCTGCTCGGTGTTGCGCGGGATGCGGAGGTGCGGGCGGAGCGGTTCGCGACGTTGCTGGATTCCGACTTGGTCGCCGGATCGGATCCGGCGGTGCTCGACGCGGTGACCCAGCGCCTGGTCGGCGCCGAACGCGCGCGATACCAGTCGGCGCATGCCGAGGTGCTCTCCGCGCTCGACAGCGACCGCTACCGTACGCTGCGGGCTCGCCTGTCGCGCTGGCGTTCGACTCCGCCGCTGCGCAAGGGTCGCGTCGACGGTCCGGCGGCCGACGCCTTCACCACGGTGATGCACCGTGATCGCGAGCGTCTGGCTCGGCTGATCCGCACCGAGGTCACCGCGACACCCGACAAGCGGATCGAGCTGCTGCACGATATCCGCAAGGGCGCCAAACGGTTACGGTATTCCTGCGAAGCCGCCGCGGCTGTTCTCGGTGAGCCGGCTCGCGAATTGGGTGCCCAGGCCAAGCGATTGCAGACCGTACTCGGCGATCACCGCGACGCCGTCGAATCCCATGAAGCCATCCTGGCCCGCGCCGCCGACGCGCAGGCCGCTGGAGAGGAGGCTGCTCTCTACATGAGTCTCGCCGATGCCGAGGACCGGACCGCCGGTCAGCATCTGGCCCGCTACCCGGCCACGGCCGCTGCGCTGTCGCCCGCCTGAGGGGCAAGCTGTCGCGCATGGGCTGATGCCGACCAAGGTCACGCCGGAGTCTTGCTCGCGATCCCGACGAGTTCGTACCGCTCGGACGAATGGTCGGCGGGCGGGTTCTCGACGGGTGTCACGCGAACCACGAGTTCGTATTCGTAGCCGGGTTCATAGGTGAAACCGTCGATGCCGTCGTAGAACAGCTGCCAGTCCTCCTCGGGAGCGTTGCGCACCTGCATACAACGCATCGGAGCGACGCCCACACAATCGACCTGCTCCGCGGCGACGTACATCCGGATGGTGTCGTCGGCCGCGGGCTGGTCCGCTTTCGTGGTCGAGCTGCATCCAACGACACCGAATGCGACGAGCAGGAATGCCAGGAAGAACGCTGATCGTCGGGCCATCGAAGGTCCTTTCCGTCGGTGCGGGCAGCTGCGGCGCGCTCGCCCGCACCGAGGGTAGCCGAGGTGTTGCTGTGTATGAGGCGCATGTGTCGCCACCGCTCCGCCACCTGGCAGCCCGCGATGTGGCGTCACTCCGATCCGGACAGGTAGGTGAACACGACCTTCCGAGTCACCGGATCCGCCGATTCCAACCGCACCCGCACCGTCGCACCCTCGGGCGGCGATCCCTCGCACGGCCCGAGCAGCGGCGGGTCGGCGATGAAGATTTCGGCGGGGCGGTTGCCGTTGCCCTCGCGCACCACGACGGCGTCGAATTCGGCGCCGATGCGCTGGGACAGCAGCGTCGACTCGGTCAGGTCGATGCATGCGCGTTCGATCTTGTTCGCGACGCCGTCGCTGCGTTTCATCGTGTCGGCGGTGGCGCTCAGACCGGCACGTACCCACTCCGGGACCGGCGTGCCCGCACAGTGGGCCAGGCAGATCTCGCTGGTGAATCTGTCGACCAGCCGCCGCAGCGGGGCGGTGACGTGCGCGTACGGTGCGCCGATCGCGCTGTGGCGCAGGTTGTCCGAGGCCTGGTCGGTGCCGTCGAGAACGGTGTAGGCGGCGCCACGCAGCAGGCCGGTGGCCTCCGACATGAGCACCAGGGTTGCGGGCGTGCTCGGGTCGAGCCCTGCCAGCATCCGGCCCACCGGCTGATCGGCGGGCCAGGCGACGCCGAGAGCGGCGGCGGTGCGGCGGATCGAGGCGATGGCCGAATCGGGCGGCGGCGGCATGGTGCGCAGCAGGCCGACGCGCTCGCCGGAACCTTCGTCGCCTCCGTTGAGCATGATGCGGGCCGCGCACATTCCGGCCAGCAGCGATACCTGCTCATTCCAGTCGTCGACGTCGGTGCGCGGTTCCAGGACCAGGCGCCAATGTCCGTCGGCGCCCTCGTCACGGATGACGCTCTGCGCGGGCAGCCGCAGCTCGATCGCGCCGCGTTCCAGCCCGGCCGCGATGCGCCGCGTGCCGAATTCCGGCAGGGCCGCGATCGAAGGGGGCAGGCGTCCGGCGTCGGCATCGGCCTGAACACCGGCGTAGTCGAGGCGGGCGCGGGAGCGCACCAGCGCGCGCTCTACCGAATACCGCACCGGTTCGGCGTCATGGTCGAGTTCGATGGTCCACAGTGCGGCAGGGCGGGTCTGGTCCGGCAGCAGGCTGGCCGAGTTCTCCGACAGCACCGGTGGATGCAGCGGCACGGTGGTGTCGGGCAGGTAGAAGGTCTGGCCGCGGGTACCGGCCTCGGCGGCGAGGGCGCCGTCCGGCACGACGACGGCACCGAGGTCGGCGATGGCGTAATGCAGCAGAAAGCCGGTGTCGGTGCGTTCCAGATGGAGCGCCTGGTCGAGGTCGAGCGCCCCTGGCGGGTCGATGGTGACGAACGGGATATCGGTGCGGTCGACCCGAGCGCCCGCGAACGCGTCGACCGCGTCGCGGGCTTCCGCGGTGGCCTCAGCCGGATACGCCGAGGTCAATCCGAATTCGGATCGAATGGCGCCGAAATCGACCGGCGCCGAGACGATCCGCTGGTGGAGTTCCACGCTGAGGATTCTTCTTCGCTACTTCAACGCCAGCATGGTGCCGCTCAGCTGGTCGAACGGCCCGAAGACGGTGAAGACGACCCGGCCCTCGGGATACTCCGAGGACAGCGCCGCGGCCCCATCGAGGGCGGCGCCGAACGAAGCCGCCGACGGGTGCGGCAGACCGGCGATGGTGCGCCCGAAACCACTCTGGTGCACCCATTTGGTGTCGCCGGGGCTGAGGTCGACCTGAACCCCGCCCGGCAGCGGGGTCACCGCGACGGCCCCGGCGGAACCGGCTCCGAGCGTGGCGAAAACCGATGCGGCCCCGGCGATCAACGCGCCGGCGACCAGAGAACGAACTACCCGCATATGAGTTGAGACCTACTTCCCGAGAGTTTCAGATTGAGGTGATGCATCGCAGCCCCGCGGGGCGTCTCGATCCACCGGCGACCACTCTATGACCTCCATCACGTTCTCGGCCAGTTCCGGACGAATCCGGCACAGATGACGCGCCAACCCGGGAGCCGGGCGGCGCGGTCGCTGCTAGGGTGGCCGAGCGTAACCATCCCGCCTCACAAAATCTTGGGAGTTCCGCACCTCATGTCCACACTTGTGTACGACTACCTGCTGCCGCTGCTCGGCCCCGAACAGGCCGCCAACTTCGCGCGGATGCTGCTGATCGGCCCCGCCTGATCCAGCGGGTAGATCGCCTCCCGCCCACGTCGCGGGAGGCGATTTCCGTCGGGTGCCGCTAGCATCCGGCAACGTGATCAGAACTTCTGCCGCGATTGCGGCATCTGCCTGCGCCCTTGCCCTGTTCGTCGCCGGTTGTGAGGACGAGACCACCTCCAGCGTCTCCCAGACCACCGCCGCGACCTCCGCTTCTGCGACGGCGACCACCTCCGGGTCCGAGACCAGCGATGCGGCCGCGCCGTCGACTGACGCGAAGGGCGAGATGAGCCTGGATTCGGTGAAGGTCAGCTCCTTCGTCATCGGCTACAAGCAGGCCTTCCCGAGCCTGGCCGATGGCCGCAGCGATGAGGAGATCGGCGAGATCTTCACCGAGACCTGCGAGGACATCCAGGAAGGCAAGGCCGAGGACGAGATCCTGACCGAGATCTCCAACCGCACCAAAAACGGCCGTGGCTCGGCGTCGCCGGAGGAGTCCAAGGCGATCTACGAAATGATCAAGGTGCTCTGCTGAGCAGCGACGAAGACTGATATCGAAGCGGCGGTGCCCTCATCGGGCACCGCCGCTCGCCGTATGGGCGGACGAGCCGGCGTATAAGCCGGATCCTGTCCCCGGTTCGCACCGGGTGGCGGCCATCCATCTGGACACACCGTTGCCGGGTGCCTCGAGCGGTCCACCCGCAGGCTCGGGCGAGCAGCCCTCGAACACCTGCGCAGCCGCACCGCACGCGATGCGACCTTCGACCTTGCTCCGGGCGGGGTTTACCGAGCCGCCCCGGTCACCCGGGGCGCTGGTGCGCTCTTACCGCACCGTTTCACCCTCACCACACGACCCCGAAGGATCGTGGGCGGTCTGTTTTCTGTGGCACTGTCCCGCGGGTCACCCCGGGTTGCCGTTAGCAACCGCCCTGCTCTGTGGAGTCCGGACTTTCCTCGGCAGCGGGCAGCGACACCGAGGTGCCCGTTCCCGTCGCCGCGGCCGCCCGACCGACTCGTCCGCCAGCACAGGATACTCGGTAAGTTAATCGACCATGGAACGTGTCGAGGTCAGCTTCCCGTCGGGGGGAGAGCAGTGCGCCGCCTGGCTCTACCGCCCGGACGGCGTGCCCAAACCGCGCCCGCTCGTGGTGATGGGACACGGCCTGGGGGCCAACAGAGAAATGGGTTTGGATAGGTACGCGCGACGGTTCGCGGCCGCGGGTATGGGGGTGCTGGTCTTCGACTACCGCCATTTCGGCGCCAGTGACGGCGCACCGCGTCAGCTGATCCATATCGCCCGTCAGCGCGAAGACTGGCATGCCGCAATCGCCTACGGGCGCACCATCCGAGGATTCGACGCCACCCGGATCGCGTTGTGGGGCACCTCGTTCAGCGGTGGACATGTGCTGTCCATCGCACCCGACGACGCCTACATCGCCGCCGTGGTGGCTCAGGTGCCGTTCACCAGCGGGTGGGCCGCGGCGAAGGCCAAGGGCCCGACCAGCCTGACCAAGGTCGCCACCATCGCCGCCACCGACCTGCTGATCGGCCCGATCCGTCGTAAACCGGTGCCGGTGCGGCTGGCCGGCCGCAAGCGTTCCGCGGCTCTCATGGCCGCATCCGATGTGCCGGAGGGCTTCGGCAGGCTCGCCGAGGAAAGCGAGAGCTACCACCCGAAAGTGTCTGCCCGCGTCGCGTTCTCGGCGCTGTTCGACGCACCGGGACGCCGCGCCAAGTCATTGAAGATGCCGGTGCTGTACGCGCTGTGCGACAACGATTCGATCACCCCGGTCAAGAACGCGCTGCGCGCCGCCGAACGCACCAAGCACGCCATCGTGAAGCGTTACGACGCCGGACATTTCGATATCTACTTCGACGACCTGTTCGAGCAGGCCGTGCACGACCAAACCGAATTCCTGGTCTCGGTACTGCGCCCCTGAGTAGTCATCTCCGGCTGGGCCGGTATCGTGGAGATACCCGGCCGGCCCTTCCGGTGGCAGGCTCTGGTCCGAACACGGCGTCAACCTCAGCACACCCGGTGGTCTGTCCTGACCGGGAGCCCGACATCGCCAGATGACGACAGGTCGTCCGAATTGCTCCATTCATCCAAGACCCACCTCCGCAACGGTGCGATCGTCGGAACCATGATGGAACAAGCAGTACCCGCAGATCTCGATACGTTTACGCAGCTCTGTCGCGATTGGGATGATGCGCTCGTCGCGAACGATGTGGACCGGATTGCCGCCTTCGCTACGCCGGGATGGATGTTCGTCTCGCAGGACGGTGTGATGGCCGGTAGTCAGTTCTTGGCGGCCGTTGCGAATGGGTCGGTGCTTCACGACACCTTCGGTAGTGAGGTGAAGTCTGTCGTCGACCTCGGTGATGTCGCGGTCGTCGTCGCTCGGGTGGTCAACACGGGTGTGTATCAAGGCGAGCGGTTCGAGAACGATGAGTGGGCCTCTGATGTCTTCGTGCGGCGAGACGGGCGTTGGCTCTGCGAGTTGACTCACCTGACGACGGCGAGGGCCGCGCCGGGGCGGGCACCGTAGTCGGCGTCATGACCGAGACCGGCAGCATTGCCTGAGGTCCTATCTGGTCGGCGGCAGGCTGGTGCCATGTACCGATCGCCGGACCGACTAGGGGCGCCGCGCGACGATGGCGAAGGTCAACGGGATTCGGGGAAGCCCGGGGCCCAACGCCCATCCTTCGGTGCAGGGGACGAGGCCAGGGAAGGCGGGCCAGTCCATGTACGGGAGTTCTTCGACGGCCTCGATTCGAAGGCCTGCCCGCAGCAGGGCGGTGGCGACTTCGCTGAGATCGTGGCGCCATTCGTGGTTGGCGGTGTGGGCGACCTGCCCTTCGGAGTTCTCGGTGTAGGTGCCGGAGTCTTCGTAGGTGCGGGCGCCGCCGCCGCTGAGGTAATCGTCGTTGATGGTCCAGGGTTCGAATTCCATGGCGCCGAGGATGGGGTGGTCGTCGCGGATGACGAAGACGCCGCCGGGTTCCAGGAGGTCGTGGATAGAGCGGGCCCAGTCGGTGAGTTCCGGGAGCCAGACGATGGTTCCGGCGCTGGTGACGATCGTGTCGAAGCGGCGGTCGATCCTCGAGGAGGCGTAGCGGGCGTCGCCTTCCACCCAGGTGATGTCGCGGCCGTCGGCTGCTGCGATGCGGGTCGCGTGACGCAGGGAGTTCGGCGAGAGGTCGAGGCCGTGCACCTCGACCGCGCCGAGCCGCGCCCAGGACACGGTGTCGGTGCCGATATGGCATTGCAGGTGCAGCAGGGAGCGCCCCTCGATTCCGGACTCCGACAGGTGCGGCGCCAGCACCGACAGGTCGTTGCGCACGACCTGGGAGATGTCGGTGGGGTCGGCCAGGAAGGCTTCTACGTCATACATTTCCGAGCGCGCGTGGACATCTGCTCGGTCGTCCCAGTTGGCGCGGTTGGCGGCGACGGCTTCTGTCTCGTGCACGGCCGGTCCTTTCGAAGGTTCAGCCCCCCTGCTGATCGTTGTACTCCCCCGCCGAGTCTTTGTAGTGGAGCCCGAATCCTGCCGCCACTGATTTTCCGAGCGAGAGCGTTGTCATCCAGACAGGACCCCGTATCGGTCATGCAGCTCCGGGCTTGCTGAATTCTTCGATCAGCACCGGATATTCCTTTCCACCGTGCCCGGCGGCGATCGAGCGATCGGCCATTGTCTTGATCAACTTCGGCAGCTCGGCATTGACACCCGCCGCTTCGCACTCCTCGATCAGGTGCGCCATCGTCCGCACGTGAGTCTCCAGAGACGCCACCTCGGCCGGGAACGATCCGCGGTCGATCTGCTCCGCATGCCCGGGCAACCATCCGGCCACATCGGAGGCGAGCCGCGCCGCGAATGGCGCAAACGTCGCGGCGTCGATGCCGGCCGTCCTGAGCAGGGCCGTGCCCTGGAGCCAGGCGTTCAGCACGCTCCACATCATGGCCAGGCCCGCGACGTCGTACAGGGACGCCAGCCCATGGTCCGCACCGAGGTAGGAGACGGTGCCGAGCGCGGCGAGTGCAGGCTCGTGCGCCTGGAAATCCGACTGCGGCCCGCTGTGCAGAATCAGCGCGTCGGCCGTTCCGATCACCGGCGGGACGGCCATGATGGCACCGTCCAGATAACGGGCGCCACGCTGCTCGGCCCATCGGGCGGCTTCGCGGGCATGAGCCGAGTCGCCGGAGGTCAGGTTGACCAAAGTCGTGCCGTCCAGCGCGCTCGCGCCGAGCAGCTCGTACATGGCTTGGTAATCGGTGACGCAGATGATCGTCAGGGATCCGGCCTCGAGCGCGTCGTCGACGGTTGGCGCCAGGCGTGCACCCTCGGCTATCAACTGATCGGCTTTGGCGGCCGTCCGGTTCCACACGGTTGTCGGATGCCCGGCTTTCAGGAACGCGTCGGCGAGCGCCTGGCCCATCAGGCCGAGTCCGATCACTGTCACGGGCGTTTCGGTGTTGGTCATGGCAGCATCATCAACGTTGATACCGGTATGAAGGTCAAGTGAGGTTTCGATGCTGATCGGGGAACTGAGTCGCCGGACGGGCGTCAATGCCCACCAGTTGCGCTACTACGAAGCCCAGGGCCTGCTCGAGGCGGACCGCGGCGCGAACGGCTACCGCGACTACGACGAGAACGCCGTACTGCGCGTGCAGCAGATCCGGCACCTGCTCGGTGCGGGCCTGTCCTCCGACGACATCGCCTATCTGCTGCCATGCGCCACCGGAGAAGCTCCCGAGCTGCCAGGATGCCCCGAACTGGTGGCCGCGATGCGGTCGCGGCTGAGCCGGTTGGACGATCAGATGGACAAACTGGCTCGATCCCGTGAAGCCCTCGCCGACTACATCGCGGCAGCCGAAGTGTCGGGCAGAGACAGCTATCCGCCGTTCGACGGATCCGACCGGGCCCCCGCCGTTCCCGCCTGAGCCACGGCCGCTCACACGCGACGAGCGCGTAGCACCGTGTCCTCGAAGGTGATCTCGGCACCATTCGGCCCGGGGGCCTGGCGGGAGCGGTCCTCGGCGACTTGGACTTCCCATCGGCCGGGCTCCAAGCGGGCCGCTATGTCCGCAGCAGTGATGTGGACGTGTGACGACGACGATCCGTGGGCGTGGCTGGACAGGTGGTCGGTCGGGTGGTGGCCGACGATGAGGAGGGTTCCGGCGGGGGCGACGGCGGTGGCGAGGCGGTCGAACAGGTCCTGCGGGGAGCCGGCGGTGTGCACGTAGTGGGTACACACCAGGTCGAAATGGGCTGTGGGCGGGATCCATTCGGTGAGGTCGGCCTGTTGCCAGTCGATGCGGGTGACGATCTCGGATCCGGCGGCGTCGGCGCGAGCGCGCGCGTGCTGGAGGGCGGTCGTGGAGATGTCCACGGCCGTCACCTGCCAGCCACGGGCGGCGAGCCATAGGGCTTCGCCGCCCGTGCCGCACCCTGCGTCGAGAGCCGTCCCTGGAGACAGCTCGGCCACCTCCGCGACGAGGTGTGGGTTCGGCTCCCGTTCGGCGGTGTGGCCGCCGTGGTAGCGCGTTTCCCAGAACTCTTTACCGAATTCTTCGGTCATGGTGATCCTTTCGGTCGTCGCGGTGGTGGCCGGTCAGGTCAGTGGTTCTGCCGCAGTGCGGCGACCGCGTGTCGCGTTTCCTCGGCGACGAGGTCGGCATTGATCTGCGCGGCCGCCATGACTCCGGCAGCCGCTGCCGCGCCCACTTGAGCTGCCAGGTCGGTGACGTTGCCGGCGGCCCACACGCCGGCAACCTCCGTGCGCCCGGTCGGATCGACGGAGATGTGCTCGCCGATGCCCGCGGCATGTTCCACCGGCTTCAACCCGAGGTCGGTCAGGAAGCTCGCGCGCGCCTCCATCCGAGACCCCACCGCGAGTGCGTCGCGGGCGACAATCGTGCCGTCGGCGAGTCGAAGCCCGACCAGCCTGTCTTGTTCGACTTCCAGTGCCGCGACCTCGCCGGTGACCACGCGGATCCCACGCGCCGCCAGCTCCTCGGCCACCTCACCGGTCGGCGGGGCCGCCGTGTGGGTGAAGAACGTGACGTCATCGCTCAGCTGCCGGAACAGCATCGCCTGGTGCACCGACATCGGGCTGCTCGACAGCACGCCGATCGCCTGGTCGCGCACCTCCCAGCCGTGGCAGTACGGGCAGTGCAGCACGTCGCGGCCCCAGCGTTCGCGCAGGCCGGGGATGTCCGGCAGCACGTCGGTCAGACCGGACGCGACCAGGAGCCTGCGTGCGCGAGTCGACCGGCCGTCGGTCAGGGTGACCTCGAATTCATCGCCGTCGCGCACCGCGGTGCTCACCTCGCCGGTGATCACCTCTCCCCCGTATCCACGGACCTCGGCCCGGCCCCGCTCGAGCAGTTCGCCCGGCGGCATTCCCTCGCGGCCGAGCAAGCCGTGCACACCCTCGGCCGGCGCGTTTCGGGGCGCACCCGCATCGATCGCCACCACCGACCGCCGCGACCGCGCCAACGTCAGCGCCCCACTCAGCCCTGCGGCTCCGCCGCCGAGTACCACCACGTCATAGCTGCTTTTCAGCTCATCGGTCACGTTGACCACCTCCGCAGACGATGATGCGGACAGCATTCAATCCTGGCAAGAAAATTTGCCAATACCGCAAAATCTGGCTCGTGACGTCGAGGACCTCGCCCGAGTACTCGACGTGTCCAAGGTCGACCGCGGACATGGTATTTCGACTCCCGCAACACAAGACGACGTATCGATGTGGCGTCGAGCGCTGTCGGCCGACGCTGCCACACGAGGCCGAACCCGACGTCCCGGCGCACGGTGCGACACCGGGTGTTAGATGGCAACGAAGACATTGCCTCGAGGAAGGACGTCCATTCATGGCCGAGAGGGTCGCAGTAGTTTCTGGTGCCGCGCGAGGAATCGGCGCGGCGATCGCCACACGTCTGGCCGCCGATGGCATGAAGGTGGGCGTGCTCGATCTGGACGAGGCCGCCTGCGCTGAGACCGTCGCCGCGATCACCGCGGCCGGTGGGCAGGCGGTGGCGCTGGGCGCCGATGTCAGCGATGAGGGATCGGTGGCGGCGGCGATCGAGAAGCTCGAAGGTGCGCTCGGTGCGCCGACGGTGGTCGTCAACAATGCCGGCATCCTGCGCGACAACCTGCTGTTCAAGATGAGCGTCGACGATTGGGACGCCGTCATGAATGTGCACCTGCGCGGCGCGTTCCTGCTGACCAAAGCGGTGCAGAAGTACATGGTCGAGCAGAAGTTCGGCCGCATCGTCAATATGTCGAGCACCTCGGCGCTCGGTAACCGCGGCCAGGCCAACTACGCCGCCGCCAAAGCAGGCATGCAGGGCTTCACCAAGACCCTCGCCTTCGAACTCGGCAAGTTCGGCGTCACCGCGAACGCCATCGCGCCGGGCTTCATCGTCACCGATATGACCGCTGCCACCGCCGCGCGGGTCGGCGCCTCGTTCGAGGACTTCCAGACCGCGGCCGCCTCCCAGATCCCCGTCGCCCGCGTCGGCTACCCCGAGGACATCGCCCACACGGCCTCCTTCCTGGCCAGCGAGGGCGCGGGGTTCGTCTCCGGGCAGGTCATCTACGTCGCAGGCGGACCGAAGGACTGATCAATTCCCTTGCGGGTGCGCGCTATCCGGCGCACGATCGCCCCATGATCGTGCGCCGGATACACCCAGAGGATTGGACCATCGCGCGTGCTGTCCGGTTGGACGCGCTCGCGGGATCGCCGCCGCGCCGGCAACCTTGCTCGCCGGAGGACCCGCGGCCGGAGAACGAGATGGTGCTGCGGTTGATCCGGTAATGACACAAGGGTGCCGATGTGCGCTATAACCGCCCGAATCGCGCCACAGCCGACATAATGGCGTCGCGCATCGCGGGACTGCCGGTGTGCCCGGAATCCTCGATGACATGCAGTTCCGCGTCCGGCCAGGCCTTGGCCAGTTCCCACGCCGTGCGCAGCGGTGCGCTGAGATCGAGTTTGCCGTGGATGAGCACACCAGGAATCCCGGCGAGCCGGTGCGCGTCACGCAGTAGTTGCCCGTCCGGCAGCCAGGCGGCATGGGCGAAGTAGTGTGCGCAGATTCGCGTCATCGCCAGCATCGCTTGCTCGGGCTTGGCGCTGTACTGTCCGGGTGACCCGGTGCTTTCATGCGCGATGACGGCGTCTTCCCACGCGCACCACCGGCGCGCGGCCGCCAACCGCACCTCGGGATCGGGGTGATCGAACAAGCGGCTGTACGCGGCCACCAGATCGCCGTCGCGTTCGGCAGCAGGAACACCATCCCGAAACTCGCCCCACTCCGTGGGCAGCAGTAGCCGCACACCCCGGTAGAGCCACTCGACTTCCGCGGGCCGCGTCATCGTGACGCCCACCAGCACGATCTCCGAGACCCGCTCCGGATACCGCTGGGCGTAGGCAAGAATCAGCGTCGCACCCCACGACCCGCCGTACAACAGCCACCGCTCGATCCCCAGATGCGCCCGCAGCCGCTCCATATCCGCGATCAGATGCTCGGTGGTGTTGTGCGCCAGACTCACCTGCGGATCGGCCGCGCTCGGCACGCTCTCCCCGCATCCGCGCTGATCGAAGAGCACGATGCGATAGACCTGCGGATCGAAGGTCTTGCGTGAGCCGCGCTTACCTCCCGATCCAGGCCCACCGTGGACGACCAGCGCGGGCTTTCCGGCGGGATTCCCGGAGGCCTCCCAGTAGATCCGGTTGCCGTCGCCGACGTCGAGTAGTCCGGACGCGTAAGGCTCGATATCAGGGAAAGGCAGCACCTGCGTCGGCGGAGAATCCACGGACGGACGCTAACACGGTATTTCCGCCTGCTCACCCGGCCGCAGGCGCCACCGGTAGGTTCCATAACGATCGCCACCACGGCTTGGACTCCGCAGATGCGGGAATATACTCACATTCGTGTCGAATTTGCGGATCAGTGAAGCTGCTGCCCTCTTGGGAGTCAGCGATGACACCGTGCGCCGGTGGGTGGATCAGGGACGGCTGCCCTCGATCCAGCTCGACAACGGGCGCAAGGGCATCAGCGGGCGCGACCTCGCCGAGTTCCTGCGCGCCACCGCGGAGGCGCCCGAACCCGGCACGACCGTCGCGGCGTCGGCGCGCAACCGCATGCGCGGCATCGTGACGCGGATCGTCAAGGACACCGTGATGGCGCAGGTGGAGATGCAGGCGGGTCCGTTCCGGCTGGTCTCGCTGATCAGCCGGGAATCGGTGGACGAGCTCGGCCTCGAGGTGGGCAGCGTCGCGGTCGCCTCGGTGAAGTCCACTCATGTCGTCGTCGAGATTCCGGAGAGCTGAGGGCATGAACCTTCTTCGTTCGATTTCCACCCTGTTCGTCGCTGCCGCTGCCGCCTCCGGGTTGAGCGGGTGCGCAGACGATCCCGGAAACGCCGATCGCGCTGATGGCGAAATCCGCGGCAAGATCACCGTTTTCGCCGCCGCCTCACTCACCGAAACCCTCTCCGCGCTGGGTGAGCAGTTCGAAGCCGCACATCCCGGAGTGGAGGTGGTGTTCAGTTTCGACGCCAGCTCGGCGCTCGCCGAGCAGATCCGGCAGGGTGCACCCGCCGATGTCTTCGCCTCGGCCGCACCGAAGAACATGCAGCAAGTCGTAGACTCCGGGGATGTGACCGCGACGCCGGTGACGTTCGTACGCAACCGCCTCGAAATCGCTGTCCCCGAAGGCAACCCGGGCCGCATCACCGGCCTTGCCGATTTCGGTCGCGACGAACCGGCGATCGCCTTGTGCGCCGAGCAGGTGCCATGCGGTGCGGCGGCCACGAAGGTGTTCGAGGCCGCACAGATCACCCCGAAGCCCGACACCAGGGAACCAGATGTCAAAGCGGTGTTGAGCAAGGTAGTGCTCGGCGAGGTCGATGCCGCGCTGGTGTATCGGACCGACGTGCGGGCAGCGGGCGACAAGGTGGCCGGAATCGACTTCCCCGAATCAGCGGACGTGGTCAACGACTATCCGATCGCGCCCGTGGCCCATGCGCCGAATGCGACTGCCGCGGCGGCGTTCGTCGAGTTCGTCGGCTCGGATTCGGCTCGCGCGGTATTTGCCGACGCAGGGTTCGAGACGCCGTGACGGGCTGGAACGTCGGGCCTGCATGAGCAGCCCGCGCGCATCACCTCTCACTTCGCAGCGCCCACGCCAGGTGCGGCGACGGCGACCGCTGGTGTTGATGGTCCCGGCAACGATCGGGTTGCTGTTCCTGGTGGTTCCACTCGTCGGACTGGTGGTGCGGGCGCCGTGGCACACGCTGCCCGAGCGACTGTTCAGCGCGGAAATCGGGGTGGCGCTACGACTTTCGCTGGTGTGCGCGAGCTCGGCGACGGTGATCTGTCTGCTGCTCGGGATACCGCTGGCATGGCTGCTGGCGCGGGCCGACCTGCCAGGGCGGGGATTGGTGCGGGCGCTGGTGACGGTGCCGCTTGTGCTGCCGCCCGTGGTCGGTGGTGTGGCGCTGCTGCTGGTGTTCGGGCGGCGCGGGCTGATCGGGCAGTACCTCTACGAATGGTTCGGCGTGTCCTTGCCGTTCACGACGGCCGGTGTGGTGGTCGCGGAGGCGTTCGTGGCGATGCCGTTCCTGGTGATCTCCGTCGAGGGTGCTTTGCGGGCGGCTGATCCTCGATATGAGGAAGCCGCCGCCACCCTCGGTGCCTCCCCCTGGCTGACCTTTCGCCGCGTGACGCTGCCCTCGGTACTGCCCGGTGTGGTGGCGGGGGCGGTGCTGTGCTGGGCGCGCGCCCTCGGCGAGTTCGGCGCCACCATCACCTTCGCCGGCAATTTTCCCGGCGAGACGACAACCATGCCCATCGCGGTATATCTGGCGCTGCAAACGGATCCCGATGCCGCGATCGTGCTGAGCTTGGTGCTGCTGACGGTGTCGATAGGTGTACTGGCCGCACTGCGGGAGCGATGGATTCGAGGGGCGATGTGAGGGAATATGACACTCGACGCGGAGATCAGGGTCGCGCGCGGCAACTTCGAGCTGGAACTGGCAGTGAAGGTTCAGCCGGGCGAAGTGGTGGCGTTGCTCGGGCCGAACGGTGCCGGTAAGACGACGGCGTTACGTGCGCTCGCCGGGCTGACACCGCTCACAGCGGGAACGATCCGGCTCGACGATCAGGTATGGGATTCGCCCCCGCAGACCTTCGTGCCCGCCGAACATCGGCAGGTCGGTGTGGTGTTCCAGGACTATCTGCTGTTCGCGCATCTGAATGCGCTCGACAATGTCGCGTTCGGGCTGCGGGCACGCGGGATGCGACGCCCGCTCGCGCGCGAGCGGGCCGACGAGTGGCTGAACAGGGTCGGGCTCAGCGAGCACCGGCACGCGAAACCACGTGCCCTATCGGGCGGTCAGGCGCAGCGGGTGGCATTGGCACGGGCCCTGGCGACCGATCCGCAGCTGCTGCTGTTGGACGAACCGCTGGCCGCGCTCGACGCGAGCACCAGGATCCGGGTGCGCAGCGAACTGGCCCACCATCTCGGCGACTACCCCGGGCACACCGTGCTGGTCACCCACGACCCACTCGACGCCATGGTGCTGGCGGACCGGCTGGTCATCATGGAGGATGGCGCCGTGATGCAGGAGGGCACGCCCGCCGAGGTGGCGCGCCGCCCGCGCTCCGACTACGTCGCGAACCTGGTGGGGCTCAACCTTTTCCGCGGCACCGCCCACGACACGACGGCCGAACTCGACCGCGGCGGCGTCCTCACCATCGCCGAACCCGCCACCGGCGCGGTTCATCTGGCTTTCGCACCCAGCGCGGTAAGCCTGCACCCCGAACGTCCGGCAGGCAGCCCACGCAACACCTGGCCGGTCACCGTCGCCGGCATCGAACAGCACGCCCACACCGTCCGCGTCCGCCTCGACGGCACTCCCCCGGCCCTCGCCGACATCACCCCGGCCACCGTCGCCGAACTCCGTCTCCGCCCCGGCACCCAGCTCTGGGCCGCCCTCAAAGCCACCGAAATCCACACCTACCCGGCGTGAGGTGCCTAGTGGGGATGATCAGCATGTGCGGGCCGCTCGCTGGTTCATTGCCGTGCCGCGGAAATGGCCCAGAACTCGGCGTAGCGCCCGCCTCGACGTAGCAGGTCATCGTGCGTGCCTTCTTCCACGATCCGACCGTCGTCGAGGAAGACGACACGGTCGGCGGTCTGCACAGTAAGCATGCGGTGGGCCACCATCACCACCGTGCGGCCTGCCATCAGGCGTTCTATGCCCTGGTGAACCGTGGCTTCGTTGATCGGGTCCAGGGCAGAGGTGACTTCGTCGAGCAGGACGATGGGCGCGTTCTTCAGCAGGGCGCGCGCAATGGAGACGCGCTGACGTTCGCCGCCGGACAACAGCGCGCCGCCTTCGCCGACGTCGGCACTCCAGCCGCCGGGCAATCGTTCGATCACCTCGTCCAGGCGCGCTGCCGTCGCCGCAGCGCGGATTTCGGCGTCGGTGGCGTCGAGGCGGCCGAAGCGGACGTTGTCCTCGATGGTGCCGTCGAAGAGGTAGACGTCCTGGAAGACGATGGCGATCTGCGACAACAATGTGCTGGTACCGATATCGCGAACGTCGACACCACCCACCCGCACCGTGCCTTCGCTCACCTCGTGGAACCTCGCGACGAGTTGGAGCAGGGTGCTCTTGCCCGCACCAGAGGGGCCGACGATCGCCAACCGCCGGCCTTGCGGCACGGTCAGCCGGAGGTCGTCGATCACCGTGCGGTCGCCGTGCTGGAAGGTGACGGCATCGAACTCCAGGTCATGGCGGTGTGGCTGGATCGGATCGGCGGGTTCCGGCAACGGCTCGGTGTGCAGGAGGGTGTCGAGTCGCGTCAGTTGAGCACGCGCGCTGCGGAGTTTTCCGCCGATATCGGCGAGCGACAGCACGGGTTCGGCGCACCGCGCCGCGAGCACCAGAATGGCCAGCACCTCGGCCGCGCCGATGCTTCCACCCAGAACGAGATAGGCGCCGAGGGCGAGCAGCACGGTGAATATCGTCTGCACCGCGAGCGTGAGACCGACGATGCCTGGCAGGGCCGACACCGCGGATCGGCGGGCAGCGCGCTGGAGGCCGCGCAGCGAGTCGTCCAGCAGATCGAAGCGTTCTGCGGTTCGGCCGCCTGCCCGCAGCACCGGCTGGGCCCGCAGGTATTCGATGACTCGGCCGGCGGCTTGCTGGTCGCGTTCGTGACGTTCGGCGTCGGCGTCGGCCATCGCGCGGCCGGTCCAGGACTGGATCGCGGCGACGAGCGGGACGGCGAACAGGGCGGCCAGCCCCAGCTTCCAGTTGAACGCCAGCATCACCGCGACGATCGTCAGCGGGGTTACCGCGGCGGTGACGAAAGGAGCGAGCAGGTGCGCGATGATGCTCATCGCTTCCAGCACGCCTCGGCTGGCGAGTACCGACACTTCGCCGACACGGTCGGGCCCGTACCAGCCGATAGGCAGCCGGGCGAGGTGGTCACCGAGCCGGTGGTAGGTGCCGTGCAACAAGGTGGTCCCTGCGCGGAAACCGGCCAGATCGCTGAGGTAGCGCAGGCCCGCGTAGACCGCGACGGCAGCGCCGAACGCAATCAGCCACGGCCACGCATCTTCGGGTGTACTGCCGAACAACTCCCGGAGCACTGGGACCAGCAGGGCGTAGGACAAGCCCTCCACGATCGCGGTGGTGATCATCAGGGCCACGGTGCGGCGCACCGGTCCGGCGTACCGATGGCCGAGCACGCGCAACAGGATTCGGATCATGACGGCACCACTCCTCGATGGGTTTGCCAGAACGCCGCGAACTTGCCGCCGCCGGCCATCAGTTGCGCAGGTGCGCCTCGCTCCACGATCACCCCGTCCTCCAGCATGACGACGGTGTCGGCGTCGGCGATGGTCTCGAGCCGGTGGGCGATGACCAGGATCGTCCGGTTGCCCTGCAAGCTCGCCAGGGCGTGGCGTACCGCCTGTTCGGTCTGCGGGTCCGCGAACGCGGTCGCCTCGTCCAGCACTAGAACAGGAGTGTCGGCCAGCAACGCGCGGGCGAGCGAAAGACGTTGAGCCTCACCACCCGACAGCCCGGCCTCAGCACCGAGCACCGTGTCGTAGCCGTGCGGCAGCGCCAGGATCCGGTCGTGGATGCCCGCGAGCCGGGCCGCGCCGACCACCTGTTCGCGGTCGGCGTGTGGGACGGCGAGCGCGATGTTGTCGGCGACGGAGGCACGCAGCAGCCGGACATCCTGGAACACGAACGACACCGCGCGGTAGAGCTCGCGACTGGCGATCGCGCGTAGGTCGACGCCGCCGAGGGTGATGGCGCCGTGGGTCGGGTCGAAGAACCGCGGAAGGAGCTGGACGAGTGTGGATTTGCCGCTCCCGGACGGCCCGACGAGGGCGGTGACGGTGCCAGGCTCCAACACCAGGTCGATCCCGCGCAACACTTCGCGACCGGCACCGTAGCCGAACCGGATCTCGCGCAACTCCACTCGGTGCCCGCTCGGCGCGACCGGGTGAGCGGGTTCGGGCAGCGGGTCGACATTCAGCACCTCCCGAATCCGGCCGAGTGCGCGTCCGGCGGCCTGCATATCGTCGAAACCGTGGCCGAGCGCCGCGACCGGCGCGGTCAACCCCAGCCCGAGCAGCAGGAACGGCAGCAGATCGGCGGGGGCGAGCTCACCACCGGTAATCAGCACGCTGCCGCCGACCAGCACGACCAGCAGCACGAACGGCGGCGACAACGCCAGCTGCATTCCGGCCGCAATCGGGGAAAGGCCACGCGCCCAGCGCAGAAAGGTGTCGGCGAAATCGTTCACCGCCGTCCGGAACGTGCTGTGGGCGCGGTCGCCGCCGCCGAACGCCTTGACCACCGCGATGCCGTGCACGAATTCCACGACCGCATCGGCGATTCGGCCCATCGCCGCATCGAAGTCGCTCTGCTCGCGCTGCCTGGCCTTGGTCATCATCAACGGAACCAGCAAGACCGCAAGGAGCACCGGAATCAGCGTGATCAGCGTCAGCCGCCAGTCGATGGAGAGCAGGTAGACCAGCGACACCAACGGCACCACGAAGGCCGACACCAGCTCGCCCGGCGCGTGCGCGATGAACGGATGCACCGCGCTGACATCCTCGCCGACCACTTTGGCAAGCTCGCCCGTGCGGCGCTGGGAGAACCAGCCGATCGGTACCCGCCCCAGATGGGCGGCCAGCTGCCGACGCAACGACAGCTGCACTCGCCCGTCGAGCAGGTGCCCGAGCCCGGAGGATGCGGCGGTGAACAGCAGCCGGACGAGCAGGCCCGCCGCGCCCACGAACACCACGATCCAGACATGACCGTGATCGATCGGATCGGGTGAGAGCAGCACGCGCCCCAGCTCGACCACCGCCAACAGCGGCGTTAGGCCTGCCACGGCACCGATGACCTGAAGGAAGACCACGGCTGCGAAACCACTCGCGTGCGGGCGTAGCAGCGCAGCGAAGCTCAGCCTCTCGGTGCGCTTGGTTTCTGGTGGTTGATCGGATTCCTGTCTTGCCTCGGCAAGGTCGGTGATAGTCATCGCTGTCCCGTCATGGATCGCTCATCTCGACGCGTGACCCGAGCCCACGAGTGCGAGAACCAGCCGAACCGCACCAATAGAGAAAGTCACTGTCTATAGAGAGTGACTGTAGGGATCCATTTTCAGACAGTCAATGTCTGCAAGACAGCGCCATGCTTCAGAGAGTGACTTTCTGATAACCTGCCCGACATGAGCGGACTTCGCGAGCGCTGGCGGCTCGAGGCCATGCACACCATCCAGGAACGCGCCCTCGATCTGTTCGACGAGAAGGGGTTCGGCGCCGTCACCATCGACGAGATCGCGGCCGCCGCCGAGGTCTCCCCGTCGACGGTCTACCGCCTGTTCGGGACGAAGGAGGGGATCATCGTCGCCGATGAATTCGACAACATGAGCGCGGAAGAGATCGAAGAAGTCGTGGACCCGCGCGATCCGATCGGCAGCCTGATCCGCTCCGTACGCGCCGACGAATCCGCACCCGAGCGCGCATCCGCCGCGGACTCCGACGACGACACTCCTCCCGACAGCGGCCCGTGGCGCAGGGTTCGCTATCACTTCACCGAACCCTCGGTACGCATGGCGGCCTGCGCCTCGGCCGACCGCACCAGCCAGCGGCTCACCCCACTCATCGCCTCGACCGGCCTGCTGAACGAAACACAGGCGCGCGTGGCCACCAACGCCCTGGTCTTCGGCTACTTCGCCGCTCTCGAACAGTGGTACCTCGACGGCGGCAACCGCCCCATCGCCGACTACGTCGAGGACGGCCTGCGCCCGCTCCGCGCCATCTGGCCCTCCACCGACCAGGAACATTCTGCGTAGTCGCTCATCCACCCATAGTCGCCCCTGCCTGCCGCAGCCCGAGGTACTCGGCCCCCGCGAAACCCGCGACGATCAGCGCACCGATCAGCAGGAAGATCACTCCCAGACCGGTGAGTTCGATCAGCCCCGAGAACGCCAGCACCGTCATCCCGACGGCCGATGCGCTGTTCACCGCGACGACCGCGGCCGCATGCCGACTGCTGATCGCCGGATATCCGGCGATCAGCAGCAACGCGAGTCCGCCGCCGATCATCGCGACCCCGAATGGGATCGACCAGGTTGTCGGCAGTCCGAGCGGATCGCGTAGCGGCATCGCGCCCGCCAGCATGATCACTCCGAATGCGCCGGTTGCCCAGCCGTCCACTCGCAGCGCGAGTCGTAGTCGATCGGGTGCGGCGAGTTCGGTGTGCTCACGGAACACAGTGCTCATGGACTTTCCTGTCTCTTGATCGGTCGTGCGGCACCAGACTTTTCATCCATCCGGCGGGCCCGGTCCGGTCCACCTGGCGGTCTGATCGGTTCTGCACGGCAGCGCCGATCGGCTGAAGAGATCCGGTCCCGGTTCCGGCACAACTGTGCAACCCACGAGGTCATCGGCTCAATAACCTCAGAGGTCATGGCCGTACCTCTATCGGGTCGGCTAGCGTGCAAGCAATGACCTCCACACAGCTCACAGCACCGTCGAGGATCGGTGGTCTACTACGTGAATGGCGGCACCGTCGTCGGCTGAGCCAGCTGGATCTGGCGCTGGCGGCCGATACCTCCGCTCGGCATCTTTCGTATCTGGAGACCGGCCGTGCCCAGCCGAGCCGCGCGATGATCCTGCGGCTGTCCGAAACCCTGGATGTGCCGCTGCGCGAACGAAATACGCTGCTGCTGGCGGCCGGATTCGCCCCCGCTTATCGGGAAAGCAGCCTCGATGACGCGGAGCTTTCCGCGGTGCGTTCCGCGCTGGACACGATGCTCACCGCGCACGAGCCGTATCCGGCCGTGGTGGTGGACCGGCTGTGGAATGTGGTCACCGGCAACCGCGCAATGGGCGTCCTCACGCTCGGCGTCCCGGAGCAGCTGTTGACGCCTGCGCCGAACGTCTACCGGCTCGTCCTGCACCCTCAGGGCTTGTCCGCACGCTTGACCAGCCCGAACCAGGTGCGCGAACTGTTCCTCGACCGGCTCGCCCGGCAGGTCGGCGCGACCGGCGACCCGCAGCTACGCGCCCTCTACGACGAGGTCGCCGCCTATCCGGTGCCGGACACCACCGATGACGACGAACCCGAACGGCCGAGTCCGTTCCAGTTTCCGATCCGCGTCCACACCCCGGCCGGAGTGCTGTCGATGTTCTCGACCATGGCGACCTTCGGCGCACCAGCTGACGTCACCCTGTCCGAGCTGGCCATCGAATTGTTCTATCCACTAGATGAATTCACCGCAGCGGCCTTCCGCTCCGCCGAGTTCCCGGACACTGCCCTGTTATGAAACCCGGCCGCGACCTCCCCCGGCGAATCGCGACCTACCTTCCGCGCATGAACCCGGCCACCACGTGCCGCGCCCGGAGATTCACCATCGCCGCACACGGTGAAAGCCGCTGCACATAGTGAAAACCACTGCGGCACATTCATACCGCAGCGGTCCTGCTCACACGTCGAGCATTCCTTCACTGAACTCCCGATCCAGATCCGGATCGGCCGCCGACACCGCCGCGTCCAACTGCATACCGACCTCACCTACATGCGGTTCGGTCATCATGTGCAGATGATCGCCGGGCACCGCGACCACCTCGAACCGGCGTCCCGCGTACTGCTCCCAGCCGTTGTTCTGGCTGTCGAACATGGTGCCGATGGTCTGGTGGGCGATATCGAAGCCGCGCGGAATGCCGTCGGTGGCCCGCAACAGGGTGATATCGCGGTCGAAGACCGACGGCTGGTACTCGATCAGCGCGGTGTAGTTGGCGTGGAACACCTCGTACAGCCGTCGAATCGACTGCGCAGGGCTACCTTCGGGCAGGATGCCGGAGCGGATCGCCTCGGCCAGCATGGCGTCGAACAATTCCGCCGAATCGTGCACGTCCGGTTCGAACTCACCGAGTGCGGTTTCGTTGCCACGGGCGTACCAGAGCAATTCGAGGAAGAACCAGCGGATCAGCTTCTCTTCGGGAATCGGCTCGCGCGACTGCTGCCGCAGCGCCATCGTGTCGAGCAACGTCACGCTGGCCACTTCGTGATCGGGCAGCCTGCGCCCCATCTCCAATGCCACATATCCGCCGAACGACCAGCCCGCCAGATGGTAAGGGCCTTCCGGGTGGACCCGCCGCACGGCGGCGATATAGGAGTCGGCCATCGCGCCGACCGAGGTCAGCGGCGTGCTTCCGGTGTCGGCGCCAGCGGCCTGCAACCCGTAGACCGGGCGGTCCGAGTCCAGGTACTTGGCGACCGCCAGATAGCAAAGCACATTGCCACCGATCGGATGCACCAGGAACAGCGGCGGTTTCGTGCCCTCCGGCTGGATCGGCACCAGCGGATCGAAGCTGGTGTGGGTATCGCCCGCGCGGATCAGCTCGGCCAACCCCGACGCGGTGGGCGCGGCGACGAACGCGCTCATCGGCAGGTCGATACCCCAGCGCCGCGACAGCCCCATCACCACACGCATGGCACCGATCGAGGTGCCACCCATGGCGTAGAAATCGTCGTCGGGGCCCATGGACGGTAATCCGGCGTATTCGGCGAGCAGCTCCGTCGCCGAGCGCTCGATATCGTCGACCGGCTCCCGATGCGGCTGCGCCTGGTCGACGACGCCGGCCACCGGCAACGCCAGCAGCGCACGGTCGTCACGTTTACCGCTGGGCGTGCGCGGCATCGCCGCCACCCACTGGAACCGGGACGGCACCATATGCGCGGGCAGGATCGACCGCAGCTCCGCGCGCAACGCGGTGAGGTCGGTCGCGTCGGCATCACCGACCAGGAATGCCACCAGCGCGCCGTCGATGCCGCCGAATCCGCGCGCCACCACAGCGGCCTCGGTGAGGCCGGGGAACTGCTCGACCAGCCCGAGGATGCTCAGTTCGACCTCGGCCGGCTCCACCCGATAGCCACGGATCTTGACCTGGCTGTCGCTGCGGCCGAGGCAGACGATTTCGCCCGACGGCAGCCGCACACCCAGATCACCGGTGCGGTAACGGATCACACCGCCCGGTGCGGCGACGAAGCGTTGCGCGGTGAGGCCCGGCATGGCCTCATACCCGCGTGCCAGGGACCGGCCACCGATGTAGAGCTCACCGATGACACCCACAGGCACCGGCCGCAACTGACGGTCCAGGACGTCGGCAATGTCGCCGTCGACGGCGCGGCCGATGGGCGGCAGCACGGGGAACGAGCTCTCCGGACCCGTGAGCGTGTAGGTGGTCGCCACATGGGTTTCGGTCGGGCCGTATTGGTTTTCCAGCAGCAGGCCGGGGATCGCAGCGCTCAACGCCCGGATCTCGTCGGTGATGCGTAGCTGCTCACCCGAGGACGCAAGCACCTTCAACGCGGTCGGATAAATCTGCCGCACCGATGCCGCCTCCGCGAACGCCTGCAATGCCACATACGGCAGGAAGACCCGTTCGATCTCCTCGTCGGCGACGGTGCTGAGCAGATCGTCCATATCGGCGCGCAGGTCGCGCTCGCTCACCCGCAGGGTCGCTCCGGCCGCCAGCGTTGTGAACAGCTCCTGGAACGCGACGTCGAAGCTCAACGGCGCCGCCTGCAATGTGCTGGACAGTCCTGAACCGGAATCGGCGCGCAGCTGCCAGTCGACCAACGCGGTCAGCCCTCGATGCGGCATGGCCACACCCTTCGGCTCACCGGTGGAGCCGGAAGTGAACAGCACATATGCCGTGGTTTCCGGATGCACGGGCGCGAAACGCGGTGCCGGGGCGTCCGACGGTCCGGCCGGGGCGGCGAGTTCGGCGGTGTCGAGCACCAGCGCGGGATCGTCGACCAGATCGAGGTGTTCGGCGTCGACGACCACCCGATGTGGTCGAGCCCGTTCGATCATCAGGTTCAGCCGGGCCCGCGGATAGCGCACGTCCAGCGGGACGCTCGCCGCGCCGATCCGGGCCACGGCCAGCACCAGCGCGACCAGCTCCGGGGTGCTGCGGCCGATGATCGCCACCTTCGACCCGGCGCGCACGCCCTGGGCGAGCAGCCGGGCCGCGATGACATCGCTGCGCGTCAGGAGTTCGTCGTAGGTCCAGACGGCATCGTCGGACGCGATGGCGATATCGGCCGGACGCACCGCCGCGACCTCGGCAACCAGCGAACCGACAGCACGACCGGAAACCCAGTCCGCGCCGGGATCGACCGCTGCGTCCGGATTGTCCACCAACGCCGCGAGCATCCGCAGTTCGGTCAGCGCGAGAGTCTCGCACTGCTGGGCACCGAACGCGCCATCACCGTCGACGCGCAACCACATCCGCCCGTCGCGCGGATCGGTGGCGGCGGTGACCAGCAGCTGGAAGTTGGTCTCCTCACGAATGTCGATGTCGTCCAACCGCACCCGGTCCGCGCCGAGGATCGCCTGGAACTGGTGGTAGTTGACGTAATTGAACGCCGTCTCGAAGACCGGCCCGCCATGGTCGGCCATGATCGAACGCAGTGGGTAGCGCCGGTGCGGGTAGGCGTCGCGGTCGCGGCGCACCACCTGATCGACGGCCTCACGCCATGTCGCCCCGGTCGCGTCCAGGCGCATCGGCAGCGTATTGAGGAACAGACCGGCCAGGCTTTCCGCGCCCGCGCGGTCGGGGCGGCCGTGGCTGATGACGCCGGTGGTCACATCGGCGCGTCCGGACAGCAGCCGCAGCGCAAGCAGATGCGCGGCCAGATAGACCGATTTCTCCGGAACCTGGTGCCGAGCGGCAAAATCCGCGATCCGCGCGCTGAGCCGCAGCGGCACCAGCGCCCGTGCCCGCGCCGGTTCGAACCGTTGCGGCTGATGCGCCGCCAAGGCCGTCAACGCAGTCGCCTCGGCACCGGCGAGCATCTCGCGCCAGTAGTTGCGCGACGAATCCCGCTGCGTGGCATTCAGTTCCGCGTGCGCGTATTCGGCGAGCGCGGCCGCCGGATGTGCGATGTCGTCGATGCCGGTACCCAGGACACCGAGTGCGTGCAGGTAGTCACCCAGCAGTTCGAGCACCGAAGTCGCCACGCTCCAGCCGTCGAGGATGGCGTGGTGGAAGCTGAGCACCAGATCGACAGCGACGGTGTCGGTGGCGGGTTCGGGGGTACGCAGGAATACGCGCAGGGCGTGCAGCGGCGCCTTATCGATGGTGTAGCGGACGTGCCTGCGTTCCTGGATGTAGTCCTCGACCTGCCGTTCAGCAGCGGCTTCCGCGACAGTGGTGAGGTCGACGACCTCGTAATCCGCGGTGATCTCCGGGTGCACGATCTGCAGCGGCACCGAGAACTTCGTCAGCTCGAACGACGACCGCAGCGCAGGCTGACGCCGCAGTAACCGATCGAAGGCCGTCCGGAACTGCCGCTGCTGCCATGGAATACGCAGCCGGTACCGGAACACGTCCTTATAGGTGACCGAATCGGCGCGTTCGAGGCTGTGGAACAGCATGCCGAGCTGCAACGCGGTGGCCGGGAATGCATCCTCGGCGCGGTGCAGTGCGGCGTGATCGACCAGCGGCACCGTCGCCAGTCGGGCGGTGATCGGCTCCGGGGCCCGCTCGACGCCGTCGGCGATCACCTCCGCGAGTTCGGCGATGGTCGGACGCTGGTAGAAGGTGTCGACGTCGAAGCGCAGTCCGGCGCGTTCGGCGGCGGTGCGCACCGACAGCGCGAGGATCGAATCACCGCCGTGGGTGAAGAAGTTGTCGTGCACCCCGATCGAGTCGACGCCGAGCGTGGCCGACCAGACCCGCACGAGCGCGGCCTCCACCTCGTTACGCGGCTCCCCCGAACCGGCGGTCGACTCGGCCTGCTGTTGCTCGGCCGCTGCCTGAGCCAATACGCGCCGATCCAGTTTGCCGTTGCGGGTGACCGGAATCCGCTCCACCCGCACCAGGCGGGTCGGCACCATGTACTTGGGCAGCCGGGTGCCGAGTTCGGCCGCCAGCCGGTCGATCGCCGGCTCGGCATCGGTGTCGCCGACGTAGTAGCCGACCAGGTATACGCCCTGCTCGGCGGACTTCTCGTCGACGACGGCTGCCGCGCGCACGCCCGCGCAGTCGAGCATCGCGTTCTGTACTTCGCCGAGCGTGACGCGGTTGCCGCGCACCTTCACCTGATCGTCGAACCGCCCCAGGTATTCGATCTGGCCGTCGGGCAGCCAGCGCACCAGGTCACCGGTGCGATAGCGGCGCCGGCCCGGCACGGTCAGGTCGTGCACGAACGATGCGGCGGTCAGCTCGTCGCGACCGCGATAACCGCGCGCCACACCCACACCGGCGATATTGAGTTCACCGGGCACACCGGGCGGCAGCCTGCGGCCGTGCTCATCGAGCACCAGCAGGTCGATGTTCTCGATGGGTCTGCCGATCGGCACCACGTCGAGCGGGTCACCGTCGGGGCAGTCGAAGTAGGAGACGTCGACCGTCGCTTCGGTCGGGCCGTACAGATTCACCAGTTGCGGGGCGTCGACCCCCGCTGCTGCGAACAGTGAGTGGAACCGCCGCACCAATGCAGGCGGGAGCGCTTCACCACTGCAGAACACCCGGCGCAACGTGGCGATGCGGTCCACGGCAGCGCGGTCGCTCTCCAGTTCATCGACGAAGGCCGCCAGCATCGACGGCACAAAGTGCAACACCGTCACCACGTTGTTCTCGATGGCGGCGATGATGCGACGCGGATCGCGTTCGCCGCCGGTCTCCAGCAACGCCACCCTGGCACCGGTGACGGCCCACCAGAACAGCTCCCACACCGACACATCGAAGGTCGCCGGCGTCTTCTGCAGGATGACATCCTGCACGCCCAGTGGATACCGCCGCTGCATCCAGTTCAATCGGTTGACCACCGAGCGATGCTCGATCATCACGCCCTTGGGCTTACCGGTCGAACCCGACGTGTAGATCAGATAGGCGAGATCGGCGGGATGTGACCGGTTTTCGACGCTCACCGGACGCACCTCGCCGGGCTGGACCCGGGTGACGCCGAGCCGGTCGAACACCGCCTGATGTTCGGGCCCGGCCACCACGAATCGTGCCCCACAGTCGGCAAGCACGGTCTCGATGCGGGTCGCAGGGAACTCCGGGTCCAAGGGCACATACGCGCAGCCCGCCCGCAGGATGCCGTACATGGCGACCAGCATCTGCGGCGAACGCGGCAGGATGACGGGCACACATTCGTTGCCGGTGGCGCCGAGTTCGAGCAGCTGATCGGCGAAGCCGTCGGCCCGCTCGGCCAATTCGGCGTAGCCGAGCCGTGCCCCGTCGGCGGCGATGATGGCCGTGCGTGCGGGATACGCGGCTGCCTGATCGGCGAAGAGCCGGTCCAGCGTCGTATACGGGAAATCCGCACGCGGCCCCGCCTCGAACTCCGCGACCCGGTGCGCCGCTCGCGGTGCCAGCAACGGCAGCGCCGACACCGGCTGTGCCGGATCGGCCAACGAGGCCTCGATCATGGTTGCGACGCTGTCGATGGCGCTGCCGATCGGATAGGTGGCGTCGAAGACGTCCAGGTCATAGATCAGCTGCATACTCAGCGAGCCGTCACGCTGGTGCTCGATGGCGACGATATTGAGCGCTTGCAGGCAGGAACCGGCATTGGGCAGCCGCAGCCGCTCCATGATCTGATCCAGATGATCCGAAGAGGGCAACCGCATATACGAATACGACACATCGAACAGCGGTGGGGCGGAGGGATCTTCGGCCAGCGCCCGCATCAGATCGCCGTAGGCGAAGCGCTGCCGCTTCTTCAGGGCCTTGATCTTGGCCGCCACATCGGCGGCGACTTCGGCCAGCGTCCGCGCACCGCCGACCCGCACCCGAACCGGCAGCATGTTCGTGACATGTCCGCCCGCTGCCATCGCCACCGGGGTGTCGCGGTTGAGCATCGGCACACCGAGCATCACCTCATCGGTGCGGTGCACCGCGCACAGATAGGCACCGAGCGCGGCAGCGGAATAGGCGAACGATGAGGTGCCGGTGGCGCGCAGCCGGTCCAGATACTGCTTGTCCAGGCGTAGTACCCGATGTCCGCGCGCGGCCGTCGGTGCCGCCGTCCGGGTGAACAACGCGGGGACGGCGTCACCCACATGGTCGAGCAGCGCGTCACGGTCGGCGTTCCACTCCGCCGAGAACCGGTACTCCTGCTCGGCCGAGAGCAGCTCGTGATACGAGGGCAGCGGCTGAGTGAACTCCTGCGCGTCCCCGCTCAGGAAATCCAGGATCAGGTGCGCGAGCAGCATGTTCAATGCCCAGCCGTCGGCGTTGGCGTGCAGCACCCGGATGAAGATGTGGAAGTCGGCCGGATCATCGACCAGGACCGCCACCGACAGATTGCCGTCACCCTCGATGGGCTGCGCCGACGCGGCGCGCATCCAGCGGGCGCACGCGTCGGCCGGATCCGGTTCACCCGTGAAATCGACATGCTCGAGCACGGGTTCGGCCTCGGAGACCCACTGCCGGAACTCACCGTCGACGAGTTCGAAGCGCAACCGCAGCGCGTCATTGCGGCGCACCGCCCGGTGCAGCACCTCCCGCATCCGCGCCACATCCAGCGGCCGGTCGACATCGCCCTTCACGGCCAACTGAGACACCGGCTCCGGTGCGAACCGGAACGCGGCGGACAGGACGTCACGCTGGTAGGCGGTGACCGGCCAGCGAGGTAGGCCGGACTCCTCCGCGTCCGCCGGTGTCGTCTCGGAAATCACGGTTGCTCCTCGTGCGGCCAGGTTCGGACCCGCTGCCGGCGTCGGCGGGTCACGGCACTGTGATCACGCGGGTACGCCAGAGCAGTCGTCCGTATCGATCGAAGGTTGTGGCGATGACGGCCCGGGGACTGCCGGGCCGCCTCGCGGTTGTCAGGCGGTGAACGATCTGTCTCAGATCGCTGACAGCAGCGCCCGGATGCTCTCGTCAGCCAGCAGTTCGGCCCGTTCGGTCGACACCGCAGGCTCCACGTAGCCGACGTTGAACGACAGCTGACCGTGGGTGGCATTGGCCGTGGCCATGATGAAGCCGCTCACCGACATGCCGGAGACGAACTGCGCCTCCGACAGTCGCCAGGCACCGATCTTGTCCGGGACGTCGTACTGTCCCAGGTAGGTCATGCACAGGTGGCCGGGGCCGCGGCTGTCCATCAGCTTCACCGTCGAAGCACTGGCCGCCACCGACTTCGGGCCGACCGCCTGCAGCAGGTTCAACGCCGACATATGGTCGCGACGCGCCATCCGCGCGCGGTAGGCGCTGTCGATCTCCTCGGCCAGCTGCCACAGCGACGCCCACGGCGCATAATTCGCCATGGTGGCGATCATGCCCTGGTAGGAGCCGACTTCGGCGTCGGAGACCACACCGTCGAGGTGCGAACGGAAGTTCACCGAGCTACCCACCGTGTACGGCGCCGCACCCGTGGTGCCCGCTTCCCTGGCCGCCCCGACCAGCAGCGCCGCCGACATGACCGACTGCAGGCTCACCCCGCGCGAGGCACAACCGGCCAGCAGTGCGTCGAGCCGGTCGCCGTCGAGCGAACGGTGCACGACCCGGCTGCGCCGCTGAGCAGGCGGCACCAAGGTGGTCGGTGCCAGCCGTCGCGGCCTGCGCAGCTGAGCCAGCTGATCACGCACCTGCGCGCCGATCATCTTGCGAGTTCCGCTGCCGCCCCGATACTTCGCCGGGAACAGCTGCTCCGGACCCGGACGGACCGGGCTCGGCGGCAGCTCGTTCGCCTCACCCGCGGCGACCTGCAGGATCTGCTTGGCCACGGTCATCGCCGATTCGCCGTCGGCGATCGAGTAGTGCATGGTGACCACCAGATCGGCGGTCTCACCGGCCGGGTCGGTGATCAGTACCGCGCGGGCCAGCGGGCCCTGCCGCCAGTCGAACGGCTCGCGCAACTCGACCTCATCCGTCTCGGACAGCCAGGCGTTCGGGTCGGCGGATTCGACCACACGCAGCGGAAGCGGGTTGTCGGTCGGAACGAACTTCGGTTCGGTGCCGTCCTGATTCGCGGCGATGGCCACCCGCAGCAGCGGATGTCGGCGCTGCACTTCGTCCAGGCCCGCCCGGATCTGCTCGGCGGTGACGGTGCCGTGCACCCGCACCCGCGACAGAATGTGCAGCGGCGCCAGCTGATCGGCGATCCAGTGCCAGCGCTCCATCGGCGACAGCGCGCGCGGCAGGTCGGCGCTCGGTCCGCCCAGCTCGGGGAAACCCATGGGCTTGGCCAAGTTGGTCAGGAAGAACGCTTCGGGCGCACGCCGGAAGTAGGTGTCGCGCACCGCGACAGCCTTGTCGTTATCGGTCTGCTCGACCTTGGCCAGCTGTGCCGAACCGTTGACGAACATGGCGCTGCGGTCGGCGCGCAACTGCTCGTAGCGACGCAGCCCGGACACCGGATCCAGCGAGTTGGCCAGCGTATTCGCCAGCACCACGGCATCTTCGATCGCGGAGTTGGCACCCTGTCCCAGACTGGGCAGCATCGGATGCGCGGCATCGCCGAGCAGGGTGACTCGGCCGCGACCGAGTTCGGCCAGCGGCGGACGGTCCTGTGCGGGTACGGCCAGCACGTCGGACCATTCGGTCTGCTCGATGCAGGCGCGCACCTCCGGCGCCCAGCCCGCATACAGTCGCAGCAGGTCGTCCTTGGTGCCTTGCCAGTTGGCGGCTTCCTCGCCCGGCATGGTCATGGTGCCCCACCAGTAGACCCGGCCGTGGCCGATGTCGTGGATGCCGAAACGCATTCCGGTGCCCCAGTAGTGGGCGGACGCGCCGCGCGGGACACGCGGATGCTCGAACGGGACGCAGGCCAGCCAGCACACGAAATTGCCGGGGCGCGGCTCGGAACGACCGTGCAGCTGCGCGCGCACCATCGAGTGAATGCCATCGGCGCCGACCAGCAGATCACCTTCGGCTTCGCGGCCGTCGGCGAACTCGACTCGGACGCGGTCACCGTCATCGATGAAACGGGTGGCTTGCGCACCGGTGAACGTCGGCGTATCGCCGATCGCGCGCACCAGCGCGGTATGCAGATCGGCGCGATGCAGCGCGACCGCGGGCGCGCCGAGGCCGGCATCGAGCTTGTAGACGGGCAGCTCCCGGATCAGGGTGCCCTCCGGCTTGCGGAACTGGAAGGTTTCGACGCGGCCACCGCGTTCGAGCAGTTCGGTGTCGATGCCCAGATCGAGGCTGCGCAGTGCGTTGATCCCATTGGCCTGTACCGAAAGACCGAATCCTTGGGCCCGCAGCTCGGGACCCGCCTCGTAGAGCTCGACCCCGAACCCGGCATGTCGCAATGCGGCGGCGGTGGTGAGTCCGCCGATCCCCGCCCCTAGCACAACTACCTTGATCGGACTGCTCATCGAACCTGCACTCTCATAGACCGATAGGCGGCGCAGAACGGATTCTTCCCTCGAAACCGCTGGTGAGCAGTGTTACTCGCCGATCGTCACCCCCGACAGCGCTGACCGGGAAACCGACACCCTTCCCCGGTCAGGCAGGCCGTGCGGGACGCCTGTGCCTGACCGATCCGAAGCGTACCGCGATCCTCTAAATTCGACCAATGCAACTATGATTCGCGCACGAATGTTGTCGCCAGGCGCAATTACGTTGGAGTTCGGCAGGATTCGCCGCACACGCTGGGCGTTAACCAATCCTCCAAAACAACTCGCCGCACCGCGTGAGGGCACGGCACATCAGTTGCCGGGCGAGATTTATAGGTAGCTCGTATCGTTGACCAGTCGTACCGAGGACCCGCCGTCGGGGTAGAACTCGGCGATAGACAGCGACGCCAGGTCCAGATGCAGCCGGTAGAGCAACGACGGACCGACACCGAGTGCGAGCTGCAGCAGCGTCTTGATCGGTGTGACATGGCTCACGACAACGAGATTCGCTCCGGGGTACAGCGCGACGAGATCGCGCCGCGCCGCCTCCACCCGCTCGCGCACCTGGTCGAAGCTCTCGCCGCCCGGTGCGGGCAGCGATGGATCGCCGAGCCAGTCGGAGTGCAGCTGCGGATCGCGTTCGACGGCTTCGGCGAAGGTCAGCCCCTCCCAGTCGCCGAAATCGGTTTCGATGAGCCCGTCGCAGATCTGCGTCGAGATACCGAGCGCGGTGGCAACGGCGTCGGCCGTCTCCTGAGCGCGGCCGAGCGGTGAAGTCACCACCGCGGCGATATCGCCTTTGGCGGCCAGCATCTTCGCGGCCCGCGCGGCCTGCTCGCGGCCGAGGGCGGTGAGCGGTGGATTGCCGCGACCGGAGTATCGGCGTTCGATCGACAGTTCGGTCTGGCCGTGGCGCAGCAGCAGGAATCGGGTCGGGCGACCAGAGAGTCCGGTCCAGCCCGGAGGCGGTTCCTTTGCGGTCACCAGACGTTCATCCGGGCGCGCGGCCTCGCGGACTTCGTCGATCCAGCTCGGCCGATCGCGTTCGACGCCGGCTACGGACCCGGTGTCCTCGCCGGCCGACCCTCCAGCAGACATCGATTCGCCCGCGGTCCGGCGCGCGTCCAGTCCCGAATCGCTGCCCGCCTCGGCCGCCGACTCGAGCTCTGGCCCGCTCGCTGCCGATGGGATCTCGGCGTCGGTGAGGTCGACACGTGCGTCGATACCCCCGCCAAGGGCCGTCGGCGCGTGTCCGGCTTCGCGGGCGGCGCGGACCTCATTCACGAGCCCGCCGTCGTCCATGGCCTCATTGGCGAGGCGGTCGGCGTGCGAATTCTCCTTGCGCGGGATCCATTGGAAACTCACCCGATCGAACCCGGCGACCAGTCGTTTCGCGCGGTCGGCCAGTGGGATCATCGCCGCGTGCTTGACCTTCCAGCGGCCCGACATCTGCTCGACCACCAGTTTGGAGTCCATCCGCACCGACACCTCGCGGGCGCCGAGTTCGGTGGCGGCTTCCAGGCCGGCGATGAGGCCGCGATACTCGGCGACGTTGTTGGTGACGACGCCGAGGTATTCCTTGCGTTCGGCGAGCACGCCCGCGCGGTCGGCGTCGAAGACGACGGCGCCGTACCCGGCCGGGCCGGGGTTGCCGCGGGAGCCGCCGTCGGCCTCGACGATCACCTCACGCACGGACACCACCGCCACCTCCTCGCCTTGCACTCACGAACCCGAACTCAGAGACCGGACTCTTTGGTCCGGACCATGATCGCGCCGCATTCGGGGCAGCGCACCACGACATCCGGTGCGGTTTTGGCGATGCGGGCGATCTCCCCGCGATCGATTTCGATCCGGCATGCGCCGCAGCGGCGCGCCTGTAGCAGCGCGGCGCCGACACCGTGCTGGGTGCGCTGGCGGTCGTAGATCGCCAGCAGGTCGTCCGGGAACGCTCCCACCAGACCGGCGCGATCGTTGTCGCAGCGGTTCTGCGCCACGTCCAGATCGGCCACTGCCTCGTCGCGGGCACGCTTGGCGGTTTCCAGGTCGTCGTCGGCCTTGCTCAGCCGGGCGCCGGCATGGTCATGGTCGGACGCGGACGCCTCGCGCCGCTCCATCACCTCGAGCAGATCGTCCTCGAGCACCGAGCGGCGCCGCTCCAGGCTGCCGAGCTCGTGCTGGAGTTCGGAGAGCTGCTTGGCGCCGACCGAGCCGGAGGTCAGCATGCCGCGATCGCGTTCCTCGCGTTTGCGGACCGCCTCGATCTCGCCTTCGAGTTTGCGAATATCGCGGTCCAGGTCGTCCAGCACGATCTCCACGGCCACCGCGGCGTCTTTGTGCGCATTGCGCTCGGCTTCCAGCCGCGTGACCTCCTGCTGCTCGGGCAGCACGGTGCGCCGGTGGGCGATTCGCGTCAGCTCGGCGTCGACGGCGGCGAGCTTCAGCAGCTTGGCCTGGATCGGTGGTTCGACATTCAACGCGGACAAACTCCTGACAACGCTGTGGACGGATAGAGGCTCAACCGTACCGCGCCGACCTGCCGATTCCGGCCACACCTGGTGATCGGGCCAGAAGCGGGCCTGCCTGCCCTCGACATCGTCGAGTGCTCACCTGCGCGCCAGCGCGGCGAACTGCACGCTCGCGCCGACGAACCCCACCGCCCCGAGGCCGACGCACCACGCCACGGCGGCACCGGCATGACTTCCCGCCCCGGTGCCGTCCAGGAGCCCGCGCACCGTCTCCACTACCGGGGTCGCAGGCTGATGCTCGGCGAAGCCGCGCAACCAGCCGGGCATGGTGGAGGTCTGCACGAACGCGCTGCTGATATAGGGAATGAACATGATCGCGTAGGTGAGCCCGCCCGCCGCCTCCGGATTCTTGGCGACCAGACCGAGCGCGACCGCGATCCAGCACACCGCGGTGACGAACAGCGCGATCATCAACGCCGCCGCCAGCCACCCGAGAGGACCCGCGTCGGGCCGATACCCGAGCACGACAGCAACCGCCACCGCGATGCCGATCGCGACCATATTGCGGGCCAGACCCTCGGCGACATGGCCCGCGAGTACCGCCTGGCGAAACATCGGCAGCGTGCGGAATCGGTCGACGCTCCCGTTGGTCATATCCGTGGAGACGCCAGTGGCGGTGATGGAGGAGGCGAAGCCGGCGCAGAGCAGCATGATGCCGGGCACCACATAGTTCAGGTACGGCCCGCCGACGTTGATCGCACCGCCGAACACGTAGGTGAACAGCAGCATGATCAGGATCGGCATGAGCAGCGAGATGATCAGCGTGTCCCGGCTACGCAGCGTTTTGCGGGCGCTGCGCTGGAACATGGTGGCCGTATCGGCGACGACGTGCCCGATCACCGGCCCGCAGCCTCGATGATGTCGGCGGCACGTGCGCTCGCGCCTTCGGTGGTGAGGGTGGTCGAGAACGCCGTCGCTCGGGCCTTGCACTCGGGGGTCAGCACCGACCGCAGCTTCTCCTCCAGCCGGGCGGCGGTGAGCTGCGTGAACCGCAGGTGCGCGCCGACGCCGAGCCGCTCGACCTGCCCGCCCCACATGGGCTGTTCGAACGACACCGAACACACCAGCGTCGGCAGCCCGGCGCGCAGGCTTTCGAACAGGGTCCCGATGCCGCCGTGGTGAACGGCCGCCGCGCAACGCGGAAAGACGACGTCGTGGGCGAAGGGCCCGACGATCTTGACGTGCTCGCCGACCTCGGCGTCGACGTCGAGATCGCTCCACCCGACGCTCACCAGCGCCCGCACCCCCAACCGTGCCGATACCTGCGACGCCATGGCCAGCACCGCTGCGGTGTCGCGGATGGGCATGCTGCCGAATCCGAAGAACACCGGCGGCTCGCCGGCCTCGACCCAGGCCAGGATGTCGTCGTGGTCGCCTGCCAGCTCACCGACCGCCTCGCGGGTCTGCTGGTCGAGGGTGAGGAACCCGGTGAACGGGCGCCGCTGTCCCCACTCCTGTTCCAGTCCCGGCACCAGCGCCGGATCGTAGATCTGGATCTCCGGAACATCTGCCCGTGCGAGCGTCGCGGCGGTGCTCGCCCATGATTTCGGCAGGCCGAGCCGGTCGCGCAATTCGTTCAAGTAGCGGGCGAACACCACTCGACGAAGGTTTTCGGCCAGCACCCAGGTGGTGCGGTTGACCAGTGCCGGTGGATCCCAGTGCGGTGGTAGCGCGCCGGGAAACGGGTATCGGCTGTTGTAGCGGCACGGGTAGTAATGCACGCTGACCAGCGGGACGTCCATCGCTTCGGCCACCGAACTCGCGCGGTCCTCGGTGACAGTGGTGGCGACGATGAGTTCGGCATCCGCGCAGACATCGATGACTTCCTGATTCATCTGCGCCGCGTATCCCGCCATCTGCTTCCCGACCATCTGCATCAGCCGGAAAGTGCTGCCCGCCGCCAAGGCCCGTTGTCCCTCCGGCGAGCTGTAGAGCTGTTGAATGTCGGGCCCGCACGCGCGTGCGGTGAGCCCGGCGTCGGTGACGAAGTCGACCAGATTCGGTGGGGCGCCGATCAGCACGTCGTGCCCGCGACCTTCGAGTTCGCGCCCGAGGGCGACGATCGGCTGCACGTCGCCACGGGTTCCCGTGAGAGGAATGGCAATCTTCACTCGCGCTTCTTTCGTGGTGCGTTCACTCGTGGTGCGTCGGTACAGTGACATTGTGCACATCGCGATGTTCATGGATTACCACCCGGCCACGCTCGGTGGTGTCCAGACGGCCGTCGACTCGCTCTGTCGCGGGCTCGAAAACGCAGGTCATCGCGTCACGCTGTTCGTCGCACCGCTCGCAGGCGCCACGGTGGACACTGCGGCGAACGTGGTGGAGCTCGAGGCCGTCTCGGTCGCGGTGAACGGCTTTCCGATGGTGCTGCCCACCAAGCGCAATGCGCGCCTCATCGATGACGCATTCGCCGCGCGCGGGCCGGTCGACGTGGTGCACACCCACACCACCTATGGAGTCGCCATCGCCGGTATGAAAGCCGCACGGCGGCATCGGCTTCCGCTGGTGCACACCGCACAGAGCCGCGACGACGCCTTCATCGAACACACCTCCCCCGCGCCCTATCCGGCGGCGCTGCTGATGCGAGCCTTGCACGGACGTTTCGTACCGCACCGCCATCACATGCCGCATCGCGCGGAAAGCCGTGCGGCCAGGCATGCCTGGTGGACGATCGCCGGTCAGGCGCAGGCTGCCGATCGGGTGATCGCGCCGACCAGGCATTTTTCGGATCTGCTCGTCGATCACGGCGTGACGCGACCGATTCGGGTGGTGTCCAACGGTGTCGACGACGCGCTGGTCGACAGTCGTTCCGGTGCAGATCTTTCCCGCCCCGAGTCCGGCCCGTTGCGGCTGATCTGGTGCGGGCGACTGTCCGCCGAAAAGCGGCTGCTCGAATCGATCGAGGCGGTGCGTGCGGTCCCGAACTGCACGCTCGACGTCTACGGCGAAGGCGATCAGCGCGATGCCGCCGCGACAGCCATTGCCGAGCACGCACTCGGCGATCGAATCCGGCTGCACGGCAGGGTTACTCAGGCAGAGTGCTCGAGCGCGATGGCAAGGGCGGATGCACTGCTGTTCCCGTCGTCGGGCTTCGATACCCAGGGCATGGTCCTACTCGAAGCCACCGCGATGGGGCTGCCGATCGTGTACTGCGATCCCGATCTGGGGGAATCGGTCCCCGCCGGCGGCGGTATCCGCACTGCCGGACCGTCGGCTGCGGGGATCGCCGAGACACTGTCCCGGCTCGCGGGCGATCGTGACGCACTGGCCGATATGCGCACCGTGCAGTCCAAGCACAGCGACGGTGTGCGGCAATCTCATCAGGTCGGCGCGGTTGTCGAGGTGTACCGGCAGGCGGTCGACGAGGCTGCGGCGAGCCCCGAGCAGATGATGCCGCGCAGCCTGGCCGATATCCCTACCGCGCCGGGCGGGCTGCCGCTCGTCGGCCACAGCTTGCGCGCCCTGCGTGACGCACCGGGTTTCGTGACATCCCTGTCGGAACTCGGTCCGATCGTCCGGATGCATTTCGGCCAGAAGACCGGCTACCTGCTCACCACTCCCGATCTCGTCCGCGAGGTAGGGCTGGGTGAGGCCGAATTCAATCGCGAGGATCTGCGCGAGGCGATCAAGGACGTCGCAGGCGGATCGGTCAACGTGTTGCGCGGCGCCGAACACAAACTCCGGCGCAGGATGATCGCGCCCGCCTTACGTCAGAGTCGGCTCGCCGAATACACCAGGGCCGCAGCCGATATCGCCGAGGTCTGGTCGTCCGGGCTGACGTCGGGCACCACGGTGAACCTCATGGACGAGGCGCACGGGCTCGTGCTCGACACCGTGTCGTCCACGCTGTTCAAGGCCAGTTTCAGCGATACGGCGCGGCGCGAGATCCGCGACAATGTGCCGTGGCTGCTGAGTCAGGTGATCATCCGCACCGCCATGCCGCCGCAGATCCGCAGGCTGCGGGTTATCGCGAACTGGCGCTGGGAGCGCAAGTCTCGGCACCTGCGCGGCGCCATCGGCGATGTGATCGCCGAATACCGGCGCCTCGACGAGGATTTCAACGATGTGGTGTCGGCGTTGATCCGGCACCGCGACGAGGAAACCGGCGCCACACTGTCCGACGAGCACATCATCGACGAGGCGATCCTCATGCTGGCGGGCGGTGTCGGCTCGATGGCGTCGCTGGCGGGCTGGCTGTGGCATGAGGTGATGCGCAGGCCCGAGGTCGCCGAACGCCTCTACCGTGAACTCGACGACGTCGTCGGTTCCGGACAGGTGCGCGCCGAGCACATCAACGCGCTGCCCTACCTCAAACAGGTCGTCTCCGAGACGATTCGGTTCTGGGGCCCGTGGATCAGCGCCGCTACCGCCGAGGGCGACGTCACCATCGGCGGCGTGACCATCCCCGACGGGACCGCCGTCATGTTCAGCCCGTACATGGTCCAGCACGACAAGCGTTACTACCCCAACCCCGAAGCCTTCGACCCCGACCGCTGGTCCCCGGCCCGCGCCGAGGAGATCGACAAGAAGTCGAGTCTGTCGTTCGGTGTGGGGCGACGCCGGTGCTTGGGTGATCATTTCGCAATGCTGGAGATCACCCTCGCCTCAGCGGCGTTCTTCGCTCGGTGGAAGCCGACGCCGGACCCGGATTACGTTGTGCGGGCCTCTAATCGGGATTTCGTACTTTCGCCCTCGGCGCTGCCGGTGACTCTCGCACCACGCTGATCATCTTCGCGCGGTTGCCGGTCTCCTAGCGCAGGTGGGAAGCATCCTTCGAAGGCGGGTCGGCCGAGCGCAAAGTATGGGCGGGGCGGCGACAACCAGACTCCGCAGCAGCAGCTCGAAGCCGGGCGCCCGTCGGTGGGTCGGCGGCCGGCCGGTGCCGGTGCAGGCAATGGATTCGCCGAATGCCCTCGATCCATCGGGTGACCGGCGAGCCAGGCATCGGCAGCTGGGGCGACCCCATGCGGGCGGATTGCCGAACACCCCGGACCCGTGTGGGTTCCGGGGCGTTCGACTGCTCGGTCAGCTGTGCGCGGTGAGGTCGTACACCGTCACCCCGTCCACTTCGGTGGCGGTGAAGACCGTCTGCGCCCATGCCGTGATGCGTGAGCTTTCCGAGTCCTCGGAGCTCGGGCCGCCGCGGTTGCCGCCGAGGAAGTAGTGGATCTGGCCTTCGGCCACGTACTGCTGGAACTGCTCCAGCGTCGGCGAGGGATCACTGCCGTTGAATCCGCCGATCGGCATCACCGGTAATTCGGTCGCCAGCTGATACCCGGCGGCGCTGTTGGAGCTGACGGTTGCCGCTGCCCAGGTGTAGGTCGCGCCGTCTTGCTCGAGCAGAGCGACCAATTCGTCGCCCGGTTCGCTCGAACCCATCACGCCGCCGCCGGGGCCACCACCCATGCCGCCGGATCCGTCACGGCCGGAGGGTTGCCCCGCTGTCGCGCCGGTGGTCGGGAGCTGCCCGGTCGATGCACCGTCGGTCGGGGGTTGGCCGTTCTGCGTCCCGTCAGGCGGGAGCTGCCCGGTCGATGCGTCGTCGGTCGGAGGTTGATCCGTCGGTGCGCCGTCGGGCGAAAGCTGCCCAGCTGGTGCACCGTCATCCGAAGGCTGCCCCGCCTTCCCACGCCCTGTCGAGCCACTGCCGTCGGAGGTGCCATCCGACCCGGGAGTCACTGCGCCGCCACCGGCTCCGGGTGGCATACCAGGCCGCCCACCGTCACCGAACCGCATTCCGACGGGACCGCCCATCCCACCTGTTTCCGGTCCAGCGGTCGGAATCGGCCCGGTATGTGCCGAGTTCAGCGTGTCGACGGTGTAGGCCACCGGCCCGGACAACGCGACGATCCCTGCCAGCACAGCGGCACCAATCGCCGGTTTCGTAGGCATCGGAATCACCGTGGCGAACCGCTGCCAGGACACCGACGACCAGCTTTCAGCAGGAGGTTTTGACGTCCTCTCCGGCCTGAAGGCCGGAGATTCCTACCAGCGCCCTGACCGGTGCTCTCGGTGGGTTCCTGTTTCACAGGGACTCGCTTCCCGCTAGGCGGAAAGACTTACGGTCCCTCCGCAGGCGTTTAATCTCTCGGCGCGTCCCGCCGCGAGGATGTTGATCGCCGCGTTCAGATCGCGGTCGTGAGTGGCGCCACAGGCGCACATCCACTGGCGCACCGACAGTGGCTTCGGCCCGTCGATCGCTGCACATACCGAACACATCTGCGACGACGGGAACCAGCGATTCACCTTGCCGAAGGTCCGGCCGTAACGGTTGGCCTTCTCTTCGAGCATGCGGGTGAACACGCCCCACCCGGCGTCGTGGACCGACTTCGCCAACCTCGTGCGCGCAAGACCTCTCACACACAAATCCTCGACGTACACCGCTTGGTTGCCGCGGATGATCATCGTGGACTGTTTGTGGCCCCAATCCTTGCGTGTATCGGCCACTTTCGCGTGCGCCTTCGCGACTATAATACGCGCCCGGGCCCGGTTCGCCGAGCCTTTCTCCTTGCGCGACAGCGACTGTTGCGCCTTACGCAACCGGCGTTCGGCTTGCCGCAGGAACCGGGGCGCGACGATCGTCTTGCCGTCCGACAGAACCGCGAAGGTCGTCAGGCCCAGGTCGAGACCCACCTCGGAATCAACTGGCGCAAGCGGGTCGTCGTTCACCTGGACCACGAACGACGCAAAATACCGTCCCGCCGCGTCCTTCACGATCGTCACGCTCGACGGATCCGACGGCAGATCCCGAGACCAGCGGACCACAACATCGCCGATCTTCGGCAGCCGAAGCTTCCGGCCGGAACTCACCGCGAATCGGGCGTTCTTCGTGAACCGGATCGACTGCCGATTGTCCTTGCGGGAACGGAACCGCGGTAGCGCCACCTTCGCGCCTTTCCGCTTCCCGGTTACCGACGCAAAGAAGTTCCGGTAGGCGGTGTTCAGATCGGCGAGCGCCTGCTGAAGAACCACCGCCGACACTTCCCCGAGCCATTCCCGCTCAGGGGTGCTCTTGGCTTCGGTCAACCGTTTCGACAACTCAGTGTCGCTCACCCGCCGCCCAGCCTCGAACGCATCCTGCCGTGCCCGTAATGCGTCGTTGTACACCACTCGCGCGCATCCGAATGCCTTCGCCAACGACCGCTGCTGCCCCACAGTGGGATACAAGCGGAAGTTGTACCGAAGCTGCACACCCTGATAATACCAATGGTCTATCACCGAATATGGCGACATCCGCACCGGTAGACACTGCGTTTTCGTGCTGAACCCGCATTTGGATTTCGTCACGAAATACCGGCATCGCGTGTACACCGACCGACATCTGACGCGGATGGGCAGATCGTGCGCGCCGTCTGCGAAGACTTCGAAGTCGAGTTGGTCGAGTTCAACGGCGAAACCAACCGCGCCCACCTGCTGGTGAACTACCCACCCAAAGTTGCCCTGTCGCGGCTGGTGAACTCCCTCAAAGGTGTGTCGTCGCGGCGGATGCGCCAAGAGTTCCCCCGAGCTGGTGCGTCACTACTGACGAGCATAACGACTCTGGTCGGGTTCCTACTTCGCCGGATCGGTAGGCAGTGCCCCGATTTCAGTGCTGCGCCAGTACATCGAGCAGCAGGAACCTCCAGTTCAGGGCACGCTCGGGCCATGGCGGCCCTCCCGCGTCCGCCTTCACCACCGCCCTGAAGGGCAGCGCACTAGCCGACATTCGGTAGTAGCGGGAAATGACCTCACGTTTGGGTCCGCGCACCACCCGCGACGCGGCGTCGAGACGAGTGCCGATGGCTAGATCCGAGTGGCCGGACACCAGCGGCGCCACGAGTGGGAGCAGAGCGTTCAGGTCCGTGGACAGGTCCACATCCATGTAGGCCACGACGGCGGCGTCGGAACGCTCCCACGCCGCCCGCAGCGCTCGCCCACGCCCCTTCACGGTCAGGTGTACTACCTCGACATCGTCGAGCTCCTCGGCCAGCAGTCGCGCGACCTGCGGTGTGGCATCGGTACTCGCATTGTCGGCGATGGTGATCCTGGCGGGAAACGGAAAGCCCGACGCCAGGAATTCGTGCAGTCGACGCACGCACACACCGAGGTCGGTTTCTTCGTTGTACACCGGGACGACCACGTCGAGCACAGGTGCCGCCGACGTGGTGTCCGTGATTTCCGCCGTCTCGGCGACGGCAACGATTTCGGTCATAGGACCACGCTCTGCGGCGCCGCTGGGGCCCGGCTGCGTCCCGGCTGGGAGGTTGCTGGGAGCTCAGTTCGGAACATGCCACTCGAACTCGCTGGCCTGCGGTGCACTGGAGGAGGATGATTCGCTGATGGGGCGAACATTCGAGGACCTGATGACCGAGGCCGAGTCGGTACCGGTGGACGGCTGGGATTTCACCTGGCTGGAAGGTCGCGCGACCGAGCAACGCCCGTCCTGGGGCTATCAGCGGTTGATGAGCGCGCGCCTGGCGCAGGCCGGCGCGGCTCTCGACATCCAGACCGGCGGCGGCGAGGTCCTGGCCGAGGCCCCGAAGCTACCGCCGGTCATGGCCGCCACCGAATCCTGGCCGCCCAATATCGCCGCGGCGACGGCACTGCTGCGCCCGCGCGGTGTCGTGGTCGTCGCCGACCCCGACGAACCCCCACTCCCCTTCGCCGACGCCGCCTTCGACCTGATCACCAGCCGCCACCCGGCCACCGTCTGGTGGCGTGAAATCGCCCGTGTGCTGGAGCCCGGCGGAACCTACTTCGCCCAGCACGTCGGCCCGGCAAGCGTTTTCGAACTCGTCGAGTTCTTCCTCGGACCGCAACCGGAATCCGTCCGCCACAAACGCCACCCCGACAACGAACGCGCCACCGCGCAAGCCGCAGGCCTGAATGTTGTGGACCTCCGCGCCGAACGCCTCCGCATGGAGTTCTTCGACATCGGCGCCGTGATCTACTTCCTGCGTAAGGTGATCTGGATGGTGCCCGGATTCACCGTGGACGGGTACCGCGATCGATTGCGGGAACTGCACGAGAAGATCGAGGACGAGGGCCCGTTCGTTGCCCACTCGTCCCGCTTCCTGATCGAAGCCCGCAAGGCTGTGTGAGATCGGCAAGGAGGCGCGTCGCCGGTCACGTGGCCATTCCGCAGCGGATCACCCTGCTGATCAAAGGTATTCGGCTACGACCTCGTACAGAGCCGGGTTAGCACTCGCGACCTTCCTCGCCTCGTCCACCGACGCCACCACGGCCTGGTTTATTCCGGCGGCCTCACATGCTTCCACGCTGTCCCAGTGTGCGACGTTGACGAGCTGGAATCGCGCGTCCGGCAGCAGGGCTCGGTGTAGCCGGACATCACGGAAACCGGGTGCGGTGCGCATGAGCGCCGCGCGTCCGCGCCACTGCTCGATGAATGCATCGACCTGCTCGGCGGGCACCTCGAGCACGTTGATGAACGTAACGCCGTTGTCGGTCATAAGAAATCCTCTCCAACAAGCTTCAGATACATTGAAGCCTAGCCGTCACCTTCAGCTCGGCTGACGGCTGTGGGCGGAATCACGTATCGGAGGCTGAGACGCCGGGAGGTGCGGACGACGATTACCCCGCCTTCGGCTCGACCAGTCGCACAACGGCTTCCACCGATGACGCAACCAGTGCGTCATCCAAGGGCAGGTGGCCGAAGAGGGCTCGGAAATAGATCGGCGCGGCCACCGTGTCGAGTACGAAATCCAGGTCTATGCCGGGGTCCACCTCGCCGCGCGCCATTGCCGAGCGCAGCGTGGCGGCGGTCGAGTCCCGGCGCGGCTCGAAGACCGTGGCGAGGAAGTGTTCACGCAGTTCGGGGTCATTGCCCAGGTCGGCGACCAACGCGGGCAACACCCGATCGAGGGAAGTATCGCGCAGGGCGGCCACGAGTTGGCGCAGGGACATGGTGAGATCTGCGCGTAGGTCACCGGTATCGGGAGTGGGGTGCAGTCCGAGCAATTCGGCAACCACGGCGACGACCAGGTGCCGTTTCGACGGCCAGCGGCGATAGATCGCCGGCCGGTGGATTCCCGATCGGGCCGCCACCCGACCGATGGACAGCTCGGCATAGCCGGTGTCGTCCAGCACTTCCCGGGTCGCTACCAGGACCGCCGCGTCGATGCGGTCTTCTCGTGTCCGTCCGGCCATCAGAACACCGGCCGCGGCATCAACATGACGATCCAGCCGTCAGGGTCCGGAAAAGCCAAGCCCCCGTTGGCTGCCCAGTACGGATTCTCGGCGGGCACCGGCTCGACCCCGAACTCTCCGAGTCGCTGTGCCGCGTCGAACATCTGCGTATCGGTCTCGAAGTAGAGCACCAGCAGATTCTCCGCACTCGGCGCGGTACCGGGGCTGCCGTCGATGTGGGTGGTGAATTCCAGGTGATAGTCGGTTCCGGGGAGGCCGAGCATCACGCCGTCGTATCCCGCGTGATTCTCGAACCGATACAGCTCCCGCAGCCCGAGGCCTTCGACGTAGAAGCGCACCACTTCGTCGAGCCGATCCGTCGGCCGAGCCACCCGCACCTGCGCGACCCGCAACGATTCGGGCCAAGTCATTGTCTCCACACCATTACGATACAGTACGAACTGTACCGAATTGCGAATACCTCAGACAGCGCACCCGTCGCGGATTCGATCCCATAGCCATGAACGGCACCCGAGGACACGCGCCCGTCAATGCCCGTGGCCGGAATCGTTTCCGCTCATCACCATCGGCGCCGGTTGCTGCCCCGGCCCCAGCACCAGGAATTGCCCCATCATCCCCTGATCCTCATGGTGCAGCAGGTGGCAGTGATACATGTACGGGTAGGTCGGGTCGGTATGGCCGGAGAAGCGCATGGCGAGGGTGTAGGTGCGGCCGGGTTCGGTGTAGACGGTGTCCTTCCAGCCGGACAGGGCCTGCGGGGGCGGGAGGCCGTCGATACCGATCACCTGGAATCGCACGTCATGGATGTGGAAGTTGTGCGGCCAATTGTCGGCGTTGCGGACCTCCCAGACCTCGGTGGCGCCGGCCTGAACCGTGAGGTCGATGCGGTTCATGTCCATGCGCTGCCCGTTGATCATGTACCACTGCAATTCGAAAGAACGCGTGGTGGCGGCAGCACCGAGCGGAGTGATGGTGGCGAGCGCGCCGGGCAGCGCGGGTGAGGGGGTGAGCTGGGGTGCGGCGCGGAGGGTGAGAATGTCGAAAGTGTCGTCGAAGCCGAATTCCGCGGGGTCGGACAGGCCCGCACGCGGCTCGATCGGCAGCGATCGCAGGGTGAGTGTCTGGCCTGCGCGCAGCTCGAGGACGATCTCCGCGCGCTCACCCGGGCTGAGCTGCATCCTGCTGAGCGACAACGGTTTCTCCAGGAAGCCGCCGTCGGTGGCGATCAGATCGAACGGGCGATCGTCAGATCGTGCGAGGTTGAACAGGCGAGACGAGGAGCCATTGAGGATCCGGAGTCGCACCCGCTCGGTCCGCACAGATAGATGGGCGTCGCTGATGCCGTTGGTGATGATGGTGTCGCCGAGCAGTCCGTAGGTGCTGCTGTCGGTTTCGTCGAGTCGACCGTCAGCGGCGAACCTGCGGTCCTGAATGACGAGTGGAATATCGTCGACGCCGTATCGGCGCGGCAGATCGAGGCCGTCCGCGTGCTCGTCGTCGATCAGGAAGAATCCGGAAAGACCACGGTAGACGTGCTTTTCGGTGGAACCGTGCGGATGCGGGTGGTACCAGAGGGTGGCGGCGGGCTGGTCGACGGTCCACTCCGGCGACCAGGTGCCGCCCGCCTCGATCGTCTGATGGGGGCCGCCGTCACAACGCGCCGGGACCCGCATCCCATGCCAGTGCACGGTAGTGGCCTCGGGCAGGTTGTTGGTGATCGTGAACGCCACCCGTTCACCGCGGCGAGCGCGCAGCGCCGGCCCGAGCACCGAGCCGTTGTATCCCCAGGTCGGAGTGGCTTTTCCCGGGAGCATCTCGGTGGTTCCGGTGCGGGCCGTTAGCTCGAATCGACGGACCCCGTCTGCGCCGACCTGTCCGGTGGTGAGCGGCGGAATGGGCAGTGGCCGCGTCGTCCCCACCGCCGGAGCGGACGGGTGGCGCACGCATCCCGCGACGGATGCGGCGAGCGGAAGGGCGACGGATGCGGCGAGCAATCGTCGTCTCGAGATCACGGAAACTCCTCGGTTCGGTGGTGCGGCCGGGATATCGGCGGCGCGCCGGATTCGTCGCCGGAGAGCCCCTACTCGCGGCATCACCGACCAGCCTCATCGGCCGCGGCGCCGGCGAACTCCTCCCCGAAGCCGCACCCCACGGCCACAATGCGGCCGCAAGAGCCTTGCATCTCAGCAAACTGTGTGCTAATTGCCACCGTGAGCGCGATTCGAGGTGTGCGTTCGCTACCGTTGACGTCGTGATCGACATGCGCTCGCGGCGCGACCTGTGGAAAGCCGGGCGCCTACTGCCCCTGCTGCTGACCCCGGCGCTCCTGCTGGCCAGCACCTTCCCCGGCGAATATCGAGTGCCAGGGATTTACTGGCTCCTCGCCCTGGCGGCGGGGGCCCTGTTCACGGTGGCGGGTAGGTGGCCGCTGGCGGTGTCGATGGGAATCTCGGCGCTGGCGCTGCCGATGTTCCTCATTCCGGCGTGGGGTCCGTCCGGTCTGGTGCCGTTCCTCGGCGCCATCGCCCTCGTCGAGGTCGTGGTCCGCGGTCATCGCATCGCCACCTCGGTGGCGGCGGGATGCTGGGCGGTCGCGGTGGTGGCGGGGCACTGGGGTGGGCATTCGCCGACGTTCCAGCAGCCGGCCATGCTGGTGGAAGCCGCCGCGTACGTGGGCCTGCCGCTGCTGCTCGGGCTGTATCTGCGTGGACAGCGCGAGCTGACGGCCACCCTGCGTTTGCGGGCAGCGGAGGCCGAGACACGCACTCGATCCGACGAACGGGCAGCGTTGGCGCGCGAACTTCACGATCTTGTAGCGCACCACATGGCATCGATCGTGTTGCGGGTCAAGGTCGCTCGACGGGTAGGAATCGGCGATGGTGACCTGCGGGTGCGCACGGTACTCGACGATGTGCACGACACCGCCGCGGACGCGCTCGCCGATATCCGGCGATTGTTGTCGGCACTGCGTGATCCGGAACTCGGTGAGGTCGCCCTCGTGGACCCGGCCGCGATCGGCGAGGAGATCCAGGCCGCCGTGGCCCGCGCACGTGCCGCCGGGTTCGTCGTGGACGCCGAGATCGGCCGCGGACTCGACGGGCTCGACGCCATCAGCCGGTTGACGCTGCTGCGGCTGGTGCAGGAGTCGCTGACCAACGTCATGAAACACGCCGATCGCGCCGAGCCGGTGCGGTTGGTGGTGGCGCCGTCATCGTCGGGGGTGCGGTTGCGGATTCGCAGCGGTGGGCAGGCGAAGGCCGACGCGGCGGGGCACGGCGTCATCGGAATGCGGGAGCGGGTGCAACTGGCGGGCGGCACACTCACCATCGGCGCGGCCGAACAGGGGTGGCAGGTCGACGCCGAACTGCCCGCGGCTGCCGTCGATGGACCGCTGGACGCGCGTGGCGCGACGGTCGCTCCCAGAGTGGTGGGAGCGGCGGACGCGACAGGCACTGCGAGCGCGACGGGGGCGCGATGACCACGGTGCTGCTGGTAGACGATCAGCGGCTGGTACGCGCCGGGTTGCGGATGCTGCTGGAATCCACTCCGGACCTGACAGTCGTCGCGGAGGCCGCCAACGGTGTGGAGGCGGTACGCATGGCCGCCGAGCACACCCCCGACCTGATCCTGATGGATCTGCGGATGCCCGGCATGGACGGCGTGCGCGCGACGACCGAAATCCTCGGTGCCCGGCCCACCGCGAAGGTCTTGGTGCTCACCACCTTCGACGATGACGACCACCTCTATCCCGCGCTGGCCGCCGGTGCGTCGGGCTACCTGATCAAAGACACCGACCCCGACGACCTGCTGAGCGCCATTCGCCAGACCGTCGACGGGGGTCTGCTGTTCTCCCCCGCCTTGCTGCGCCGTGTGGTCGATCGCGCCGTCGCCGCCGACCGGCCGGCCACCGCAGCGGCTCCGGCACAGCTCACTGCCCGAGAACGCGATGTGCTGGCACTGGTCGGTGCGGGCTATGGAAATCAGGAGATCGCCGACCACCTCCACCTGGGGGTGACGACGGTCAAAAAGCACATCGCCCATCTGATGGACAAAACCGGGAGCGACAACCGTGTGCGGTTGGCGGTGTACGCCGTCCGTCTGGAGCTCTGAATGCGCCGCCGATGCGATCGGACCATGCTGAGAACCATCGGCCCACGCTGCTACCGCACGACCTGCGCACCTCGCCCATCCGATGAAAACAGCCGGTAATGTCGGCACACCGACGTGCTCGATACGGAAGCTTGAATCCGCAATGAGCACTGTCGACTACGTGCGCGAGGCGGTCATGGCCGGGTAGGTACCGGGCTCACGACGACGACACCGTCCACGGGTCTGTCCGCAACGACGAGACTCGGGTATCCAGGTCCGGAAGTCCGGTGCGGACAATGGATTCGGCTTGGGCGCACCACGGGAATTCGGTGGCCCAGTGGGCCGCGTCGATGAGGGCGGGGCCGTGGCGGCGGAGGTGCTCGTCGGCAGGGTGGTGGCGCAGGTCGGAGGTGAGGTAGGCGTCGACCTTGCGGCGGGTGACGGTGTCCAGGTAAGAGTCGCCGGCGCCACCACACACCGCGACAGTCTGTATCAGTCGGTCGGGGTCGCCTGCGGCGCGCACACCCCAGGTGGTTGCCGGAAGCGCGGCAGCGGCGCGGGCAGTGAAGGCGCGCAACGTTTCCGGTTCCGGGAGGGTACCGATGCGGCCGATGCCGAGACTGCCGGGCAGGCTCGCACGCTCGGTGAGATGGAACGCGGGCTCCTCGTAGGGGTGGGCAGTGCGCAGGGCGGAGAGAATGGTGCTGCGCGCGGCGGGTGGGGCGACGAGTTCGATGCGATCCTCGTCGACGTATTCGATCTCGCCGATGGAACCGATGGCCGGCTCGGCGCCTTCCATCGGCCGGAACTGTCCGACGCCCGCCACCTTCCACGCGGCCTCGCGGTATTTTCCGCTACCACCCGCACCGGCGGCGAACAGCGCCGCGAGCAGCCGATCGGTATCCGTGCGCGGAACCTGGACCACCCATTTATCGACCGCGACAGCCGGTTTCGCATCCAATGGACCGGTGACGGTGAGCCCGAGCGCTTCGGCGAGTGCGTCCGAGACTCCGGGATCGGCCGAATCAGCGTTGGTGTGCGCGCTGAACAGTGCACATCCCGAACGGATCAGCCGATGCAGCAGCGCACCTTTCGGAGTGTCCGCGGCGACGGTGTCGACTCCGCGCAGCAGCAGTGGATGATGCACCACCAGCGCCTGCGCACCCCACTCGATCGCCTCCTCGACCACGGCGGCAGTAGCGTCGACGGCGAACATCACCCGCCGCACGGCCTCCCCCGGATCGCCGCACACCAGCCCCACCGAATCCCACGATTCGGCCAGCTTCGGCGGGTAGGCCGCATCCAGCACCTCGATGAGTTCCGCCAGCGTCGTCACCGCTCAACCTCCATCGTCCGACTCGACCCGGCAATCATCCCCCGCTGCCGCTCCACGCCCGCGCACCGGCACCCCGCCGCTGAGAAAGAGTGGGTTACCGCCTCGGCCCATTGGTCGCCGACGCCGTCAAGACAGCAGCGCACACGAGCCCGGAGGCGCCCCTGCCCGGACCGCACTCGGCGATCCTGCCGTCGACCGCACCAGCTGTCCGGCCGACTACCTGTCCGGCCGACGACGATGACCGATTGTCAGCCCATACCTTCGGCAGCCCTCATGGCCGCGATCAGCCGATCGACCTCGGCCGACCCGCGGACGGCGACCCTCAGGTGGTCCGTATCCAGACCCGGGAAGGTGTCGGCTCGGCGCACCGCGATCCCACTGTCCGCCAGATGCTTACGCAACAGCGCACCGTCACGCACATGAAGCAGCAGGAAGGGCCCGGATGCCGGGGTGTGCACCGCGATACCCGCGGTGGTCAACCGGTCGACCATGGCCGCACGATCGCGAGTGAGCTGTTCGGCATGAGCATGACTCGCGGCGACGGCGTCCGGTTCGGCCGTCGCCGCGATCGCCTCCAACTGCAAGGTGCCCAGCGGCCAGTGCGGACGGCCGTGGGCGAGGCGGGCGAGCACATCGGGGGCGCCGAGGAAGTAGCCGCAGCGCAGACCGGCAAGGGCCCAGGTCTTGGTGAGGCTGCGCAGGACCAGGACGTCGGGCATGGGTTCGCCGGCCAGCGATTCGGGTTCCCCGGGGACGGCGTCGGCGAAGGCCTCGTCGACGACGACGATGCGGCCGGGGCGGAGCAGGGCACGCAGGGTGTCGGCAGGGTGCAGCACGGAGGTGGGGTTGGTGGGGTTGCCGAGGACGACGAGATCGGCGTCGTCGGGGACTCGCGCGGGATCGAGGACGTACGGCGGCGCCAGCACCACCCGCGTCACGGCGACGCCCGCATCACGCAACGCCAGCTCCGGTTCGGTGAACGACGGATGCAGCACCGCCGCCAGGCGTGGCGTCAACCGGGGCAGCATCGCGAACCCTTCGGCGGCGCCGGCCAGCAGCAGCACCTCATCAGGGCGACGACCGTGCCGGGCGGCGACGGCGACCCGCGCGGCCAGAACGTCCTCGGCGCTCGGATAGCGCCCGAGGTCGTCCAGCCGAGCCGCGAGCCGGGCGCGCAACCACTCCGGCGGGGCGCTGCCCTGCACGTTCACCGCGAAATCGAGCAGTCCGGGCCGGGCCTCCACGTCGCCGTGGTGGCGCAGTTCGGCGAGGTCGATGCGGTCGGCGGACACGACTTCACACCCTACGTGGCGAGCCATCTGGGCGACCGGCCAGAATGGCTGTCGTGGGTGAGCTGCACATTTCGTTCGTCTGTACCGGAAACATCTGCCGATCCCCGATGGCGGAGAAGATTCTGGCCTCGCACCTCTATCGTGCGGGGCTGGCCAATCGTGTCCGGGTGAGCAGCGCGGGCACCACCGCGTGGCATATCGGCGCCGACGCGGATCCGCGCACCAGCGCGACGCTGCGGCGTCACGGTTACCCGACCGGTCATGTCGCCGCGGTCTTCGGTGACGAGCACCGCGACGCCGATCTGGTCGTCGCCCTCGACTCCGGCCACGACCGGGAACTCGCGCAGCTCGGCATCCCGACCGAACGGCGCAGGCTGCTGCGCAGCTTCGATCCCGACGCCGACGGCACCGACGTCCCGGACCCGTACTACGGCCCGGACGCCGGATTCGAGCTGGTCCGCGATCAGATCGAGGCCGCCGTCCCCGGCCTGCTCGACTGGGTGCGCCTGACGCTGGCCGCTCCGCAACCGGTTGCCGACGGAGGACGCTGATGCGCCGGTTGGCGTTTCTGCTGCGACCCAGCTGGCTGATCCTGGCCGTGCTGGTCGCCGCTTTCGCCTACCTGTGCTTCACCGTGCTCGCGCCTTGGCAGCTCGGTAAGAACACCGACACCTCCGAACGCAACGACCTGATCGCCGAGTCGGTGGACGCCGAGCCGATCGACATCACCACGGTGCTCGACGACCCCGATGGGGCGACCGAATGGCGGCAGGTCTTCGCCGAAGGCTCGTACGTGCCGGATTCGATGGCGCTGGTGCGGTTGCGTCATCTCGACGGGGCACCCGGTTACGCCGTGCTGGCCGGGTTCCAGCTGACCGACGGCCGGATTCTGCTGGTCGATCGCGGGCTCGTCGGTGCGGTCGACGGTTCCCGGCCGCCACAGATCGACGAGCCACCGGCCGGACAGCAGCGCATCGAAGCCCGCGTGCGCCGGTCGGAGGGCATCAGTGCGGACAAGCTGCCGACCGTCCAGGACGGATACCGGCAGGTCTACTCGGTGGACACCGAACAGGAGACCACCGTCCTCGGCCTGCCGATCACCCCGCTGCCCACCAGCGAGCGCGGCGGCTACCTCCAGCTCACCGAGAACCAGCCCGGCGCCTTCACCCCCACCCCGCTCCCCCAGCTCGATGCGGGCCCTTATCTGTCCTACGGCCTGCAATGGCTGGCCTTCGGGATCATGGCGCCGCTGGGACTCGGTTACTTCGTGTACGCCGAGATGCGGGAGCGCCGCAAGGAACGCGCCGCCACCGCCGCGTCGGCACCGGCTCAGCCGGTCGCGGCCGGGCCGCCTGCTGATCAGCCCGGGCGCCCCGACACCGCCGATGTCACCGGTCGATCCGCCACCGGCGAGGACCCCGCCCCGGCGCGACCTTCGAACGAAGATCGGCTCGCCGACCGATACGGCAGGGCGCGCAAATAGGGAGACGGTACCGGCCGAAGGCGGGCGGGCCGACGCATCCGCCCGGCCTACCGCGCGGCCGCCGGACCCCGGTCGACAAGGCTATTCGCATTCACCGGTGAGCCGGTACCACCCGAACGTCCGGCGAACCGCGACTCGCCACCGGTTGCGACTGATCGCGCCATCACGACGGCAATCGCCAACTCCGACGCATTGAGCCGCGCCCGCGCAGTTGGAGGTCAGCCCGGCGCCATACGGCTGAGGTGTTCCCACTTCCGGTACGCGTCGACCCTCGCCTGGTCCAGCTCCATGACCTGGTCATAGGACTTGCCGCCCACGATGAGTCGCCGTGGCGGGTCGGCGAGGCCGGCCAGTTCCATGATCACCGGGGCTGCCGTGCTCGGCTCCGGGCCTGCGTCCTCGCCCCACATCTCCGCCAGTTCCGCGCGCAGAGTTTCGTACTGCGAGGCGGGCTCTGTCGCCGTGATACCCGCGGTGAACAGGCCGGTGGAGTACCCGCCCATCTCGACGATGGTGACCTTGATGCCGAACTGTTCGACCTCCATCGCCAGCGCCGCACTGACCGCATCCAGCGCGACCTTGCCCGCACCGTAGAGACCCACCGAGGCGAACCCACCGACGCTGCCCATCGAGGTGATCTGCAGGATCCGGCCACCGCCCTGTGCGCGCAGATGCGGTACCACCGCCTGCGACACCCAGACGGCGCCGAAGAAGTTCACGTCCAGGTGGGCCCGGATCTGCTCCTCGGTGGCCTCTTCGACCATGCCGTACAGCATGCCGCCGGCGTTGTTGACCACGACGTCGATCCGGCCGAAGGCGGCGACGGCCCGCTCCACGCCGTCGAACACGGCGCCGCGATCGGAGACGTCCAGCGACAGCGGAGCCAGGGCATCGGGATACTCCTCGGCGAGGTCCGCGAGCGGCTCGACATTGCGGGCCGCGGCGACGACGCGATCACCCGCTGCCAGCGCAGCCTCGGCGAACGCCCTACCCAGGCCTCGCGAAGCGCCGGTAATGAACCACACTGTGGCGGTCGTCATGTCGTCTCCCTTCATTCGAGACGGTCCGTCTCGTCTCGATAAGGATGACGGAGGTCGGACCCGTTGTCAAGACGGACCGTTCCGTCTCGGGTTAGAGTGTGTGCATGGCCGAAACCGACACGTCGAACCGCTCCCGGCGCAGCGAGCGCTCACGGCAGGCGATCCTCACCGCCACCCGCGAGCTGATCTCCGAGGTCGGATACGCGAAGGTCTCCATCGAGGCCATCGCGGCGCGGGCGGGCGTCGGTAAGCAGACGATCTACCGGTGGTGGCCGTCCAAAGGCGCGGTGATCTTCGATTCCTTCCTCGCGCTCAGCGAAGGAACCGATACGGACGTGACGCTGCCGGACACCGGCGATCTGCGCGCCGACCTGACCCTGGTGATGCGCGCAACCGTCGCCGAATTCGCCGACCCGGATTTCGAGAACCCGATCCGCGCCCTCAATACCGAGATCATCAACAACCCCGACCTGGCCGAGCAGTACCGCAGGCAGTTGGCCCACCCCGTCGAGGAAGCCAAGAAGGCCCGGCTGCGCAGCGCACAGCAGGCAGGCCAGCTCGACGCCGACGCCGACCTCGACCTGGTCCTTGAAGTGCTCTACGCCCCGCTGTTCCAGCGGTGGTTACTCCGATCCGGGCCGCTCACACCCGAATACGCCGACTCACTGGTCGACACCACCCTCCGAGCTTTCGCACCCTGAACCGACGAGAAACGCTCCCTGATCAGCGCCGTAGCGCGACCGCAGCTACACCACCCGCGAGCACCGCGACCGCGGCGAGCTGCACCGCTTCCGACATGCGCACGGCGCGACGGAGATCGGGAACGGTAGGCACCGGGCCGTCGCCGAGGGTGGGCCGTTCCTCGGCGCCGTGCCTGTACTGGGTAGTCCCGCCGAGCCGTATGCCGAGCGCGCCCGCCATCGACGCTTCGACCACGCCCGCGTTGGGGCTGGGATGTTTCGCGGCATCGCGACGCCAAGCGTTCCAAGAACGCGACGGGCGGCCCCCTGCGGAGGGGGCGAGCAGCACGGTGAGCAGGCCGGTCAGCCGGGCGGGGGCGAGGTTGGCGAGGTCGTCGGTGCGGGCGGCGGCCCAGCCGAAGCGGTGGTAGCGGTCGTTGCGGTAGCCGATCATGGCATCGAGGGTGTTGATGGCGCGGTAGCCGAGCAGGCCGGGAACGCCCGCGACCGCACCCCAGAACAGCGGCGCGACGGTGGCGTCGGAGGTGTTCTCGGCGATCGATTCCAGTGCCGCGCGCGCGAGCCCGTCGGCGTCCAGCGCTTCGGGATCGCGCCCGCACAGCGACGGCAGCAGCGCCCGCGCGCCCGCGATATCCCCGGACTCCAATTGTCCGGCCATCTCCCGGCCGGTGCGGGCCAGACTGCGCCCACCGAGCACCGTCCAGGTAGCCAGCGCCGTCGCGACGACCCCGCCACGCCCGAGCACCATCCCCGCCCCGGTCACCGCGCCTACGAGCACTGCCTCGTGCACCACCCCGGCCACCCGCCGATCCGCATAGGTCACCGACTCCAACGCCAGTGCCGCCGAACCGAACCCGGCCACCGGATGCCACCGCCGCGGATCGCCGAACACCCGGTCCAGCCCGAACCCGAGCACCAGCCCCGCCGCCCTCGAAGTAGCCCTACGCACCCCGCGACCCTAGCCAGCGTGGGCCGACCCCGCCCCACCCAGGTCACGCGCCGCCGGCACAGCCGGGGCGATACAGACCAACCGCACCTGGCCGTCCTCGCCCACCGCCGCAGCGCGGGTAGCGCAGCGGCGGTGCGGCGGCAACGCACCACCAGCCGGAGCCCCTCCTGCGGCGTACCGGCCAGGTCACTCGTACCCACCGGGTCACTATCAATCACCTCCGATCCGCCTGCCGATGGGCACACCAGCGTGAGCCCCACTCGCGAAATGCCGCAGCCATGTGCCCCTCGCGATCCCTGGTGCCCGACGGCGTGGTGCCGAGTGGGTCGGTAGCGGGATTCGTCGACGTTCGGCGGAAGAAAATGCGCACCCATGGATGCTGTACGCCGTGACCGCGTCGAGGGGATGTCACACTCGACCGTCCCGCGTCGTCACCCTGGCGACAGGATCCGAACCGCCCGGCACCGGGCCGCACCGAGGGGTGGCGAAGCGCAGTGAGTATCGGCAAGCACGCCGAACGCATCGATCAGGCCGAGTTGGCCCGGCGGTTCGAGGAGCATCGGCAGTATCTGCGCAGGTTGGCCTACAGCACGCTCGGCAGTATCACCGACGCCGAGGACGTCGTGCAGGAGGCGTGGTTGCGGTTGCAGCGGCAGCACGAATCCGGTGATGTCGGCGAGATCGAGAATCTGCGGGCGTGGCTGAGCACCGTGACGGGACGGTTGGCGCTGGACTATCTGGGGTCGGCGCGGGTGCGGCGCGAACAGTATGTCGGGGAATGGCTGCCGGAGCCGACGGTGGTCGACTGGGACGATCCCGCCGACCGGGTCAGCCAAGACGAGCGCGTCACCATGGCGCTGCTGGTGGTGCTCGAATCACTCTCGCCCGCCGAACGCACCGCTTTCGTGCTGCAAGACGTATTCGGCATGACGGGACCGGAAGTGGCCGAGGTCGTCGGCCGGACACCTGCGGCGGTGCGGCAACTCGCCTCCCGAGCCCGCAAACGCGTCGAGGACGGCACTCCACGCTTCCCCGCCTCCCCTGACGAACACGAGAAAGCGGTGTCGGCGTTCGCGGTCGCTTGGCGGTCCGGCGATATGAGCGCGCTGCTCGGTGTGCTCGACACCGGCGTCACCCTGACCGCGGATGGCGGCGGCAAGGTCCCGGCCGTCCGCAAGCCCGTCACCGGCGCCGAACTCATCGCGAAGCTGCTGCTCGGCTGGTACAGCTCGCCGTCCGCACGCTCGTGGGGACGGATGGTGCTCGTCAACGGCCGCCCCGGTCTCGTAGTGTTCGACGGCACCCACACCGGCGTCTTCTCCTTCACCGTCGAGGCAGGCCACATCACCGCGATCGACGTCATCCGCAACCCGGACAAGCTGCACGACCTCCCCGAATCGGGCGAGCCGTGGTTCCTGAACGACGCGCAGGACGATCAGCCGACGACGGACTGACGCGCCTGGGCTGTCCGGATATCTCAGCCGGCGAGTCCGACCCGACGCACCATCGAATACCCATGCGCCGCTGCCACTTCAGGAGACAACAGTCGGCCCGCTTCCGCTGCAAGCCCATTGGCGAGCCCAGGATCGGCGGCGCAGGCGGCCTGCCAGCCGTTGGCGGCGATGGCGCGGACGTAGGGCAGGGTGGCGTTGGTGAGGGCGACGGTTGCGGTGTGTGGCACCGCACCGGGCATGTTCGCGACGCAGTAGTAGAGCGAATTCGCCACGCGGAAGGTCGGGTTCGCGTGCGTGGTGGGGTGCGAGCCTGCGAAGCAGCCGCCTTGATCGATGGCGACGTCGACCAGCACCGAGCCGGGCCGCATGCCTGCGACCAGCTCCCGCGACACCAGTTTCGGTGCTCGCGCACCCGGCACCAGCACCGAGCCGATCACCAGATCGGCGGCGAGAACGGCGCGTTCGACCTCGGCAGTATTGGAGGCGATGGTGGTCAGCCGGCCGTCGAAGCGGTCGTCCAGCGCGCGCAGCCGGTTCAGGTTGGTGTCGAGAACGCTGACCCGCGCACCCATGCCGACCGCGACCGTCGCCGCATTGGTTCCGGCGACACCGCCACCGAGCACAACCACATCGGCGGGCCGCACACCCGGCACCCCACCCAGCAACACGCCCGCACCACCCAGCGGCGCCATCAGATGGTAGGCACCCACCTGGGTGGCGAGCCTGCCCGCGACCTCACTCATCGGCGCGAGCAACGGCAGAGTGCCGTCGGGGGCCCGCACCGTCTCGTAGGCGATGGCGGTGGTGCCCGAGCGCAGGATCGCATCGGTGCACTCGCGCGACGCCGCCAGATGCAGGTAGGTGAACAGCACCTGACCGTCACGCAGCCGGTGATACTCCTGTGCGATCGGCTCCTTCACCTTCAACACCAGCTCCGATGACGCCCACACCTCGTCGGCGTCGGGCACCATCTGCGCACCGGCAGCCATGTAATCGGCATCGGGGAATCCCGACCCCACCCCTGCCCCGGCCTGCACCAGCACCTCATGCCCGTGCCCGGCGAGGTCCGCTGCGCCCGCAGGCGTCAGGGCCACCCGGAACTCCTGCTCCTTGACCTCCCCTGGCACACCGATCCTCATACAGCCATCGTGGCCCAGATGGGCTGGGTCCGCCATCAACCCTGAACAGGTGTCGCAACCTGTTGGCAACCACACGCCCGCCCGGGTCGATTCTGATCATGTCGACCACAATGCCCACACTCAGACGCCGACGGATTCCCCCAGCGGCGGGATCACCAACTGGGCCCGACGCCCCGCGTACTCGAACGTCCGCCCCAGATGATCGAGCGTCTCCGAGAAATGCGCCCATCCCTCACCGTGCACCGCGACGATCACCGCCTCGCCGAGCAGCTCCGCCGCCTGCAGTGCGGTGCGGGCATTCAACGTGGCGTCCGCGTCACCGAACAGGCCGACATTCGCCGCACCGACGTTCAGCACCGCGACATCGATCTGCCCGACCCGCTCGACGATCTCCCGCACCACATCCACCGAGGCGTTATCGCCCGAGACGTACACCGTCGGCTCCCCCGCGGCCCGCAGCACGAACCCCGTGACGACACCGCTGAACGGCTCGCACCCCTCGGGCCCGTGGAGCGCGGGAACGCCGGTCACCTCCACCTCACCCACCGTGAAGGTCTCCCAATTGCGCAGACCACGAACACCGTTCATCCGATCGGCGGCGCCCGGGGTGGACAGCACGATCGGCACCGTGGCCGCGAATTCACGCCCGGAGCTGTCGAGGTTGTCGGCGTGCTCATCGTGGGACAGCAGGACGACGTCGACCGGGCCGACCTGCTCCGGCGATACCGCGGGCCCGTCCAGTTTGTGCAGGGTGACCGGGCCCGGGTAGTCGCGGGGCGCGTCGAAGGTGGGGTCGGTCAGCCAGGTCAGGCCTGCGTAGCGCAGGCGCAGGGTAGGTCCGCCGACATGCAGGGCCTCGAGGGTGCTGCGGGTGATCGTGTTCGTCATGAGAATCAGTCTCTGGGTCACGATCGACCCGCAACAGTGGCCCGTAGGACATCTATCGCTAAGATCGGGCCATGACGTCTGTTGCGGTCATCGCCTTCGACGACATCAGCCCCTTCCACCTGTCGGTGCCCACACTGGTGTTCGGTCGCGCGGGTGTCGGCAACGCCGCCGACTGGCCCTATGAGGTCAGCATCTGTTCGGAGCACCCCGGAATGCTCTCGACGGCAGCCGGATTCGATATCTCGGTACCGAACGGCCTCGACGCGGTCGGCGACGCGGACATCGTGATCGCACCGAGTTGGCTGCGTGGCGCCGTCCCGCCGGAACCGGTCCTCGACGCCTTGCGCGCCGCTCATGCCCGCGGCGCACGCATCGTCGGGCTGTGCCTCGGGTCCTGGTTGGTCGCCGCGAGCGGTCTCGTCGACGGCCGCGAGATCACCACTCACTGGTCCGACGCCGAACACCTGGCCCGTGCCTACCCTGCCGTGCGGGTGCGCGCGGACATGCTCTGGTCGGATCTGGGCGACGTCATCACTTCCGCGGGCGTAGCCGCGGCGCTGGACTGCTGCCTGCACATCGTCCGCACCGATCTCGGCAGCCGTATCGCCGCCGACCTCGCCCGCGGCCTGGTCCTCGCCCCGCACCGCAGCGGCTCACAATCGCAGTTCATCCCGGTGGCGGTTCCAGAAGCCACCGACGACGACCCGATCGAGCACGCGATGGTCTGGGCCCGCACCCGGCTGGCCGAGCCCATCGACCTCGACTCCTTGGCGCAGGCTGCGGTGATGTCGCGCCGCACTTTCACCCGCCGGTTCCGGGAGCGTACCGGCCTCAGCCCGCAGCAATGGCTGCTCCATCAGCGCACCGATCGCGCCCGGCTGCTTCTGGAAAGCACCGACGACACCATCGAGCGCATCGCGGCGGATTCCGGCTTCGGTACCGCGGTCACCCTGCGCCATCACTTCCATCGCATCCTCGGCACCAGCCCGGCCGCACATCGTGCGCTGTTCCGCGCACGGACGCCCGCAACAGACCTACTAAGTTCCTCGGTATGAGGATTGAAATCAACGGGATCGCGCCCGAGGTCGACGAGTCCGCGTTCATCGCGGTCAATGCCACGCTGATCGGCCGCGTTCGTATCGAGGCCGAAGCGAGCATCTGGTACAACGCCGTGCTGCGCGGTGACGGCGAACAGATCACCATCGGCGCGCGCAGCAATATCCAGGACGGCTGCGCTGTGCACACCGACCCCGGATTCCCGGTGGTCGTCGGCACCGGAGTTTCGGTGGGGCACAACGCGATCCTGCATGGCTGCACCGTCGAAGACGACGTCCTCATCGGCATGGGTGCCACCGTGCTCAACGGTGCGGTGATCGGCGCGGGCAGCCTTATCGCGGCCAACGCCTTGATCCCCGAGGGCGCACAGATTCCGCCGGGATCCCTCGTCGCCGGAGTGCCGGGCAAGGTGCGGCGCGAGCTGACCGAAGATCAGCAAAATGGCATTCGCCTGAATGCGCTCGCCTATCTACACCACACCGAAACCCACCGCAGCGCGAAAGTGCTGTGATACCCACCACACTGATCAAGCGTCCAGTAGGATCCGCTGCTAGCATTTTTTACAGCGCGCCCGCCTGATCGGGCTCCCCTACCGACCCGCCGATCCTTCGGCTTCCCGGTGCTCAGTTGAGCCCGCACGGTGACGGCGCGCTGGCGAGCAGGAGGTAAGACCGTGGCGTACAAGCAGTCGAGTATGCACCGGCCGAAGGGGCGGATCAGTGTGGCCGATATCGCGGCCCAACCGGGCGGTATCGAGGCGCTCCAACGACGCGTGCACGAATTACGTTCCAGCGGAGTAGATTTCGCGGCCAACGCGATCGAACAGGAAATGGCCGAGTTCGACCTGCCGCGGCACTGAGGAACGCGGCGTCGGGTATCGGCGCATAATGTCGGCAACGAACGCACCGCCGCGGCGGCGTGATGCCGTGCGCCGTCCCCAGTGGAGACTCGATGCCGACCGTCCCGCCCATGCTGCAGCGCATCCTCGACGCACCGGCTCCCGACAACGAAAAGCTGTTGGCGAGCGCGCTGTCGGCGTTCCTGGATTTCGGGATCAAACGCACCAGCATGGGCGAAATCGCCCGTCGTGCAGGCATCAGCCCCGCCACCCTCTACCGCCGTTTCGAATCGAAAAGCGATCTGGTGGAAGCGGTGACCATCCGTGAGGCACAACAGTTCGTCGCCGATATCGATGCCAGGGTGCGCCCGGTCGATGGCACAGCCGATCAGCTGGTGGAGATCTTCGTAGCCTTCATCGCCGCCATCGCACGCAGCGAACTGCTGCGCAGGCTGCTACGCACCGAACCGGAGCTGATCCTGCCCCGCCTCACCACCGACGCGGGCCCGGTACTCGCCGTCGGCCGCACCTATCTCGCCGGAAAACTGCGCGAACTCCGCGACGCCGAAGCCGCCGCCGACTTCGACGCCGACCTGGTCGCCGAGATCATGGCGCGCCTGGCACTGTCGCTCGCACTCACCCCGGACGGGCTCATCCCACTCGACGACGAAGACGCCGCCCGTCGATTCTCCCGCCGCACATTGCTTCCCATGGTCGGGGTGCGGCCGGGGCAATAGCGGCATCGACGCCCTCCCTCGGTTCCAGCCCTGTTGATCATCGGCACCGCAGGCCATCCTGCTCCATCCGCTCGCATCCCGTGGCCGGAAGCCGGATGAGCAGCCGTACCGAACACCGTTCCCACACAACGCGAACAGGCCCCGGATCGCTCCGGGGCCTGTTCGCTTCTACTACGGCTATCAGCCGATCACAGCGGAATGTTCTTGTGGTGGCTCTTGCGCGAGGGCGCCGACGCCAGCGCCGCGGCGATCACGCTGCGGGTCTCGGCCGGGTCGATCACCTCGTCCACGACACCGATCGAGATCGCGCGCTCGACGCCGCCCGCGATGGCCTCGTGCTCGGCGGTGAGCCGTTCGTGCAGCGCCTCACGCTCGTCTTCCGGCGCGGCGGCGAGAGCCTTCTTGTGCAGGATGCCGACCGCGGCCTTGGCACCCATCACGGCCACCTCGGACTCGGGCCACGCGTACACCGCGGTCGCGCCGAGCGAACGGGCGTTCATCGCGATGTAGGCGCCGCCGTAGATCTTGCGGGTGACCAGCGTGACCCGCGGGACCCGCGCCTCGGCGAACGCATGCAGCAGCTTCGCCCCACGCCGCACGACGCCTTCCCACTCCTGGCTGACGCCGGGCAGGTAACCCGGGACGTCGGTGACCACGATCAGCGGAATGCCGAACGCATCGCACAGGCGCACGAACCGAGCCGCCTTCTCGGCGCTCTCGGAGTTCAAGCAGCCGCCAAGGCGCAGCGGGTTGTTGGCCAGCACACCGACCGTGCGGCCACCGAGGCGGCCGAGACCGGTCACAATGCTGCGCGCGTACCCGCCCTGCAGCTCCTCGAAGCTGGACTCGCCGTCGACGTTGTCGAGCAGCTCGTGCACCAGCGGCTTCACGTCGTAGGCACGCTTGGCCGACGCGGGCAGCAGCGCCTTCAGGTCGACGTTGCCGTGCTCGGCGGCCACCAGATCGAATTCGCCCTGTTCGGCGAACATCGACACCAGCCGGCGAGCCCGGTGCATGGCGTCGGCCTCGTCATCGGCGACGATATGGGTGACGCCGGACTTCTTGCCGTGGGTTTCCGGGCCACCGAGGGTGGCCATGTCGACCTGTTCACCGGTGACGCTGCGGACCACGTCCGGGCCGGTCACGAAGACCCGGCCCTCGGGCGCCATGATGACGATGTCGGTCAGCGCCGGACCGTAGGCGGCGCCACCGGCGGCGAAACCGAGCACCACCGAGATCTGCGGGACCAGGCCGGACGCGCGGACCATGGCCTCGAAGACCAAGCCGACCGCGTGCAGTGCCTCGACGCCCTCGGCGAGACGCGCGCCACCGGAATGCCACAGGCCCACCACCGGAATCCCGGAATCGATGGCGGTGTCGATGGCGTCGACGATGTGTTTGCAACCCTCGACACCCATGGCGCCGCCCATGACGGTGGCATCCGAGCAGTAGGCCACGGTGCGCACACCGTCGACCTCACCGATCGCCGCCAGCACGCCGGACTTGTCACGCGGGTGGAGGGGAAGAATGGTTCCGGGATCGAAGAAACGCTGGAGCCTGCCCAGCGGGTCACGCGGATCTGTGGCGGTGTCCTGCTGATACGCGGGTGCCAAGATTGTCATCGCGTTGTCTCCTCAATGATGGGCGCCGCGGTAGCAGCTGCGGATGTCGAGAGCCCGGCGGGGGTCGAGCCATTCAGTTGGCCAACCCCCACCGGGATCGTTGAGCAGCCGGTCGGGTCTGGGTCAGGCCCGGCCGAAGGCGAGCGCGACATTGTGCCCACCGAAACCGAAGGAGTTGTTGATCGCGTACTCGATCTCCTGGCGGCGGGCTTCGCCCCTCACCACGTCGAGGTCGATCTCCGGGTCCTGGTTTTCCAGGTTCAGCGTCGGCGGGACGATCCCGTCCCGGATGCTGAGCACGGTGAGCACCGACTCGAGGGCGCCGACGGCGCCGATCGAGTGACCCAGTGCTGACTTGGGCGCGTAGACCGAAGCGTGCTGGACGCCGGCCTTGTGAATCGCGTTCTTCTCCGCGGTGTCACCGATCGGGGTGGCAGTCGCGTGGGCATTGATGTGGGTGATGTCCTTGGGAGACAGACCCGCGGTCTGCATCGCCCTGGTCATCGCGCGACCGGCGCCGGTGCCCTCCGGATCGGGGGCGACCAGGTGGAAGCCGTCGGAGGTGATACCCGCACCGAGCAGGCGAGCGTGGATGGTGGCTCCGCGCGCCTTGGCGTGCTCCTCGGTCTCGACGACCATGAGCGCACCGGCCTCACCGAAGACGAAGCCGTCGCGATCCTTGTCGAAGGGACGCGAGGCACCCTTCGGATCGTCGTTGCGGGTGCTCATCGCACGCATCATGGAGAACGCCGCGATCGGCACCGAGTCGATATAGCCCTCGACGCCGCCGGTGACGACCATGTCGGCATCGCCCATGGCGATCATCCGCCACGCGTTGGCGATGGCTTCCGATCCCGACGAGCACGCCGAGACCGGAGTGACCACTCCCGCCCTGGCCTTCAGCTCGAGACCGACGACGGCCGACGGACCGTTCGGCATGACCATCTGAACAGCGAGCGGCGAGATCTTGCGATAGCCGCCGTTCTTCAGCTTGTCCACCGAATCGATGAGTGCGTCACCGCCACCGAGTCCGGTGCCGATGGCCACACCCAGCCGGTCGGGGTCGACCTCGGGGCTGCCCGCGTTGCGCCATACCTCGCGACCGAGCACGGTCGCGAGCCGCTCGACGTAGGCCATACGCCGGATCTCGACCCGGCTCAGCAGGGTGTCCGGCGAAACCTTCAGATGACCGCCGATGCGGACCGGAAGGTCGTATTCCTCGACGAAGGAATCCTCGAGAACGTCGATGCCGCTCTCGCCGTTGAGGAGTCCCTTCCACGTCGCATCGACGTCGCCCGCGATCGACGTGGTCGCCGCCATACTGGTGACGACAACGTTCGGGAAGTTCCCGTTCAAGGTGGAAGGAGTGGTCACAGTTACGGCCCTTTACTCGGCGCTGTCGAACTTGGCCTTGAGCTCGGCGGCCATCTCGGAGTTCTCGGCCTCGAGCTTCTGGACGTAAGCGACGGAGTCGCCGACCGTCTTCAGGCTGGCGAGATCCTCGTCGGGGATCTTGACGCCGTACTTGTCCTCCATCTGCACCGCGATCTCGACCATCGACAGCGAGTCGATGTCCAGGTCATCAACGAAGGACTTCTCCATAGTCACCTCGGAGGGCTCGATGCCGGTCACCTCTTCGATGATCTTGCCGAGCTCTTCGACGATTTGTTCCTGGGTCAGAGCGGCCACTTTGGTGGCTCCCTTCTTGTTACTGTGTAGGGCTTTACTGTTTTTCTTCGGATCGAGCGGGCGGATAGTTACGCCTGCTCGGTCACGACCGGGCTTCATCTTCGAAGCACGATCGCGGGTGGAAAGCTAGCCGGAGCTGGTGAGCTCGGCCAAGGTGGGGAGGTCAGCGGGGGTCTTCAGCGCAAGCGTCGGCGTGCCCTTCAGTTCCCGTTTCGCAATTCCGACGAGAGTGCCCGCCGGCGGCAATTCCACCACCGCCGAAACGCCGGCCTGCCGGACGGTCTCGGTGCACAGATCCCACCGGACCGGCCGGGTGACCTGCGCGGCGAGCTTATCGACCGCGTCCTGCCCCGAAGCGACCGGCTTGCCGTCGAGGTTCGACAGCAGGGTACGGGTCGGCTCGTTCGGCACGATCTTTGCCACAGCTGCGGTGACCGCGTCCTGGGCCGGAGCCATGAACGCGGTGTGGAACGCGCCCGCGACGGGCAACGCGCGAACCCTGGCCTTTTCCGGCGGGTTCGCGGCGAGCTCGGCGAGAGCGGCCATGCTGCCCGCGGCCACGATCTGGCCCACCGCGTTGCGGTTGGCCGGGACGAGGTCGAGTTCCGCGAGCCGTTCGAGCACGGCGGCTTCGTTGCCACCGAGCACGGCGGACATTCCGGTCGGTTCGAGCGCGCACGCCTTGGCCATCTCCGCACCGCGGATGGCGGCCAGGGTGACCGCGTCGTCGGCGGAGATGACTCCGGCGACGGCGGCGGCGGCGAGTTCGCCGACCGAGTGTCCGGCGACGATGGTATCGGCCGGAAGTGAATCGGTGTCGATTTCGGCGAAAGCGAGCAGCGCGGCGGCCACGACCAGCGGCTGGGTGACGGCGGTGTCGGTGATCTCCTCGGCCGTCGCGGTGGTACCGAGACGAACCAGGTCCAGACCCGAGGCCTTCGACCACAGCGCGAGACGATCATGCGCGCCGGGGAGGTCGAGCCAAGGCGCGAGCATGCCGGGTGTCTGGGAGCCCTGTCCGGGGGCGAGCAACGCGATCACATCTCTAAGAGAACACTGTGAGGCGGCACTCAGGAGATGTCGACGCGAATGAAGCTTGCCGACCCGTTTTGTGTGAACTCCACAAAACGCCATGTGGTTCGTCCGGATCGACGGAGCCATCTTCGGCGTTACAACCCATCTCCATCGGTCGAGACGTAAGTGGCCTCAGGGGCAGGTGTTGACGATTCGTTACGAGTTCGTGTCAAACGACCTACCGTGGCGGCAATCCGGAGCACGTACGCATCACGCGGATTGAGCGGATCACGCCCGGTGACTTCGCCGATTCGTTTGAGTCGGTAGCGAACGGTATTTGGATGGACGTACAGCTGACGGGCACAAGTCTCGACCGCTCCACCACAGTCCAGATAGGCATCGAGAGTGTCCGCCAGCGACGATCCCGCCGCGGCCAACGGTAGGACAAGGTACTCGTTCAACGCCTCGACCGCAGCTCGATCACCCAGCAGGGCTCGCTCGGGCAGCAGTTCGGCCGCGTGCACCGGCCGCGGGGCGCCCCGCCAGCCGATCACCGCCTCCATCCCGGCCAGCGCCTCCAGCGCGCTGGCATGCGCGGCGCCGAGGGTTCGCGTGGTCGGCCCGATCACCACCGGTCCGTCGGAGAAGACGTCGGTCAGCAGATCTGCCACGAACGACGACACCTGGGTGGTGTCGTCGAGATGGCCGCTGACCACCATCACCAACCGCGATCCCTGCACGACCGCCAACGCCGCCCGGCCGTGTCGTGCGGCGATGGTGTGCACCGCGCCCACCACCGACACACCTTGATCACCCGGCGGCGTGCCGACGAGCACAGTGGCGGGCGCGGTGGCGTCCCAGTTCAGCGTCGCGGCCCGCGACAGCATGTCCGGGCCGGTATCGCCGCGCACCACGGCGTCGACGACCAGCGCCTCCAGCCGGGTATCCCAGGCGCCACGCGATTCCGCGGCGCTCGCGTACACCGAGGCGGCGGCAAAACCGAGCTCACGCCCGTAACGCAACACCGCCTCGGTGAGCGCGACCAGCTGTCTGTCGTTGCGCGCCAGTGCGGGCAGCCACTGTTCGAAGAACTCCATGGCCACCCGGACCATGTCCACGGTCTGGCGCAGCGTCAGCCGCCGCGCCAGATCCTGCGGAATCACCTGGAACGCGTCCAGGCTGAACCGGATATCGCTGTCGGGGTCCTGCAACCACTCCAGGAAGTTCACCACCGCGGTCTGCACCAGCATCTGGACGCCGGCCCGCTGTGCGGCGTCCAGATCGGCGAAGAACGGCAACCGGTCCTGCATCGACCCCACCGCCTCGGTGGACAGTCGCCCCGAGAACTGCTTCACACGTTTGAGCAGCGTGTCCGGTAGCGGGTCTCGGGTCTGCCGGTTCGGGGACAGCGCGCCGGTCGGCAGATACACCTCGTGCTCGGAGGAGCCGTCGGAGATCCGTCGGGGCCGCGGCGGTTTTCGATCCACCCTCTAATGGTGCGCTATTCGGTTTCTCCGTCCGCGCCCGCCACCGGCTTCGGCGCGGCGTCGACGTCGTCGATGCGGTAGCGCTGGGCGGCTTCGGCCAGGACGGCCGGGTCGATTTTGCCCGCCCGTGCCAGCCCTTCGAGCGCCGCCACCGCGATGGATTCGGCGTCGACATTGAACACCCGGCGCGCGGCCGGACGCGTATCGGAGAAGCCGAAGCCATCGGTGCCGAGAGTGATGAACTCCCCCGGCACCCACTTGCGCACCTGATCGGGCACCGCACGCATCCAGTCGGTCGCCGCGATGTAGGGGCCATCGACGCGCGAGAGCGCCTCGGTGACGTACGGGACGGCCGCCTCGGTACCGGGCGCACGCAGCGCCGCGATCTCCTTGGCAAGTGCCTCCTTGCGGAGCTCACCCCACGACGTCACCGACCACACATCGGCCTGCACGCCCCACTCGGCGAGCAGTGCCTGTGCACGCAGGCCGTCGGGAACGGTGACACCCGAGACCAGGATCTGGGCCCGCACATCGCCGGCAGCGCCCGGCTTGTACAGATAGATACCCTTCAGCAGGCCCGCGACGTCCACGTTCTCCGGCTCGGCCGGCTGCTGGTACGGCTCGTTGTACAGGGTGATGTAGTAGAAGACGTTCTCGCCGCCGAACACATCGGCATCGCCACGGGTGTGCGGCTCGGTGCCCGGCACCGAGTACGGACCGGCTTCGGGCTTGCCGCCGCCGTACATCCGGCGCAGGCCGTCACGCACGATATGGGCGATCTCGAAGGCGAAGGCCGGATCGTAGGTGACCACCGCCGGGTTGGTCGAGGCCAGCAGCAGCGAATGCCCGTCGTTGTGCTGCAGGCCCTCACCGGTGAGGGTGGTGCGGCCCGCGGTGGCGCCGAGGACGAACCCGCGTGCCAGCTGATCGGCGGCGGCCCACAGGCCGTCACCGGTGCGCTGGAATCCGAACATCGAATAGAAGATGTAGAGCGGGATCATCGGCTCGCCGTGGGTGGCGTAGGAGGTGCCCGCCGCGGTGAACGACGCGGTGGAGCCCGCCTCGTTGATGCCCTCGTGCAGGATCTGCCCGACGGTGCTCTCCTTGTAGGCGAGCATCAGCTCCGCGTCGACCGAGGTATAGAGCTGGCCGTTGCGGTTGTAGATCTTCAGCGACGGGAACCACGAGTCCATACCGAAGGTGCGGGCCTCGTCGGGGATGATCGGCACGATCCGCTTGCCGATCTCCTTGTCCCGCAGCAGCTCCTTCATCAGGCGCACCAGCGCCATGGTGGTGGCGACGCTCTGCTTGCCCGAACCCTTGCGCACCGAGCGGTAGGCCTCGTCGCCGGGCAGCTGCAACGGCTTGGCCGTGGTCCGCCGCTCCGGCAGGAAACCACCCAGCGCCTTGCGCCGATCCAGCATGTACTGGACCTCGCGGGTCTCCGCACCGGGGTGGTAGTACGGGGGCAGGTACGGATCCTTCTCCAGCTCGGCATCGCTGATCGGGATCCGCTGCAGGTCACGGAAGTCCTTGAGGTCCTGCAACGTCAGCTTCTTCATCTGATGGGTTGCGTTGCGGCCCTCGAAATGCTTGCCGAGGGTGTAGCCCTTGATGGTCTTGGCCAAGATCACCGTCGGCTGACCCTTGTGCGCCATCGCCGCGGCGTAGGCGGCGTAGACCTTGCGGTAGTCGTGGCCACCGCGCTTGAGGTTCCAGATCTCCTGGTCCGACAGATCGGACACCAGCGCCTTGGTGCGCGGATCGCGACCGAAGAAGTGGTCGCGCACGTAGGCGCCGTCGTTGGCCTTGTAGGTCTGGTAGTCGCCGTCGGGCGTGCTGTTCATCAGATTGACCAGCGCGCCGTCGCGGTCGGCGCCCAGCAGCGCGTCCCACTCCCGGCCCCAGATCACCTTGATGACGTTCCAGCCCGCGCCACGGAAGAACGACTCCAGCTCCTGGATGATCTTGCCGTTGCCGCGCACCGGGCCGTCCAGGCGCTGCAGGTTGCAGTTGATGACGAAGGTCAGATTGTCCAGACCCTCGTTCGCCGCGACCTGGATGAGTCCGCGCGACTCCGGTTCGTCCATCTCGCCGTCACCGAGGAACGCCCACACATGCTGATCGGCGGTGTCCTTGATACCGCGGTCGTGCAGATAGTGGTTGAAACGCGCCTGGTAGATGGCGTTCATCGGGCCCAGGCCCATCGACACCGTCGGAAACTCCCAGAAGTTGTCGAGCAGGCGCGGATGCGGGTACGACGGCAGGCCCTTGCCCGGGCCGCCGTGGCTGTACTCCTGGCGGAATCCGTCCATCTGGTCGGTCGACAGGCGACCTTCCAGGAATGCGCGCGCGTAGATACCTGGCGAGGCGTGACCCTGGATGAAGATCGAATCACCGCCGCCGGGATGGTCCTTACCGCGGAAGAAGTGGTTGAACCCGACCTCGTACAACGCCGCCGAGGACGCGTAGGTCGAGATATGGCCGCCCACGCCGATGCCGGGGCGCTGCGCGCGATGCACCATGATGGCCGCGTTCCAGCGAATCCAGGCGCGGAAGCGGCGCTCCACCTCTTCGTCGCCGGGGAACCACGGCTCGTTCTCGGTGGGGATGGTGTTGACGTAGTCGGTCGAGGTCAGCGACGGGATCGAGACCCGGCGCTCACCGGCACGCTCGAGCAGCCGCAGCATCAGATACCGCGCACGTCCCGGGCCTTCCCGGTCGAGCATGTCGTCGAAGGACTCCAGCCATTCGCTGGTCTCCTCCGGATCGATATCGGGCAGGTAGGAGGCCACCCCTTCGCGGATCACCCGGACCCGTTCACCGGACTGGCGGCCGGCAGACGATCCGTTCGCGTCGCGGGCAGCAGGCGGCGTGGAATCGGGTACAGCGGGTTGCGCTGGAGCGGAAGAGTGGATCAGGTCGGTCAAATCTGCTCCTCGTACATGGGGCGGGCAAGCTGATGGCTTCTGTTTCCCCGGGCGGCCACTCTGGTGGGCGGACCGCCCGTTTACGAAAGTCCGGATGCACCCTCCATCCTTGCCGAGGATGCGTCCCAGGTCATCATGTCAGCCACAAATCCAGTACGGTTTCTCTGCGACGGGTTACTCGGCAGTTTCCGGTGTGGACCGGTGTTCGGGGGCTACCCGATTACCGCCACCAACGAGATGAGACGAGAGCGGGGAGGACGATGAAGCTGCTGGACCCACGCGGGGTCGGGCTGGTGTGCGCGGCCGCGGCGCTGATCGCGGGAGCGACCATCGCGGGCTGTTCGAACAGCGTGGACGGCACGGCCGCGCCCAACGCCGCCGACCTGTCGGCCTACAAAACCTTCGCGGCGTCGTCGTCGGCCGCGGCGACCTCCTCGCGCAAAGCCGCGGCGCAGGCCAAGGCCATTTCCGACAACTGCGACCAGTTCCCCATCGTCACCGGTGTCGGGGTCAGCAAATACAACGAGTTCGTCGACGCGCACGACTCGAACGCGCCCGATTACGACGCCAAACGTGATACCGCCGCGACCACGCTCGAGGACGCGGCGAATCAGGTCGAGGCGGGCGTCAACGCGGCCAAGGACGATCTGCCCGAAGATCTGAAGGGCAAACTCACCGAATACGTCAACGCCGCGCGCGCGTTGGCGCAGGCCGCCAGAGGTATGACATACACCGCGCCAGTCGGCCCGCTCAACGACGCCAGTCGCCGGGTCAACGACGCGCGCAATGCCGTCCGCGACGCCTGCCCGGCCCGCTGAATCGTGTCGAATTCACGCGACATCCGGTGGCCAATTCATCGGATCGGCTTGCGCTGCGGCCGATAACCATGTTCGCTTGCACCTACCTGTAGTCGGCATATTGAGGAGGACACCACCGTGGTCGCCGCGGCGGACGCGCAGAATTTCGCTCAGAAGCTTGGCATCATCCACGGCTTGGTCGTCCAGGAGCTGGGCTGGGACGAGGACACCCCCGACGACCTTCGGGCCGACGTCGAGGAAGCCATCGGAACGGAACTGCTGGACGAGGATTCCGACGAGGTCATCGACGTCGTGCTGCTGTGGTGGCGCGAGGACGACGGTGATCTGGTCGACGAGCTGATGGAGGCGATCGGACCGCTCGCCGACGAAGGTTTCATCTGGGTGCTCACACCCAAGACGGGCCATCCCGGACATGTCGATCCCGCCGAGATCGCCGAGGCAGCGCCCACCGCGGGCCTGACTCAGACCTCGGCGATCAGCCTCGGTGAATGGGCGGGCAGCCGCCTGGTCCAGCCGAAGGCACCCTCCAAACAGCGCTGACCGGCGTTTCGCCTATGGTTGCGGCCGGGCGCGCCGACGCGCCGCCCGGCCGGGCCCGACATGATGGAGGATCAGCGATGCCACTCGAGGTAGGCACCCTCGCGCCGGACTTCACGCTGAAGGATCAGAACAACCAGGAAGTCAGCCTGTCGGACTTCCGGGGCAAGAAGAACGTGCTCGTGGTGTTCTTCCCGCTGGCGTTCACCGGCATCTGCCAGGGCGAGCTGTGCAAGGTGCGCGACGAACTGCCGAAGTTCCAGAACGACGACGCGGAAATCGTCGCGATCTCGGTCGGCCCGCCGCCCACCCACAAGATCTGGGCAGCCGAGCAGGGCTACACCTTCCCGCTGCTGTCGGATTTCTGGCCACACGGCGCCATCGCCCAGACCTACGGCGTCTTCAACGACAAATCCGGCTTCCCCAACCGCGGCACCTTCGTCGTCGATCGGGACGGATTCATCCGTTTCGCCGAAATGAACGCCCCCGGCGAGCCCCGTGACCAGGCGGCTTGGGAGAAAGCGCTCGCCGCGCTAGATTCATAACCCGTCGCCGCCGGTTTCATCGCCGGCAGCGCCCGGGCGCATAGCTCAGCGGTAGAGCTCTGGTTTTACACACCAGCGGTCGGCGGTTCGAACCCGTCTGCGCCCACTCCGATCTCCACTTGTTTAACAAGAGTTTTGTTAAACTGTGGTCATGACCGTTCCGGCTCCCGGCGAAGGCCCGGTCCGCCCCGTCTCCGTCTCCTTGCACGAGGGCACCATCGCAGCCCTCAAAGCCCGCACAGGCAAACGAGGCATGTCCGGATACGTCGATGCCCTGATCCAGCGCCAACTGGAACGAGATCAGTTGCGTGAATTGATCGAAGACGCCGAGACCTCGCACGGCCCGGTCGACAACGCGGCGGTCGAAGCCAAACGCGCACTCTTGCGCGGCACATCTGCCGACTCCGAAAACGTCGCGTGAGCGGCACCCTCATCCTCGACTGTGAAGGCTTGTCCAAGCTCATATTTCGTACTTCCGAGCTCACCGAGTGGCTGGCGGCGGCCGAAGCCGAGGACGTCCGCGTCATCACCAGTTCGGTCACCCTTGTCGAAGCGCGACACCCGAAGACCAACCAGGCACGTTTCGATTACGCCGTGTCCCGCGTCAACGTCGTGCCACCAGACGAAGCCATCGCCCGCCGCGCGAGCAAGCTCCTCGCCGCGGCCGGCCTGCACGGCCACAAGTACGCCTTGGACGCGATCGTGGCAGCCACGGCACTAACCGCACCTGCTCCGGCAACCATTCTCACCTCTGATCCAGAGGATCTCCGAGCACTCTGCGGCTCTGTCGTCCGTGTCATCAAGATCTGAGCGGGCCGGAGCATTTCAACGACTGGAAATAGCCGGGCGAACTCACGAGAACGTCATCAGGACGGATCCGATGCGCCGCCAGTGATCATTCGCGGAGGCATGCGGGTGAAGGCCGACGACGGCAGCACGCCGCTTGTGACGCCCAGATCGTCGCGGGCACATGCGTAGAAGGCGTCCCGATGAAGCCCTATGGACACCACTAGGTCGCCGAACTCGGTATGACTGACCGTCAGACCTTGCGCGATGTGCCCGAGCTGGACCAGGTCTTCGAACCACGCTCGCCCGGCCGCGACCGCAGCAGGCGACCCGAGCAGCATGACGGCCTCCCAACGGACCGCCCGCTCGGCATGCGCGTCCGCGAGGCGTTGAGCCCCGACCTCTAGATCCAGTGGCTGACTGATGGTTGGGTAGCCCTGCGCGGCCGCGAGCCGGAAAGCGGCATCGGAATATCCCCTCAGGACTTGCGCATAGTCGTTGTATGCGGCTAGCCGTTTGTCATCCCATCTCGCCGCCTGGGACCGCCTCCACTTCGTGCGCTCCGTGATCATCGTCGCGGCGTAGGTAGCGCCAGCTCCAATGACAACGCCGAGGATCGCGACCATCTGCTGTGCGACTACCGTCATTTCTCACCCGTTCCGTCGAGCACACCGAACGCAGCCGCTCCGAAAGATGGATCGAAACATTTTGCCTAGCATATTCTTTCACGCGTGCGGGTGATCAGGTTTGAGCTCGCAACCAGATCCATTGAACCTGGACTGCACCGCCACGGATTTGCGGAAGCCTTGGGCTGTCCCGAGGTGGTCATGGATGCACAGCAGGTCCGCAAGCACCGCATCGCGCTATCCACATCGAAATGTAGCCGAGCTGAGCAGAATCCGGGTCAGCGCTCGGGCCAGTAGATCGCTCCGAAGATGACCGCCAGAGGCAGGCCGATCACCACGGCCCACAGCGCCGTGATCACCGCGACGCCCCGGCCGCATGCCATCGGGCGAAGGACAACCTAGGCAACACGGTCTCCACGTCGGCAACATCCATGACCCGGTTCAGCTCCAGTGGGCCGAGGTGGCCCGGGGCGGGCAGGATCACCACTTCGGCCCCGGCGCTGCGCGCCTGGTCGACCACCGCCAGCACCGAGCGTGCATCCGGCCACACCACCTGGTAACCGAGCCGCCGTGCCAGCCTGCACACCTGTGCCCGGTCCCATTCCGGCGCGGCGCTGGTCTCGAAGTCGATCCATCCAAACGCGGTCGGCCGCATCGTGTCCCCTGTCGTCTTCTTGGTGGCTTGCACCTGCCGCCGGGGAACACAACACCCGACGGCAGGGCATAGAGGAATCCTGGGCGGGTACTGACGGGACACGATACGACTTTGCGCATCTTTGCGTACAACCTTGTGAGCCAGTCAGTAGGACAGCGATCATTGCGAGGTACGTTCACCTCAATTGCAAAGGATGACCTCACAGTGCACTCTCACCTCACACTGCGCCTGCTCGGCTCCGGCTCCAAGAGCGGCACCTGCCCGGCGGTGTACGCCGCTGATACCGGCGAGCTGGTCGTACAGGGAGACATCACCGACCGGATCGGGACCGTGCTGGTGCCACACGTCCTGCTCGACTGGCTGGAACCGGGCATGACGCTGCCGGTCGAAGCCACCGACGCCCCCGGCAGGCTCCTGGTCAGCGGCGAGCAGGTCACCGCGCCCGAAGTTCTCGCGCAGCTCCGTCTGGCCGCCCATGAGACGGCCGTGGTGGTGTGCTGATGCTCCACGTCGTTGGTGACGAGGTATTCCAGCCGCTATTCCGCGCGGCCCGCCGTTATGCGTTCCATCTGGAGGTGAAGGACTCCTACGCTGTCGCCGATGAAGCCGAAGCGCTGCGCCGCTGGGAAGCCGGACAATCCTTCGAGCCGGAGGAACAGCCCGCGTCGTGGAAGGCGTGGGATGACCTTGTGGTCGAGACGGCCGGGCGCGGCGTCGCGCTCGAACGGATGCGCGTGGTCACGGTCCCGCACTCGACCTACACCCGGTGGCTGCTCAGCGAGACAGCCAACAACGTGGAGGCCGGGGAGGTGGTGCGGTGGCTACCCCGCCACCTAGCCGAGGCGGCCGACGTGCCGGGCGATGACTTCTGGCTGTTCGATGACGGTACGGTGGCCTTCACCACCTTCGCCGAGACGGGAGAGTTCATGGGCCTGTCCATCACCACTGATCCGGGAATCGTCGGCCTGTGCGTGAAAGCGCGGGCGACGTTGTGGCCGAACGGAATCGACCACGCCCGCTACGCCGACAGTGAGTACGCGCACGCGCCGTGAGAGCTGTCGATGACGCACGGGCCGCGCTCGGCGCACGCCTTCGGGAGCTGCGCCGAGCCGCCCACCTGTCCGGCGTCGATCTCGCCGATCGATGCGGCTGGCATTCCAGCAAGATCAGCCGCATCGAGCGCGGGAAGCAAGCGCCGTCCGAAGCCGACCTCGCCGACTGGTGCGCGGCGTGCGACAGCATGGCCGTCCTGGATGACCTGGTGGCCAGCCTGCGCAACCTGCGCGCGATGTATCTGGAGTGGCAGCGCACCGTGGCCGCCGGGCACGCGCACCGCCAGCGCCAGTCCATCAAAGTCGAAGGCGAGACCCGGCTCATCCGCTGGTACGACCCGGACACCATGCCCGGCCTGTTGCAGACCGAGGGCTATGCCCGCGCGATTCTGCGCGTCTGCATCTCGATGATCGGCGGCCGTGACGACCTGGAGGAGGCCGTTGCCGTGCGGATGGCCCGCAAGGGCGTCCTCCAGCGCGCCGGGCATCGCTTCCACATCCTGATCGGCGAGGCCGCGCTATATCCGACGGTCGGCGACAGCGCGGTGATGGCGGCGCAGCTCGAACACCTCGTCGGCGAGCTGGAGCGGCCCAACCTCCGTCTCGGCGTGATCCCGCTGGACGCCGAGTATCGCGCGCCCGCGACGAACTTCGTCATCTACGACCGCGCGCAGGTGCTCACCGAGACCGTGAGCGCCGAGCTGACCATCACCCGCCCGTCCGAGATCGCGTTGCACGAGAAGACCTTCGCCGTGCTCGCCGACCAGGCCGCTTACAACGACGCCGCCCGCGCGCTCATCACGCGAGCGCTGGAGCGGCGTACGAGGCTGTAACTACACGCGATCTGCCGGACTTCCGACGACTACCGTGTTCCGCGTGAGCACTGCTGATGACGCCGCGCGTGAACGCAACCTGTCCACCGAACTGGACGAGGTTCGCAAGACCATCGAGGCAAATCAGCGGGCAGCAGATCGCTTGTGGGTGCCCTCGCCAGTCATCGAACGCCTGCTATGGCAGGTATGCGGAGCGTGGGAGACAGTAATCGAGCAGGTCAGGTTCTTTCACTACGCGATGCACGAGAACCCTCCGACTGAACCGCCGTTCCCCCACCCTGATGGAGAGAATGTCGCTCGGGACATGCGTCGGATTGCCAGGAAGATCAACCTTCGGTTGCCGAACAACACCATCTGGACAGACGAGTGCAAGCGCGCCAAGGAGATGCGCGACAACCTCGGCCATATGCTGCACTTCAAATCCATAGACGGGACGACACCCGACCAGTCCGTGACCTTGCTTCGAGTGCCATATCGTGAGCCGGACGAGATGTCGACCAGCAACGGCTGGGCGCGCCACAACCGAGTGGCCGTCACCATTACAGAGCAAGATGCACGCGAGGTGCTGACTGGGCTGCAATACGTGCACGACTGCGTCTTTGCGCTCCGAAAATTTGGCGTGGAGTTTGCCACGTGGCCCGATAGCCGTTCCACCGAAAGTGTCTTCGGGCTAATGCTCTGGTGGATAGACGACTGGGGTCCGAAACCTGGCGAAGCCGGCTGTGCCGCTCCTACGATGCGTCAACTGCGCATAGTTCCGAAGGCTGAGTTCGATGCGTCGCTCCCCGAGGGCATGCGCCCGGAGTTCTGATCGTCAGGCAATCTGTATTTGCCAACCTGCGGCAACGGGGGCCAGTCAGACTCGCCGACGACTGCGACGCCCTGTGGATCGACCGTGATACCACTCCATCCAGTTGTGCCATAGGCACATCGGTCCAGGTGGGCACGCGCCCGATTGCGGCGAAGCGAACCCGGAATAGGCATGCCGCCTGGTCGCGGGTCCCAATCCGGCTTCGCCATTTCCTCGGCCAGCCACCGCCCAAACTCGTTGCTCTTACACAGGTATTCCTCAACCTCACTTTGCACGGCCAGTTTCACCTGGTTCCAGAACCATTCATAGAACTGACGGGCACTCTTCGAGTACTTTTCAAGGAGCGGAAGGAATTCAACGTCCTTCTCCTGCGTCCTGAGGAAGCGTTTTGCAGGGCCTCCCCAACTTGAGAATTTGTCCAGCTCCGAGCGCTTTAGCTCAACCGTATTGATCCACTCCATCGGAGCAGGCGGGTGATGTCTCCAAGTCGTCCCAATCGACATCATCGGCGCCGAGTAATGCACCGTGAAGTTTCGGAGGTCGAACAGGAACTTGATATCGTCGTCTCCGAATAGCTCGGTCACCTTGGGTTCGTAGGTGCTAACCTCCCATATCGTTCTGCTGTCGGCCCGGTCACGCCGCTGATCTTCGGGCAGTCTCTCCGGCCAGACCTTGCGATGGGTGCTGCGCTGAACGTCGCGCAGGGTGGCAACCGATGCGATGTAGTTGTGGAACCGGCGCACAGCCTCATGCTCGAACTCTTCGGGAAGCTCGTTCACATGTCTGCCCGTACCAACAAAAGTCGCAATATGGTTGGACAACTCTGCGCCATTGGTCGAGAACAATCGCGAAACTCGATTCATGGCTTCGAGTCGTTCGTGGTGCTCTTTGCCCGGCAGTTTGGCAAGGTGCGCCAGCCGCTCTTCACGCTCCAAAGCCCAGTTTGCCTTCCAGCTCTGTTGTTCGCTCATGCCCTCACCTCTGCCGACCGTGCCCTGCCATCCAATCAACTGAACGACGACCGCCGCGCCGAGTTCATCGCGTTTCGTGATCGCTCGGTTTGCCACCACACAACGACGCAAGCTTTCAGGCCAGCTGCGCATCCACCGTGATCGACTAGGCAGTACGTCCGCCGGGGGGATCCTCATGCAGGGAGAGCATAAGGCTAACCACCGACAATTTCGGCGGACTAGGCCCAGTGCACGCTCGACATCTCCCCAGTGTTCCTAGACGTGCCGATACAGGCTGGAAAGGGCGGCACTAGCCGGACTTGAAAATGCCTCTGACCTTGGCACGAGTGGACGGGCCGGCACCCGCCGGACGGTCCGGTTCGCTTTTACACACCAGCGGTCGGCGGTTCGAACAACCCGTCTGCGCCCACCGTCGAATCGCACCAACGGTCACCGCATCCGCACGTCGATCGACGGCGGACATGCTCGGTATCGATGCAGGGTCTCCATCGAGCCCATTGATTTCCCTGAGATGACAAGTCGCACCACGTCCACCAGATTCTGGTGGCGCGCGACGCACCCCAAAGCAAAATGGATGCCGCCGTGTCCACACCGACGGCTGTCAACGCATCGTGAAGTCGCTGGCGGAATTGCTGGACGCTAGTATGGTCCGCTGCTCCCGAAGACGGTGCCATCCTGGATATCTCGGTGACCTTCGGCCTCGGCCTATCTAGAGTCAGCACCTATGGTTGGACGATCATGCGCGTTGTGCGGCGGCACCAATAATGTGACCAGGGAACACGTGTACCCGTCCTGGTTCCTGAAGCGATGGGATGCGACCGCCGCCGTCGATGGTCCGTTCTCGACGAAAATCAACGGAGTGGAATTGCTGCGGCGCGACGGGGCAATCGCGACAAATCCGCGTATCGGCCGGGTGATGCTCGACCTGTGCCAGTCCGCAAATGGGTGCCTCAACACCGCCTTCGAGTTACCCGCCAAGGACCCAGTGCGACGGTTGTTGGACGAGGGGTCGCCGCTCCTGTCGCCTGATGAGGTTCATCACCTTGCCCGTTGGATGGTCAAAACGCTACTGCTGGCCGCGCACCCCGCCTCTGAACACACCGCGTTCGCATCCCGCCGTGTCAACAAGAAGAACACCAACAGCCCGTGGCTGGACTACTCAAAGAAAATCGCAGATGCGCTCGAGGCGGGCCGACTGCCGGATGATGCGACACTGTGGGTAGCCGTCACAGGCCCTAACGGCCAACCGGACCCTGACTACGAGCCGGTTTACCTCCGGCATACCACCCGCGCCGACGACGAGGGCGGAACGGGGCACGTCAGAACCACAGGGTTCAATCTGCTTGGCGGTGACCGGATGGTGCTATTCCAGCTAGTTCACCATCCTTTGCATGACCTGACACACCCATTCAGAGGAACCGGGACAGTTACCCAGCTGTGGCCGAATGCTCCAGCCGCACTGGACCTGAGCACCCATCGTCTGCTCGACCATGCCACTCGGCTGTCTCACGTATTCCTGGAGAGTGGTTTTTCGCAAGGGCTGCGCGCAGGTGAACGCAGCGTCGGCAACGGCCTTCCGTGGATGCAGTGGAATCCATAGGCCCCGACCTGGACCTGGACGTGAACCCGAACGATCTCCGAACACTCTGCGGCCCCCGCCATCCAGGTAATCAAGCTCTGACCGAACTTATGCAGTCCGCGGCTATTCGGCGCGAAAACCAGTGGGCCGCAGGCTTCCAACCCGTGCCGCACAAGCCGGCTGTCTGCTACAGTGCTGACGCTGTACCGCATGAACGTGCGGATTTCACGGGGGGTTTCAGATGACTCAGATCAATGCCGCGCAACCAGGTGTGCCGTCGCCCTATGCCAACGATCCGGTGGTTCGGCGCGCCACCCGGATCGCCGGAAGTGCGGGGATCGCGCTTGCCGCCGTGCTCTTGGCCTGCTCGGCCGGCCTCGTCATATCGGGCCTGGTGGATCGTCAGTACCTGGTCGTCGTGTGCGTGGTCGCTCTGCTGCCAGGGTTGCTCGGACTCGGCTTACTGTCCACCTCGAGACGGGTCCTGCGCGGGGAGATCTTCGGCACTACAAAGGCGACTGGAGTCCTGGCCACCATGGCCGGACTCGTCGTCCTCGGAACGATCGGCGCGCTTATCGAAGGCCCCTGGCCCGCAAAGATTCTCATGATCGTGCTCGCCGCAGGCACCATCGCGACCGCGGTCCTGGTGAACCGCGCCGACCGAGCGCTGAAGGGTCTCTAGAGCGCCGAGACGCGGCAGTCGTTGCACCGGGCTGAGATTGCGGTGAGGATGGCGGTATGAGCATCGCCGACTGATCAGCCCACCCGTTCACAGTGGCAAGCGAGCAACCTTCGCCACCCAATCGGCGTTGGGTTCGATCGCATACGGCTTGGTCGACCCACGATCAGTCCAGTTCGGTTCGAGGAAGGTCACTGCGGACCAGCAGGTGTGTCGATAGAACCAGCAGTGGTCGGCGGTGGTCGCTACGTCGGCCTTGCGGACGATGATCCAGCCGCTGCCGTCGGCGCGGAGGCAGTGGCTGCGGCCGTCGTCCGGGCATTCTTGCGGGGTGAAACCGGCGGCCCTGTTCAGGATCTCGGGCTTGCCGTTGTTCTCGTTCTCGCCGGCCAGCACCCGCAGGCGGTTCACCGGGAGAACCGATGGCATATCGCCGCCATAGCCGGTGGTCCACACCGCGCGCACTCGCGGGTCGTGGTTGGGGGCGAGGTGGGCGACCGTACCGCCTTGGCTGTGCCCCCAGGTCGCGATACCTAGATCGCAGTCGACGGTGTCGAGCGCGCACGCGGCTCGGAGCAGGCTGCGCGGTTCGTGCGGCGCGAACAGGCAGCGGGTCTGGTTTCCGTGGTCGCTGGCCAGGGCGAGCACGGTGTTGTCGTAGTCGACCATGAGGGCGACGAAGCCGCGGCGAGCCATTGCCTCGGTGACGGCGTTCGCCGCGGGAATGTTGTCCAGGCGGTCGGTCTCGGGGTTCTTGCCGAAATTGGTGCCGACGAAGTACAGGAACAACGGGTGGCGCCGGCCATCCGCAGGCTCGAATCCGCGCGTCTGATACTCCCGCAGGCAATCGGGGCTGTTGTCCACGGTGCCTGCGTAGGTGGGCGGAGCCGCGATCTCCTGAACCGCATCCCGATTCTGCGCCGAGGACACACCCAGCGGACCGGAGCAACCGAGTAACAGTACGGCCAGACCCAAGAGGATCATCCGCCCCCACGACGACCGGTGCGTTCGATCCCGCGAACCGCCGCCCACCCTCAGTTCGATCGCCACGCGCCGAGCCTAGTTGTGCCACCAACGAGTTTCGGTCGCACGCGCCGAGAAGTCGGGATTCCTTGTTCGTTCGGTCACCCGCAGTGCCGCCCACGAGCGACGCCATGTCCGGACAACGCCTGCGGCAAGCCCCCGGGCTAGGCCGGTCTCGGCAGGAACCCGGTGTCGATGAAGTAGTCGATATGCCGATCGATGAGCTCGGCCGTCATCGGCGGACACACGATTCCGGACCCGGAAAGTGCATGTCGGGTGTTCGCATCGTCCCAGGTCGGACGGTACCCGGTGAAGGTTGCTCGCTCGCCGAGGATCAGCGCCCTCGCGAGATCACGATCGGTACCCGCGTCGACCGCGAGCCGGGCGGCCAACTCCGTCACGGAGGTGACGTCGACATCGAAGCCCTTGCCGCGCAGTCGCTCCCATACGGTGTCGAGTGGCAGGTAGGTGCGATTGACCAGATGATGCACCGCGGCCTCGGTGCCGGCTGTCATGATGCGCACGATCGCCGCGGCCACGTAGTCGGCGGGGACCAAACTCAATTCGGCGCCGCTCGACGGCGGCGCGCCACCCAACAGCACCGCAGCCCTGATCAGCAGCCAGACAGCGTCGTCCGGGCTGGTGGCGCCGGTTCGTGAACTGCCGCAGATCCGGTCGGGACGGTGGATCACCGTCGGCAGGCCACGATCAGCGGCCTGCGCCACCAACTCCTCACCGACCCATTTGCTCAGTACATAGCCATTACCCGCGAGCACCTCGAGACCGGGGCGCGAAGCTTCGTGCACGGTGAGCCGTGGCCCGGCAACCGTCGCCGAACCGACCGAAGTCGTGGAGACGAAGTGCACGGGTTTGCTCGGCCCGGTGCAAGCGAAGCGCAGTATCGATTCGGTTCCGGTGACGTTGGCGGCTCGGAGCCGCGCATATGGTTCGGCGTGATTGACCCGCGCGCCGTTGTGGATGACGACGTCGACCTCGGCGCATTGCGTTCGATACTCGGCAGCCGCGAGACCGAATTCCGGTTCGGTCAGATCACCCGCGAAGGCGACTACCCGCGCCGCGATATCCGGATGCCACAGTCGGTACCGCTGCATCGTGTCCATGACCCGGGTGTGCGCCGCAGGCGCATCGGCGGCCCGGACCAGACAGCGGATCTCCGCATCCGTCTGTGTCGCCAACTGCCACACCAGATGGGCGCCGAGGAACCCGGCCGCGCCGGTGACGAACACCGCGCGCGGATCGGCAACGCTCGATGGAATCTGTGCCTCCGGCACGATCGTGGAATCGAGTTCGGCATCAGCACCGATCTCCGCTTCGGGGCGATCGCGCGCATCCAGGCGCGGGATCTCATTCGGCCCAGCCAGCTCCGTGATCGAACGAGGGTGTGCGGCGAAGCCGATGCGGCCCGTTATCGCCGATACCGGCCGAGTGGGCTGAGGCACGAAATGAGCGTAGCCAGATTTCGGCTGATATCCGCGCCCGGACTTCTGGGGCCGGTAGCTTTCGGGTCCCGGGTCGCGGCGGCGATTCGTCGCGCGCCGCTACCGCAGCGTCGGGCTCCGCTCGGCCACCACCGCGTCGGGTTCGATGGCCGGTTCCGGTTCCGCACGGTGTTGCGCCCGGCGAGCCAGCGCGATCCAGCCGAGCATCAGCAGCGCCATCCACACGTAGGCATTGCCGATCATGTGCTGGCCGATCGACCAGCTCAGTTCGCGGTCCTCGCCCTGCGGGACCTGCTCATGGGGTGCGTAGTAGAACACCCACGCGATGGCGATCACCGACAGGTAGCAGGCGATCGCGGCGTTGCGTGGCAGCCTGCCGGCGTAGGCGACCATGACCAGCAGGCCCGGTGCGACCCACACCCAGTGATGCGACCACGAGATCGGCGACACCAGCAAGGCGAGCAGCGCGTTGGCGAACAGCGCCAGCGGGGGGACGGCGGCCACCTTGCGCATGATCGCGAAGACCACGACCAGCGCCACCGCGGCCAGCACCAGCCACAGCGCGGTGAACCCGATACCGGAAATGCCGAACCGAGCCAGCACACCCTGGATCGACTGGTTGGTGTGGAAGACAGAACCGGACAGCCCGGACATATTGCCGCCGCCGAACCAGTAATCGAACGACTCCCGCGGCAGCACCGCGAAGGCGAGCGCGGTGACCGTGGCGCCGGTGGCGGCGGCGGTGATGGCGGCCTTGTAGTCCTTGCGAACCAGGAAATACAGCACGAACGCGGCCGGCGTCAGCTTGATCGCCGCGGCGATGCCCACCAGCACACCGCGCGGCCATTTGGTCTTCTCGGTGAGGCAGTCGGCCGCGACGAGGCCCATCAGGATCAGGTTCACCTGACCGAAGTCCAGCGTCGAGACCGTCGGCTCGAGCAGCAGCGTCAGCGGCAGCGCGGTGGCTGCCGCCCACCAGCCCAGACCACGCTGCTGCGGCCACATCCGCCGGGCCACCAGGAACAGGGTGAGCGCGAGCGCGGCGACCGAGACCGTGAAGTAACTGACCACTGCCACACTCCACGGCAGCAGGGCGAACGGAGACAGCGCCAGCGCCGCGAACGGTGGATAGATGAACGGCAGCCCGATCCCGAAGGAGGTCTCGGGCAGATCGCCGTACATGTCACCGCCGTCGCGGAGGGTCTCGATCCCGATCCGGTAGACCTCGAGGTCGATGAAACCACGGGAGATCTGGTCCGACAACCAGAAGGCGACAGCGATCGAGAGCAGCACCGGAATACACAACGGTGCCACTCGGGACCAGCGTGTGGGCAATGTGAGCAGACTATGTGTCATAAAGGTTTGTGTTGTCTCGCCATGGACTCGGCTGGGCGTCGATCCCGGCCGATCCGGCTACATGGCGTGCTCGGATTCCGACCACCTCCCCACTGCTCGACGACCTCGGCAACCATACACAAACTCGAGCTATCGATGGGAACGAGGTACGTTCGGCGCAGCACAGTGCGATGGGTCTGCGCCAACGGGACTACGGAGGCGCCGAATCCGGCGCCCGCGGGAGCGAACGGGCCTGCACCCACGACCACGTCGCCCGGACCTGGGCGGATCGTCGCCCGTCAGCGTCAGGTGAGCCCGTGCTCGTAGGCGAAGGCGGCCGCCGCGGTGCGCGAGGTGACGTCGAGCTTGGCGAAGATATTGGACAGGTGCCGCGCCACCGTCTTCTCGCTGAGCACAAGCGCATGTGCGATCTCGGGATTGCTGCGCCCGGCCGCCACCAATCGCAGCACCTCTAGCTCCCGCGCGGACAAACCGCCCGGCGCACCCGGAGTCAGCAATGCCGACACCGCACGCTCGGCCGGTGCGGCACCCAGCTCGGCGAAGACGCGGCGGGCAGCGTCGAACTCCGCGCGGGCCGAATCCTCATCCCCGAGCGCCCACAGCGCCCGGCCGATATCGACCCGGCATCTCGCCGTTTCATAAGGAGCGCCGAGCTCACTCCAGATGCGCACCGCGCGGCGCAGCTCCGGCACGGCTTCGGCATACTCGGCGCGTTCGATCGCCACGCACCCGGCGGCCCGCGCCGCCATCGCGCGTAACGGGGCGCAGCCGAAACCGGCGGCGATCTCGGTGAGCGCGGCACTCAGCGTCGCGGCCTCGTCGGTCTCCCCCGCCCCGAGCAGCACTTCGATCGCCGCGGGCAGCATCCGCGAGCGGTGCACCGGGTCCGCGACCTCGCCGACCAGCCGTCGTATCGCGCTCAGTGCGGCGGCGCTCCGACCACGGGCCGACCAGAGCAGCGCAAGCCCCGGTTGCGGCTCGTAACCGTAGGCGATCGCGCGGCTGTACGCCTCGTCGGCCTCAGCGAAGTCGCCGCGGATACGCAACACGTCACCGCGCTCGGCGAGCGCCAAACCAGCGGCCGCCGTCGTCTCTGCTGCGAGATAGCGACTCACCGCCAGTCCGAACTCCTCCAGGGCGGCCTCATACGCGCCGTGTAACCGCATCAGCTGGCCACGGTGCACAGCGCATTGGCCGGTGAACGGAACCAGACCCGATTGGTCTGCACACCAGGATGTCAACGCCACCGTCCATTGCTCGGCGCGGGCGAAATCCGCGACCTCCTGACATCCCTCGATCATCGTGCAATAGATATGACCGGCGAAGATCGTCGATACGCCGCCCGCGACAATGCACGCCATCGCCTCATCCATCAGGGCCAGCCCCTCGCGCACCCGCCCGGTGTACAACGCCAACCTGCCTTGTGCGGACAAACCCATAGCGGTCAGATCGGGATCGCCGAATCTACCGCCGTAGCCGGTGACGCCATCGGCGCATTCGAAGGCGGGCGGGAATTCGCCCGCGAAGATGTGCCCGAGCATCATCGACACCAGCACGTAACCGCGTTCGACCACATCGCCGGGCACCTCGTCGAGCAGTCGCCGCGCCCGCCCCACCCAGCCGCCGGCAACCGCCGATTCACCCGTGGTCAGCAAGATATTCGCCAGCGAGCAGGCGCTGTGTGCCGCCGCGAGCGGATTGCCGTCGTCCAGATGCAGCTGATATGCGCGTTGCATCGCCTGGACGCTGTCGTTGGTGCGACCGGTCAGATAAGCGGCGATCGCCAGGCGCGCGAAATCATCGCCACGGAGGTCGTCGGCGTCGGATTCGGACAGCACCTCGAACGCCGCCACCCATTCCCGTCGCTCGTACGCCTCGCGAGCCCGCCGCAAACTCTCGACCACGCTCATTGCGCATCACCCGCTATAGGACGATACGCGCAGGTCGGCGTCGCGGAGGGCGGTCCAGTCGAGCCGTGGGCCTGACTGTTCGGTCGCGGGATCGACTCGTTGGCGACGCGTCGCGCCTGTCACCGCTCAGGTTGCCTCGGCACGCTCCGGCGTCGATACCGACGGCAACCTGATCCACCCCGGTCGAACAAGGCCGTCGCCCGACCGGCGGCGTCAAGCGGCCGCACTCACCGTGGCTTGCTCCTTCGCCCGCGCCGCGATCCGCCGCGCCACATACTCCGCGTCCCGGCCTACGCCGGGGAACACCATGGAAGAGAACGCGTATTGGAAGCTCAGCCCGCAGAAGAACAAACCTGGCGCGTCGTCGACCACGCCGCGGTACTCCTTCGGCCAGCCGTCGTCGCCGATGACGGGCAGGTCGATCCAATCGAACACCTGACGGAACCCGGTCGCCCACACGACGTTCCGCACGTCGAGCACGGTCCCGTCGTCCAGTTCCGGATGCCCGTCGTGCACTCCCCGCATCCGCGCGGTGTTTCGGCGGACGCCACGCTCGTCGAGATCGGCCCGCTTCACCCGCAACATGGGCCCACCATGGAAGCGAATCTCACGCATCACTTTCCGGCCGATCGGAGTGCGGCGGGTGAGCACATGCCGCCACATGAACACCAGCACCGGCAACGCGAGCTTGATCGTGCTTCGGTCCCACCGCACCGGGATCTGTCCGCAATCGCGGCCGCAGAGGATGGTTCGGTGGGTGCGGGCCACCTCGTAGGCGATATCGGTACCTGAATGGGAGGCGCCGACCACCAGCACGGGGCCGGGCGCCAACTGGTCCGGCCTGCGGTACTGGCTCGAATGTAGTTGGGTGATCGCCGGATCCAGGTCGGCGGCAAAGTCGGGGATGGAGGGCGCGCGGCCGAAGGTGCCGGTCGCGACGACGACGTTGTCGCAGGTGATCGTGTCCGTACCGAGCCGTGCCACGAATCCTCCGCCGGGACGAGCGGTCAACTGATCGACGCCGGTTCGCATGCGTACCGGCAGATCCCAGTGCAGCGCGTACCGCTCCAGGTAGTCGGCCACGTCGTCCTTACCCGGGTAGCTCCACGGATCGGCCGACGGGAACGGCAGGCCGGGTAGCCCGTCGTACTTCGCGGGCGAATACAGGCGCAGCGAATCGTAGTGCCGCCGCCAGTTGTCGCCGATGCGTTCGTTGCGGTCGACGATCAGAAACGGCCGCTGTCGTCGTCGCAGCGCGCTTCCGGTCGACAACCCGGCCTGCCCGGCCCCGATGATGAGTGTCTCGATGTGCTGAGTGGTCATGGTCGCCTCCTGAACCGATGGTTACGAGGCTTTCGACGCTATGGTTCAGGTGCGCACCCGCGCCTCGGGCGAATTGCCCATTCGTCGGCACGGATGACCTGCACATAATCACCCACTCCTGGAGCTCCCCGCGACGTGGCTTTCGCCGCGCCAACTCACCCCACGTCGCGGCGCAGCCAGGTGACCTCGGCGCCTTCACTGCCGCAGCGGTAGACCTCGAGGTCGGCGTCCCAGGCGGTGCCGAGGGCGCGATCGAGTTCGGCGGCGAGGTCGTAGCCGGAGTACTTGTCGAGTTCGCGTGCGGTGTGCAGCATTACCCGCAGCCGCATCTCGCCGAGGGTGACATCGCCGTTGGCGCTGGTGGATCCGTGCCAGAGGCCGAGGGTGGGCACGAAGCTGTAGCGTTCGCCGTCCACGCCCTCGCTGGGGTCCTCGGTGACTTCGAATCTCAGTACGGGCCAGGACCGCAGGGATTGGGCGAGGCGCGCGGCGGTGCCTACGGGGCCGACCCAGTCGCTGGTTGCCCGCAGTTGGCCGGAGGCGGCCGGCTGTGCGGTCCAGCGAAGCTTGGCGGGGGCCCCGAGAGCAGAGGCGAGTGCCCATTCGATGTGCGGGCACAGCGCGGCAGGCGACGAGTGGATGTAGACCACACCCGCCGTCGCATCCGCGAACTGACTCGATGCGCGCACCACTGACACCTCCAGCTTCGACGAGGAACGTCTTCCCCAACGGCCCGTCGAACTGGCGTTGCCCGAGTGTACTCGAGTGTCCGGTGTTACACCTGTTACTCAGCGGAGGAGTTGCTTCGGCGTGTCGCCTCCGCGATCACCGCATTGCTGAACGGCGGCCACACCGCTCGTGCCCAATCGCCGAAATTCTCGTCGCTCAAGGCGAGACACGCCAAGCCGACTTCCGGGTCGACCCACAGAAATGTGCCGGATTGCCCGAAATGGCCATAGGTTCGCGGCGAGTTCGCCGAGCCGGTCCAGTGCGGGGATTTCCCATCGCGGATTTCGAATCCGAGCCCCCAGTCGTTGGGCCGTTGCGAACCGAAGCCCGGTAGCACACCATTGCGGTCCGGGAACTGGACCGTCGTCGCCTCGGCGTGGGTCTCGGCCGAGATCAGCTGCGGATTCAGCAGTTCCGCAGCGAAACGGAGCAGGTCGCTTGCGCTCGAACGACAGGCGTGGCCGGCGGATCCGTCCAGCACCGACGACGTCATGCCGAGCGGCGCGAATACGGCGTCACGCAGGTATTCGTCGAAGGCGATGCCGGTCTGTTCGGCGACGAAGCCGGCGAGCACCTCGAAGCCGGAGCTCGAGTAGATACGCCGTTGACCCGGCTCGGCCATCACTTCGGTCGTGTCGAAGGCCAGCCCAGAGGTGTGGGCCAGCAGATGGCGCACGGTCGAGCCCGGCGGGCCCGCGGGCTGATCGAGTTCGATCGCGCCTTCCTCGACCGCGACGAGCACCGCGTACGCGGCCAGGGGTTTGGTCACCGAGGCCAATCGGAAAACCCGGTCGATGTCCCCGGCGACGGCTGTGTCCCCGCCGCCGAACACGACGCCCGCCGCCGCGTGCCGAACCGGCCAGTCCCTGATCTGCTCGAGTGAACGCACGCAGCAGAGCCTACGAGATCGTCGCCGATACGATCGAGTAACCATGAGTGAGCACCCCACGATCCACGGCGAGGTGGAGGCCGGTTTCGGCCCCGTCGCCGACGCTTTCCGGCGCAATTTCAGCCGGCACGGCGAGATCGGCGCCGCCGTCGCGATCTACGCGGGTGAACGCCCGGTGGTGGACCTGTGGGCCGGGTATCGCGACCGCGAACGCGTGGTGTCCTGGGAGCGCGACACCATCGTGCCGGTGTTCTCCTCGACCAAGGGCATGGCGGCGTTCGCGCTGGCGACGGCGGTATCGCAGGGCTTGCTCGACTACGCGCAGCCGGTGGCGAAGTACTGGCCCGAGTTCGCGGCGCAGGGCAAAGACGCGATCACCGTCCGCCAGCTGATCGATCACCAGGCAGGCCTGTCGGGACTCGACCGCCCGGTGCGGGCCGCCCAGGTCGCCGATCTCGATGGGCTCGCCGAGATCCTGGCCGTACAGAAACCCGCATGGCGCCCGGGTACCCGCCACGGCTATCACGCACTGACCCTGGGCCTCTACCAGGGCGAGCTGCTGCGCCGGGTGGATCCGCAGGCCCGCACCATCGGACAGTTCTTCGCCGAAGAACTCGCGGCGCCGCTCGGCCTGGACTTCTTCATCGGCCTGCCCACTGAACAGAGCCTGGACCGGGTCGCCGTCCTTTCCGCGACCAAGGGCCTCGACATCTTGCGCTACGAACGCGATATCCCGCTACGCATCGGCGCCGAGGTCTACACCAAACGCGGTCTGTCCTATGCGGCACTGACCAATCCGCACTTCGGCGCCCCCGCGCGCGCCACGCGCCGGGATTTCCTCGAACTCGGGGTCGCCAGTCACGGTGGCGTCGGTTCCGCCCGCGCACTCGCCTCGATCTATGGCGCCGCCGCGGGGCGCACCGTAGCCCTGCCCATCGACGACGCGGTCCTGGACCGGCTGGCCGCCGCCGACACCGCCGACGATGTCCCGGCCGATGATCTCGTGCTGCACACCAAGAGCCGCTACCACTTGGGTTTCCGCAAATCGCGCGGCGCGTTCCGCTTCGGATCCGATAAACGCGCCTACGGCACCACCGGGCTCGGCGGTTCCTTCGGATTCGCCGATCCGAGTACCGGATTCGGATTCGGCTACGTCATGAACCGCCTCGGTATGGCCGTTCTCGACGACGTCCGCAGCCGCAATCTGCGCGAAGCCCTGCTGCGCTGTGTGTGATCGACGCGCACCCTCGCGCGGTATCAGACCGGCAAGGGCACGCTGAAATTCCCGCTCGGCGAGCCGATCCCGGAGGAGTTGATCACCCGGATCGTCAGGCTGCTCGCCGAGCGGTAGCGGGTCAGCGGTCGGCGTCGGTGTACTTGATGATGCCGCGGATGTTCTTGCCGTCGAGCATGTCCTGGTAGCCCTGGTTGATCTCCTCGAGGGAGTAACTGCGGGTGACCATGTCGTCCAGGTTGAGCTGACCGGCCTTGTACAGCGACAGCAGCCGCGGCGCGTCCTGACGGGCGTTGCCGCCGCCGAAGATGCAGCCCTTCACCGTCTTCTGCAGCATGGACAGCAGGAAGCTGTTCATCTTGACCTCGCCGGCGTCCATACGGCCCATCGAGGTGACGACGAGGGTGCCGGCCTTACCGGTGAGGATCAGGCCCTCTTCGATGTAGTCGCCGTGCATTTCACCCATGGTGAGGATGACCTTCTCGGCCATCCGGCCTTCGGTGACGTCCATCAGCGGCATGATCGCCTCGGCCATGCTGGCGTAGGTGTGGGTGGCGCCGAACTTCTGCGCCTGCTCCCGCTTCCACGGGTTCGGGTCGATGGCAACCACTTTGGAGGCGCCGGAGAGCACCGCGCCCTGCAGCGCGCTCATGCCGACGCCGCCGATGCCCGCGATGACCACGGTTTCGCCGGGCATCACGTTGGCGACGTGGGTGGAGGAGCCGAACCCGGTAGGCACACCGCAGCCGACGAGGCAGGCGACCTCGAACGGAATCGACGGGTCGATCTTCACCACGGAGGTGTGGTGCACCGTCATGTACGGGGAGAAGGTGCCGAGCAGGCACATCGGGATGACGTTCTCGCCCCTGGCCTGGATGCGGTAGGTGCCGTCGCTGATGGCCTGGCCGAGCAGCAGGCCCGCACCGAGGTCGCACAGCGCCATATTGCCCGCGACACAGGCCGGACAGCGACCACAGGCCGGAATGAACGACAGGATGACGTGGTCGCCGACCTGCAGATCACTCGGCACGTTCGGGCCGAGCTTGGTGATCACGCCCGCGCCTTCGTGCCCGCCCATGACGGGGTAGCTCGGCATCGGTGTCGCGCCGGTGACGATGTGGTGATCCGAATGGCACATGCCCGCGGTTTCCATGCGGATCTGCACCTCGCCGGCGACCGGGTCGCCGACCTCGATCTCTTCCACCGACCACGGCTCGTCGATCCCCCACAGGATCGCGCCCTTCGTCTTCATCCCTGTAGACCTCTCGCGTGCTTCAATGTGACTGCACCCACCGTACGAGAAAAATGGAACGCGTTCTAGTAGCTGATGGAAAATTCATCTACGAAGGTCCGCCAGCAGGGCGAACACGTTCTAGTATTGGGATCCGTTTTCAGCAGTAGCGACCGATCACTCCATCAGGCCGTGCGCCCGCTCGAACAGCTCGAGGGTGATCGCGTGCAGGAAGTCACCGACCTGCTTGGGCGCCTTACCCGCGAACGCCCGCGCGTGCGTGCCCTCGAGCACGATGCCGAGCTTGAAGCAGGCCAGCACGGTGTACCAGGTGACCGCGCTCAGATCGCGCTCGGAGAACTTCGCGTAGTGCGCGATCATCTCCTCCGGTGTCGGCAGGCCGCCGACCGCACCGAGCTTGCCGACCAGGGCCGCGCCAGTGGTACCCGGCACCGGGCGAGTGGCGATCTGCCAGCCCAGATCCAGCAGCGGATCACCGATGGTCGACATCTCCCAGTCGACCATCGCGGCGACCTCGGGACCCTCGTAGGCGAACATCATGTTCGCCAGATGGCAGTCGCCGTGCAGGATGCCTGGCGTCCACTGCGCCGGACGGTTGCGGTCCAGCCACTCCCCGACTCGTTCGACGCCGGGGATGTCCGGGCCCGGGTATCCGTCATTGGTCGAATACGACTCGAGTTCGCCCATCCAGCGCGGAACCTGACGTTCCAGGAAGCCTTCCGGCTTGCCGTAGTCGGTGAGCCCGAGCGCCCGATAGTCCAGCGATCCGAGCGTCGCGATCGCCTCGACCGCCGACAGCCCCATCAGCCGCCGGACCTCCGGATCGCTCGCGTGCAGTTCGGGCAGCTCGTTCTGCGGGTTGAAGCCGGTGATCGGCTCCATCAGGTAGAAGACGGCGCCGAGCACCGATTCGTCGGGGCACGCGGCGATCACCCGCGGCGCCTTGACCTCGGTGTCACCCAGGGCGCCGAGGAGTCTGGCCTCACGCCGGATGACGTCGTTGCTCTTGGCGCGCAGATGCTTCGGCCCGCGCCGCAGCACGTAGTCGCGGCCACCGCGAGTGAAGCGCAGCATGATGTTCTGGGTGCCGCCGCCGAGCTCGGTGACCTCCTCGAACTCTCCTTCGGGCAGGCCCTGTTCGGTCATCCAGTTCCCGACCACGGCGAAATCTACGACCTCGCGGTCCACACCGACCGGTTGCGCAACAGACATGCCCCACATTCTGCACCACCGCACGACCAAATCTGAAGGCACCTGACCACAGTTGCAAGGCCGGGTCGCAGCGTAGGGTTCGCAACACCATGCGCACGCTGTTGATCGACAATTACGACTCGTTCACCTACAACCTGTATCAGCTGATCAGCGAGGTATATGGGACCGAGCCGACCGTCGTGCGCAATGACGAGGCGCATGTGGTGCGGCAGCTGCGCCTGGACCGATTCGACAGTGTCGTCATCTCACCCGGACCGGGCCGTCCCGATGTGGCACGCGATACCGGCGTCTCGGCCGCGGTGGTCCGGGAAACCGACCTGCCACTGCTCGGCGTGTGCCTCGGCCATCAGGCGATCGTGGTGGGCGCGGGTGGTGTGGTCGATGCGGCGCCTGCCGCGCGGCACGGCTATCTGGACCAGATCGAGCACGACGGCACCGGCCTGTTCGCCGGGCTGCCCCAAAAGTTCACCGCCGTGCGTTATCACTCGCTGTGCGCGTCCCGGCCGCTGCCGGATGCGCTGGAAGTGACTGCGCAATCGTCCGACGGAGTCGTGATGGGCGTGCGGCATCGCAGTCGGCCGCAGTGGGGTGTTCAGTTCCATCCGGAATCCATCGCCAGTGAGCACGGGGCGGCGATTCTGGTCAACTTCGCGAAGTTGACCGCCGACCACCGGCGTCGATCCGGCAGTTCGGCGCCCGCTGCCCCGGTGGAGGTGCCGAATGTGCTCGTCACCGTCCCCGCAGACGCCGTAGACATGGCCGCGGCGCGATCCGCTTCGCGATCTGCGGCCGACCACTCTGCCGTTGTCTCGGACTCCGGCTCAGGCACCGGCTCCAGCTCTAACACAGGCTCGCCCGGCGCCCCCTGGTCGTCCGGCGCGCAGTCGTCAGCCGATCGCGAGGACAGCGAATCCAGCCCGAAGGCGGGCAATGCCGGTCCCTTCCGGCTCCAGCATCACATGATCGAGCGGGCGGTGGATACCGAGGCGGTGTTCCTGCGGCTGTACGGGGATTCGGAGACCGCGTTCTGGCTCGACAGTGAGCATGTCGAGCCGGGGCTGGATCGGTTCTCGTTCCTCGGCGATGCGAGCGGGCCGCTGGCGGAGGTGGTGCGGTACCGGGTCGGGGCCGGCGTCGTCACGGTGACCGGGGCCGAGGGCGAGCGCACGGTGCCAGGCCGGATTTTGGACTATCTCGATGCGCAGCTGCACGCCCGTCGGATCGAATTGCCGGATCTGCCTTTCGATTTCACCGGCGGATATGTCGGCTACCTCGGCTACGAGGTGAAGGTCGAGTGCGGCGCCGGGGCCGCGCATCGCGCCGAGGCTCCAGACGCGCAGTGGATTTTCGCGGACCGGATCGTGGTGGTCGATCACGAGGCCGGGCGCACGCATCTGCTCGCACTGACGGATTCGGCAACTCTCGACGCCGCCGCGCAGTGGTTGCGCACGACCGCCGCGGTGTTGGAATCGCTGCCCACCTGGACCAATCCACCCGAACTCGCGATCGACGCCGACACCGATGCAGTGGCGGCGGCACTCGGGCGCGGCCGCGAGCGCTATCTGATCGACATCGCCATCTGCCAGGATGCCTTGCGCGCGGGCGAGTCCTACGAGATCTGCTTGACCGACACCGCCACCGTGTCCGCTACTGCCGACGGCCTCGACGTCTACCGGACGCTGCGCCGCTGCAATCCCGCCCCGTATGCCGCGTATCTGCGGTTCGGCGACCTCGAGATCGCCTGCTCCTCCCCCGAACGCTTCCTGAAGATCGACCGCCACCGCACGGTGGAGAGCAAACCGATCAAAGGGACGGCACCGCGCGGCGCCACCCCGGCCGAGGACGAACGGCTGTGCCGTGAACTCGCCGCCAGCCCCAAGACCAGGGCCGAGAACCTGATGATCGTCGATCTGCTGCGCAACGACCTCGGGCGGGTCTGCGAGATCGGCAGCGTGCATGTGCCGAAGCTGATGGCGACCGAGACATACTCGACTCTGCACCAGCTGGTCTCGACTGTGCGCGGCACGCTGCGTCCCGAGGCCGGTGTGATCGACTGTGTGCGTGCGTGTTTCCCGGGCGGTTCGATGACGGGGGCACCCAAGCTACGCACCATGGAAATCATCGATGAGCTGGAAGCGAAGGCACGCGGAGTCTATTCCGGCACCATCGGATTCCTCGGCGTCGGTGGCACCGCCGACCTCAATATCGTCATCCGCACCGCCGTCCGCCACGACGACCGCTGGCAGATCGGCGCGGGTGGTGCGATCGTGCTGGACTCGGTGCCCGAGGACGAATACGCGGAGATGGTGCTCAAGGCCTCCGCCACGCACCGCGCGGTTACCGCATCGACGCCCGCGCCACGCGCATCAGCTGCGCTGAGCTGAGTGCTGGGACACCGCCTATCGGCGTTTGGGGTCCCGTGAACGAGAACCGCGGTCCGACTGCTCCGGTTCAGCGGAGTCCTCACCACGACCCGCGAGGCGGCCGAGCATGCTCACCCCCGGCAGCTTCGACAGCGCACCGAACAGATCCTCCCCGAGAGAGATCATCGCCTCCAGGCGCGGCAGCAGCCGGTCGTAGGCCGCGAAGGCCGGGTCGGCAAGGGCGAGAGTGCGGTCGAGGCGATCGATGGTGGAGTTGAGGCGGTCGATGGCCGTGGACAGGTTGTCGAGCAGATCGGGCAGCTGGGAGGCCAGCTGCGCCGAGGCCGGTGGCAGGCGGACCGCCGCGTCGAAGGAGTAGCCCGCGGTCAGCCGCGCGGCGTCCAGCGCCTGCCCGGCCGCGGTCTGCGCCGCTTCCACCGCGGACTGGGCCGCGGCCAGGACGTCACCCGGGTTGGGCACCTTCCGTGATCCGGGCGCCCGTCCCGGCGGCTGCTTGCCCGCATCCTTCGGATTCGTCATAGCACTACTGTGCCGCAACCTGCGCCGATGCGACAGGATTGCGGGAGCCGGATCGGACGGTGTCGCCACCGCTGCCGGGCAGTCGTCCGCGGGCGCCGACCGCCCCGCCTCGCAGGCCGGAGCTGTCGTCGGAGGGTGTCGGAGCCTCGTGGCATAGTTCGACAACGATGAAACTCAGCAAGGGCGCGAATGCGCCGGTACCGACTTCGCTTCTAGCCGTGGTTGTTTCATGGCGTTCGGGGCATGCGGTGGACGCGCACGCGCTGCTGCTCACGGATTCGGGCACGGTGCGCACCGATCGTGATCTGGTCTTCTACAACGCGCCCCGGCACATTTCCCAGGCCGTCACCCTCGATCAAGCGCCCGCGGCGGGGACGGCGCGGTTGAGTGTGTCGTTGCCGCGCACCGAGGCCGAGGTCGCGCGCATCGTCGTCTCCGGATCGATCGACGACGCAAGTTTCGCCGATATCGCGGGTCTCACCGTCACCGTGCTCGATACCGACGGCCCGATCGCCGCCTACGAGATCGACGGCTCGGAAGCGGTGGCCGCGATGATGTTCGGCGAGTTCTACCGTCGCGACGGGCAGTGGCGGTTCCGCGCCGTCGGGCAGGGCTGGGAGTCGGGTATGGCCGGACTGGTCACCGAGTTCGGCGTCGTCGTCGACGAACCGGGCGCCGCCGAGCCCTCGCCCGCGCGCAGCCTCTCCCCCATGCAGCACGCGCCCGCACAGCGCGGCCCTGGCAACCTCCTCACTCAGGAACCCGCACGCACCGCACCGACGCTGACATTGCGCCGCGACACCGCCCCGGAACTGCCCGTCGAACCCCCGCCGCCGTCCGACCCCGACCGCGCGAACTGGCATCCCGACCCGCACGATCGCACCAGGCTGCGCTGGTGGGACGGCTCGCGCTGGACCGGCGATACCCGCCAACACCTGCCCGCGCACCCTCAGGTGTGCGACCGATGCGGAAACCGCAGGCGGCGCAAGATCTTCGGCGGCCATCACTCCTGCCGCGACTGCGCCGACGAGATCGAGGAGTACCTCACCCACTGGCACACCCAGGTGTGGCGGGTGCTGTCCGGTTCCGGACCGCAGGGCCCGGAGTGGGCTGCGCTGTGGGCATCGTTGCGGTATCAGCGCATCGATGAGAATGCCGGTCACGCCTCGCTACGGCCGGTGGCGCTGCACCACGTCGAACGCATGGTGGCCTTCGCGATGGCCGACGGGCAGATCGAAGGCCCGGAGTTCGAGCGTTTCAAACAGACTGTGGCCGAACTCGGACTCAGCGGCCCGCAGATCGACGATCTGCATCGCCGTATGCACCGCGGCCGCACTCTCACCCGGCTGCGCACCGGTGATCTGCCGACGGTCCGCACCCCTGGACTGCACCTGGACCCCGAGGAAAAGGTGCACTTCGACGCGGGCGCGACGCAGGTCCGGCTGCTGGTCAAAGGACCCAAGTACACCGACGGACGGTTGATCGTCAGCAATAAGAAGCTGCGGTTCGTCGGTTCGGACTCGGGGATCGAGATGCCGTGGTCACGCATCGTCTCGGTCGCCATCGAGCCCGATGAGCAGTCCGGCGCCGATACCGTGGTGATCGCCGCGACCTCCGCGCGCGGCGGCGCCCGCTTCGCCGTCGACGACCCGCATTACGTCGCCGCCGCCGTCGAGGGCGCGCTGCGGGTCGCCAAACGGCTTGCCCTCACCCCCGGCCAGCGCGACACCCGCAGCATCCCGCAGGAGGTGAAGGCCGAGGTGTGGCAACGCGACGGTGGTAAATGTGTCGAATGCGGTGACGGCCACTACCTCGAGTTCGACCACATCATCCCACTCAGCCGCGGCGGCGCCACCAGCGCGACCAACCTGCAGATCCTGTGCCGGGCGTGCAACCGCACCAAGGGCGCGCGCATTTGACCGATCAGCCGGGGATGAACCCCGCGGAGCGGCCGAGGTCGGCCAGCATGGCGTCGAACAGGATCTCCGGGTTCGACAGCGGCACCGGATAGTTGCCGAACACCTCGAGCGTGACGTGCCCGTAGAGCCGTGCCCAGATCTGGATCATCAGATAGGTGACGCCGAGATCGATCCGGTCGGCGGCGACGGGCTGACCCGCCTCGGCGAGCGCGGCCAGCAGTTCGGCCTGGAAGCGCTGCAGATCCGCGCGCAGCTCGGCCGGGATGTCCTCGGCCGGTGGGGTGATGACCTCATAGGTGGCCAGCAGCCGGCCCGCGGCGGCGAGGAAGATCCGGCCGAAGGGTTCGTCGAACCCGCGCATACCGCGGCCGCCACTACCGGGTGAGGCGAACACCAGGGTGAATTCCCTGGTGTGTGCCAGCGCCCAATGCCGGAATCCCTGGCAGATGGCGAGGAATTGGACCGCGCCGTCGTCGGGCAGCTCGGCGATCCGGTCCGATAGTTCGGCGGCCAGGTCGGCGCAGACGTCCAGGCGCAGGCTTTCCAGCAGGTCGTCGAGGGACCGGTAGTACCGGTACAGCGCGGGCGCGGTGACGCCGAGTGCACGGGCGATCGCGCGCAGGGTGACCGCATCTGTGCCCTGCTCGACCAGCAATGTGCGCGCGGTGCGGCGGATATCGGCGTCGGTGATCACCGGCGCGCGGCCGCGCGTCGTCGGGTGGCTGATCCGCAGGTTCAAGCGAGACCGGCTTTCCCGCGCATAGCGGCGGCGATCGTTGTGGTCACGGCTGTCTCCTGCGGGTACGGGCGTCCGCCCTCGAGTTTTCGGGTCCGATAAGGAGATGAAACCACATCCGGGCGCCCAGTGAACGCTGTTTAGTAACGTCCGTTTACTCACACCGTGCATGTCACACCGCCGTCTCGCCACCTCATCCACCGGGCCATCGACTCCCGAATCACCTGGAGGTCCGATCAGGACACGGGCTCGAGCGGCGGCGGCACCCACACGCCGGTCAATGCCACTTCGCGCGGCGCATACATGCGCAGCACCAGGGAGAACTGACCCGCCGGCGGTATCGGCAGCCAGTTGCCCGCAGGAACCGTCGAGCCCGGATCGGCGTATTGGATGGCGAGTTCGAGCGTGCCGTCGGGCTGGTATACCACCGGGACCTGATGCCCGATGGAGTAGATCTCGGAGGGGTTGGCGACGAGGTGCCCGTTGGATCCATAGGCGGTCAACGACCAGAAGGCGTCGACCGGCGGTGTCTGTCCGGGCGGAAATCGCAACCGGAACGGGATCGGCGCACCGTCGCCGCCCGCATCGCCGAACAGCGTCGGGTACATCACGTTCTCGGCGAGGTTGGCGCCGAGGCCGCGGTTGGCGGTGCTGGCCCGCAGCAGGTAGTTGGTGCCGTACCGGCCGATATCGGTATTGATCACCCAGCCGTTCTCGGTCCTGGTGAGCGGATCCAGGTAGACCGCGAGCTGACGCTCGGCGGTGTCGGCGCCCGCGGTCAGCTCTTCGGTACTGACGCCATCAGGCCTGCCGCCCGGGGTGATGCCGATGGTCGCGAATCGGTTGAGCGCCTGCACGTCCTCGGCGGCGGGTGGATTGTCGACCATCAGTGCGCACATCCGGTCGAAGAAGTTGCGCGCGGGCAGCTGCGCCACCGCTTCGACGGGTGGTTCGGGCAGCTCCACCGGGCCGTCGGGGTCCGCGGGTCGCGGCTGCGCGGCGTCGAGGGGCCACGAACTCAGTGGCGCCAGTTTCAGCCGGGCTTGGATCTCGCGGACGGCGGGCACATCGTCGCGGCCATTGACCTGGATTCGGCCGAGCAGCCACACCATCCGGGTCGGCATGGGCAGCGCCCGCATCCCTTCGGGTACGTCGCCGGACCAACCGGGACCGGTGATCAGATAGGTGTAGGGCGCCGCACTCGTTTCGGCCTGCGGGCGCACACTGCTCGGGTTGTGCACGGTGTTGGTCCAGGCATCCAGCAGCGGCATGATCCAGTAGCGGCTCGGGTCGATCTCGGGCACTTGCAGCACCACCGGCTCGTCACGCAGGTCCAGCCACGCCGACGAATACAGGGAGTCGAGTCCGACCCGGCGGCTACCGCGAGTGCTCGGCACCGGCAGATCGGCGGCATGCTGGAACCGATTGTCGCCCGCACCACCGGTCAGGGCCTCGCGATTGGCGTCCATCAGCACGAGCGGATAGCCGAAGATGTAGGCGTCGGTGGCGACCTCCGTACGGTCCTGTGCGGAGCCCGACGGCGCGACCGAGCCGTTGTCCTCGGATTCGCCGCAGGCGGCGAGACCAGCGGCGACAACCACCGCACCGAGGACGGCACGACGGGAAATCGCCGGTCGCTCATCGGATGCCGGCCCCGGCGACGCCGGACCGGCGGCATACTTCGGTGCGGTGCGACTCATCGCCGAACTCCCTGCTTTCCGATGTGACCGGAGGAGTGGAGAGATACGCGAGGAAGTATAGCCATGGGGTTGCCGACGCTCGCCGGCATCAGGAACTCAGGTGTTGAGCACGGTGTCCATGAGTGTGCCTGCGCTTGTGGCGACCGTACCGCCGATCAGGGCGCCCGCAATCATTTTCGGTGACTGCAACGCCCCGCCGCTCCACTTCTCCCAGGCGAAACGCCCACCCGCGTAGATGATGCTGATGGTGCCCGAGAGTTTCGCCAGCCAGGTGCCGTACCCGAGAAACTGCTCCACCTTGTCGGCCAGCGGCGGCGGCTCCGGTGTCGGGTTACCGACCTGCGCGAGCGTCGTGACAGTGTCTGCGAATGCCGTCGAGATGATGCTCACGTCCATACCCTCTCTCATACAACCGAACCGATGGAGCCACACTCGGCGGATGTAAGGCGTTACGCACCAAGCGAATCGACGCGTGCGGTGGTGACCCCCGCGCCGTCCCCATCATCCCGGACCCCGGCCTGCTACCGCAAGTGTTGTCGCGCACCAGATTTGACGGTATAACCATGCGAAAATGCCACCTCGGAGCCACGTGACTGCGATCGGCCGGATGACCGGATACGATTTCACCGAAGAGTTCCCGCCCCACCCCGAACCAGAGTGAGCAGCGAGATGATCCTGGCCGCCGTATACGACACCGTCGCGCAAATCGGCAACCCAACACCCGAAGCGCCGCCGATGTCGGACAAGATTCTCCAACTCGTCCGCTATCTGACCTGGTTCGTACTGCTGTCCGGGGTCTGCGGCATCATCTACGCGGGCGGCCGATTCGCCTGGGAGAAGTGGACCGGAGGTGGTCTCCAATCCCCGAAAATGGTCGCGGGCGCCATGATCGGTGGTGCGGTCGCCACCAGTGCGGGCACCATCATGAACGCCGTCATCGGCTGACCCTCTCCCGGCTCGATAGCCGGGATCACAGTTCGCGCCTGAACATGGCATCGATAGGGCGCGCCGCGCTTCCCGCATGAGCAACTGCTGCGCGAGACGCTTCGCGCAGCCCATCCGGTCTGCAAACGCAAGTTTTCCTGGCGTTAATTCAGTGCAACCCATTGACAGGATGACGCACATGACCGATCCTTTCACTAACGCAAGTTGAGCTTGCGTTAACAGTGGGCTTGTCCGTGCTGCTCCCCCGAAACGCGGATGACCGAGTACGCGAAGGGAATTGCTCGATGCTGACCAGGAGAAGCTTCATCATCCGCGCGGCCGGGGCAACGGCCGCCACCGCCGCAGCGGCCTACGTCAGCACCGGGACCACGCTTGCGGCACCCCGCTCACCGGCGGCGGGAGCCGGGCTGCGCACGTTCATCGACGGAGCCGCCATCGATCAAGCCAAGGTTGTCGAATGGGAACGGCGGCGCCTGTCGGTGGCCGCGGCGCGGCTGCGCAAGGACTATGTCGGCTTACTGGCAGGTGAGCTCGATTCGCTGCTCACGCGTTTCGCGGTCACCGTCGACGACGTCCCCGCGGCCCGATCGGCACTGTCACGCGCCCGGGCCATAATCGGCCCCGACGGGTTGCGTGAGCTGCTCGCCGCCGAACTCGCCGCCTCCGAAACCGGAACCCGCGCCACGCTTGCCGCCTCGGGCGGGCGATGGGTGGTGGCGGTCGTCGAGATCGCCAGCGATCGCGGCAGCGCCGAGGGCTTCGCCGATTGGTTCGACCGAGCCCGCGTGACCGATGCCCGTGCGGTGTGGACCGACGCGTGCCCGGACCACTACATCATCGCCACCCTGCCCGACGGGCGCCAGGAGGTCATCGAGGTCACCGGCGGTGCTGTGCTGGCCAGCCGGTTCCTCGTCGATTACACCGACACGGCGAGGGTGATGGTTCCCGCCGATCCGGCCTATCCCGTCACCGTTGCCGGGACGGCCTCGCTCGACGACGGTGAACTCATCGGCGGGGTCTGCCACCAGTTCCGCGACGAACCCGGTGGCGGGTTCCGCAGCCAGCTCAAAGTCGCGTTCCCGGCGGCCGTGCCGGGGTTGTACATCGCCGAGCACCAGTGGCATCTGGCGACCGAATTCGGCAACTGGATCGGTGCGTACCTACGCTGAGCCGGCTGCTCCGCCGACGGCCCCCGGAACGGCACGGCCAGCGTATTCGGCACGTAGCAACACCGTCGAGTAGAACTGGGCCATGAGCCAGCGCGAACGCGAGCCCGAGAACGAGCAAGCGGCGACACCCCCGGTTCCGCGTAGGCGGACCGGGGGACGCTCCGCGCGGGTGCGCGACGCTGTTCTCACGGCCACCTTGGATCAGGTCGCCGAACACGGCATCGAAGGGTTGACTATCGGCGATGTCGCAGCCCGCGCTGGTGTTGCCGAGACGACCGTCTACCGACGCTGGGGCACGCGCACAGCGCTGGTCGCCGATGCCGTGACCGAACTCGCCGCAGTCGGCAACCCCACACCGGATACCGGCAGCGTGCGAGAAGACCTGCAACAGCTCGCCGAGCAGATCTCCCACCTGATCTCGCGCCCCGGTATCGCGCGGCTGGTCGGCACCACCATCGCCCTGTCGACCGACCCGGAGGTTGCCGCCGCGCGCCACCGCTTCTGGAACGACCGGTTCGAGCGAAGCTCCGAGGTCGTCACGCGAGCGATCGAGCGAGGTGAACTACCCGAAGATGCGGAGCCTCGCGAGATCATCGAAACCCTCTCCGCACCACTGTATTTCCGGCTGCTGGTAGGCGACGACCCGATCGACGACGCCTTCATCACCCGCTGCATCGACAACACCCTCACCCTCCACGGCACAAAGGGCTGATTCATACGGCCGCTCAGGAAACGATGCCCGCGGCGGCGGCCGCGCGCATCCGCATACCGTTAGCGCGCGGACCAGCCAGGAAGCGCCTGAGTCGCCCCGGCGCTGCGCGCTTGACCTTCGAGTTGGTTGAGGGCCGATGATGGCCGGGTGACTGCGGACAAGCCATTGATCACCATCGGGGTACTGGCCCGCGCGTGCGGGCTGACGCCGAGCGCGCTGCGGTTCTACGACGACTGCGGCCTGCTCGTCCCCGCCGAGGTCGATGCGGCCACCGGGTATCGCTATTACACCGACGACCAGCGTGAGCGGGCGTTGCTCATCCGCAAGCTGCGCGATATCGATATCGGCCTCGATACGGTCGCCGTGATCCTTTCCGCTGAGCCGCACGAGGCGGCGCGCCTGCTCGACGAACACGTGGACGCCATGACACGACGTGCGCGTGAGGCCGCCACCACCGCAGCGGCGATCAAATCCGAACTCGCAGCCCTCCCACGAGTTTCCCTGCCGGGCGCACTGCTGGCGGCTGCGATCCGGCAGGTCGGTTCAGCGGTCGCCGCCGACGGTGAGTTCCGGGCGCTCACCGGCATCTTCGTGGAAGCCGGTCGTGAGGCCGTCGTCCTCACGGCGACCGACCGGTACCGCCTGACCACCCGCACGCTGGTGCCACATTCCTGGTCGGGTGCGAGCTGGTCGCGGGTCGTCGATGCGGCCGCATTGACCCCGGTGACGTCCTGGCTGGCCGAACAGGATGAGGCGGTACTGATTCCGCAGCCGGACGCAGTTCGCCTGAGCAGCGAGGGCACCGACCACTACTGCCCTGCTATCGACGAGCAGTTCCCGGACTACCGGGCGCTGCTATCCGATCTGGCGCCGGTCCGGACCCGCGTCGTGGTGCCGCGCCATGAGCTGATCGACGCCATCGACTCCGGCGAGGGCCTGCTGTCATTCTCGATCGGCGCGGGCGAAATCACCGTCACCGAAGGCGGTTCCGTCCCGACCCAGGGTCGCGTTGCTGCGGGCAACGCGGGTAGCACCACCAGCACCGGCCCAGACGCGAGTGCTCGCGATCGCGCCACGGGAACGACTATCCCGGCGACAGTGACGGGCGCGGTCACAGTGCTGGCCTTCGCCCGCGCAACCCTCCGTCCCGCAATCACCACCGCCGTCGGCCCCGACATCATGCTCGACATCGCGGCGCCCGACCTGCCCGTCGTCATCCGCTCCGCCACCGACGGAGACCTCACCACCCTTGCCATGCCGACCCGACTGCCCAACGACTCCGAGGAGAACCCCGCATGACCACACCCGATCCGACCATGGCCGCCATCACCGACGCCGTGACCCGCGGCCGCGCGGGCGATGGTGACGGCGCCCGCACCACCCTCACCGACCTGTGGACCAGCATCGGCCCGCATGGCGACCCATTCCACCGCTGCACCCTCGCCCACTACCTCGCCGACCTGTACGACGATCCCGCACAGGCCCTCGTATGGGATATCCGCGCCCTGGACGCCGCCGAAGCCCTCACAAACTCCCGCGCCCAAGAATTCGACGCCTCCCTCGACGTCCGCGGATTCTTCCCCTCCCTGCACCTGAACCTCGCCGACAACTACCGCCGTCTCGCCTCCTTCGACGCGGCACAACAGCAGGTCGACGCCGCACGCCGTCACCTGCAAGCGCTCCCCGACAACGACTACGGCACCATGATCCGAACGGCTCTCGGCGAGGTGGAAGCTTCGATCAACAGCGGCACGACTACCCGCCGCGAATCTGCACCGACCGGCCGCCCTTGATACACGGCCGGGCTCGCACCCACACGATCCGCGCGACCTGCGACGCTCGAGTGTGCGAAACCCGCGATCCGTGCGGGCCGCAGCACTATTCGCACTGGTTGCCCTGCTGACGCAGGATCTATACCGAACACGGGGATCGGGCGGATGGCCGTGCACTGGTGATCCGCATCGAACCGAGCGGTGATCAGCGTCGTTGCAACGTGACACCGGCCAGCGGGTACGGCGCCGCTACCGGCGTGCCCGCGACGTTCATCGTCCCGATCCAATGACCTTGGCGCGGATCGATATCGCGCAGGTCCAGTCCGATCGGCACGAAATCGAAGGTGACATACGATTCGTCCGTCCCGACCGGCCGTTGGTGTCCGGCCCGGCTGAACGTCGGGCAGACCAGCACAACGGAACTCCCGTCGACGAACACCTGCAGATCACAGTTCTCCAGCGGAGAGCCGATCACGTTCGAGGGATGCCGGATGACGTGGTAGGTCCCCGGCGGAATGACGCCGTTGCGAGGGAATTCCGGGTCGTCGGCGGACGCCACCGCGGGCGCGGCGCACAGGGCCGCGGCGGCCAGCGCGGCACCGGCCACGATATGTCGAAGTCTCACTGCAGCTCCTTGGGGTTTTCGTCCACGGTAGGTGGCGCGAACGCCTCATCCGGGTCAGCTCGAACGCGTGTCGCATCGGGTCGTCCGAGCAGGCCAAGCCGTTCCTCGAGCACGGCCTGCTCGGCGGGGTTGCGGGTGAGTTCGAGGGCGCGCTGGTCGGCGGTGCGGGCTTCGTCGTTGCGGCCGAGTTGCCGCAGGAGTTCGGCACGTGTGGCGTGGAAAAGGTGATAGTTCGCCAGCTGTGCGGCCAGCTCGTCCACTTCGGTCAAGGCCGCCTGTGCGCCCTCGGTGCGGGCCAACGCGACCGCGCGGTGCAGCCTGATCACCGGTGACGGGGTCAGCCGCAGCAGCATGTCATAGAGCACCACGATCTGCGGCCAATCGGTATCGGCCCAGCTCGCGGCCTCCGCATGGCAGGCGACTATCGCCGCCTGCAGCTGATAGGGGCCGGGACGCCGCAGCCGGCCTGCGTCGGTCAGCAGCCGCACCGCGCGCTCGATCGCCGCATGGTCCCACCGCGCACGATCCTGGTCGCCCAACAGGACGATCCGCCCGCAGGCGTCGAAGCGCGCGGCCGCCCTGGCGCGGTGCAGCCGGATCAGCGCCAGCAGGCCCATGACCTCCGGTTCGCCGGGCAGCAGCCGGTCGGTCAGGGTGGCGAGCCATTCGGCGTCGATGGCCAGATCGCGCCCGGCCGACTGTTCGGTCGCGAGATAGCCCTCGTTGAACAGCAGGTAGATGACGGCCATCACCTCGGTCAACCGGCCGCCGAGCTCATCGTCGGCCGGTACGCGATACGGGATGCCCGCCTGGCCGATCTTGCGCTTTGCGCGCGTAATACGTTGCGCCACAGTTGCTTCCGGTACAAGAAAGGCCTTGGCCAGCTGTGCGGTGCTCAGCCCGCAGACCATGCGGAGTGTGAGCGCCACCTGGGCCTCGCGGGAGAGAGCGGGGTGGCAGCAGGTGAACATCAGCCGCAGCCGATCATCGGGCTCGTCGTACACCGGCCACTGCAGTTGCCGCAGCTTGTCGCGGTAGTTCGCCTCGCGCCGCAGCACATCCAGCCCACGGCGCCGCGCGACGGCGAACAGCCACGCCTGCGGTTGCTCCGGGACACCATCGACCGGCCAAGTGCGCAGCGCTTTCTCCACCGCGTCGGACACCAGATCCTCGGCGGCGGAGAAATCACCGAGCAGCGACACCAGTGATGACGCCAGCCTGCTGCCGTGCTCACGGACCACATCCACGAGCACGGCGGCGGCCTCCGGCTCGGTCACATCAGGACCGGACGGATCTCCACCAGCGGGCATCCGGGCCACGTCCGCGCCATGCCGATCGCCTCGTCCAGATCGGCCACTTCGACCTCGACATACCCGCTGACGACCTCTTTGCCCTCCACGAACGGCCCATCGGTGATCAACGGCGCGCTGTCACCGTCGAGCCGAACGGTCGTAGCCGTGTCGGGCCCGGTCAGCTTGCGGTTGTGCAGGATCTTGTCCGAATACCGCGCCAGCCACTCCTGAACCTGCCCGAATCCCCGATCCCGCTCGGCCTGATCCATCGCCTCCCAGTTCTTCTCCCACTGCTCGGTCTCGCAGAACATCAGCACGTATTTCATGCCGGTTCACCTCCTTCACCCATTAGACGATCGGGAGCCCGCGGAATCCGACAACCCGGCGCAATCAGTCGGGCGATCGTCGCTCGGCATGCCGCGCTGCCCTTGTTCCGATAGCGCCGAGCTCATCCGGCGCATTCTGGATTGCCCGTGAGGTGGGCCGCGTTCATCGCCGAGGTCTGCGGCTGGCGGCGGCGTAAACGAATGATCGGCGACCTCGACACCCGCGGGATCGTCGGGCGGGTCGTCGACTCCGGATACGAATTCCAGGCGGGCGCAACCCAGATGCTGGTGTGCCGCCGTGGCGCTATTCGATGATTCCGGGTTGGCGCCCCGACAGGTGCTGACCGGTGTCGGTCTTCCTCGGCATGATGGCGCCGAGCGCGATCATGATCAGGCCGAGGCCGAAATGCAGCCAGTTGTCGGCGGTGTCGAGGGGGACGAAATTGGCGTCGCTGTTCTGGTCGATGACGAGGCCGTAGATCCACAGCGCGAGATAGATCGCGCCGCCACCGAGCAGGAAGCTGCGAGCAGCGGGTGGATTCGCGCCCGCGATCAGGCCGACGATCCCGAAGGCCAGGTGCACGAGGTTGTGCAGGACCGACACGTTGAACAAGCCGAGCAGCTGAGCTTCGGAATGGTGTCCGGCCCATTCGAGGCTGTCGTAGTTCGTGGTGATCCCCGGAATGAAGCCAAGGACGCCGACCAGGAGAAAGGCCGCGCCAACGACCATCGCCGCGAGCTGGACCGGCGTACGTGCTGTGACTGTGGTGCTGTTCGGCACGGTCTCGTCCTTCCGTCGCGCGTGGCCTGCGTGCGGCCCCGGACATCGGCCGAATGCCCGGCAACCCAGCGGACAAACCCGCAGCTCCGGTTGAATCCGCGCGCGGCCGCCTTACCCGCGTCGCTCGCCACTTCGTGCCTGCGGCATCAGCGGGACCAGCGTCGGAGCATCGGTGGATCCGTGCGTCGTCATCCGTGCGGGCCCGGCGCACCCGTCCCGTCGGGTGGCGCCTGCGCTATCTCGGCGGCAGATACTCCGCCATCAGCACCGTGCACTGGGTGCGCGCATCGTCGAACGGATGGGCTGATTTCAGCGCGCGGCTCTGCACGATGGCGCCCTCGATCACCGACAGCAGCAGTCCCGCGAGCGCAGCGGCCTTTACTCGTTCGATGCCCGCACCGACCAGACCGTCGGCGAGCAGGACCGTCCATTCGGCGAAGGCCTGGCCCGCTGCGGACTGCACCGACGGATTCAATTCGTCCAAGGCAGCCGCCATCATGAACGAACCGGCCCGATAGCCGCTGGATTCGAGGGGCTCGCGCCAGAATCCGAAGAGATCGTCGAGCCAGCGTTCCACCGACGGCGCGGTCGCCAGCGCGTCGGCCATGGTGCTGACATGCGAATACACCAGACGCGACACGATCCTGGCCGCGGTCTCTATCAGCTCGCCCTTGCCCAACGGGAAATGCTGGTACAGCGAGTTGCGCGAGGCGTTGCTGCGTTTGAGCAGTTCGCTCAGTCCGGCAGCGTGCACACCGTGCTCCTGCACCGTGCTGATGGTGCTGGCGATCAGTCGGGCGCGGGGTCCGGCCGTCACTGAATTCCTCCAACTCTTGATTGAACCGATCGGTCCATGTTAGAACTTCGTCACGTGAACCGATCGGTTCACAGCGAGAGGATGCCGTGCCCGCCCAGATCGCCACCGCCACCCCGGTCGCCCACGCCGCATTGCTCGGCCTCGGGGTCTACCGGCCCCGCCGCGTCGTGCCCAATGCCGAGATCGTCGATCGGATCGATTCCTCCGATGAGTGGATCCGCACCCGCTCGGGCATCGCCACCCGGCACTGGGCCGATACGGATGAGACCATCATCGGGATGAGTACGGCGGCGGCTCGTGACGCGCTGAAGGCCGCAGGACTCGCGGCCGCGGACGTCGACACCGTCATCTTGGCCACCTCATCCCAGATGGTGCTTGGACCGTCGGCCGGCGCGGTGGTCGCCACCGAGCTCGGCATGCACGACACCGCCGCGTTCGACGTCTCCGCAGGCTGCGCGGGCTTCTGCTATGCGCTGGCCAACGCCGCGAATCTCGTGCGCGCGGGCCAGGCTCGCCACGTCCTGGTGATCGGCGTCGAGCGACTCTCGGATCTGCTCGACCCGGCCGACCGCAGCTGTGCGTTCATCTTCGCCGACGGTGCGGGCGCGGTGGTCGTCGGACCGTCGGAGTTCGAGGGTATCGGCCCGGTCGCTTGGGGATCCGACGGTAGTCAGACCGCAGCTATCAAACAGGACAAGGACTTTCAGCAGTACTTCGCCGAAGTGGCGGCTGCCGAGGCGAGCGGTGGGACCACCGAACGTCCCTATATCCGGATGAACGGCCAAGCGGTGTTCCGCTGGGCGGTCACCTTTTTGGAGAAGGCGTGCCGCGGCGCGCTGGAACGCGCCGGCGTCACCGTCGACGATCTCGATGCCTTCGTCCCGCACCAGGCCAATATGCGCATCACCGACGCCCTGACCCGCGCACTGCACATCCCCGATACCGTCGCGATCGCCCGCGACATCGTCGACACCGGCAATACCAGCGCGGCCTCGATTCCCATGGCCATGCACCAGCTGCTCCGTTCCGGCGCCTCCCAGCCCGGCGATACGGCGCTGCTTGTCGGTTTCGGCGCGGGACTCGCCTACGCGGGCCAAGTGGTCCAACTTCCCGCATTCGCCTGAGCACCCAGCGCCGATCACGCGCTCATTCACCTCTCGAGATCCGTCACCACGGCAAAACAGCCGCACGAGCGGCACACCACCGAGGGATCTACTCGACCGATGCCACAGCCATGTGCCCCTCGTGATCGCACGAGGGGCACATGGCGAACACGATCGGCCCGGTCGCCGCCTACCGGGCCGATCGTCCGGCACCGTCAGTCGTGATCGACGGTGCCGAGCACCTTGCCGGTGTTCGCGTCGACGGTCACGTCGTACTCCACACCGGCGGGAGTCTGGACCTCCACCTCCCAGACGGCCGTACCGCGCTCGGTATCGAACTCGGCCGAGACCGCGACACCGTCCGGAATCTGCGCGGCCGCAGTGTTCATCGCCTCTTGACGATCAATGCTGGGGTCGGCGACCAGCGACCACTCGGAGATCGGGCGGTCGAGCGAGACCGTGCTCTGCGGACCGTTGCCGAGTGTCAACGCGGCGATGCCGATACCCGCGGCCGCCAGAACCACGGCTCCTACGAAGACCCAGCGAAGACTGGCGGCGGCGCGGCGGAAGATGCTGACCATGGTGAAACCTCCTGTGGGGGGTGACCTTCTGCGAATGTGGTCACCACTGTGGCAAAGCAATGCTGAAGGCGAGCTGAAGCAACCTGAAGGACGTTTCAGCAAGAATCTGACACGCTGTGCTGATGCGTCTGCTGATCGTGGAGGACGAGAAACGCCTCGCCCTCGCACTGGCAAAGGGATTGTCCGCCGAGGGTTTCGCCGTCGATGTCGTGCACGACGGTGCCGAAGGGCTGCATCGGGCGACCACCACCGACTACGACCTGATCATCCTCGACATCATGTTGCCGGGAATGAACGGGTATCGGGTCTGCTCCACGTTGCGTGCGGCGGGCAACGATACCCCGGTGCTGATGCTCACCGCCAAGGATGGGGAGTACGACGAGGCCGAGGGTCTGGACACCGGCGCCGATGACTATCTGAGCAAGCCGTTCTCGTATGTGGTGCTCGTTGCTCGCATCCGGGCCCTGCTGCGCAGGCGTACTCGTGCGGGCGCCCAGGTTCTTCGCGTCGGCGATCTCGTGATCGACCCCGCGACGCATATGTGCCGGCGCGGCGACACGGAAGTAACACTCACCGCCAAAGAATTCGCGGTCCTGGAGCACTTGGCCGTACGCGCGGGCCAGGTGGTATCGAAATCGGATATCTTGCAGCATGTCTGGGATTTCGCCTACGACGGCGACCCGAACATCGTCGAGGTGTACATCAGCACATTGCGCCGCAAAATCGACACGCCTTTCGCCTGCCGCACCATCCTGACGGTGCGCGGCGCCGGCTACCGACTGACGGCCGAACGTGGCTGAGCGGATGCGCCGGCCACACTTGCCGTGGAGTTCGGTGCGGGCGCGCACCACGACGGCCGCGACCGCCGTCGTCGCGGTGGCGTTGACAGCAACGGGAGTGATCGTGCTCGCCGCATTGCGTGACAATCTGGTCGAGAGCGCGAGCCTCCAGGCGGAAGGCAACGCACGCGATATCGCCATGCAGTTGGAAGCTGGAACGCCCCTTGCCGAGCTGCGGTTTCCAGATCCCGAAGACGAACCTGCACAGGTCGTTTCGGCCGATGGACAGGTGCTCGCCGCTGATGCCGAAATGCATATTCCCGGCCCGATGGCGACGTTCACGCCGCAGACGACGGCAACCGCCCCCGGTGCCGGAGGCGATGAAGAGGATGAGGAGGAGGAAGAAGACGACGAGGACGAAGAGGACGAAGACAGCTCGGTGAACGCCGCGGGACCCGTCGCGGGCCCCCGGGCTACCCCAGGTGCCACGCTTGCCGCCACCACGGCCCCGGATGCAGCCACCGGAGAGGTAGTCGTCGAGGATGTCGGGCTACCATCCGACGACTCCGCGACCACCGACAACTACCGGGTCGCGGCTCTGGCAGGCCTCACCGCGGACCGGCAGCCGGTCACCATATACGCGGGCGCATCCTTGGACACCGCCGAGAGCGCGGTGGCCGACGCACGCCGAGCCATGTTGATCGGACTGCCGCTACTGCTCGCTGTGGTCGCCGCGGTGACCTGGCTGGTCACTCGCCGGGCATTGCGGCCGGTCGAGGCGATTCGCCGCGAACTCGCCGAGATCATGCACGGTGATTTGTCGCGCAGGGTCCCCGAACCCCGTTCCCGCGACGAGATCGGCAGGCTGGCCGCCACTACCAACGAGACCCTCGCCGCGCTGGAAGAGTCCTCCGAGCGCCAGCGCCGTTTCATCGCCGACGCCGCACATGAGCTGCGCAGCCCGATCGCCAGCCTGCGCACCCAGCTCGAAGTCGCCCAGGCACATCCGGGGCTGCTCGAGCTGGACGACGTGCTCGGCGACACCGTCCGGATCGGGGACCTGGCCGCGGACCTGCTACTGCTGGCCCGTCTCGACGCAGGTGAACAGCCTCGGACCGACCGTGTCGATCTGACCGCACTGATCCACGAGGAGCGCGACCGCAGGGTGGGCGACCGCATTCCGGTCGGTTACACGTTGCCGGATGACGCGGTCACGGTTGCCGGTAGCCGCACCCAGATCGCACGTGTCGTCGGCAACCTCGTCGATAACGCCCAACGACATGCGGCGACATCAGTGCAGGTAACGCTGCGGCGCACTGGCGGCACGGCGGTCATCGAGGTCGTCGACGACGGCCCCGGGGTGCCCGAGGCCGACCGGGAGCGCATCTTTCAGCGCTTCGTCCGCCTCGACGACGCCCGCAGCCGCGACGAAGGCGGCGCGGGCCTCGGCTTGGCCATCGTGCGTGATGTCGTCGAGCGCCACGGCGGTGCCATCCGCGTCGACGGCGTTGCGCACGGTGGCGCCCGTTTCATCGTCGAACTCCCGATGGCAGGGTGATATCCCTGCCACGAGAGTGCGCTATCCGACGCGTGCGGCCTCGCGGGCTACCTCGCGGGCGAGGATGCGTTCGCGCTGCTCTTCGAACTTGGCGACGTCACGGGTGAGCTTGTCCATGTACTCGCCGAGTTCTTCGCGACTGCGTTCGCCACGCGCGGTGAAATCATTGCGATCGAAGACATTCCAGATGCGCAAGACCGGAGCCACGACCTCGTCCAGGTGCTGACGCAGATCGTAGATCCCGTGCTTGACCATCAACACGCCATTGCGCCGCCAGTTCGGCATGCCGGTGCCGGGCATGCTGAACGTCTTCACGATATGGGTGACCGACTCCATCGTCTGGTCTGGTGCAAGGTCGAACGCTGCGGCGGTGATGTTGCGATAGAACATCATGTGCAGGTTCTCATCGGCCGCGATCCGTTGCAGCATCCGATCGGCGATGGGGTCCTCGCAGACCCGTCCGGTGCTGCGGTGGCTGATCCGGGTGGCCAACTCCTGGACGGTCACGTACGCGACCTGATCGAGCACACCCCCGAACCCCTCCGGTGCGTGCACACCGCGGGTCATATGCACCATCCGGTCGTTCTCCAGGGCGACCGGATCGACGGCGCGGGTGCAGATCAGATAGTCGCGCATCGCGATCGCGTGCCGGTTCTCCTCGGCCGTCCACCGGCCGACCCACGTACCCCAGGCGCCGTCCTGGGAGAAGTTCTCCGAGATCACCCGGTGGTAGGAGGGCAGATTGTCCTCGGTGAGCAGATTCGTCACCATCGCGACCTTGGCGACCTCGGACAGCCGCGACTGCTCCGGATGCCAATCCTCGCCACCCATGGCCGCGAAATTGCGGCCCTCGTCCCACGGCACATAATCGTGCGGATGCCAGTCCTTGGCCGTGGCCAAGTGCCGGTCGATATTGGTCGCCACCACCGGCTCCAGCTCGGTCAGCAGCTCGATTTGCGTCAAATCCCTTGCCATGCAGCGCCTCTCAATTCGATGAAACACACCACGAACATCCCGCTGTTCACGCATCACTGATTGTGCGGCCCCTCCGCACCCACACCTTAGACGAGCTCGATCGGCGTGGTGCTCGATTCAACCAGCGGCCTTCCGGCACCTCGGTCCCCCTGCCCGACCGAATGCACTGACCGGTCAGCCGCGCAGGCCGATACCGAGCTGATACAGAGTGTAGCCAGCCGCGCCCGCCCAGAACAGAGCGGCGGAAACCACCGCAGTGTCGATGGCGGAGCAATATCGCACCGATGACAAGCCGCAATCCACGGTGCTCGTAGCCAGGTCAGCGGGTACGACGTCATCGAAGACGCATATTCCCGCTGGTAAAGAGGGAAATTGTGGGGCGGGCGGGGCTCGAACCCGCGACCAATGGATTATGAGTCCACGGCTCTAACCGACTGAGCTACCGCCCCCGGATGCGGTGGGTCCGCAGGTGTGGGGAATGGTACCGGGTCGGGCGCGGCGTGGGCCAATCGGGTTGGGGCGTGGTTAGGGTGAGGCTTTGCCGGGAACTGCTGAGGGGTTGGTATGGCCGGGGTTTTCACGAAAGTGTTGCAGGCACACCAGTGGATCTATGAGAACAGCGGCGGATGGGTTGGACATCGGCTGTTGTTCGGGAATCCGACGTTGCTGTTGCGGACGGTCGGTCGCAAGACGGGGCAGGCGCGGACCTCGGCGCTCACCTATGCGCGCGACGGTAGCGACTATTTGGTGACGGCATCCAATGGTGGCTCGCCGCGGCCGCCGGGGTGGCTGGCGAATCTGAAGGCGAAGCCGGACTGCGAGATCCAGATCGGGCGCCGCAAGATTCGGGTGACGGCGCGGCCGACACTGCCGGGCGATCCCGACTACGCGCGTCATTGGGAGCTGGTGGATCGGGTGAATCAGGGCCGCTACAGCGAATATCAGGAGCGCACGCGGCGGCCGATCGCGGTGGTGGTGCTCACCCCGGTCGGTTGAGCCGGGCTGAGCACCACCGTTGATGGCGAATTCTGGACGGTCAGTACTGACTTTCTCGTTCTCGTTCACTACCGGAACCGGCACGTAGTCCGCGACTGGATTCCGCCATGTCGCGTGGTGGGCGGCTGGCGATATGCACTACGGACGCAACGAGAATAAGAATCAGGACGACTATGGCTGCGGTAAGCACGCAGGCACCATAGCCGCAGAATTCGCTACTCGCAGGTATTCATTTCGGTCGGTTTGTGTTACTCAACAGTGTGCGTCCGATGGCGGTTCGCGCATCGATCGCGGCGTGCGCTCGATCTGCCTGTTCCAGCGGAAATGTCTGGCCGATAACGACCTCCAGGCGTCCGGCCGCGACTTCGGTGAGGGCACGTTCGGCCAGCGCGGGCCAGTCGGTGCTGTCGGAAGTGATATCGAACAGTCCGAGCACCGTGATCGACCGGCGTTGCGCGGCTTCGGTGTCGACTGTGGCGAAATCGCCTGCTGCGGAGCCGTATCCGATGAACCGTCCGCCGTCGGCCAAGGCTTCGGCCGCGGCGCCGCCGAGTTCGCCGCCAGCACCGTCGAGGACTACGTGCACGCCCGAACCTCCGGTCGCCGCCCGAACCTTGTCCACCCAATCGGGTTCGGAGTAGTCGACCAGTACGGAGGCACCCAGTCGCTCGACCAGCTCGAGCTTGGCCGTTCCGCGGGCTGCCGCGATCACCTTGGCGCCTGCGTTGCGTGCGAGTTGGGTCAGCAAGGTGCCGAGCCCGCCGGCGGCGGCGGTGATGAGCACCCATTCGCCGGATTCGACGGCGGCCCGATCGAAGACGGCCAGCGCGGTTCTGCCGTCGTGGATCAGGGCGACAGCTTGATCGAGCGTGACGCCTTCAGGGATCGCAGTCAGCGTCTCGGCTTTGGCCAGGGACTTCTCGGCGTATCCGCCGATCGGCAGCCCGCCCGCGATTCCGCTGCGCACGGTCGCTGTGCTGACTCGTCTGCCGATCCAGGACGAATCGACATCAGGCCCGACGGCCGTGACCACGCCGCCTATCGCCCCGCCGGGCACATACGGCGGCTCGACCGCGAAGAAATCGGTTCCCCATCCGGACCGCAACCTGGTGTCGAGGAACATAACGTCGGCCGCTCCGACGTCGACAAGGACTTCCCCCGCCGCCGGGACCGGTTCGGGCACTTCGCGCATCTCGAGTACGTCGGGACCGCCGAATGCCGTCGCGTACACCGCTCGCATGACCAACCTCCATCGTTCCGGGTGTTTCGGATACGACAAGCCTCAACCCTGAAGGATGGTTTAGGTCAAGGTCATGTGATCGCGATCACTGGCGGGTCGTTCAGCCGCCACCACCGCAGCCACCTCCCCCACCACCACCGCCGCAACCACCACCGCCGCCGCCGCAGCCGGATCCGCCGGAGTCTCCGCCGCCCGCGTCACCAGAGATCCAGAATCCGCCACCCGCTGCAGCCGCCCCTGAACCCGCGCCGGTGCCGCGCCTGGAGCCTGTCCGACGCGTGGGGCGTGACCGCTGAGACTCACTGACCAGCTTCGACATGGTCGTTTCTTCGGAGCGTCGTTGCTTCACGAGGATCACGATCGCCACCGCCGCCGCGACCGCGATCACCACCAGCGCGAGCCCGATGAGAAATTCCGTCATCGCCCAGGAGTACCCGAAGGCGAACCTCAGGAACCCCCACCGCCGCAACTGGATCCGCCACCGCCCCCGCAACTGGACCCGCCGCCACCACCGCAACTCGAGCCACCGTGTCCACCTGAGCCCGGCCCGTCGCTATAGCCCCCGGGGTCATAACCACCACCCCCATCCGGATCTACCGCAGAACCCGCCACCCAGTACGGCCCGTGTGGCCCGCCCCGATGCTGTGAACGGCCGTTGCGCTGGACAACTACCACGATCAGCACGACGCTCACAGCCACGATCGAGACCAGCGCGACCAGCACGAACAGCGCTATCAGAATCATCATGCTCGCAGCGTATCGACCGCCGGTCGTACAGTGAACTGTGTTCGGATTCAGTAGACGCAGCAGCCGTACGATCGATCTTTCCCTGGTCGATCGCGTCGTTCGTGAACTCGAGCTGCCCGACGCCATCTACAAGACCTGCCCGTGGCAGCCGCGCGAGCTGGTGGAGACCGGTCTGCGGCAGTGGCTTCGGTGTTGCGGGGCCGCGATGCGGGACGGGCAGGTGATCGGGATGCCGTCGCATGCGGTGGACGAGGCCTGGCACGGGTTGATCCTGTGCACCGAGCTCTATGCCACCTTCTGCGAGCAGGCGTATGGCAGGTTCCTGCACCACTACCCGGATAGTGTTGCGGCGCAGGGCAATCCACACGGCTCGATGGCTTCTCAGCTCGGGCGGACCGTGGTCGCCTGGTCCATGGTCGCCGCGCCCGAGGAAGCGTGCGTCTTGTGGGACCTCGACACGAGAGTCGGCGTAGCCAAACCCTGGGGTATCGACGCCGGACGGGTGGGAGCGATCGAGGATGAGCTCCGGCGGGCAGCCGAAGCGTCGGCGTGACATCTCGACGCAGTACGCGGTGACCTGGCGGCTCGAACCGCAGCCGGTCGATGCCTCGAGCTCAGGTGAGTTTCACCCGCGCAGCAACGAACCGTCCGATCGCAGGCGCCAACCGGCTCAGGTGGTAATTCACCCGCGCTTCGGGTGTCACCGGGACAATGCTGCGCCCACGCGCGACCGCATGCACGATCTGCTCGGCCACCTTCTCCGGCCCATAATGCCGCATCCGGTAGAGGTTGTCGTAGTGCTGTTGCTTGCGCTTCTCCTCGTCGGCATCGACGCCGGAAAAGCTCGTCGTAGCAACAATATTGGTATGCACGATGCCGGGGCAGATGGTGTGCACGCCGATTCCGCGTCCGGCCAGCTCAGCGCGCAGGCAATCCGAGAACATGAACACCGCCGACTTGCTGGTGGCGTACGCGCTGAAGCCCTGCTGCGGTGAATAAGCCGCCATGCTCGACAGGTTCACGATGTGCCCACCCGCGCCGCGTTCGGCCATCGCGGGACCGAAGGACCGGCACCCGTTGACGACACCACCCAGATTGACGCGCATGACCCGATCGAACTCCTGCGCCGGCGTATCGAAGAAGTCGCCGGCCTGACCGATACCCGCATTGTTGACCAAAATGTCGGGCACACCATGGGCTTCCAGCACGGCACGAGCATGATCGGCGACCGCGGATTCATCGGAGACGTCGAGTTGGTAGGCGTGCGCGAGACCACCGGCGGCTGCCACCATCTCTGCGGTCTCCTTGGCCGCGGCCAGGTTGACGTCGGACAGCACGATCTCGGCGCCGCGACGCGCGAACGACAGCGCCGTCTCGCGCCCGATCCCGCTACCGCCACCGGTAATGACGACCAGCTGATCACCGAACTCGCCGCGGCTACGGCCGATCTCGGCGCGCCGCAACCCGCGCGGCAACGATCCGCCCGCAAGTGCGTCGATGAGTTCGGCTGTCGCATTCGCCAGCAGTTCCGGATGCGAGAACGGCATCCAGTGCCCCGCGGGCACATCACGGCGCCACAATCGCGACGCCCATTTCCGTTCGTCGTCGTAGCCTGCGGGCCGGATCGCGACATCACGTCCGGCGACGATCAGCTGAACCGGCACGTCGGTGTGCCGCTCACGCGGCGACAGCATGCGCGGCAGGATGTTGGCGCGATAGATCAGCAGCCCGTCGACGATGTCCTTGCGGAACGTCCGCCCGAGCGTCACATTCGACGCCGCGGTCTCGTTCATCAGCCCCACGAACTGCCGCCACCGCCCCTCGGTGGCCAGCTGTCCCAGCGCGACGCGCGGCAGCACAGGCGTCATGAAGAAGAACGTGTACGCCGAGGAAGCCAGCTGTGTGGCCGGCTGCCACACATTGCGGGGCGTCGGCCTCGACAGCCGGTTGCGCACCCATTTGCCGACGTGGTCGAGATTGGGTCCGGATGCCGAGGTGAACGAGGCGATCCGCTGTTCGGCACCGGGTTCGCAGACCGCTTCCCACACCTGGATGGATCCCCAGTCGTGGGCCAGCACATGCACCGGCCGGTCGGGACTGACGGCGTCGGCAACGGCGAAGAAGTCCGAGGCCAGCTCCTCGAGCCGGAAGTCGGCGGTGCGCTGGGTTCGGGTGGATTCGCCGTGGCCGCGGGTGTCGTAGGTGACGACGTGGAATCGGCGCGCCAGCAGCGGCACGACCTTGTCCCACAGCTGATGGGTGTCGGGCCAGCCGTGCACGAGCACGACGGCCTCGGCGGTCGGGTCGCCGTATTCGTACACCGCGAGCTCGAAATCGCCGTTGCGCACGGTTCGGCGGGTCCGGTCCGGTTCGGGTGCTCTTGTGGTCATAGTCGGTCTCCCCTGACTAGATATCCAACGTCAAACGTCCACCCGCCGAGCGGGATACACAGATCAGCATGTCTCCCGCGGCGTGGTCGGATTCGGTGAGAACGGTTTCGCGGTGATCGGGCTGCCCGGCGAGCACACGCACTGTGCAGGTGCGGCAGAAGCCCTGACGACACGAATACGGCCGATCCGGACGGCTCTCCAGGACGACGTCGAGCGCCGAGCGGTCGGCGGGCACCTGCACCACGTCACCGGTGGAGGCGAATTCGACTTCGAATGCGACACCGTCGACGATCGGCGGCGGCGAGAACCGCTCGGAATGCAACTCCACCCCGGGCATCACCCGGACCGCGTCGGCGACCATTCCGGTCATCGGCACAGGACCACAGCAGTAGACAGCGGTACCGGCGCCGACCCCGGGCAGCAGCGCGGACGCGTCGGGCAGCCCGTGCTCGTCATCGGTGCGCACGGTGATCCGGTCGCCGAAGCGCTCGACCTCGTCCAGGAACGGGATGGTGTCGCGGTTGCGCCCGGCGTAGACCATGGACCAGTCGACGCCTAGCCGATCGGCCAGCCGCATCATCGGCAGGATCGGGGTGATGCCGATACCGCCGGCAACGAAATGCAGCCGGGTCGCGGGCGAGCCGTGTCCTGGCACCGCGAACGGAAAGGCGTTGCGCGGCCCGCGCACGATGATCGGTGTGCCGACCGCGAGGTCGCGGTGCACCTCGATCGATCCCCCGCCACCTTCGGGAATGCGCCGCACCGCAACCCGATACGCGTGAGTGTCGGCCGGATCGCCACACAGCGAATATTGCCGCAGCTTTCCCGACGGCAGTTCCAGATCGAGGTGTGCACCGGGACGCCATGACGGGAGTTCACTGCCGTCGGGCGCGCGCAGCACCAGGCTGATCACGTCGGTATCGTGCGCCTCGATCTGCCGTTCGGTGATGACCAGCGCGAGCCGACGATCGTCGACGCGGGGCGCCTGCGGCCTGCGATTGATCAGCGCGGCCCACTTCAGCCGCGCGTCCACAACCGCGTCGAGCACGCGCACCGTGCGGTCGCGGGACCGTTTGCCGTAGAGGTCGCCGGGTGGCGTTCCGGGAATCTCGGTCGAGTTCACGACGCGGCCGCCCGGGCGGCCGGCGAGGCGGCCAGGTAGGCGATCGCCTGTGCGGTGGAGCCGACTGTCTCCGGGTTGTACCCCGGCTTGAATGTCGTCAGCGCACTCCACAGCAGCGACGGCACCCCCGGCAGCGCACCGCGCCACATGGCGGCGAACACCGCGGGGACCAGCCGTGGATAGCCGTAGTCGGGCAGCGCCGGGTCCTGGCGCACCAGGAACTTGGTGCCGCGCAGCACGAGTCCGATGAACACGGGGAACACCAGCGTCATGATCGCCGCGCGCCGCACATACCCTGCTCCGAAGTACACCGCCACATCGTGGGCGACGTGACGATGCTCGACCTCTTCAGCGCCGTGCCAGCGGAAAAGGTCGGCCACCCGCGGGTCGGCGTCGAACTTCTCCAGATCGGCATTGAGCACCCAGTCGCCGAGGTAGGCGAAGAAATGCTCCAGGCACGCGATGAATGCCAGCCGCTCCACGAGCTGCTGGTGCCGGGAATTGCCCGCATTCTCGCGCGGGCCGAGGGACTTGCGGAACAAGTATTCGGCCTGGCGCAGATACGGCTCGGGGTCGATGCCGTGCGAGGCGAGCACCTCGTGCAGGACCTTGTCGTGAGTCTGGGCGTGCATGGCTTCCTGGCCGATGAAACCGAGCATGGCCTCGCGCAGCTTCTCGTCCTTGACCGACGGCAGCGCCTCGGTATACGTGGCGCAGAACATCCGCTCGCCTTCGGGCAGGAGCAGGTTCAGCGAGTTGATCAGATGCGAGGCGATCGGCTCCGCCGCCATCCAGTGCAGCGGGGTGTCGGCCCAGTCGAATCGCACATTGCGGGCATGCAGCGCCACCGGTCCCGGATCGGTGTCCGGGCGCTTACGGCCCCGGCGAAGTAGCTTCATCGATACTCCTCAGCGTGTCACGGTGTGTTCGGCAGCGATCACCGACGATCTTCCTTCACGACCGTAGAAACAGCATACACATACCTAGGACCATGAGTTACATACAGATTCCGGACCGATATCCGCAGGTCACAATCTGGCAATATCGCCCGCTACTGTGATCGACTTCGCGTTGAACCAGGCGAAAACTAGAACACGTTCTAGTAGTCTTTTGCTATGGAACAACTCACCGGACTGGATGCCAGTTTCCTCTATCTGGAGACCGGAACCCAGCACCTACATGTCTGCGCACTGCTGATCCTCGATCCCGTCGACGGCACCTACTCGTTCGACGCACTGAAGGCCGAACTCGGCCGCAGGCTGCCGCTCATCCCCCATATGCGACGGCGGGTACATGAGGTGCCGTTCAACCTCGACCATCCGGTCTGGGTCGACGACCCGAATTTCGATCTGGACTATCACATCCGCCGGGTCGGACTACCCAAGCCGGGCGGGCGGGCCGAGCTCGCCGAGCTGATCGGCGATATCGCGAGCCGCCCGATGGACCGGGATCGGCCACTGTGGGAGATGTCGGTCGTGGACGGTCTCGACGACGGCAAGGTCGCCGTGATCTGCAAATATCATCACGCCGCCGTCGACGGCATCACCGGCACGAACATGATGATGCACCTGTGCGACCTCGAACCGGGCGCCACCCGGCCCGAGCCGGAGCCGTGGCAGCCCGAACCCGGGCCGAACGATCTCGCGTTGGCGGCCCGCGCCGCAGTGCGATTCCCGGGCAAGATGGGCATGCTCGGCATGGTGCCCAAGACCGTCGGAATGGTCGCGGGGTTCGCGCAGCGGCGCCGGAAGAACCAGGCGGGCATGGCATTACCGTTCTCCGCACCACGCACGCCCTTCAACAAGGCCATCACCGCACACCGCGCCGTGGCCTTCACCAAAGCCGATTTGGGCGCGATCAAGGAGATCAAGGCGGCCTTCGGCGTGAAGGTCAACGATGTGGTGCTGACGATTGTCGGCGGGGTGCTGCGCAGCTACCTCGACAACCATGACGAGCTGCCCGCTCGGTCGCTGATCGCCTCCGTTCCGGTGTCGGTGCACGATTCCACCCGGCACACCGAGGGCATCAACAAGGTTTCGACACTGTTCTGCCGCCTCGGTACCGATATCGCCGATCCGGTGGAGCGGTTGAACATGCTCGCCAGCGCGAACGTGCACGCCAAGAAGGAGCACGATCTGATCGGCGCCGACTTCCTGCAGGACTGGTCGAAGTACGCTCCGCCCAATACCTTCCAGCTCGCGTCACGGGTCTACTCGTCGCTGAAGCTGGCCGAGGCGCACCCGGTGGTGCACAACCTCGTGGTGTCGAATGTTCCCGGTCCACCGATGCCGCTGTATTTCCTCGGCGTCCGGGTCGATGGCATGTATCCGTTCGGCCCGATCTTCCACGGGGCAGGCCTCACCGTCACCGTGCTGTCCAACTGCGGCGACCTGGACTTCGGGTTCATCGCCTGCCGTGAGCTGGTACCCGATATCGGAGATCTGGGCGACGCGGTGCCCGCCGTGATCGCCGATCTGCTGGCCGCGGCGCGAACTCGGGGCTGATCACCGCTCCGACCGACCGCCCTGTTCGCCACCGGCGTCGAACAGGGTCGTCATCTCATAACCGTGCCGCCACCGCGGCACACGCTTCGTCGAGCACCGGAACGAACCGGTCCGCCGCGAATGCACAGGCCGTATGCCCCGCAGCGACCGGGTGAATGCTCGTCCCCGGAATCGAGGCCGCCATTTCGATCTGCCGGTACACCGGAATCGCCTTGTCCTTGGTCGTGATGACCACTGCCGTCGGCACCCGCAGACTCGATAGCCACTCGGTGGCGTCGAATGTCCCGATCTCCGCCAATATCGGCGTCATCGCCCATCCGCTGGTGCTGCGGAACTCCCCCATCGCCCAGCGCCGCAGCTGTCCGGGAACCAATGCCGCGGGTAGTTCCGGCAGCGCGCCCGCCAGCCGCCCGGCGCGCTGATACGGATAGTCACCCAGCGTGTTCGACATGGCCGCGAAGCCGCGATGGAACGCTCGTTCGCGCCATTTCTCCTGGAATCGATACGGCGTCGCACAGAGCACGAGCCCGGCTACCCGATCGGGATGACGGTGGGCGGTCAGCAGCGAGACCACACCGCCCAGCGAATATCCCACGCAGACAAAGCGATCCACCCCCAGCGCATCGGCTACCGCGACCACGTCGTCGGCACAATCGTCGAGCCGGAACCGCTCGGAACGGATACCGCGCCCATGCCAGCGCTGGTCGAACAGCACGATCCGATAGTGCTCGGCCAGGGTGTCGAGCGCCGGGAACCAATTGAGCATCGCGGTGCACGCGGTGCCGTGCAGCAGGATCAGCGTCGGCGCGTCGGCAGGGCCGGGAATGTCGACGACGTAGGTGCGGCCGCGGCCGGGCAGCTCGAGCAGCCGCCCGCCGGGGATCTCGTCGATCGCGGGCACCACGAACGGACCGGTCCGCACCGATCGGTCAGTTCCCATCACGAACCTCCAGAGACTCTACCGAGCAGATTTCTAGAACTCGTTCTACTCGATGATGCCACAAGGCCCACACCCGGCCATGCGACCGCAGGCCCGGAATCGTCCGGCAGCTCGATGTGCCCATCCGCAGCGTCGCGTTCCGACCGCGGATACGCACCCGACTTCTGTAATGTGTTCCACCAGCACCCGCCGACCCGTCACGACATGAGCTTGCGGGCGATGGCGCTACCGAACGCCACGTCGATCATCCGCTCCAGCGTCCGCACGGTCTTGTCGGTGTACGGGTACCAGATGTTCTCCTTCTTCAACTGCCACCGATCCAGCAGCACCGGCTGGGCATGGGTGAAGCCGCGCAATGCGTCCCGGCCGTTGACGTGGCCGAGCCCGCTGTCCTTACGGCCGCCGAACGGCGCCTCAGGCGCCCCGTAGATGACCGAGGCGTCGTTGTGCACGACCGATCCGGTGCGTAGCTGCTTGGCGATCCGCACGACGGTGTCGGGGTCCTTGGTGAACACGCTGCCGCTGAGTCCGTACTCGCAGTCGTTGGCCATGCGGATGGCTTCGTCCTCGTCGGCGACCCGCATGATCGCCACGACCGGCCCGAAGGTCTCTTGCTGCATCAGGTCCATGTCATGGGTGACGTCGACGATCAGCGTCGGCTGGAAGAACACACCGTCGGCGGTATCACTCTTGCCGCCGACCAGCACCTTGGCGCCCTTGGCCACGGCGTCGTCGACGTGCCGGGTGACGATGTCGAGCTGTCGATCCCAGAACAGCGGGCCGACATCCTTGCCGGTACCGGGCCCGTAGGTGACCGCCTCGGCCTTCTCCCGCACCTTGGCGATGAATTCGTCGGCGATGCTGTCCACCACGTAGATCCGCTCGACGCCGATGCAGACCTGACCGGTGTTGAACATCGACAGATACACCGCGCCGGCCGAGGCTCGCTCCAGGTCGGCGTCGGCGCAGACGATCATCGCGTCTTTGCCGCCGAGTTCCATGGTGCAGGGAATCAGCCGGGCCGCACACGCCGCGGCGATCTTCTTTCCGGTCGGGACGCTGCCGGTGAACGAGATCTTGTCCACCTCGCCCGCCACGAGTGCCGCGCCGGTCTCGCCGTCACCGTGCACCACCTGCACGACATCCTCGGGCACGCCCGCCTCGTGCAGGATCTTCACCGCCCATTCGGCCGAATGTGGTGTCACCTCGGACGGCTTGAGCACCACCGAGTTGCCCGCAAGCAGCGCCTGTGCCACGGGATTGAGCGAGAGCACGAACGGGCCGTTCCACGGCGTGATCACGCCGACCACACCGAGGGGCTGGTAGTTGATGACAAGCTTCTTCAACGGGGCCATGTAGCCGTGCAGCCGCCGCCGTTCGTCGGCCAGATCCTTGCGGGCGCGTCCGCTCCAGTAGTTGAGGAAATCGCAGGCGGGCACGATCTCGATCGCGAGCGCTTCCACCCGCGGCTTGCCGGTTTCGGATTGGACCGTCGCGACGATCTCGTCCCGCCGCGAGATCAGCACCTCGACCGCGCGGCGGATGATGTCGGCGCGCTCGGTGACCGGGCGTGCCGCCCACCCGGGCTGCGCGGCGCGGGCGCGCCGGACGACCTCGTCCACCTCGTCCGCGGTGCTGACCACGATCTCGCCGACTTCCTCGCGCGTGGCCGGGTTGCTCAGGCCGAGCCTGCGGTGGCCGTCGGCCGTCGATGGCAGCGATTGAACTATGGCCATGGGAATCTCCTCACCCGAGGAATACGTCTGAAACAAGTTCCACTTTCGGCGCCAGACTACGACATCGCCGACCAGCTGTACATGCCTGTCAATCAAGTGATTGAAACAACTGATTGACAGAGGGTGCGCCGCTGGTCCACGATCGAATCGCGGCCCGCTGCCCCTCGGGGGCCGACCGCCACTCCTCGGTACCAGTCGGCAGGAGCCCAATGACAGCCGAAACACCGCACGACAGCCTGAATGCGCCGTACAGCCTGCAATTCCCGTTCAACCGCACCGTCGGTCCCACGGTCGGCGCGTTCCTCGGCGGCTTGCGCGAGGGCAGGCTCTTCGGTGTACGCACCGATCGCGGCACTGTGCTGTGCCCGGCGGCCGAATTCGATCCCCAGACCGCCCGCGCCACCGGCGAGCTCGTCGAGCTCGCGAAGACCGGAACGGTGCGGCACTGGACCTGGGTGCCGCATCGCCCCGACGACGACTTCGCCCACGATTACGCCTGGGCGTTGATCACCATCGACGGGACCGAAGGCGGCCTGTTCCACGCGGTGGACACCGGTGGCGATCCTTCGCGGATGACGCCGGGATTGCGGGTCGCGCCCCGTTGGCGGGCCGAACGCGTAGGCAGTATCCGCGACATCGTCTGCTTCGAGCCGGTGGTGACGCCGTGAGTACACCGCTGCCCGAACCCGTCACCGAGTTCACCAACCCGTTCCGCATGGACTACACCTACGTCGCGGGCGTCGGCCGCTCGGTGTTCCTGCGCGGACTTGCCCACCGCCGGCTGCTCGCGCGACGCTGCCCGAGCTGCGCTCAGGTATATCTGCCGCCGCCGGAGTTCTGTTCGCGCTGCCTCACCGAACTGTCCGAGCCGTTCGAACTCCCCGGCGACGGGACCATTTCCACCTTCTGCGTGGTGAATTTCCCATTCCCCGGCCAGGTCTTCCAGCCGCCGTACGTTGTCGCCTACATCCAGGTCCGCGGCGCGGACACCCGGCTGATGCATCTGATCCAGGAGATCGAGCCGAACCAGGTGCGCATCGGGATGGCGGTGGAACCGGTCTGGTGCGCCGACGAGGAACTCGACACGTCGATGAACAGCATTCGCTACTACCGGCCGGTGACCTCTGCCGAATCCGACTCCACCACAGGGGGTTCCGATGCGTGAGGTCGGTATCGTCGCCTTCGCCCAGTCGCCGTGCACGGCTGCCGATCGCCGCCACGACATGGCAGAGATCCTGCTGCCGGTGATTCGCCGTGCACTCGACACCGCCGCAATCACCCGCGACGACGTCGATTTCTTCGCCTCGGGCAGCCACGACTTCTTCGAGGGCCGGACCTTCGCCTACATCGAATCGCTCGACGCGGTCGGCGCATGGCCGCCGATCTCGGAATCGCATGTCGAAATGGATGCGGCCTGGGCCTTCTACGAGGCGTTGAGCTGGCTACAGCTCGGCGAAGGCGATATCGCGGTCGTCTACGGCATCGGCCGCGGGTCGTTGCCGCAGGATCTCGACCAGGTGATGGCCGCTCAGCTCGATCCGTATTTCCTGGCGCCGCTGCGCCCGCACCGCGATGCCATTGCGGCATTGCAGGCTGCGGCGCTGATCGAGAAGGGTGCGGTGAGCGAGCGGCAGTTGGCCGAGGTGGTCTCACGCAGCCTCGCCTCGGCAACCGGTAATCCCGCCGCTCAGGTATCCGGCGAGTACCCGGTCGATCAACTGCTGGACGCGCCCTACATCGCCTCTCCCCTGCGCGCCCACGATGTGGCGCCGGTCGGGGACGCGGCAGCCGTCGTTGTGCTCGCCGCCGGTGACGTCGCCCGCAAACTCGCGGACCGGCCCGCCTGGGTGCGGGGCGCCGATCATCGGATGGACAACCACTATCCGGGTACGCGCGATCTCACCCGCGTCGACACCGTCGCCACCGCGGCCGCCCGGGCGGCCGAACTCGCCGGCTTCGGACCAGCCGCGGTCGATATCGCCGAATTGCACTGCGAATACAGCTATCAGGAGCCTCTGCTCGCCGCGACACTCGAAGTGAACGGCGCCCGGATCAATCCTGGTGGCGGACCACTGGCCGGCCGACCGGCGACCGCGACCGGGCTGATCCGGATAGGCGAGGCCGCACAACACATTCTGGACGGCCGCGCCGATCGCACCCTCGCCCACGCCACCAACGGGCCTGCGCTACAGCAGAACCTGATCTGCCTGATGGAGGGAGATCGATGAGAACCGCGGTCATCGGAATCGGACAGAGCAAGCAGGCCAAGAAACGCGAGGTCACCATCGGCGCGCTGGTGCGCGAATCCGTCGACGCCGCACTGGCCGACGCAGGGCTCGACCACGGCGATATCGACGCCATCGTGCTGTCGAAGACGCCGGACCTGTTCGACGGCGTGATGAACCCCGAGCTGTACCTGGCCGATGCCATGGGTGCGCGCGGCCTGCCGGTCACCCGGGTGTTCACCGGCGGCAGCGTCGGCGGGCACGCCGCCATCTACGGGGCGCATCTGGTGCAGGCCGGACTGGCGCGGCGGGTGCTCGTGGTCGCCTATTCGAAGGAATCCGAGGGCGATTTCACCTGGGCGCTCTCTCGGGGTCTGCCGTTCAGCGCCAACCTCGGCGCGGGGGCGGGCGGACATTTCGCCCCGGTTATCCGCGAGTACATCCGGCGATCCGGGGCGCCGGAGCACATCGGCTGGCAGGTGGCGGTCAACCATCGGCTCAATGCGACGCGCAATCCGTACGCGCATATCCAACGTCCGGATATCACCGTCGAAGAGGTGCGCGATTCGCGGATGCTCTGGGATCCCATCCGGTATCTGGAATCGTGCCCGTCCTCGGACGGGTCGTGCGCGGTGGTCATCGCCGGCGAAGACGATGCGGAGGGCAATCCGCAACCGCCGGCCTGGATTCACGGCATGGCCTGGCGCACCGAGACCGGCCATTTCGCCGGCCGCGACGAGGTGAACCCGGAAGCGGGCAGGCAATGCGCAGCCGAGGCGTACCGGCAGGCGGGGATCACCGATCCGGCCGGCGAGATCGACACAGCCGAGCTATACATCCCCTACAGCTGGTACGAGCCGATGTGGCTGGAGAACATCGGGCTGGCCGAGATCGGTGCGGGCTGGAAAATGGTCGACTCCGGGCGCACCGCCTTCGGCGGCGACCTGCCGATCAATCCGTCGGGCGGGGTGCTGTCGGGCAATCCGACCGGCGCCACCGGGCTGTTGCGTTTCGCCGAAGCCGCACTGCAAGTCCGCGGCACCGCCGGTGCACATCAGGTACCTGAGGCAAAGCTCGCCATCGGCCACGCCATGGGCGGTGCGTCGCAATTCCATGCCCTCTGGGTCGTCGGCAGTGCACGGCCGAGACAGTAATCACCACATATCAACGCGCACAGCGGTGTAGAGGAGAGAATCAATGAGTCAGCGCACGTTCGTCATCGGTGTCGGGATGACGAAGTTCGAGAAGATCGCCAGCCGGGACTGGAACTACCCGGATATGGTCGCCGAGGCGGTGGGTGCGGCGCTCGCCGATGCGGGCGTCGGCTACGACCAGGTGCAGCGGGCTGCGGTCGGTTACGTTTTCCAGCCGTCCACGGCGGGGCAGCGGGCACTCTACGACGTGGGGCTCACCGGGATTCCGATGGTGAACGTCAACAACAACTGCGCCACCGGGTCGACCGCGCTGATGCTCGCCCGCGAATGGGTGCAGGCCGGGCTCGTGGACGTGGCGCTGGCCGTGGGCTTCGAGCAGATGACCAAGGAAGCCATGGCAGGCTCGGGCAATCCGGCCGTCTCGACGATCGACCGCCATATCGCGGTTCTGAAGTCCACCAACGGATTCGGCAAGGCACCGCTGACAGCTCAGTTCTTCGGCGCCGCCGGGGCCGAGCACATGCGCCGCTACGGCACCACCCGCGAACAGCTCGCCGGTGTCGCGGTGAAGAACCACGAGCATTCGACCCGGAACCCCTACGCCCAGTTCCAGGACGCGTACACCCTCGAGCAGGTGCTCGGCGACAAGCCGGTGCACGATCCGCTGACCCGCTCGCAGTGCTCACCCATGTCGGACGGTTCGGCCGCGGCGGTCGTAGTCAGCGAGGCGTTCGTGCGCAAGCACGGCCTCGCCGATCGCGCCGTCGAGATCCTCGGCCAGGCGCTGGCCACCGACGACACGTCGTCGTTCGCGACCGAATCGATGATCGATGTGGTCGGTGCGCCGATGACGCGCAAGGCCGCGCAGGAGGTGTTCACGGCGACCGGTGTCGGCATCGACGAGGTGGACGTCATCGAATTGCACGACTGTTTCTCGATCAACGAGCTGATCACCTACGAATCGCTCGGCATGTGTGCGCCAGGCGAATCGGGTGGACTGATCGATGCCGGTGCGACGACCTACGGTGGACGCTGGGTGGTCAACCCGTCCGGCGGGCTGATCTCCAAGGGGCACCCGCTCGGCGCTACCGGTCTTGCGCAATGCGCCGAACTCACCTGGCAGTTGCGTGGCGAGGCCGGGCCGCGGCAGGTCGACGGCGCCCGGCGCGCCCTCGCACACAACCTCGGCCTCGGCGGCGCCTGCGTCGTGACGCTCTACGGCGCGCCCGCACCCCTCGATTAGGGTGCGCAGGTGACCCGAGGACTACAGACCGACACCGCGCCGGACGGGCCGCCCGACGCCGTCCTGCCGACCGATCAGCGCCTGATCCTCGCGGCCGAACGGCTCTTCGCCGAGCGCGGGATCGACGCGGTGTCGCTGCGCGCGGTGATGTCGGCGGCCGGCGCGAATGTGGCCTCGGTGCACTATCACTTCGGTTCCAAGGACGCGCTGGTCGAGGCACTGCTCGACCAGCGCGGGGGCCAGGTCTCACACCGTCGCGCCGAATTGCTGGACGGCATCGAGGCTTCCGGCGATCCGTCGGCCCGCTCGGTGGCCGAGGCATTCGTTCGCCCCGTAGCCGAGCAGATCGCGGCGGGCGGGACCGCGTGGGTCACCATCGTCGCGGGGATCATCGGCAGCCGTCATCCGGCGCTGTCGCGGATCACCGACGGTTTCGCGCCGCAGGCCCGGCGGTTCACCACACTGCTCGGCGCGATCTATCCCAGTGTCCCGGCCCGGACCATACGTTTCCGGCTGACTCAAGCCATGAGCCTGACCTTCCAGGCGCTCGGCGATCTCGACGGTCTGCGCGACATGCTGGCGCTCAGCGGTACTCGGCTGTCCCCTGACGAAGTCATGGAAGAGCTGATCGACATGGTCACCGCGATTCTTGCCGGACCGCCGGATCGCTGATACCGGCATATGCATCTCCGGCTGATTCGAGCCGGCGCGGCTTCGGCTTACCAGGTACGGGGACGTCTCGCCCACCTCTGAGCGACAACGCTGTCGATTGTCGCTCAGAGGTGGGCGAAAGTACTTCACAGGGCCGCCGATAGTTCGCTCGAAACACGAATGCAGGGCCGGCTGAACACGTCGTCCAGCCGGCTCTGCCACGAGAAGTGCTCAGTTCACCTGTCGCGCACCGTCGCCCCAGTACTGCGCGCGCAGCGCCTTCTTGTCCGGCTTGCCCAGCGGGCTGAGCGGGATGCTGTCGGCGAAATCGACCGTCTTGGGCGTGTACACGGCGCCCTTGCGTTCCTTCACCAGGGCCTGCAATTCCTCGACCGCCACCTCGCGACCCGAACGCAACACCACGACCGCTTTCACGGCCTCGCCCCATTTATCGTCGGGCACACCGATGACCGCGGCGGCGCTCACGGCGGGATGAGCGGACAGCACATCCTCCACTTCGCGTGGATAGACGTTGAATCCGCCGGAGACGATCATGTCCTTCTTGCGGTCGACGATGTAGAGGAAGCCGTCGGCGTCGCGGCGGGCGATGTCGCCGGTGTGCAGCCAGTCGTGTTCGGTGGCCTCGGCGGTCTGCTCTGGCTTGTTCAGATAGCCCTTCATGACGAGCGGGCCGCGCACGCAGATCTCGCCCGGCTCCCCCGTCGGCACCTGATTGCCCTCGTCGTCGAGTAGCGCGACATGCAGCCACGGCACCGGACGGCCACAGCTGGCCAGCCGCTCCGGCACGGCCGGATCGTGGTCTTCCTTGCGCAGCACCGAAATCGTCATCGGGCATTCGGCCTGGCCGTAGAACTGGAAAAAGATCGGGCCGAACTTCTCGATCGCCTCGGCCAGCCGGGTCGGCGAGATCGCAGAGGCGCCGTAGAACACGGTCTCCAGGCTCGACAGATCGTATTTGTCCAGGTCGGGATAGTCGAGCAGGGCGTAGAGCATGGTCGGGACCAGCATCGTGGAGGTGATCTTGTACTTCTCGATGGTGGCGAGCACCGTCGCCGGATCGAATCCGGGCAGCACCACGATCGAACCGCCCTGCAGGCTGGTCGGGTTCCAGAACGCGCCGCCTGCGTGGCTGAGCGGCGTGCAGACCAGGAAACGCACGTCCTGCGGCCACTGCCATTCGGTCATCTGGATGCGCAGCAGCGTCGCGCCGCCACGGAAGCTGAGCATCACACCCTTCGACTTACCGGTGGTGCCGCCGGTGTAGGCGAGGCTGACGGTGTCGCTCGGCGCGACATCGGGGGCGACCAGCGGGGCGGGTTCGAAGGCCTGGGCGGCGGCCAGCAGATCGGTGCCCACCTCGGTCGGGCCGAAGGCGAGCAGGTTCTTCAGCTCGGGCACCCGTTCGGCCAGCGCGGCGGCCCGCTCCTCGTACTTGTCCGGGTCGTAGATGAGGGTCTCGATGCCCGCGTCCTGCAGAACGTAGGCGTGATCGTCGAGCGAACCCATGGGATGCAGCGCGGCGAACCGGACACCGGTGACCGCATTGGCGCCCTGGGCGAACAGCACCTCGGGCCGGTTCGCGGACAGGATCGCCACCGGGCTGCCGATCCCGAGCCCGAGGGAGGTGTAGGCCTGCGCGAACGTGCTGATCTGGTCGCGCACCTGGCGATAGGTCAGCTGCTCGTCACCGATGTGCACCGCGGTCCGATCGGCATACAGATCGAGCGAACGGATGAGCATATCGACCGCCAACGGCTCCCGATGGAGCTGATCGACCTCGGTGATCTGCGGATCAGTGTTCATTCATGCGCCTTTCGGGCCCGCGTCGCGACAGATTCACCCTCAAAGCTAGAACGCGTTCTAGTTTTGAGCAAGGGTTCTGGGTGATCTATTCCGGGCAGGCCATGACGCCGGCAGCCTCTCATCCGAGCGATCCGGCCCTGCGGTCTCCTGTCGCCCGCCGGCCGGGCGCCGGACTGCGATGAACCGGCCTCGATCGAGTCGGCCCCGCCAAAGCCTCGACGCCTGGGCCGACACTCCGAGGTTGGCCGACACTCCGGGAGCGAAGGCAGTCGGGCGCGATTCCGGCGATCTTGTCGCAGGGCGCTGATAATCTCTGCGACACAAGCGATTCAAGTTCTCCAGGGGGGCGTGGATGAGCACGGCGAAACAGCTTCGTGACGCGGTGTCGAGACCGCGATGACCACACCGACCGATGAGCCCACACGCTATCTGGCCGCTGCGGTTCACCTCGACGACGAGCTGGCCGATGCCCTGGTCGAGGAATACCTGGCCGAGCCCAAGCGGGCGATCCCGCCCTCGCCCGGTGTGGACGCGACGACCGTGCTGCGCGAGGCGCTGGCGGCGCAGTCGCGGCGGCGGACCGTGAACGCCGTCCTGCTCGCGCTGCTCGCGGTCACCACCGTGCTCGCGTTTCCGCTGGTCGTCGTGTGGCTGGCATCCGGGATCACCTGGCGAGCGTGCTCGGCGATCGTGTCACGGCTTGCATACAGCTCATCGGGCTCCGGCCGCTTCCTCTTCGGACGGGGCCAACGCTGGTGGGCGACTGCCTTCCTGTGGTGGTTGCTCGCTTTCCTCTGGCTCTTGATACCGGCGCTCGTCGCGGTGCCGTTCGGCGCGCTCCTGATCGGATCATCGGATTCGGACTCGAGTTCGGGCGTCGCCGTGCTGTTGGTCCTGCTCGCGCTGGCGTTGACAACAGCGATGCTCTGCATGCTGGTCGCCCGCCACTATCTGCCCTGGCAGGTCGCCACCAACTGGTTCGGGTACGGGCGCTATCAACCGCAGACCGCACCGCGCGAAGCCGTGGTCAAGGCATCCGCGCCGTACGCCGCGCGGCTGCAGCGCATCACCCAGGACCAGTTGCGTCGCTCTCAGGAGAACTCCGGCGAGATCGTCGTCTATCGCGGACGCAAGCCGTTCGTCGGCGCCGGCAACCGGATCCGCTCCTGGTCGGCCGCACTCGAGCTGTATGCGAAGACGACCACGAAGGGTGCCGTCGCGCCGGAGAACGCGGTCGCCATGGTGCCGAGATTCGACCCGCGTGAACTGCAGGACTTTGTGTCCGAGGACCTGAAGAAGCTACGCACCTCCCCCACCCTCACACCCGGATGGCGGTTCGCCGACCTGGGCATCACCAGCTGGGCGCTGCTGTCGCCGGTCGACATTGTGCACAACCCGTCCGCCGGCCCCCTGCTGGATCGACTGAACGCGGGCGTCGAGCCGGAGCTCAACGAGCAGGACTGGGCCGACCTGGCCAACAAGTCACCGGAATGGCTGCGTTACTACCGCTGCTTCCGACTGGAGAGCTGGGCACGTCAACTCGCGGTTTCGGGATTCCTGCACGTCGGCTGCGAGGAACGCATGCTGGTGCTGGAATGGCATGCGTTCGTATTGCCGCCGATCGCTCCCGTGTTCCGCCGCGTCGACACCCCACCGGACATGCTGGAGCTGCGCGCCCTGTGGGCAGCGGTCGCGGACCTGGCGCTGCTGCCGACCACCGTGCCCAGCCGCGTCGGCGATCTCGTGCGGGGCATGATCACCCGCAGTCGCCCCGGCGGCACCTGGACCACTCCCGACGAAGCGGCACAGGTACTCGGAGCCGCGGCAAGCATCCGGGAGATCGGCGCGGGCAACCGGCTCAACAACCTGTTCCAGGAGACCGACAGCGACCGTTACCTGAAGATTCTGGAGCGGCGCACCCTCGACGCAGTACATCGTTACCTCACCGAGAAGGGCATCGCCGCCAAGGGTTTCGATGACATGGTCAAGCAGATCAACAACTCGACGATCGTCAACAACTCCAACGTCATCGCCGGAAACATCGGCGGCGAAGGCAATTCCGGCTCCGTGCAGGCCGGTCCCGATACCAACTCGACCGCAACGGATTAGGAACCTCGATGCCAGACAACACGCCTTCGCATTCGGTCCGCATCACCGGCAGCCAGGTGGTCGCAGGCAATATCGGTGGCTCCGGCAACAACGGGCAGATCAACGGTCCGGTCCATCTTTCCGGTGGCGCGGACACCGATCAGCTCGCCACCCTGCTCACCGAACTGCGCGACGAACTCGCCCGGCTCCGCACCCATATCGCCGCGGCACCGGATTCGGTCGCCGAGCCGAGCGATATCGATGACGTCCTCGAGGATCTCGCCGATCCGGAGCCGAACATCACCCGCGCCTCCACTCGCTGGGAGCGTCTGCGGCGCCGCATCCCCGAGCCTTTGCAGAACCTCGACACGATCCAGCAGATCGTCGGCCTTCTGGAACAGGTGCGCGGGCTGGCATCCTGACGCACGTATAGGCCCGAAAGCCTGATACCGGTCACCGGGAGGATCCCTTACCAGCCGGCCGCGAGCTGCATCCAGACGAGCATCACCACCACGCTCAACAGACACACGGGGCCGAGTGAGCGCTGCACCTTGACGCGGGTGGATACCGGGGCCACCCAGACCACCCACAGGGATGTCGCGCCAAGGGCGGCGAACGTCAACCAGGCCGCAACCATGCTCACGAGATACATCCGGCATCGTCCTCCTGCCCGACCGGTCCGGCCTGCGCTGCGCTATTACCCGCTCGCCGTTGATATCTCAGCTCCGAGGCACGTCCATGCCCGCGAATCTGAGACCGGACGAGGCACCGATGCCCGCTGCTGCCATGACAGCTTTTCCACGGTCGGTAATTGTATCCAGTGGGAAATATGGAAATACCGCTTTTGAATCCACGCCTGTACAGCTCACAGTAAGAGGCGTTCGAGAATTGGCTCAGCGCACATTGATTCCCGAGCAAGCCGCGCCTCGCTACATCTAGCTCGACAGCAAACATCCAGGTCAAGTCCCAGAAATGCCTGATGCATAGGGCGTTTCGGTGCCGACGCGCCGGTAGTGAGCGACTCGACTGTCCATCGTGCCGAATACCGGTGATCGATTTTCGTGAGGTTTCCAGAGACCCCCGTTCTCCGCGGGACCGCGTCGTTTCCGCAAATACCGTTGGCGCAGTTTTGGTGCCGTCACATTTCGCGGCGGCGCTGTCACTGAAACGTTTGTCGCTCAGGAAGGCAAGTTATGAGACGGAGTACCTCGCGTCGGTTGTTGCGTGTGGTGGTGGTGGCCAGTGCTGCGGTGTTGGCGTTGGGTTCCTTCGGTGGGCAGGCCGCGGCCGGGCCGACGGAGCAGGATTTGGCCGACTACATCGCTGCGGGTCGTTCGGTGGCCGGGCCGGTCGCCGATTCGGGGTC